>NZ_CP024923.1:0-600000 GCF_002796605.1 Sphingomonas psychrotolerans
ATGGAGGCAGTCACCAAGGCGTGGAGCCATGTGCGCGGCAACCTGCGGCGCTCTGCGGGCCAGCGTCTGTTCGACCAGTGGCTCAAGCCGGTGGTGCTGATCGACGGCTCGACCAGTGAAGCCGTGCGGCTGGGCCTGCCCTCGTCCTTCATGACCCAGTGGGTAAAGAATCACTATTCCGAGCGCATGCTGCTCGAATTCCGCGCAGTGCTGCCCGATGTGGTGAGCGTCACCATCGAGACGATGGCCGACGAGCCCAAGCGGGTATTGAAGGCGGGGCCCGAAGCGGTGCCCGCGGTGTTGCCGCAGGGCGAGCGCCCGACCTTCGATCCGCGCTTCACTTTCGAGCGATTCGTCGTCGATTCGGCCAATCGCGTCGCTTTCAACGCGGCGAAGGCAGCGGCGCAGCCGGGCATGCCCCAGTTCAGCCCGCTCTACCTTCATGCCGGCACCGGTCAGGGCAAGACGCATTTGATGCACGCGCTCGGTCACGCCTTTCTCGAGGCGAACCCGGAAGCGACGGCGATCTACGTTACTGCCGAGCGGTTCATGTTCGAGTTCGTCCAGGCGCTACGCAACAAGGACACCCACGCGTTCAAGACGCGGCTGCGCTCGGTCGATCTGCTGATGATCGACGACCTTCAGTTCATCGGCGGCAAGGACGCGACGCAGGAAGAGTTCTTCCACACCGTCAACGAGTTCATGTCGTCGGGCAAGAGGCTGGTGATCGCCGCCGATCGCGCGCCGCAGGCGCTCGAGGGCTTCGAGCCGCGGCTTGCCGGCCGGCTCGGCTCGGGGCTGGTGGCGGACATCAAGCCTGCCGAGCTCGAGCTACGCCGCGCGATCGTCGTGCGCAAGCTCGAGGACATGCCCGCGGTGGACATGCCCGACGAGGTCATCGATCTGCTGGCGGCGCGGATCACGTCGAACGTCCGCGAGCTCGAAGGTGCGCTCAACCGGCTGGTGGCTTATGCCAACCTGTCGAACGAGACGATCACGATCGACTTCGCGGTGGCGACGCTCGGCGAGGTGCTGCGCAACGCCCAGCGGCGGATCACCATCGACGAAATCCAGCGCGCGGTATCCTCGCATTTCGAAGTCAAGCAGATCGACCTGATTTCGGAACGCCGTGCGGTTGCGATCGCGCGTCCGCGCCAGATCGCGATGTATCTTGCGAAGCGCCTCACCACGCGCTCATTGCCCGAGATTGGCCGCAAGTTCGGCAATCGTGACCATTCGACCGTGATCCACGCGGTGCGGCGGATCGAGGAACTGCGCGGCAAGGATGTCGAGATCGATGGCGCGGTCCGCACGCTGATGCGCTCGCTCGAGGGCTGAGCGGCTTCGCCGCCGGGCGAAGGCTGAGCGCACAAGTTCCGCCTCCATGCGAGGCGGCTCTCCACCCTATGGGTGGGGGCGGGGTGGAGGAGATGAGAGCGGGGCAAACGCTATGGTCACGCCTCCACCCCGATTGTCTTCATTGGCTTAGGGCACGATCCGGAAGAAGTAGCTGTAGCTGCGCTGGATTCCGCCGACATTCACCCGATCGATCGTCACGTCGTAATAGATATTCGTCGTTAGCCCGCTCACGGCGAACTGGATGTTGTTGGGTAGACCGTAGCCCTGCGTATCGTACGCGATGCGCGAGACGGTGAGCGTCGCGCCGCCGCGCTGGCGGACGGTGATCGCGGCGTTCGAGAAATCGACATTGGTGTTGCCCCATTTGCTGGTCTTGTTCGAGATCACGCCGAACGAGAGCAAGGCGCGCGGGTCGAACAGGCGCGCGGGATAATCCTCGAACGGCCAGGCGACGTAATCGGGGAGCGGACCGGTCGGCCCCGCCGGGCCGGCAGTGTCGAACACCTTCATCGCGGCGGCATCGGCACGGCTGCTGGTCTGGTAGCGTCCGGCGACGCGGCCATAGGCTACCGAGCCGAGAAACGGATCGAGCAGCCAGCGGCGATGCCCGACATTCTCGGCGACGATGTTCTGCACCTCGGTGAGCCAGCCGGCGATGATCTGCTCGTCGGTGAAGAAACCGAGTCCGGGGCCGGTGCCGCCATAGAGATTGCTCGAGCCCGAGGCTGCGGCGCCGGCGGCGGTGTAGCAGCGCCAGCTGGTCGGCGGCGTGTGGCTGAGCTGGGCGTTGGCTGCCTGCATCAGCGCCGATTGCTGTGCGCCGGGCTCGTCGGCGGGCGAATAGGCGACGGCGGGCAGGCGGTGGAGCGCGCGGACCGCGTTGAGCGTCTGCAGCACTTGGCTGGTCACTACCGGCTTGAGCAGCCCGGGCTGGCACGCCGTGATGTCGGGCGCATTGGTGTAGAGCGCTGCGGCTGCAGTGAAGAAGTCGCCCGGCACCGGGGTGGGCGTCGGGAAGGGGACCGGGACTGGGGTGGGCGTCGGAGTCGGTCCAGGTGTGTCGATCGGCGGAGGAACGATCGTGCCGCCGCCATCGCTGCCTCCGCCGCCGCATGAAGCAAGGGCCAGCAGCGGAATCAGCATCAGACTAACTTGCTTACGCATCACAGCGCCCTCACGCAGGAGCGCCTCGGCGCGCTTCCTTGGTGGTGGGGTAACGCGGCAACCGGGCGTGCGTTTCCTCGCGTGGTCAGCTTTCGATCAATCGCAGCCTTTGCCCGATTTGCGTGCGGCCCAGGTAATCGCGCCGTCGATCATCTTGAGATGGGCGGGATCGGCGAAGGCCTCGGGTTTGTGGCCGAGCGCGGAGTAGAAGATCCGGGCTTTGCCTTCGCAGCGCCACCAGATCATCGCGTGCTTTTCGCCCATGGTGTGTTTCGGCTCGAGCCGCATGCCGGTCTCGTCGAGCCGCGCGAGGATATGCGCATCGGCGCGGAGCGGGGCCTGCCAGGCGTAATATTCCTCGGTCCAGCGCCAGCGCGGCGGCAGATGCCGGGTCGCCGGATGGGAGCGATCGAGCAGGATCAGCTGCGATTGCTGGAACTGGTCGCCGCCACCGGGGTGGCCGGTATAGCCGCCATAGCCGAGCAGTTCCTGATACCAGGCCGGGTGGCTGCCGTCGCCGGCGGCGTGCAGGCCGACAAAACCACGGCCCCCGGCGAGGTACTTCTGGAAGGCGGCGCGCTGATCGGGAGTGAACAGATCGCCGGTGGCGCTGGCGAAGATCAACGCGTCGAAGCGGGCGAGCTGCGCAGGGTTGAAGATCGCCGCATTCTCGGTGGTGTAAACACTCCAGCCGCGGGCGCGGACGAGCTTTGCGATCGCCGCCGTGGCGGCGGGAATCGAATCGTGGCGGTAGCTGTTGGTCTTGCTGAAGATCAGGATCGCCGGGCGCTTCAGCGGCGGGAGCGCGGGAGCGGTGGAGTCGAGGGTCGGCGCCGGCCGGTGCGGATCAGGGGTGGTCTGCGCCGTGAGGGCCAGAAGCGCCAGCGCACTGAATCCTATGATCCTCTTCGTGCCGAACATCGCCGTCTCCTTCTCCTGGGTCATCCCGGCGACGCCGGGATCTCAGGCCCTATCGCGCCTTCGCCCGAGATCCCGGCTTTCGCCGGGATGACGAGGATAGGTCAGACCTGCAACCCCACTGCCTGTTGTGCCGCCTTGAGCGTCGGCGCGGCAAGCGCCTGCGCGCGTTCGGCGCCCCTGGCGAGCTGGGCGCCGACTGCACTGCGATCATCGAGCAACCGCTTCAATCGATCGCGGACCGGGGCGAGCACTGAGACTGCGAGGTCTGCCAGCGCCGGTTTGAACGCGCCGAAGCCTTGCCCCGCGAATTCCTCGATCACCGCTTGCGGTTCGCGTTCGGCGAGCGCGGCATAGATCGTCACGAGATTCTTCGCCTCCGGGCGCCCGGCCAGCGCGTCGAAACTGTCGGGCAACAGGTCGGCATCGGACTTCGATTTGCGGATCTTGGCGGCGATCGTGTCGTCGTCGTCGATCAGGTTGATCCGGCTCATGTCAGAAGGATCGGACTTGGACATCTTGGCGCCGCCGTCGCGCAAGCTCATGATCCGCGGCGCGGCCTTGCTGATCAACGGCTCGGGCAGCGGGAACAAGTCGACGCCGAAATCGGTGTTGAACTTGGTCGCCACGTCGCGTGCCAGCTCGAGATGCTGCTTCTGGTCCTCGCCCACCGGCACGTGCGTCGCTCGATAGACGAGGATGTCTGCCGCCTGGAGCACCGGGTAGGTGAACAGGCCGACGCTGGCGCCTTCGCGATTCTTGCCGGCCTTGTCCTTCCACTGGGTCATGCGGTTGAGCCAGCCCATCCGGGCAGTACCCTGAAGGATCCAGCACAGCTCCGAATGCGCGGGGACACGCGACTGGTTGAACAGGATCGCGCGGTCGTCGATTCCTGCGGCGAGCAAGGTCGCGGCCATCTCGATCGTCGAGTTCGCCAGTTCCTGCGGGGTGACGTTGCTGGTCAGCGCGTGCAGGTCGGCGAGGAAGAACAGGCACTCGCCCCCATTCTTTTCCTGGGTGTCCTGCATCGCCACCCATTGCCGGATCGCCCCGAGATAGTTTCCGAGGTGGAGATTGCCGGTGGTCTGGATGCCGGAAACGACGCGCATGTTCACTCCTTGGGTGCCGCCTGGGCTTTGCGGCGGATCAGGGCCTTCAAATCGCTCAGGCGATAGGCCCGGGTGACGAAGCAGGCGACGACATAGATCGCCCCGCCCGCGCCGACCAGCACGCTGAGCGCCGCGAAGCGCATCAGGATGCTGCCGGTCAAATAGGGATCGAGAAGCCGCTCGCCCGCGAATAGCGCAGCCCCCATCAGGATCGCGGCGAGCGCGAGGCGGGGGATGCGGCGCTTGAGCTGCGCGTCGGCGGCGAAATGGCCGCGCTTGCCGAGCGCGCGATAGAGCATCCACACATTGACGGTCGACGCGATCGCCGTGGCGAGCGGCGGGCCGATATGCTTGATGAGCGGGATCAGTGCGAGGTTGAGCGCCAGATTCACTCCGACCGAGATCGTGGCGAAGCGCATCGGCGTGCGCGTGTCTTCTCGGGCGAAGAAGCCCGGCGTTAGCACCTTGACCAGCACGTAAGACGGCAGGCCGATCGAGAAGGCAGAGAGCGCCCAGGCGCAGCGCGCGGTGTCGACGGCGCTGAACTGGCCGTGCTGGAACAGCCCGCGCACGATCGGCTCGGCGGCAACGACGAACGCGACGGTAGCGGGGAGCGTGAGGAAGAGCGCGAGTTCGATGCCGCGATTTTGCGTCTCCATCGCCTCTGCCTCGCGCTTGGCGCCGAGCAGTTTCGAGATCGTCGGAAGCAGGATCGTGCCGAGCCCGATGCCGATCACGCCGAGCGGCAGCTGGTTCAATCGGTCGGCATAATAGATGTACGAGATCGAGCCTTCCGCGAGCAGCGCGCCCGCCAGCGCCGTCGAGACGATCAGGTTGATCTGCACCGCACCGGCGCCGGCGGCGGCGGGGAGGATCAGTTTCATCAGCCGGCGAATCTCGGGATCGAGGCGGGGACGGCGCGGCTTTAGCGAGATTCCGGCGGCGCGGCAGGCGATCCACAGCCAGCCGAGCTGGAGCACGCCGCCCAGGGGGACCGCGATCGCCTGCGCGCGCGCCGTCTCTTCGGGGGTGCCGTGGAAGAACAACAGCGCGGAGACCATGGCGATGTTGAGCAGGATCGGCGCGGCGGCGTTGACCCAATATTTGTCGAGCGAATTGAGGATGCCGCCCAGCAAGGAGGCAAGGCTGATCAGCATCAGATAGGGGATGGTGATTCGCGACAATTCAACCGCGAAGGCGAACTGATCCGGCGTCGGGTGCTGCTTTGCGAAGCCGCCGGCGAGGCCCCAGGTGAGCGGCCAGGCAGCGGCGAGCATCACTGCGGTCATCACCGCGAGGAAGACGAACAATACCGCCAGCGCGCGCTCGGCGAAGGCCAGCGCGGGAGCGAGTTCGCCGTCGCTCTCGCCGACCTTGCGATTGAACATCGGGATGAAGGCGGAGGCGAACGCGCCCTCCGCGAAGAAGGCGCGAAACATGTTGGGGAGGCGGAACGCGACGAGGAACGCATCCGACGCGAAACTGGCGCCGACGAAAGTCGCCTGCAGCGAATCGCGGACCAAAGCGAGCACGCGGCTGGCCAGCGTGAGCCCGCCGATCGAACCGAGGCTGCGGGCGAGCTTCATGCGCGTGCGCGGCGGGGAGTTGGCATGATGTGCGTCACTCCCCGCCCCGGGCTTCAGGCGTTGCCTGCGATCTCGCCCTGCATCTCGCCGCCCGCCTGGGCGCGCTGCTGCAGGTAGATGCCGGTGAAGTCGATCGGCTCGAGCATCAGCGGCGGGAAGCCGCCGTCGCGCACGCAATCGGCGATCACGCGGCGCGCGAACGGAAACAGTATGCGCGGCGCTTCGCCGAGCAGGAAGGGTTCCATCTGATCCTGCGGCACGTTGCGGATCGCGAACAGCCCGGCATAGGACAGGTCGACGACGAACGCGGTCTGGTCCTCGGCCTGCGCCTTGACGTCGATCTTGAGCACGACTTCGTAGACGTCTTCGCCGACCTGGCCCGAGCCGATGTTGAACTGGACGTCGATCGCCGGCGCGGTCTGCGACTGATAGACTTGCGGCGCGTTCGGATTCTCGAACGACAGGTCCTTCACATATTGCGACAGGACACCCGCGACAGGCGCGGTATCGGCGCCATTGGCTGCGGGCTCGCCGAATTCGGCGATCGTGTCGTTCTCTGCCATCGAAGATTCCTCTTTTGCCGGAAAGTTTCGCGTACCTGACGCGTTTGTTCAGCCAGCGCGCCTAGCAGGGGCGCGAAGAGACATCAATCGGGCGGCGTTTTCGCGGATGTTTGTATCCCGCGGCGCGAAGGCCTATGTATCTCGGTAACGAGGCTCGGAGGCTCAGTGTCACTCTTTTACGTAATCCTCTTCGCAATGATCGCCGGCTTTCTGGCACTCAGGCTCTATTCGGTGCTCGGGAAGCGCACGGGCCATGAGCAGGCTTTGCCCAAACCCGCCGAAGAGCGCATTGCGCCCGCGCAGATGCCGCGGACGATCGACGTCACGCCCGAAGTGCGCGAAGGCGCCGGCCGCCCGATCGAGGCTGGAGCCGAGACCGGGCTGCGCGCGGTGGTCTCCGCGGATTCGAGCTTCGATGTCGGCCAGTTCGTCGAAGGTGCGAAGTCGGCCTATCGGATGATCCTCGAAGCCTTCTGGAAGGGCGACGAAGAGACGCTCGGCTGGCTGGTCGAGGACGACGTCCGCGGCGGCTTCGCCGAGGCGATCGCCGACCGCAAGGCAGCGGGCCATGTGCTCGACAACCGGCTGGTCGTCATTGAGCGGGCGGTGATCACCGACGCGTCGGTCGAGGGCAAGGTGGCGCGGATCACCGTGCGCTTCGACGCCGATATCGCCGCCGTGACGCGCGACCAGGACGGCAACCTCGTCGCAGGTTCGCTGACCGATGCAGTCGAGACGCACGACATCTGGACCTTTGCGCGCAACCTGCGCAACGACGATCCCAATTGGAAGCTGGTCGAGACCGACGAAGTATAAGGGGCCGAATATGCGTCTGTGGGGGGCAGTCGCGTCCGCGGCTCTGTTGAGCGCCTGTTCGGGCGGAATCGTACCGCCCGAGGCGGGGGTGAGCCGGGCACCTGCGCCGCTGCCGGCGCCATCTCGCGATATATCGCGACCGCGCGAGCTTCCCGAAACCCCGATGCATCTGCCGGCACGGCAGCCGACTCCCGCAATTCCGCTCGCTGCGGTGCCGGCGCCCGCCGCACCGGCGAGCGCCGGCACCGCGGCCGCTTCGGGCATGGTTGCCGGGCCTTCGCTCGATACGCTGCCGATCACCCAGGAAGGCGCCGAACGGGCGCTGACCGCCTATCGACTGAGCTGTTCGGCGCTCCAGCGGCGCACCGACAGCACCGGGCTGACTCAGGGGCCGGACTGGGCGGAATCGTGCCGGGGTGCCGGCAACTGGCCGGCACGCGATGCGCGCGCATTCTTCGTGCGGTATTTCGAGACGGTGCAGATCGGCGACGGCAAGGCCTTTGCCACCGGCTATTACGAGCCCGAAATCCATGGCTGCCGCGAACGGCGTGCCGGCTGCGAGGTGCCGATCTACGGCGTGCCGAGCGATCTGATCGACGTCGATCTCGGGCTGTTCTCCGACGACCTCAAGGGCAAGAAGATTCGCGGGCGCGTCGAAGGGAAGCGCTTCGTCCCCTATTTCGACCGCACCGCTATCGAGGATGGCAAAATCGAGGGTCGCGCGCCGGTGATCGCTTATGCCAATGATCCGGTCGAGATTTTCTTCCTCCAGGTCCAGGGCTCCGGCCGGTTGCGGTTGCCCGACGGCGGCGTGATGCGGATCGGCTATGCCGGGCAGAATGGCCGCGATTATACCGGCATCGGCAAATTGATGCGCGATCGCGGCCTGCTCGGGCCGGGCCAGGCGTCGATGCAAGGCATCATGGGCTATCTGCGCGCGCACCCCGAGGAGGGCCGCGCGATCATGCGCGAGAACAAGAGCTTCGTGTTCTTCAAGGAACTGACGGGCGCGGGTCCGCTCGGCGCGATGGGGCTGCCGGTGACCGGCTGGGTCAGCGCTGCCGTGGATCCCAAATTCGTGCCGCTCGGCGCGCCTGCGTTCCTGTCGATGGATCGTACCGACGCCACCGGCCTGTGGGTAGCGCAGGATACCGGCGGCGCGATCAAGGGCGCCAATCGCTTCGATACCTTCTGGGGGGCGGGCGACGATGCGCGCGCGATCGCCGGCGGCATGTCGGCGCGTGGGACGGCGTGGCTGTTGCTGCCCAAAGGCGTGCTCGCGCGGCGGACGGCGGCGCCGACGCCGTGAAGCGGACATTGGCGCCCGAGGAAGCGGCGCTGTGGAAACGTGTGATCGCCACGGTCACACCGCTGAAGTCGGCGAAGGCGAAAGTAGTACCCGCACAGACCCCCGTCCCTGCAAGGGAGGGGCAGGCGGTGGGTGCGGCCGGCAAAGCCTCGAGCCCTCCACCTGCCGCGCGCGCACCACTCGAAGCTAAAGCTCCTCGCACTCACCCCCAGCCCCTCTCCGCGAGCCGGGAGGGGAGCGCCAACACTTTGGACGGCAGCTGGGATCGCCGCCTCTCACGCGGGCTCGTTGCACCCGAATCCAGCATTGATCTGCACGGCCACACCCTGTCCGCGGCTTATGACCGGCTCGATCGCGGGCTCGAGCAGGCGATCCGGCAGGGCGACCGCGTATTGCTGTTGATCACCGGAAAGCCGCCGCGGCCCGAATCGGAGCGGCCGCACGCACGCGGCGCGATCCGTGCGGCGGTGGGCGACTGGCTCGCCTCGTCGCGCCATGCGGATCGGATCGCGGCGGTCCGCACTGCGCATCCGCGCCACGGCGGCAGCGGCGCGCTCTATATCGTGCTGCGCCGTCCGCGTGCCGCGCCGCCACGAAATTCTTAACTTCTGTCTGCAACATTAAGCCCCGGGGATATGGAGCGGGGATAGAGCGGCAGCGTGGAAGGGTTTTCGCTAAAGAGCCGAGCCATCGCGTTCGCGATGTGCGCCGGGGCCGTGGCGTTCATCCTCGCTGTTGCCGCGGCGTCCGAAGGTACCATCACCGTCGAATCGGCCGGCCGCGCGCTGATCGCGGCGATCGTCTGCGGGGTGATGTGCTGGGCATCGGCTGAGCGCAGCATCGCCTCGACCGCAGGGGCGATCGACTCGGCGATCGAGCGGCTCGCCAGCGCCGCCAATGGCGATCTCCAGAGTGAAATTCCGGAAGAAGTACGCCGCTGCGTGCCGCCCCTGGCGCGCGCAATGGACGGACTGTTTCGCCAGCTCCACGACAATCTCGAAAGCGTCCAGCGGCTCGCGATGTTCGATCCCGTGACCGGGCTTGCCAACCGCACCAATTTTCGCCGTACCGCGGAGCGGATGCTCGCCGAACTGCCGCCGGGTGCGAACGCAGTGCTCTATTTCATCGATCTCGATCGTTTCAAGGCAGTCAACGACACGCTGGGACATGCCACCGGCGACGTGCTGCTCGGCATGGTCGCGAATCGCCTGCGCGCCGTGGCCGATCGTTTCGCGGCCGAGGGCAGCATTCGTCCGCCGCTGATCGGCCGGCTTGCGGGCGACGAGTTCACGATGTTCTTCCCCGAAATCCGCACGCTGCGCGACTCCGACCGGATCGGTCGCGGGGTGCTGTTCGCGCTTTCCGAACCGTTCGACCTCGCCGACCAGGAAATCTCGATCGGCGCCTCGATCGGCGTCGCGATACGCCCCGATCATGGCGATACGCTACATGAGCTTATGCGTGCCGCGGATGCGGCGATGTACCACGCCAAGGCGCTCGGGCGCGGGCGCGCCGAGCATTTCAGCGAGTTCCTCGCGGCGCAGATCGCCGAGCGTGCGCAGCTCGAGAGCGACTTGCGCACCGCGGTCGACAAGGACCAGTTCGCATTGGTCTTCCAGCCGCAGGTGAGTGCCGTCGATGGCCGCATCGTCGGCGCCGAGGCGCTCCTACGCTGGCGGCATCCCGACGGGCTCAAGTTGCCGGGGGCGTTCATCCAGCGTGCCGAGGAAACCGGACTGATCGTCGAGATCGGCGACTGGGTGGTCGCCAGCGTCGCCGAGACGATCTCGCGCTGGGGCAAATTGGGTATCCAGCAGCGCCTCGCGGTCAATATCAGCCAGCGTCAGATCGATCATGCCGAGTTCTTCCGCCGCCTGCGCGCTGCGATGCACGCGGCGCGCGCGCCGGCCAGCCTGCTCGAACTCGAGATCACCGAGACCTTGGCGATGCATTGCTCGAGCGAAGTGCTCGAGGCGATCGCCGCGCTGCGGGCCGACGGCGCGAGTGTCGCGATCGACGATTTCGGCACCGGCTATTCGAATCTCGCGCGGCTGCGGCAATTGCCGGTCGACCGGGTCAAGCTCGATCGCAGCGTGATCGAGCATGTCGTCGATCAGCCCGAGGCGCGGACGATCGCGCAGGCAGTGATCGGGCTGATCCACGGGCTCGGCTGCCAGGCGGTGGCCGAGGGTATCGAGAGCGATGCGCAGGCCGCAGTGCTGCGTGTCATCGGTTGCGACGTGCTGCAGGGCTATGCGGTCGCGACGCCGATGGCCGAAGAGGAATTCCTCGCCTGGGTCCGCGATGTCGAACCGCGACGGATCGCGGGCTAGCCCCGAACCCGCCGCAGCACTTCCTCGTACACATCGGTCAATACCGCGAGATCGGCCAGTGCCACCGCTTCGTCGAGCTTGTGCATCGTCGCGTTGATCAGCCCGAATTCGACTACCGGGCACAGCCTGACCAGATACCGCGCGTCCGAAGTGCCTCCGCTGGTCGAGAGTTCGGGCGTGACGCCAAGCTTTGCCTCGATCGCACCGGCGACGAGGCTGGAGAGTGCGCCGGGCTGCGTGAGGAACGCCTCACCATAGACAGTGCCGCGCACCTGCGCGCCGGGGGCATGTCGCTGCACCACCGCCTCGATCCGCGCGATCAGATCGGGACCGTTGTGCAGATCGTTGAAGCGGACCGACAGCCGGGCGCTGGCATTGCCGGGGATGACGTTGGTCGCCGGATTGCCGGTGAAGATGTCCGTTACCTCGACGTTCGAGGCCTGGAACCAGTCATTGCCCTGATCGAGGACGAGTTCGTCGATCTCGGCGAGTGCCGCGACAAGGCGGGGGATCGGATTGTCGGCGAGGTGTGGATAGGCGACGTGCCCCTGCTTTCCCGGCACGTCGACCCAGATCACCGTCGAGCCGCGGCGGCCGATCTTGATCGTGTCGCCAAGCCGGTTTGCCGATGTGGGCTCGCCGACGAGGCAGAGATCGGGACGCACGCCGCGTTCGGCCATGCGCTCGATCAGCCTGGGCGTACCGAAGGTGGCGGGGCCTTCCTCGTCGCCGGTGATGATCAGGCTGATTTTGCCGTCCGCCGGCACGCGCGCCGCCGCCGCTACGAACGCGGCGATCGCGCCTTTCATGTCGACCGCGCCGCGGCCGTAGAGCAGGTCGCCCCGGATCTCAGGCGCGAAGGCGTCGCCGGTCCAGCCCGAGCCGGGGGGAACGACATCGAGATGGCCGGCAAAAGCGAAATGCGGTCCCTTGCTGCCGCGGGTCGCGAGCAGGTTTTCGACCGGGCCGTCGGGCGCCTCGCCTTCGACGAAGCGTTCGACGGCAAAGCCGAGCGGGACCAACGCCGCCTCGAGCACGTCGAACACGGCACCGCGTGCAGGGGTTACGCTCTCGGCGGCGATCAGCGCCTTGGTGAGTTCAACGACGTCGGGCAAAAGGCTCTCCACAACTAGCGGAGGTGGCATTGCCCAAGCTCGATCTGGATACAATCCCGCAGACCAATGCCACCGGCTATCCGCCGCCCTATGCGGACGCGGTGCAGGGGCGCTGGTACCGGCGGCTGGGGCCGGTGAGCGGGATCGGCGATTTCGGGTTCAGCCACGTCACACTCAGGCCCGGCGCATGGTCGTCGCAGCGGCACTGGCATGAAGGCGAGGACGAATTCGTCGTGATGCTCAGCGGCGAGGCGGTGCTGGTCGACGATAGCGGCGAGACGGTGATGCGGCCGGGTGACGTGGCGGCATTCCCGAAGGGCGACGGCAACGGCCACGTGCTGCAGAACCGGAGCAATGCCGATTGCGTGTTCATCGCAGTGGGGCGGCCGGCGGAAACCGACTGTCACTATCCCGACATCGACATGCATCTGGCCGCGGGAGAGGGGTTTCGGCGCAAGGACGGTCGAACCCTGTAGTTTTCCATAACAAGCGATTCAGCCGAGCTTCATCGATAGAGGCGTATGACCAATCTTATGCGTTGGATGCTCCTCTTGTCCGTGGCCATTGTGACCGTCGCCGATTTGGCGGTGTTCTCGGGCGCGCACCTGATCGGCATCGGTAACGTCGCGCGCGAGCAAGTGGATACGATCCGCGTCAAGGCCGACGAATATTCGCGCGTTCCTGTCTGACCGCTTCAGCCGTTCGCCGGCATCTCGAACTGCTCGATCACCCAATCTTCTTCCTGCGCGCCGGCGATCCAGTCCTGCATGAACGGGTGCTGGAGCACGGCGAGCATATAGGTATGCGCGAAGCGGGGGACAGGCAGTGAATAGGTCACGATCCGCGTGACCACCGGCGCGAACATGATGTCGACCGCACCGAATTCGCCGAACAGGAACTCGCCGTCGCCCGCGAACCGCGCGCGCGCCTGCGCCCATAATTCCATGATCCGGCTCAACTCCTGTACCACGTCCGGATCGGGCGCGCTCGGCGGATAAACCTGGCGGATGTTCATCGTGTGCTTGCGGCGCAGATTGGCGAAGCCCGAATGCATCTCCGCGGCCATCGACCGCGCCATGGCGCGGGCGGCCGGGCTTTCGGGCCAGAATCTGGTGCCGCCGGTCTTGTCGTTGAGATATTCGACGATCGCGAGGCTGTCCCACACCACTGCGTCGTCGTCCCACAGGATCGGCACCTTGCCCGAGGATGGCGCGAACTCGGCGCCTTCGCGGCGCTTGTCCCAATCCTGGTCGTAGAGCGGCACCACGACTTCCTCGAAAGGCAGCCCCGATTGCTTGCACGCGAGCCAGCCGCGAAGCGACCAGGAACTATAGGCCTTGTTGCCGATGATGAGCTTGAGCATGCCGGGGGGATAGCCAGCGTATCGCCGAGGGGCAACCTCGCGTGGCTTGCGATCGGGCGCGAAAAACGACAGCATCGGTGCCGGGCAATGAAATTGGGGGAATGCATGTCGCGTTGGGGTTTGCGCCTGCTGGTGGCGGGCGGGCTCGCCGTGTCGGCGGCGGTGGCGATGGCGCAGTCTGCGGAGAAGGCCGCGACGCCGGCTCCGGAAAAGACTTCCGCGCAATTCGATACGGCGGTGTTCGCCGAAATCCCTTCGTTCGAGGGACCGGAACTCTCCCCGAACGGCAAGGCGATCGCAGCGAAGGTCGCCGTCAACGGCACCCAGTATTTCGCGATCATTCCACTCGACGGCGGCAAAGCGCGCCTCGTCGGGCTGGGCGACGCCGATCTCAACTGGTGGTCATGGGTCAATGACGAATGGCTGGTGATCGGCATCGGCCAGCTCGTTCCCTATGAGGGCGACGACATCTATGTGAGCCGCGCGCTGGGCGTGAATGCCACCAGCGTCAAGCTGACCAAATTATCCAGCCGCGATGCAGCACAGGACGCCGATGACGTGATCTGGACCGCCAGCGACGGTACGCCGCGCATCCTGATGGCGTCGCAGACCTCGCTCTACACCAGCGAACCCGGCTTCTGGCCGCAAGTCGACGAGATCGACGTCTCGACCGGTCGACACAAAACCGTGGTGCGCGGCAATGAAGGCATCTTCAACTGGTATGCCGATGGCAGCGGCGCGGTGCGGATGGGCTATGGCATGTCGCTCGATGGCCGTACCCGCCGCGTGGTCTACCGCGATAGCGCCAAGGGCAGCTTCAGGACGATCGACCGCGCCCGCACGCACAAGGAGGCGCTCACCGTCCCTGCGATGTTCCTGAAGGAGCCGGGCAGGGCGGTGATGATCGCCGACGACGAACAGGGCTATTCAGCGCTCTGGGAGCTCGATCTGGAGACGTTGGCGCGCGGCAAGCAGCTGTTTGCGACCAAGGGCTATGATATTGGCGGGCTGGTGCGCGACGCCAGCGGCTTCAACTATCTCGGCGTCTATGTGAACGAGGACAAACCCGGCATCCGCTGGACCGATCCGGCGCTCGAGGCGATGCACAAGACTGTCGCGGCCAAGATCAAGGGCGGCGAGCCGCGCATCGTCTCGCTCAGCCGCGATCGTTCCGCCGCGATCGTGCATGTTGGGGGCGTCAATGCGCCCGGCGCCTATTTCCTGTACCGCGCCGCCGACGATTCGATGCAATTCCTCAAGATGAACAACAGTACGATCGGGCTGAAGCGGATGCATCCGGTGCGTACCATCCGGTACAAGGCCCGCGACGGGCTGGAGATCGCGGCGGTACTGACCTTGCCTTTCGGCAAGAAGAACAAGTTGCCGCTGATCGTGATGCCGCACGGCGGCCCCTTCGCCCGGGATACCGAGGAATGGGACTGGTGGGCGCAGTTCCTCGCCGAGCGGGGCTATGCCGTGGTGCAGCCCAATTATCGCGGCTCCTCAGGCTATGGCACGCCGTTCACCGAAAAGGGGCAGGGGCAATGGGGCCTCGCGATGCAGGACGATCTGAACGACGTCGTCACCGAGCTGGCCAAGCTCGGCATCGCCGATCCCAGGCGGGTCTGCATGGTCGGTGCCTCTTATGGCGGCTATGCGGCGATGCGGGCGGCACAGCGCGACGGCAAGCTCTATCGCTGCGCGGTCGCCTATGCCGGGGTGTCCGATCTCAACCGGATGATCGGCCATGATCGCAACTTCCTCGGCGCCGGTGCGCGCAAGGATTGGCTCAAGATGCAGGCGCCCGATTTGAAGAGCGTTTCGCCGGTCCACCATGCCGAGGAATTCTCGATTCCCCTCTTGCTCGTCCACGGCAAGAAGGACCGGGTGGTGCCGCCGGTCCATTCGCGGGTGATGGCGCAGAAGCTGAAGGCGGCGGGCAAGGACGTGACGTGGATCGAGCAACCCGAGGCCGACCATCATTTCAGCCGCAGCGAGGATAGACTCGAGTTCCTCAAGGCGCTCGAAGCGTTTCTGGCAAAGCACAACCCGGCCTGATTGTGCGGCCTCGCGGCCGCTTCAGGCAGCTAGCGTGGCAATGAAGCTGCGCATCTCGCGCATCAGCAGCTGAGTCTTCTCGACGAGGTCGGCGGTCACACTGCCGAGCTCTTCGGTGACGCCGGCTGCAGCGTCGGCCGCATGCTCGGCGACCGTGGCGGTGCCATGAAGGCTGGAGGTGAGTGCGGCGGCGGCGCCGGCATATAGCTGGATCGAGCGGATGACGCCGCCCTGGTGCGCCATCGCCTGCTCGACTGCATTGGCGACTTCGCCGATGCGCGCGAAGCCGGCGCGCATCTCGCTGACGATGCTGGCGGTCGCGCCGACTGCGGCATCGATCTGGCCGAGCTGGCAGCGAATGTCCTTGGTGGCGGCCGCGGTCTGCGAGGCGAGCGCCTTCACTTCCTGCGCGACCACCGCGAAGCCGCGGCCCGCCTCGCCCGCGCGGGCCGCCTCGATCGAGGCGTTGAGCGCGAGCAAATTGGTGCGCGCCGCGACATCCGCGATCAGATCGGCGATGGTGCCGGCGCTACCGGTATAGCCGACCAGAGTGGCGAAGCGATCGTCGGCGGCGAGCGACAGCGCATGGAGGTGTGCCGTGGTCTGTTCCTGCGCGGCGATGCTCGCTTCCACCGCGGCGCGCGAACGGCCGAGATTGTCTGATTCTCCGAGCAGGATTGCGGCGCCGTCATCGGCCTCACCGAGATGGCTGACGACGCCGCGAACCTGGTCTTGTGAGGCGCGCGCGCTGTGCACCAGCGAGGCCGCCGACTGGCGCGTCTGATCGGCCGCGGCGGCGAGATCGGTGATGCTGCGCACGAAGATATGTTCGAACTGGCCGGCGATCCGGCGCACTTCCCCGTCGCGAGCGCGGCGGCTCTCGGCCTCCATGCGAGTGCGCGCCTCGGCATCGGCGGCGTGGCGCTGCCATTCCTCGCGCTGCGCCTCGGCGCGCAGCAGATCGCGTTCATGCTCTGCCTTTGCGCGTGCCTGACCCGATTCGAACTGGCTGGAGACGAGGTTGGCCTGTTGGAGCACGAAGCGGCCGAGCAGCAGCACGAACGCTCCGAGGAACACCATCATGCCGACGGGCATGCTCCACAGCACCGCAAAAACCAGACTGACGAGGTTGGCCGTGAGCAGGAAGGTGAGGCTCGCAGGTGGGAGCGCAGCGTAGCGCAGCGCGCCGATCGCGGTTACGCCGGCCATGACTGCGACGATGACGATCAGCTGGTGATCGTTCGCACCCATCCCGCAGGCACCGAGAAACACCATCCAGCCGAACGCGGCGAGCCCCGCCTGGGCGAGCGACATGTTGATCGCGTGCCGCGAAGTGTCGACGCGCCAGTCATGCTTGTGCAGGCGTATGTACCGCACGAAGAACCCGCCGAGGATGCCGAGATGGAAGACGAGTGCGGCGACGCGGAGGACCAGATGCTCGGTGTCGGAGGACATCGCCATCATCGCGATGGTGACGATCATCGACATGGCGAAGGTAAAGGAATAGCCGTGCGACACCGCGATGATCTGGGCGCGGACCAGATCTTCGGGCAGCGCCACCCAGCGGCCGTAAACGGCCTCGGCGATGCCGGTGGCGAAAGGGCGGTGCGCGAGGGTCACCGTTCCATTTTAGCTCGAATGTGGCCGACTACGGGTTTTTCCGTGTGTGCATAGGTAGTTGACCCTAGGCCTGCGAGTTCAGGCCTTTGCCGGATGAAGGCGTGGCTGGCTGGTCACCCCACTGCCTCCAGCACCGCGGCGCGAAGTTCCGGCAACCCCATGCCTTTCTCGCTCGACGTCACGATGAGGTCGGGGTGCGCGGCGGGGCGCTTGCGCACTTCCGCCTCGGTCCGGGCACGAACCTCGGCGAGATCGGTCGCCTTGATCTTGTCGGTCTTGGTGAGGACGATCCGGTAGCTGACCGCGGCGGTGTCGAGCATGTCGAGGATCTCGTTGTCGACGTCCTTGATGCCGTGGCGGGAATCGATCAGCACCAAAGCCCGCTTGAGCACGTCGCGGCCGCGCAGGAAGTCGTTGACCAGATAGCGCCACTGGCGCTGCATGTCCTTGGGCGCCTTGGCGAAGCCATAGCCCGGCATGTCGACGAGCCGGAATTTGAGCGGCTCGCCGACGTCGAAGAAGTTGAGCTCCTGCGTGCGCCCCGGCGTGTTCGAAGTGCGCGCGAGAGCATTGCGATTGGCCAGCGCGTTGAGCAGCGACGATTTGCCCACGTTCGAACGGCCGGCAAACGCCACCTCGGGCACCACCGGGTTGGGCAGATGCTCCAGCTTGGGTGCCGATTTGAGGAACGTGATCGGGCCGGCGAAGATCTTCCGCGCGGCCTCGATCTGGTCTTCGGTGAAGGCGTCGGTCACTTGGCCTTCGCTTCCTTCTTGACCGGCTCCTTGAGCGCCGGATGCTGGCGATAGAGCAGCCATTGCTGCGCCATGGTCAGCACGTTCGACGTGATCCAGTAGACCTGCAGGCCCACTGCGAACGGCGCCATCAGGAACATCAGCATCCACGGCATGATCGAGAAGATCTGCTTCTGCATATCGTCCATCGGGGCCGGGTTGAGCTTGAACTGGAAGTACATCGAGATGCCGAGCAGGATCGGAATCACGCCGATCGCGAGGAACGAGGGCGGCGTGAAGTTCAGCAGCCCGAACAGGTTGAGCACGAGCAAAGGATCGGGCGCCGAGAGATCGTGGATCCACAGCACGAAGGGCTGGTGCCGCATTTCGATGGTCAGCAGCAGCACCTTGTACAGCGCGAACATGATCGGGATCTGCAGCAGGATCGGCAGGCAGCCCGCGAGCGGGTTCACCTTCTCCTCCTTGTAGAGCTTCATGATCTCCTGCTGCTGGCGCGGCTTGTCGTCCTTGTGACGTTCCTGCAGCGCCTTCATCTTGGGCTGGACCGCGCGCATCTTCGCCATCGAGGCGAACTGGCGCTGGGCGATCGGGAAGAGCAAGGCACGGATCGTGATCGTCAGAAGGATGATCGCGACGCCGAAATTCTTGACGAGGCGGAACAGCCAGTCGAGATAATAGAAGATCGGTATTTCGATCAAGCCGAACCAGCCCCAATCGATCGCGCGATCGAACAGCACGATGCCGAGCTTGCTCTGATAGTCCTCGAGCAGCTTCACTTCCTTCGCGCCGGCGAAGAAATGGCTCGAATAGGTGATCTTCTTGCCCGGAGCGACGCTGAGCGGCGCGGCGGTCTGATAGTCGGCCTGGTAGCTCTTGGCCGGCGTCTGGCGCTGCTGGAGCTGGACCGGAAGGCGCTGGTCGGGGACCACTGCGGTCAGCCAGTAATGGTCGGTATAGCCGACCCAGCCGCCGGTGGTCGAAAAGGCCTTCGTGCCAGCGTCGACCTCGCTGTAGTTCACATAGTTGGCGGCGCCCTGCGAGACCGCGATCGGGCCGACATGCGCCACATACTGATCGACATCGGTCGACTTTTCGGCGCGCGAGACAAGCGCGAAGGGCGTGACCGAGATCGGAACATTGCCGAGATTCGCCACGGTCTGGCGGACGTTGAACATATAGTTCGCGTCGACCGACAGCTCGATGCGGAACACCTGCCCGGTCGGGCTTTGTGCGCTCAGCGTTACCGGTGTCGTCGGGGTAAGGCGGTTGCCGCTCGCCTGCCAGATCGTGTTGGCGTCGGGTGCCGCGACGCCGGCGCCTTGCCAGCCGAACTGCGCGAAATAGGCGCCCTTGGCCCCGCCCGGCGAGAGCAAGCGGATGGGTGGCGAGTTCTTCGCGACCGTCTCGGCATATTGAACCAGGACGAGATCGTCGATTCGCGCGCCCTTCAGGTTGATCGAGCCGCGCAGCTTGGGCGTTTCGATCTGCACGCGGGGGGTCTCGGCGAGGACGCTCTGGCGGTCGCGCATCGCCTTGGGCGAGTCGGCAGCGGGATCGGCGCCGGGATTGGTGACCGGGGTGGTCTTGCCGCCTTCGATCTTGACCGGGGCGGGCTGTTGCTGCGGGAACACCCAATGCGCGATCTGCGGCCAGCCGAACAGAATGAGCGCGGCCAGCACTGCGAAGATCACGAAATTCTTTTGGTCGTCTTTTTTCACCGATGTTCCCCGGAAAGGTCCGTCATGGCACGGGATCGTAGCCGTGCCCGCCCCATGGATGGCAGCGCAGGATGCGCCGCAAGGCAAGCCAGCTGCCCTTGAGCGCTCCATAGCGGCGAAGCGCTTCGATTGCATAGGCCGAACAGCTGGGCGCATAGCGGCAGCTGGGCGGCAGGATTCGCGACGGCACGAGCTGCCAGAAGCGCGCGATCGCGATGAGCAGGCGGGCGATCATCTGGCGAGCTTCGCGCATGCCTTGGCCAGCTCGGCCTTGAGTGCGTCGTAATCGCGCTCGATCCCGCCGCCCCGGCCGATCAGCACATGGTCGGCGCCGGGAATGCCGGCTTGCGGAAGCACTTCGCGGGCAAGCGCGCGGAAGCGGCGCTTCATGCGATTGCGCACGACTGCGTTGCCGACTTTTTTGGATACGGTAATGCCGATCCGGACCGTCGGATCGGCATCGTCACGCGCCCGCACGAGCAGGACGAAGCCGGGCATGGGCGCCCGCTTCCCCGCATTGGCGGCGAGATAGTGCTTGCGCTCGGTGAGCCGCGCGAGCGGTACGGCGGTTAGGCCGACAGCTTCTTGCGGCCGCGCGCACGGCGGGCGCGAATCACGTTGCGGCCACCGACGGTCGCCATCCGGCTGCGGAAGCCGTGCCGGCGCGCACGCACCAGGTTGCTCGGCTGAAAGGTCCGCTTCATCGCTCATCCTCGGTAATCTGGAACGTAAAAGGGCCGCTACTGGAGCGGCCGCGTGTCGGGTGCCCATATGGCCAAGTTCACCGCAAGTCAACGCGGGTCTGCCGGAAAACCGAGCATCTCGGCCTCGGCCTTGGCCATGGCGGCGTCTGTGGCACGTTGCTGGCGCTGCCGAAAGCTGCGGCGGCGGAGCGCCATGTCGCTGTAATGGCCGAAGCGCGGCCAGCGGCGCTTGAGCCGGGCGAAGCGTTTGCGCGCCCAGTTGGAGTTCTGGAGCACCAGGACCAGCCCGGCGGCAAACACGAAGATGCCGCCCGGACCCGGGATGATCCCCACCAAAGGCGTCGCCGCGATCAGCACGAAGCCGGTCACCAGCAGGACGATCCGGACGACAGGGCTCTTGCGTGCACGGGGCATGACCGGCGATGTGGGGGTTGTGTGTTGCTCATGCAAGACAGCCACGCGCGATGCTCCATTTTGGCGGCGATCCGTTTCACAACGGATAAAAGCGGTTATGGTCTCCATCCGAGGGGGTGGCCGCATGATCGCGAGCGTGTCGACGGTGGCGTATCTGGGGCTGGAAGCGCGCGGTGTGGAGGTGCAGTGCAACCTCGTCGCCGGGCTGCCCAGCTTCGTCGTGGTCGGGCTTCCCGACAAGGCGGTGGCCGAAAGCCGCGAACGGGTGCGCGCCGCGATCGCGGCGATCGGCCTGGCGCTGCCGCCCAAGCGGATCATCCTCAACCTGTCGCCGGCGGACCTGCCCAAGGAAGGCTCACATTTCGACTTGCCGATCGCGCTTGCCTTGCTGGCCGCGATGGGCGTCGCCGACGCCGAGACGCTGTCGGGCTATGTTGTGGTCGGCGAGCTCGGGCTCGACGGACGGATCGCGCCTTCGCCGGGCGTACTGCTCGCGGCGCTGCATGCGTCGTCCGAGGGTAAGGGGCTGGTCTGCCCGGTGGCACAAGGACCCGAGGCGGCGTGGGCTGGGTCGGTCGAAGTCGTCGCAGCGCCCGACCTGATCGGGCTGCTCAACCATTTCAAGGGCAATCAGCTGCTGCCCGCCGCGCCGCCGGGCGAGATGGAGGCGCCCGGCCGTGGTCCCGACCTCGCCCAGGTGAAGGGGCAGGAGACCGCGAAGCGCGCGCTCGAAATCGCGGCGGCGGGCGGGCACAATATGTTGATGGTGGGGCCGCCGGGCGCGGGCAAGTCGCTGCTCGCGTCGTGTCTGCCGGGGATCTTGCCGCCGCTCGATGCTGCCGAAGCGCTCGAAGTCTCGATGGTCGCCTCGGTCGCGGGAACGCTGTCGGGCGGGCGACTCACCCGAGCCCGGCCCTTCCGCAGCCCGCATCATTCGGCGTCGATGGCGGCGCTCACCGGCGGCGGGCTCCGGGTCAAGCCGGGTGAAGTGAGCCTCGCCCATCTCGGGGTGCTGTTCCTCGACGAACTGCCCGAGTTCCAGCGCGCGGTGCTCGATTCGCTGCGTCAGCCGCTCGAAGCCGGAGTGGTGAGCGTGGCGCGCCCCAACGCGCACGTCACTTTTCCCGCGCGCGTCCAGCTGGTCGCCGCGATGAATCCGTGCCGCTGCGGCCATCTCGGCGATCCGGCGCTTGCCTGCGCGCGGGCGCCGCGATGCGCCGCGGACTATCAGGCCAAGGTGTCCGGCCCGCTGCTCGACCGCATCGACCTGCACGTAGAAGTGCAGCCGGTGACCGCCGCGGTGTCAAACACAGAAGTAAGCTGGAATATTAGAAGGTAGCCGGAATTTCTATCCGCTCTTTCACCTCACAGATTCGTATTAAAATATTGAAAATAATCGGTTATTGGCGGGATCGATAGACGACGCGGAAGCCTGCTGGGCTGGTTTCAGTCGTCCTTGATCACACAAGTTTTTCTCGCCGCTCCCCGTCCCACCCGTATCCTTCTTGGCGCGTTTCACTCTCCGAAGCGCGTCGAACGGAGAAGAGCACATGCTCAATGAGGTCGATGTCAACGTGGCAGCCGAGCGTCTCGGGCTTGACCGCGATTTTCGCGTCCTCCGGCGCTTGGCGCTGAAAGACGAAGTGGCCTTGCTGAAAGAGCCTGACGACGAAACCTCGATTGGCGTTATTGTTGACGTAGAAACTACGGGGTTGGATCCAGCGATAGATCGGGTGATCGAGCTAGCAGTCCGTCGATTCCGTTTCGATGGCGCCGGACGCGTAGTGGAAACCGAACGAGCGTGGTGCTGGCGGGAGGATCCCGGACGATCCTTAGATCCGGAAATCACGCGGCTCACTGGGATCACCGATGCGGATCTGGTGGGGCGTGGAATTAATGACGCTGTCGCCGAGGCTCTTCTGTGCTCGGCCCAGGTAGTAATCGCGCATCACGCCGCCTTTGATCGCAAGTTCGTAGAGCACCGACTGACTGGCGCGGTGGGATTGGCTTGGTGCTGCTCTTGCCAGGAGGTTGACTGGCGGGGCAGTGGCTTCGACGGGCGAGGCCTCGGCTGGCTGTGCGCACAGGCGGGCTGGTTTTTCGATGGTCATCGCGCAGAGAGTGACGTCGACGCGGTCCTGACGTTGCTTGGCGTCGAGATGCAAGATGGTCGTACTGCGCTCCGCGAGTTGCTCGACGCAGCTGCCGAGACCTCCATTTTAATCAGCGCTGTCGGGGCTAACTTCGAGGTGAAAGATAAGCTTCGGCGGCGAGGTTACCGATGGAGCGCGTCGGAGCGTGTCTGGGCCAAGGAGGTTTTCTCATCATGTCGCTATGACGAGGAGGCATGGTTGATGGAGCATGTGTACGCTCCGCAGTATCGGCCTCGAAGTTTCGCTCCGCAGCTTTTAGAGCGAACATCGAGAGAGAGACACAGTTGAGCTGATGGGAGCCGCCTGATCGGCATTCGACAACCGACGCTGTCGCGGATTCTCGATCGGCGTTTTGAACGCCATTGCGAGGAGGATAACGCAGCCGGCGTTCGGCAACGCGGAAGGATCTGACGTGCGCCTCTGGATACTAAGCGACCTTCACATCGAGCAGAGCTGCTGGGAGCTCCCGGATCCCAAGCCCGAGTTCGATGTTATTGTGGCGGCCGGCGACATCCATGTGGCGTCTGAAGCAGTTCGCTGGCTTGGTGATCGAGCCGATGGGCGTTCGGTGATCTACGTGCCGGGCAATCACGAATGGTATGGTAGGCTGCTCCCGGAGGAGGCCGCTAGGGCGATGTCCAAAGCGACCGAATTGGGCGTTCATTTCCTGATGGACGCAACAGCGACCATCGGAGACGTGCGGTTTTTGGGCGCAACCCTATGGACCGATTACGAGCTCATGGCCCCGTCACCAGTTTCGCCCGACAGGGCCATGTCGGAAGCTTGGCGGTTTCTAAGCGACCACGAACTTATCGAAATTCGGCCGCATGTGCGGTTCCATCCTACGGACGCACTCGCATTCCACAGGACCTCGCGGACTTGGTTGGCCGAGGAGCTCAATGCGAAGCCACCCGGAATCCGAAGGACCGTCGTTGTCACGCACCACCTACCGGACCCTCGTTCCATTGATCCACGCTTCGATGGTGATGCGCTTAATCCTGCGTTTGCATCGCGCATGACAGACTTGGTCGAACGGGGAGGCGCCGATCTCTGGGTCCATGGCCACACCCACTCGAGCTGCGACTACCAGGCAGGAAACTGCCGAGTGATCTGCAATCCAAAAGGTTACGGCCCGCGCCAGCTTGGCGGGCGGATTGAGAACAGTCGATTCGATCCAAATCTGGTGATCGAAATCTAGACAAGCTGTGCGTCGAGGTACTTCCGGACCTCATAGAGATCGCTCACGTTGCCGGCAGTCATCCTATCCAGCGCAGAGCGGCCGCCGAAGATCGGCGCCTTGTTTGCGGCCCTGACCCAAGCGTCAGCGCGCTGCCGGATGGGCAGTAGAACGTTGATCGCCCTGTAGATGCCGAGCACGTACGAGATCCTTTCGGTCGTATCTCGCTCAAGCTGGAGTGGCGCTTGGTGCTGCGCCTGCGCCTTCCAGTGTTGCAGAGTGGACCGGCTGGTAAGCCCAAGGATGCGCATCTGCTCCAGTTCGCTGAGTGACCAGCGCTCGGCAATCGCGAAGAAGGCTTGGAGTGCGGTAGCGCCAAGTTCGTCAGCCATATTGAACCCACTACATTTGATTGAATACGTTCTTGAGGCCCTGCGGTGACCGGCCACGCGGCCGCCAGCTTGTCGCCTCTATGGGATGAGGCGCGGTGATGGACAGAGGAGCAAGCAAAAGCGTGCTCGGTGTCTGGCCAGCATCGACGACGGCTAAAACCTGTCCCGAACTAGGCCGCTAGCGGTATCCTAGCCTGCCGCAGCGCGGCGTCGACCTGCGACCAGGACGGATCTAGATTCCTGAGCGAAGGAGCTTGCTCGCGTGCGACCTCGCGCGCCAAGGCGTCCATCTCGACCGATATCGCGCGCAGACCCTCCATCTTCGCATCCGTGTTGAGCACGGTGCGCATGCCGTCCGGCGTCATGAGACGCTTCGCCGCGTCTTTGTTGTTCCAGCACCAGTCGAGGAACCGCTGGGTTTCCCCTAAAATGGCGAGCTCATGCCCTCGGCCGAGCGCGAGCGCGTTACGGTCCGCGTGGTAGAGCAGGGCAGCGATGTCGAAGCTGGGCAACTTGCGCGCGGCGGCTTCGTTCTCGGCATCGTTTTTCACGTTCTTGGTGAGCCGGATCGCCTTCCGGAGCCCGCCGAACACGGCGTCATCCGCATCACCGACACGCTTGATGTGAAGGAAGGGGAGGTTGGAGATCGTTTCCGGCACCTTCTTGTCGAGGATGTAGACCCCACGGTCGTGCTCCGCCTGGGTCGCCTGGTAGTTGGCGGTGTCCCACCAGTGCGATGGGACGACGTCCACTGGGCGCGCCAGCGAACCGCCCTCGATGGTGATAGCCTTGCCACCGGAGGTGTCGACCGCGGCCGCCGGGAAAGTCGTGCGTAGCAGGCGCTCCTCCTCAAGGCGCAACGCCATGAGCACGGCGGTCGAGGTCAGCGGCGAGTGGCCATAGGTCGAGGCACGTAGGCCATTGGGATCATAGCGCAGGAAGCGCGTGTCCAGCGTGAGAAGGTCGACGTCGCTCACTCCCCGGATGTGCACGTTGAGCGGTACGGAGCCCTGCAGCCGGAGCGTGACCGGGATCGACAGCTTCTGCTGCAGCTGACTGCCGACTCGGAGCGCGGTCTCGATTGAGATCTCCGTGTAGCGGCGTTCCACCGCCTCCATGGCTCCCAGCGTATAGCGGGTATGGGGCTGCGTCCCGACGCGGCGCTGCCAGCTCTCGATCGACAGGCCGTCTTGGGCGAGCAGCACGGCCTGTTCCTTGGAGACTCGGTTGAGCCGATCGCCGCCCTTGCGGCGCTGGGCGAGGGTGCGCAGGCGGGAGTCGATCTGGCGGGTCACTGTCAGTTCTCCTTCACGAGTTCGAGGATGCCGAAGGTGTTCCGACCCCGGCCGTTGAAGTATTCGCCGCGCGCCGTGCGGCCGTCCGGAGCGAAGATCAGTTCCGCGAAGCCATGATGCGAGTGGAGCTCTGCCTCGCCGATCCACGGATTGTTGCGGTAGTGGTAGAGCAGCCGGTCGCCAGTGCCTGTCTCATGTAGAAGGGCGGCTGCGATGCTGTCCGACGACGAACGGTCCGTCTCTAGATGGACCCGGATCCGGTCCCAGGACTGGATGATCGTTACCGTCCCCCTCCATCGCTCGGACGGGCTGCGGTCGACGCTGACACCCTCGCAGGCCCAGCGTCCCGAGATGTCGGGCAGCTTCAGCCACTTCCCGACGGCGCGGACGCGCCAGGCATATCGGTCGAAGAGCGCGTAGAGGCAGGCGTAGACCATGCCGGCACCGACCAGCGACAGCACGCTCGGCGGCAGCTTGGCATCCATGCCCAACTGGTTGGCGATGTCCACCGCGCCCAAGAGAAGGAACACGACTGCGGCCGACACGGCCGCTGAGACTCTCATGAGCCACTTGCCGACGTTCGAGCGGTTCACTCCGCCAAGGAGCGCGTATTCGTGTTCAGTCGCCATTTCTCTGTCCGAGCTTGTTCGACTCGAACGTAGCGGGTAGGGGCGTCAGAAGTTGTCACCCGTACCACCAAAGGCGGCAAACACCGTCGTCGACAGTCGAATGGTCACTATTTGTTCTCGTCGCCTTTCTGAGGAGGCGCCTGACCTGTGGCAAACTGAACCGCGAAACAGGATCTGAGAATATATTGGACGGCGGCCCCCACTACGAGCGTGCGAAGTTCCGGGGCGCGCTGGCTGTCAGATAGGGTTGCAAGGATAAGCGTTTTTAATCTCGGCGTTGAAAAACTTGCCTAGAGACGGAGCCTCCATAAGGCGATCATACATGAACTGCGGCAGGTTGTAGTACTCATACACCTTGCCGGTGGAGAGGAACTCCACTTCCAGCGTCTCCGAATCTGGGTTGTACCCTACCGATGCCAAATTGGATGAGCTCACCGCTTGTCGTTCCATCTAGTCTTCCTTCCATCGTGGGTTTTGAGATCGCCAAGCAGCCGTGACAGACACGTAGTTTTCGTCACCGCGTTCCTTACACCAGCTCTGGGCCACGCGTGGGTCCTCACTAGTGGGGCGCTTACCTTCCTCCGGTAGCGTGATCCGGCACCGCACCGGCAGTTTCGCGGCCTCGCCGGTTATCACGGCCTCACCCGTGCGGAGCACTGGAAGGCTGTCCACGATCCCACTCAGGCTGTCGGGCAAAGCGGCTTGGACTTTGCTGCGGTCCGACGCGTTCGAAAGTCGTAGCGAGAAGAAGGTGCCGCACTGTGACAGGATTGTGTCGTCGATCTCAGATGGGCGCTGGCTCACAATCATCGCGCCGATGCCAAATTTCCGGCCTTCCTTCACGATACGCTGCACCGCGTCGCGTGCGAGACTCGCATCCTCGCGGCCCAGATAGCGGTGCGCCTCTTCCATCACCACTAGCAGGGGGCGCGCACGGCCGCCTTCGGGCATCTCCCGGCTCCAGAAGAGCGCCTCGTAGATGATGTTCAGGATGCCGCCGATCAGCCGCATGAGAATCGAACTCGGCACGCCCGATAGGTCTAGCACCGTGATCGGTCGGTCATGCCC
Source organism: Sphingomonas psychrotolerans (assembly GCF_002796605.1). Taxonomy (NCBI): domain Bacteria; kingdom Pseudomonadati; phylum Pseudomonadota; class Alphaproteobacteria; order Sphingomonadales; family Sphingomonadaceae; genus Sphingomonas; species Sphingomonas psychrotolerans. The sequence goes on from NZ_CP024923.1 coordinate 27,619, forward strand.
TAACCAACTCTCGAGAAGTTGGGGCAGGTCATTCGCGGGAACCCCGTCGAGGCCCGGCTCCCAAGGCCCCGGATGTAGCATGAAATCGAACTGACGGTCCAGGAGGCGTGACCGAAGCTGGTCGAGCTGTCGCCGAATCGACAGGACGTTCGTCTTGTTTGCAAAAGGAGACGCGCCACCTTGCCCCGGTAGCGGATAGGTTGGCGCCGTGAGCGTCTCGGCATTGCCTGGCGTGATCTGCGCAGAGTTCAACTGCGTATTCTCGAGCCACGTCTTGATCTCTGGGTCGATCAGCTGAAACCAAAGAGCCTTCAAGCTGAACGGGATGGGACTGTCCACAGTCAGCGAGTTGGCGTCGACCCCAGGGCAGTTCATCAGATCCGAGACGGTGGTCTTTGCCGAGAGGATGCGATCATGTATGGCGGTGAGCGCCTTCTCCTCGGTCTTTCCGAGAAGGAAGGTGAGCAGGTCGCCTAAGTTCAGCGCCCAGTATGGAACGAAGAGCCGCTCCTCGTTCTCGAGTGGATTCACCCGGAACACCTTGGCGACCTCGCCCAGGGCGCGACCATATTCGCCATGGATGTCGATCAGCAGCACGCGAGCGTTGGGAAAGCCAGAGTTCTCACCCTGTCCGACAGAGAGCGAGCGGAGAAGGCTTGTGACTGTGGTCGACTTGCCGGCACCCGTCGAGCCGAGCACCGCGGAGTGACGCGTAACGAGCTTGTCCAGATCGATGCGGACGGGGATGCTCTCGGCTCCTGACAGCCTCCCGATGGTGACCTGACCCGCGTCTGTCGTGCCGTAGATTCGGGCAAGATCCTCCTCCACGACGAGATGCACCTGATCGTTGATCGCGGGATACTGGCTTATCCCGCGCTCGAACGTCGCTTCCACGACCTCGCCGACGAGCTGAACCTTGATCCAGCGGTCCCCTCTGGCCCCGCTGTCGACTAGGGTTTCAGGGGTGGCGGTGGCTCCTACGTCAGAGATGATGCCATACAAATCGTGGTAGCCCTGCGGGACACGGACGAAGCTCCCAACCTGGCCAACGCGGTAGCTGCGGCCTCCGATGATTGCGATCCCCGACGCCGTCCCTTCGAACTGCCGCACGCTGATCGTGGCGCCCGCTACAGCGCCAACGTGACCGAGAAGGGTTGGCTCGCTCATCATGCGACTGAAGCCGCAGGTGCGACGGCGGCCGGCGCGGTGGACGCGACCGGCGTAACGAAGACTTGGGTCGATCGGGATGCTGAGAAGAAGCGCGCAAATGGTTCGATCGCCCCAAGCGTGAATTCGTGCTGCCCGCCGCCCTGAGGTTCCGCCCAGTACGAGGATCGAATTGGACCCCAGTCCTTTGACGGAAGCTCCGATGGAACGCGCCATACGCCTTCGGATCCGTTCACGACCGCAGCGTCGCGGGCGTAGACGCTGAAGTTCGGAAGTCGTCGACCGAGCTCCCTTGCACAGGCCTCATTGCCGATATTCTGGAACTGGAACGCGAACACGCTCGCGGAGGGATTGCCCGCCAATCCCTCGTCGACGCGAGCCGAGATGTGGGCGTCGGCGAACGAGAATCCGACTGAGATCAGCAACGTGTCCGGGGTGGCGAGAAAGGCCCGCAGCCTGTCGAGCAGGGCAGCATACGGCGCTTTCTGGGTCTGCTCGTATTTCAGATGTTCGGGGAAAACCAAGTGTCGGGCACTGTCCTTCCCGGACCGGATGACCTCGTCCTTGCCGTTCGAGCACCACCCCAGTGACCCGTGAAGCTTCCAAAGCCGGGTCCAGCGTGCGGGCAGATCGTTATTCGAGACAGTGACAGGGTCGAAGAAGGGCTCACGACCCCCTGTGAAGCCGTCGAAGTAGGGAGCGCGCACTCGTTCGAGGGCCTCCTCCAGCAAAAGGTCATAGTTGGTCGTGAAGATTTCGATCGGATGGTCCCGCGCCGCACCGGTGATCCACGTGACGATATCACTGTAGGCGGAGCCGCTCTCGGGAAGTGTGACGTTGACGACCTTGCCGATCTCCTCGCACACTCGCTCTCCGAATTGCGCGTATCCCAGACCATCCAGGCCATGGATAGTGGCGGGCCCGATCACCTTCGCCAGCGACCGAATCCGAGAGAGTAATGTCTCGATGTCGTCCTTGGGCGCGAGCTCTTTCCTGAGTTCGGCAATCTGCTTTCCATACTCCGGCTCGAGAACGTCGAGTACCAAGGTCGTGAGACCGGCAACCGCTGGAATCAGAGGATAGGTCCCGTCCGCCTTCTTCATGCCGGCAGAAGCGCCAGCGCCTAGCAGAAGCCCGATTCTCTTCCGGCCTCCGGCGATGATCGTCCGGAGCGCAGTCATGTACTGATCAGGATTGTGTACGGTCTCGCTTGGCATAGTCCCTCCCCCGTGGATGACTATGCCACCTTCGTAGCTGCCGAGCGATATCGGATCTCGCCCAAATTCGACCTTTTCGTGCTGTGGTGGAAGATAAATTCAATCAACGTCATGCTGCCAACCTTTCCGGTAGAGCGAATTGGTTTGAGCGACTGGTCTCGAAAAATAGAACCTCGTCGCGCGACAGGCGGAGGAGCTGCTTCACGTCCATCGGGCGTCGCTCGCCAGCACGAACCATCCAGAGCGTGCGGTCTGTCGGTTGGTTGGCCTTGGCGAGCAGAGATGCCGTGTCGATCAACTCGGCGTCGATCGCCAGTAGTTGTCCGTCCACGTCGACGATGTGGTGCAGTCCGATGTCCCAGTAAGCCATGAGCGTGTGTTCCCTTCGTCCGTTGAAGCCACTCTCGCACGCGTGGGCGTCAGAAGTTGTCACCCCCATGCTCGCGCAGCATGCAGAGCGCGTTGACGAGCATCATCTCAGGGACCGTGCGGCAGGGGGTCTCGAGAAGGAGGGGGCTGGCGAACACCACTGCAGACGCCTGCGCGCGCGAGACGGCGACATTGATTCGGTTGAGGGAGAAGAGGAACGCGATGTCGCGCGGAAGCTCCTCGCCGCTCGAGGTGGTCATAGAGACTAGGCAGACGGGCGCCTCCTGACCTTGGAAGCGGTCTACCGTCCCGACGCGTACCGCCGCCGAGAGCGCGGCACGCAGCGCATTCACCTGCGCATTGTAAGGCGCGACGACCAGGATGTCGCCGTAGCCGACGACGCGCTCGGCCCCGTCGCGGCTGCGGTAAGTCGAGCCGACGACGAGCTCGATCTGGGTGCGGATGGCAGCGATCTCCTCAGGACTGACCTGCGAGCGGCCGAGATGCGCGACGGCGCGGACGCCGGCGCCGACGATGCTCCGACCGTCGGGCGTACGTAGATCCTGATTGCCCGCGGCCTCGTCCGGATGGAGCCGCTCCTCGTAGACTGCCGCGGAGATGAATCTGCACACGTCAGGGTGCATGCGCCGGCTGACCGGCATAAAGATGCCGCGGTCTCCCGGCACCACGCGGTGGCCGTCGATAAGATACTCGAGGCAGGACTCACCGCTGCGGCCCGGATGCGTGCCCTGGAGCGGCTGCGGCAGCTGCATGGGATCGCCGACTAGCACCAGGTTGCGAGCCGCGCGCGACATCGCAAGAATGTTGGCGAGCGACACCTGGCCCGCCTCGTCGATGAACAGATAGTCGAATGCCGGTGCCGGGTAGCGCGCGAAGTGCCACGCGGTCGCGCCGACCACGTCGGCCGTCGCAATCTCGGGCGCGTCGTTGTCGGACACCAGCACGATGCCGGGATGCGCGTCCTCGTCGCCGTCTCCGGCCGACTTCTGGACGACGCGGCAGGGCTGGCCCTCGGTCGCCGCTCGCTTTGCGATGGCCTCGAGCAAGTTGCCGATCGCCTTGTGGCTGTTGGACGACACCGCGACGCGCTTCCCTGCACGCACAAGGTCAACGATCGAGAGCGCACTGACGTAGGTCTTGCCGGTGCCCGGCGGCCCCTGGATTGCGAGCGTGGTGTGAGCCATCGCGGCGATCGCGGCGATGGTCTGCTCGGGCACGTCGCTCTCGGGATCAATGATCCCGCCGGTGCGATGGCCATCGGTGAACATGGGGGACGCCCGTGTTAGCAACTGCTCGATCGCGCGAGCCTGGCCCGTGTCCCCGATGATCTCCTCGGTGACCGCGGCGACTGCGACACGAAGCGTACCGTTCGCGATGGGCTTGGCGGGGATGAGATCCAGCCTATCAGGCAGGGGCCCCTTCGCCGTCGAGCGGCGCAGCACAACGATGTTCGCGTTGGTGTCGATCTCGCGCAGGTCGAGGTCCTCGGGCATCGCCGCCGGCTTCACGCATGGCTTCTTGCCCGCGCGCAGCTTCGTCTCCTGCGGCGGGAAGCGGTAGGTCCGCTCGAACGACTTGGCCGTCACCTTGACGGGCTCGCCGATGGCATAGAGGCCCTGGATGCACTCTAGGTCATCGACCAGCTCGGCGCTCTCCTGCTCGAGCCGATCGAAGATCGCCCACCACGCGGGCTTGTCTTCGCGCTTGTGGAAAGAATTGAGGTCGAGCAGCAGGTCGGCGACCTCCTCGCCAAGGCGGGCCCGGACGGGGGCGAGCCTCGCCCGGAGAGCCTCGACCTCCTCGTTCTCGCCCTCGATGTTCGACAGCGCGCCTCCCTCGGGCAGCTCGCCGAGCTGCGGCCACGGCATTCCGGTGGGGCGGGCGTCGCGCACCAGCCAGTCGCGTAGAAGCTGCGTCGAGATGCAGTCGGTGCGGTTGTAGTCGTGGATCTTCTCGAGCAGCGCGTCGTTGCCGGTCTCACGCCAGTTCTCGTAGAACACGACGCTCGCACCCGCGGTGGCGACCTCCGCGTTGCGCTTCTCCATGTAGAATGCCTCAAGATCCTTGATAGAGTAGCCCTTCTCCGAGGCGATAAGCCCGCCCGACACGACCTTGAACAGATCGACGAACCGACGTTCGCGCTGCAGCTGATCCATCGCGGCCTCGCCGACGCGGTGCTCCGCAGTGAGGCGACGCAGTGCCGCAATCTCGTAGTTCGCGTAGTGGTAGATCCGCGCCTTGGGACGACGGCGCAGGTGGTCGACGAAGAAGTCCAGCAGCTCAGCGACGGAGCGTCCCTCCGCCTCGCGGTCATGCGCCCAGAACGCGCGGAATGCCCACTCGCCGTCCTGCCTGAACCAGACGCCGTGGAGATACTCGAGTCCGCCCTCGTAGTAGGGGTCGCCCTCAATGTCGTAGAAGAGGTCACCCTCGTCCGGCTCGGGCAGCAGGCCGAAACCCTTGCCTGGCTCGAAGTCGCGGAGCTCGAAGCCGGGCGGCCCGCCGGCCCTCCGCACCATCTGCAGTCTTGCCTGGGTCTGCAGACGCTCGTGCGTACCGGCGGCGAGCCCGGGGATGCGTTCCTGCACCTCGGCCAAGCCGGTCAACGTGGCTACGCCGGTCGCCTCGATCTTGCCGCGCTGCGACTTAGTGATGCCGGCCACTAGAGAAAGGCTGTCGGTTGCCTCCCATGCAGCGCGGCAGTGGTCCTTCCACCGGCACAGGCTGCATGCCGAGACGGGATCGGACCGCGTCTCGGGTCGTTCCCGCAGAAAGGTCTCGAAAACGCTGCGCGCGTGGCGCGCGTACGACGCGACGTCTGCGAGGCGGACGGTGAAGCGCGAGCCGCCGCCAAGCTGCAGATGCGCGGCCTCGGGACGCAACCCCTGCACGTCGGAGATCAGGTCGGAGTATAGCGAGAGCTGAAGGACGTGCTTCGGGTCTGGCTTGCGCTTCAGCTTTGTGTCGACGACCTCGTAGGACCAGGCGCCCAGCGAGGAAGGGCGGTCCACTCGCTCGAGAAAGTCCGAGTAGCCGCCCCAGGCGCCGCTCAAGAAAGCTCCCTGGAAGATCACATCTGGACCCTCGCGCATCGCCTCGAGCGTCAGCTCCACCGACCGCTCGAGCGGGATGCCGTCCTTGGGAATCTCGGCGATCAAACGCCCGGACGCGCGAAGCTGTTCGAGGAACGCGAGCTCGTGCGCGTCGCCTTGGCGCTGGAGGAGCTCGGCCTGCTCGCCATCGGACGCGGGCACGATGTCCCCTGCCTCGATGAGCCGCAGGTCGAGCGTGGACGCATGGCGGCAGCCCTTGAATCGCATCAGGTCGGAGGCCGAAAGCCGCAGTTTGCCGTCGAGAAGCCGCATGCATATTCCCCTCTGCAGCCTATCTAGCATATGAGGGTGACAAAATCTGTCGGGGAAATTTGCATGTCGTTCGCTAAAGCGCAGGATCTGCTAAAGCTGGCGATGCTCGCGACCGCGCGTCGTGGCGTCACGCTTGAGGACATTATCGAGGAGTTCAGGTGCTCCGAGCGTACGGCTCAGCGAATGACAGGCGCTCTGCAGGCGGCCTTTCCCCAGACCGAGTACTCGATCGGAGACGATCGCCGGGCGCGCTGGTCGATCCCGGCCCGCCAAATTGCGCATCTTCTCTCGCCGTCATCGGATGAGCTCGTCGCGCTCGCGGAAGCGATATCGCAGCTCGACCACGCTGGGATGAAGCAGGAGGCGGCACGCGCCCGCAGCCTAGAGCGGAAGGTCAGGGCGCTCATACCACCCGAGCAGGGCACGCGCCTCGACGTCGACAAGGAGGCGGTTCTCGAGGCGCTGGGTCACGCCGCGCGCCCCGGTCCCCGGCCGGCCGCTAACGAGGAGGTTGTCGATGCGATATACGAGGCTCTCAAGGGCGCGAGCCTGCTCCGCATCCTCTACCGACGACGAGATGAGGACGAGCCGCACGAGCGCATCGTCGCGCCGCATGGGCTGCTTCTCGGCGTCCGCCGCTACCTGGTTGCCCGGGATACCTCGAAGGGACCGCGGGCGAACCTGCAACACTACCGGGTCGAGGAGATCTACGAGGCCGAGCTGCTCAACCGCTTCTTCGAGATCGATCCCGGGTTCAACCTGCGCCGGCATGCCGAGAAGGGATTCGGATCGTACGAGAGCGAGAAGGAGCATGGCGAGGTCGTGTGGCGCTTCCGACCCGACGCTGCCGCCCATGCGCGGCGCTACGTTTTCCACCCCACGCAGACGACAGAGGAGGCCAAGGATGGGTCGCTGATCGTGCGTTTCCACGCCTCGGGCCACCTTGAGATGACTTGGCATCTTTACTCATGGGGTGACGCGGTCGAGGTCGTCGAGCCGGCCGCCCTGCGCGACATGGTGCACGAGTTCCGCAGGAAGTTCCCCGCGCTTCCCTGAGTGGCTCGCGCTACGCGGCCTCGTCCAGGCTCGGATGACGATAGGTGAAGAGCACGTCGCTCTCGCCGTTCGGATCACCAACCTCGATCCGCCAATGACGGAAGCCGGCGAATGCGCCGTAATCGATGTCGGCGAGCAGGGTGCCATCGAGCATCACGCCGAGTTCCGAATGGTCGGTACGGGCGAGGATGCCGGGACCATTGGGTGTGATGAAGAGCGTTCCCGGCTCGGGCGAACTGTCGAAGCCGTTAAGCGCGCTCCGGGGATCGACGACGAAGCGAGGATTGGCCACTAGCAGGAATGGACCGTGCGCGCCTTGTCCATTCATCACCTTGAAGCCGCGGGGACCGTTGTCGATCGTGAGGGAGTTGCGCGGGCCGCCGCCGCCGATCGCCAGCCACGCAGCATAGCTGGGCGCCTTCGCAGCGTGGATCAGGAGCGCGCCGGGAGGCGCGGTCGACGGAGATGTGTAGTCGAGGTCGGTGATGTTGATCATAGGCATTATCCTTTCAATTGCGGCGGGGCCGACCACGGCTCAAAGCGGACTTAGCAGTCGTCGCGCCGATGAAACTAAGTTTAACGGTCTGACGTGACAAAATCTGTCACCCTCGCATAGGATTGTGCGAGGGCGCCCACCGGGGAGTGATTCGTGGCGACGATCAAGTTCATCCACACTGCCGACTGGCAGCTCGGCAAGCCGTTCGGGCGCTTTCCTGCCGAAGTAAGCGCCGCGCTTTCTGAAGCGCGGTTAGAGGCGATCGACCGATTGGCGGTGGTCGCCTCCGACCGCGGCGCAGCGCACATCGTTGTGGCCGGCGACGTCTTCGACAATGTCGATCCGGGCGACCGCGTAGTAATGCAGGCGCTGTCGCGCATGGAGCGGGTGAACGTCACCTGGTGGCTAATGCCTGGTAACCACGACCACGCACGCCCCGGAGGCCTGTGGAGTCGGGTTCGCCGCCTGGCGCCCACCCGCGTTCGCATCATCGACAGGCCCGAGGCGGTCGAGATGGATGAAGGCGCCTGGCTGCTGCCAGCGCCGCTCGAGCACCGGAAGACGGTGTTGGACCCCACCGCCGCGATGGTTGACATGGCGACTCCGCCGGGCGCGGTGCGCATCGGCATCGCGCACGGTTCCATCACCGAGTTCGGCGCTTCGGGAGAGAGTTCCAACCTCATTCCGACAGACCGCGCCCGCTCGGCCGGCCTCGACTACCTCGCACTTGGCGACTGGCACGGCTTCCTGACCGTCGGCGACCGGACGGCTTATAGCGGGACGCCGGAGGTAGACCGGTTCGGCCGCGACGAGCCCGGCGCGTGCATCGCAGCGGATGTCCGACTGGGTGACGTCCCCGCGTTCGAGCGCGTCGAGACCGGGCGCTACCGCTGGCTCACTCGGCGCTGGGAGGTCACGACCGCCGACGACATGGACCGCGAGGTCGCAAGTCTCCGGTCCGAGGCGCGCCTCTCGAACGTGCTGCTCGACCTGAAGCTCACGGGCGTCGCCAGCCTGTCGGATCGCGTCGCGATCACCTCGGCGCTGGAGGACCGCGTCGCGCATGAGCTGCGGCACCTCGACCTGGACGCCAGCGGCCTCACCGCCCGCCCGACGCTCGAGGACATCGCCCGCATCGACGTCCAGGGCGCGCTGGCCGGCGCCACCGCCGCACTGGAGGCCCGCGCTGGCGGGGGAGGGCTCGACGCGAGTGTCGCGGCCGCGGCGCTTGAGCGGCTCTACGTGGAGGCAATGCGGCACGAAGCGGAGGCAGCGCGATGATCCTCAGGTCACTCGAGGTCGCCAACTTCCGCAAGTTCCGCGACCCCCTACGCGTCGATGGCTTCACCGACGGCCTCAACATCGTCGTCGAGCCCAACGAGACGGGCAAATCCACGCTGCTCGAAGCCCTGCGCGCGGCTTTCTTCATCCGTCACTCCGCCAAGACGGAGCTGGTCCGTTCCTACGTGCCGATAGGCGACGACGTTGCCCCGCGCGTGACGGTTGAGTTCATGGTGAACGGCCAGCCCTGGACACTCGAGAAGCAGTTCATGAAGTCCACCTCAGTCCGGCTGACCGGCAGCGGTGGCCGGCGCGAGAGCGATGCGGCCGAGGATGCTCTCCAGGAGCTTCTGGGCTTCGAGCGCGGCAACAACCGTGGCAGCGACTCCGAGGCGCGCGGCCCGCTTGGTATGCTCTGGGTTGAGCAGGCGAGCGCGTTCGCGGTCGAGAGCCCCAACCGCATCGTCCGCGACACGGTCCACGGCGTTTTGGAGGCGGAGGTCGGCGCCGTGACCGGCGGCCGGCGGTTCGACGCGATTCGCACCAACATCGAGATGGCCTATGGCGCGTTGCGGACACCGGCGACTAGGAAGTCGAGGGGCGACCTGTCGGCAGCGGAGAGCCGGCTCGCCGCGGCCACGTTGGCCCGCCAGGAGGCGGAGGGCGCCTTCCGCGAATACGAGCAATCCTTGAACGAACTCGACAGTGCGAAGGCGCGCCTGCGCCTCGTCGAGCGCGATCTTGCCGATCCCGACTCCGCCGAGGAGCGGCGCAAGCTTGAGGCTGACCAGAAGGTCGCGGAGACTGCGTCACTTCGCTCGGCCGCAGCCGAGGCCCAGCACGGGCACGCCGACGAGGTCGCGAAGGCAGCAACGGCACGGATCGAGCGGCTGGATGCTGCCGAGCTGCGCGTCGGCGAAGCGGCGCATGAGCTCGTGATCAGGCAGAAGGCGAAGGACAAGGCTCAGGCGGATATCGACGCAGCGGCCGCCGACGAGAAGATGTTGCGCTCGACCCTCAATGACGCCCGGAAAGCGCGGGAGGCGAAGGAAAAGGATCTGTCGGACGCGCGTGGCCGCATGCGGGTCTTCACGGCGGCCGCCGGCGCCCGCCGCGCCATCGATGCGCGGCAGGCGCTCGCCGACCTCGAGGCGCGAGAACGAGTGCTGCAGGAGGACGCCGCGCTCGCCTTGGACGAGGACGCGCTGGACGATATCGCTCAGCTGGAGCGCGAAGAGGTCGCTGCGCTGGCTCGGTTCGAGGCTGGCACGGTGAAGGTCGACGTCGAACTTTCCGGTGGCGCCCTGCTGCGGATCGACGGCGAGGCGAGCACTGTCACCAGCGTCGACGTGCTCGCGGTCACTCGATTCGAGATTGGGGACGCTGGCACCGTCGTCGTTCGGCCGCCGCAGGGGTCTGACCGCTCGATCGAGGCCGATCTGGCGGCCGCGTGCGAGCAGCTCGCGGACAGGCTCCGCGCGCTCGGCATCGCGTCGCATGCGGCAGGCGTCGCCCGCAACGAGCGCGCCGCCTCAGCAGCGCGCGAACTCAAGGCCCTGCGCGCCCAGATCTCCGCGGCCTCCCCGGGCGACCCGACGATCGGCCTCGCCGCAGGCGCGGACGCACTTCGCGCCTTCGTCGCCGGTCTCGGCGAGACTGCGGCCGATGCTGCGGCGCCGGACGATGACCTCGATGCGCTCGAGGCGGCGGTCACCGATGCGCGGCTCGCCGAGGTCGCGACCGCCGCAAAGCACGAGGAGGGACGGGTCGCGCTGTCCAAGGCGGAGCGCGCAATCGCCACTTTGACCGCCGATCTGGCCGCAGCAGTCCGCGAGTCCGACGCGGCGGGGCAGAGCCTGGAAACGGTCCTGAAGGATGGCGACCGGGCTAGCCTCGAGGCAGCCTTCGCCGCGGCACAGCGCGACAGGGCAGCCAAGCTCGAGCTACTTGGGCAGGCCCGGGCGGGAGCGAAGGCATTCGACCTCGATGCGATCAAGCGCCGAATCGAGAACCTCGACCGCGCCGCGAGCCGGGCAGGGGATGAGCGGCTCGAGCTTACGGGCCGGATCGCTTCGCTCGAGGCGACGATCGCGCGCGAAGGCGCAGTCGGTCCTGCGGGCCGCGCCGCCGAGGCCAGGGAAGAGGAGCTCGCGGCGGTTGCCGCCTGCGAGCGCCTCCGCCACGAGGCCGACACGCTCGAGATGTTGCGCCAGGCCCTTGCCGATGCGGCAAACGAGGCGTCGCGGACGTTCCTCGCGCCTGTGACTCGGCGAGCCGCGCGCTATGTCGAGCGGCTGCTTCCCGGATGCGGCCTGTCGTTCGGCGAGGGGCTTGAGCTGACCGGCTTGTCGCGCGCCGGCGTCGACGAGTCCTGCGGTGACCTCAGCCGCGGCACGCAGGAGCAGCTCGCCATTCTCACCCGCCTGGCCTTCGCCGACCTGCTGCTCGAGGACGGGGCGCCCATCTCGCTGATCCTCGACGACCCGCTCGTCTACTCCGACGACGCACGTCTCGAAACGATGACCGACATCCTGCAGGAGGCGGCACAGCGCATGCAGGTGATCCTGCTCACGTGCCGCTCGAAGGCCTTCCGCCACGTCGACGGCAACCGGATCGTGCTGCCGTGAGGGGGCTTGCCAAGTTCCGCCTGCCGTTCACCGAGGCGGAGGAGGCTCTGGTCGCGCGCATCGACTTCGGCCAAGGTCACAACACCCACACCGACCGTCACGCCGCCTTCCTATCGAACAAGGAGCCGATCCTTGCGCTACTGGAGTCGCTCAGCGAACGGGGCGCGGTGCCCGACCAGCGGCTGCGCTACTGGAACGACCCCGAGTACCAGCCAGGCCGCCTGAAGGGGTCTCGTAAGCAGCTCTTCGAGCGGCACAATGACAATGCGGAGGAGATATACACCCATCCGCACTTCATCCCGTACCTGCGCTACATCCTGTTCGGCGCCGACCTTCCGACGCAGGTCATGACCGAGTTCGAGGCGGAGGTCGGAAATCCGGAATGGGTCTCGTATGGTGACGCGCTGGAGCTGGGCTCGTTCGCGCGCTCGCTCGTCCGCCGCCACGGGCTCCAACCGCATGAGGCTTGCGAGGAGTTCTTCAAGCTGTCTCTGGACCTTGGACTCAGTGTCGATGAATCCCTGCGGATCCGACGCACCGTCATGGAGACGCGCTGAGAATGCAGCCGACCGGTCCTCTCTCGGGTCGCCTTGACCGGCTCGCAGCGCAGGCGGCAACTGCCCGGCTCGCCGGCAACAGGGATTCGTGAAATTGAGCTATATTGACGACCTCATTGAGCACGGCACGAACTTCCAGGTGAGGCGCGGAGACGGCAGTGCCTCATTCTCCCCGGCAAGCGGCCGCGACGAGGACATCGAGGCTTTCCAGGGCGTGGTGCGCGAGCTGCGCCGCAACGAGGGCGACGGCTACGCGATCCACATCGACCACAAGCTGAGCGACAGAGGCGGTAACCTCGTCGATCTCGTGGTCGTCACCATCGACCGGCGGTAGCGTCAGCGCTGCTGCGCAGCGGTGGCGGCAAGAACATCAGCGTAACCTAGCGAAAGCGCGCAATGTGAACAACTGCGGCGTTAGCTGCTGCTCTGGTAACAGTCTTGGTCGATCCAATGACACTGCTAGCTTGTGTCGTGCGTGACTTCGTTAAACACCGGAGGCGTCCATCCGCTACGCCACCGAGTCCAGCGTGCTTGCCGACACTATCGTTCTGAACTCTGCGATGAGGTCGGTATGCCTTGCCTCAAGATAGGTCGCGACGTTTTTGTTCTCGATCAGGCGCTGGAGATAGCGTGATGCGAGAACGAGCTGGAGCACGTCGTCTCCGAACGTCGCCTCCCGTGCGCGGAAGTCGCGGTTGAGTGTTTCGAGCTCGCGTTCCATTCGAGCCATCTGCTCCGAGGTGACGCCTGCGACCTTCTTCACCTTGTCGGGCTTCGCCAGATCCTCCTGCCGCGTCGCCGCCAAGATCGCCCTCGCGTAGCTTGCGGTGAAGTTGTTCATGGACGCCATGAGTTCCACTGCGGCGAACTGCTTGTGCGGCTTCAGCCTGCGCAAGATGTCAAAGATCTGCGCGTTGACCGGCTTCTCCTTCAATATCTCCACTGCTTCCGGGGAGATTCCGTCGAGGAGATTGCGGCGGCGTAGGACATGCTTCTCGTCGATGCCGAGCGCGGCTGCGATCATCTTGGCCGGCACGCCGCGTTCGAGGGCGCGCGCGATCATGTAGTGCTCCTGGACTGTCGCGAGCCGGCTCACGCGCTTGTTATAGGTGAAGGCCTCGTCATCGTCCGCTACGATGCACGGTGCGATATGGGACGACTGCTCCTTCAAGGCGTGTAGCCGTAGATGGCCGTCGAGCAGCATGTATCGGCCATCGCGATTGGACTTCGTAACCGCAAGTGGCTCGATGACGCCGACTTCCTTTATGGAAGTCGCTATCCTCCCGTAACGCCGTGAGCTGGTGATCCGCGCGGTGATCGGACGAAGCGGCAGGATCGCACCGACGGGCAGCTCCAGCACCTCCTGCGCGAACGAGATGTGGACCGGTGGGTTCACGACGAGGTTCCGGAGATGCCCAGACGTTGGGCGATCGGTTGAGGCAGCGAGGCCATGCCTTCGGCGCGCAGGAGCGTTACGAAGTGATCCTCGGCGAGCAGCTTGGCCATGGCGCCGACGATGAAGGTGAGGCGGCTCTGGGTGAGCGTCGCCTTCTTGACCAACAGCTTCTGCCGCTCGACCTCCCTCTGATAGGCGCGGACTAGGGCTGCCGCGGTGGTCGGTTGGCTGCGCGCCTGTCCGGTGCGAATAGTCCGGATGCCCTTTCCGATCAGGTTGCGGTCATCGACGATGCGCCGGATGGCTAGGATCTGGTCACCTGGGAGGGAACCGCTTTCATAGGCCTCGGTGAGCGCCCTTTGGACATCGGCGTCTTCGGCGCGTGCGATCTCCGTAGCGATTGTGTGGGGAATGATCCCGCGCTCGACCGCGTCGAGAAGGCGTTCCTCGCCCTTCTCGAGCAGCAGGTTGATCGTCCATACGTATTCCGCGCTGAACCCGATCTTCCGCGCGATCTCAGAATGGTTGTATCCCCGATCCCTGAGCACGCCGACTTCGCGTATCAGCTCAAGCGGCGTCAAGTTCCGGCGGGCCATGTTCTCGACGAGGCTCATGACGAAGCATTCCTCGCGGGTCGCCTCGATGATCATCGCGGGAATCTCGCTCTGGGCAAGCTTCTTGAATGCCTCCATGCGGCCCTGACCGCATACCAGCTCATAACCGTCGCCGTTTGGCGCCCGGCGCACGGTGATCGGGCGCTTGAGGCCTACAGCGCGAACGCTTTCCACTAGTTCGTCGAATATCTTCCGGTTGCGGGCTCGCGGGTTCAGCACCTCGATCGAGGCGATCGGGATCATTGTGATCTCGGGCGTCATATCGAGCGCTCCACGGTGTGCCGGCGAAGCAGGTGGTAGAGTGGCGTAAGGTCGTCGGCGCGGTAGGCGTCGAGGTAGACGCCGTTCTCCTCCGCCATGCCAATGCGGGGGGTCGTGCCGACGTCGAGCCAGGGGAGGAGGTAATAGTCCCGCACATTCTTGTTGCCGGGCTTCAAGCGGACGACGATGGTGATGTCGGGCCGAAGGCCGGCGTCGAGGCGCACACGCCAGCGCAGCGATCCGGCGGGAGTCGGCTGGCAGCGCACAATCACCAGCGCCAGCGTCACCTCGTGGTTGACGAGCAGCAGATCGGTTTCGCAATCGGGTGCCACGCTTCCGCCAATGCGCTCGATACCCGCCACAGTGTCGGCGACGACTTCGGGATGCATCAGGCGGAGCTGGCGGTTTGTCTCAAGATACCGGTAGTCTCGCGCCGGTGTATAGCCAATGAGCTCGTATGCGCGCAGCAGGCTGCCGAAGCGATGCCGGTAGGCCGCGCTCGAGGGCATCGCATCGACCTCGTCGATGATCATTCCAGAAAGGGCGCCGCGCGCGCCGAGCAGGCTGGATAAAAGCTGTAAGAGTTCCTCGTCGGAGAAACGCCTCGCGCGATCCGCGAAAATGCTCTGCGCGGCCTCGAATAGCATGGGATCCACGATAGCCTCGAAGACGCCGTCTCCCCGCACCCACATGTCGGGGGTATTCACCACCCGCTTCTTCTTCAGCTTGAAGGAAACGCGGTTGTAGACGTTGTTCCCAATGTATTTCTCGTTGCTGAGGATCTGTCGGACGACCGGGCGGCTCCAGGGTTGGCCGAGGTCTGTGACCTTGTCCTCTTGGTTGAGGATCGTAGCGATCTCCCGCTCAGATCGAAGCTCGAGGACAAACAGCCGGTAGATTCGGCGCACCGTCTCGACCTCCTCGTCCGGGCCCGGCACTAGGATGACGCGATCCGTCTGCAGGCTCTTGTGCTCGCCGCGTGCGAGGGGCGCCTTTTGTTCGTTGTGTTCGTTAACGAGATGGCGCCGCAAGCCGTAACCGGCCGAACCGCCCTGCCGGTAGCCGAGCGTGATGAGCCGGCATTGGCCGGCGAAGACCTTGCTCGACAACTCGCGGCTGTATTCGCCTGCCATGACGCGCTTGATGCTCTTCATGACGTTGGACGGGAGGCTGCCGTCGTTGTCGAACTGCTCGGCGCAATAGTGGACGTTGATCCCGCGCTCTCGGCAGATGAACTCGTAATAGGCGCTCTCGTCGGCGTCTTGGAACCGTCCCCATCGGCTGATGTCGTAGACCAGGACGGCCTCGTAATCGGCTTCGCCGTTCTGGACGTCCGATATCAGGCGCCGAAGCGAGTCCCGGCCGGCGATGTTGAGACCACTCCGCCCCTCGTCAGCATAGCTGCGAACAATCTCAAAGTTCCGCTTGGCCGCATACGCCGCGATCACGTCGGCTTGGTTCTCAGTCGAATACTTCTGGTGATCGGTCGACATCCGCACATATTGCGCTGCTCGCGTGGGTTCGCGTTCTCTTGGCTCTTCTCGCACAATCATCCTCGAACTCTGTCGTCGATTTGCGCCCCGCTTTGTTCAGGGTGGGCTCTTCTATTCGACAGGAGGGTGGAATGTCGTTTTCTGAGAAGGACCGAAAAGTTCGGGCCGAAAGTGGAAGAAGATTTCCGATCGATCCGCTGGCCGAGACGCAGGCGACGCTGGCGAGCGTCGTTTCCGATGCGCTCAAGCAGGATTTCGGCGGGACTCCGGGGCACGCTAAGCACATCGCGCAGTTAATGGGGGTCAGCCCGAGGACGGTGAAGAACTGGCTTCAATCGCAGAACGGGCCAAATGGCGCAGGCTTAATCGTGCTGATGCGCCACTCGGATGCGGTGGCAACAGCAGTGCTTGAGCTGGCGGACCGGCGAGATGCTGGACAGCGGTTGAGATCCGAGCAGCTGCGAAAGCAGCTTCGTTCATTGATCCTGGCGCTACTAGACTTCCTTGGACCGGAATAGCGAGCAGCCTAGGTCCGGCAGCGGAGGGTCTTCGAACGCGGGCTGGGCGCACCACGAAGTACGCCGATGCAGCTGCCTCCAGCGGCCAGAAACGCCTTTGAATTGCGTGTTCGGCGTAGCGTTCCACTGCCGCAAGGCCGCTGGCTCGACCGCATTGCGCCCCATTGCTACCGTTCGTAAGTCGCACCACCGATCCCGAAAGCGGTACGATGCATCCCGCGGCACCTTGTTGTCTGGAGTCGTGGAAATGGCACGAGCGTTGCAGGCAGCAATGCCCCATAGCGACGTTCGGTAAAGTGCGCGGATGACGCGGAATAAATAGGACGCTAGACCAATCAGGAGAAGTGTGGGGGGTAGGCAGTTGTCAGATTCGGTTACCGGTTCGCCGGGTGTAACGCCCGTACGCGCACTTCACTTGCTCACTACTGACCTGCTTCTTGCAGAACTGGTTTCCGGACGTCCAATCGCCACAGATGAAGGCCATCGGCTGGCGCTCGAGGGCGACGCCGCTCGAGGCGTGCTGTCCTGGTATCGCGGCGCGCGCGCCAAGTGGACGGGCAATGTCATGACGCCCGACTGCGAAGCGATCATATCCAGTATCAGCGCCAATCCAGCCCAGGTGCCACCCCCAGCCATTTTCGCTGATCGGGAACGCCGGGTTCTCCGACTTGCGAAGATCGTTGCTCACAGATTTGCGGGCCTCCATGCTTATGGGTCCGCAGACGAGTCGAGCGCGGATTTCGTGTTCGAACCAAACAGCCCCATCACAGTCTTCGAAGGTTGGAATGGGTCGGGCAAGACGAGCCTGATGAACTCGGTAATCTGGTGTCTCACCGGAAAGCTGCTCCGGCCACAGCGATTGCCCGAAAGCGGTGACGCCGAATTCGACTGCGAGATCGATCGCGGGGCGACAGAAGAGGCGTCACAGCACAAGATCAGTGCGGTCACGCCGTTGCCGAGCGCTCAGCATTGGACTCCAGCAGTAGCGGCTAAAACCGTCCCCGCCGATACCTGGGTTGAACTGACCTTTGAATTGGAGGACGGGACGCGCCTTCCACCGATCCGTAGGACGCAGTCACGAAAGACTAGCGGCAAGTTGGAAGAGGTCGGGCCCAATGCGGCTGATCTGGGCCTTGATCCGATTGCCTTCAATCTCGGCACTACCATGCCCGGTCTGCTTCCGTACCTCCAGATAGGAAACCCATCGGAATTGGGGCTGGCCGTGGCCAAGCTGACGGGCCTTTCTGATCTGGTAGCCTTGGCGAAGCACGCCACGCGTGCCCGAGCAAAGATCGCGGGGGACATCACCAAAGAGCGCAAAAACGAGCTCGAACGGATCGAGGCGGACTATCGGCAGCATCGCAGCGATCTCGAGCAGCGTATTTCTGAATTCCCGGAAATGGCGCCTGCCACCGATCTTCCAGTGATCAATGATGATCCCACAGCATTCGTCGCGCTGGGCCGGCACTTCGAGAACCTGAAGGCCAACGGCCTCGCCCATGCTCGTGACGTGCTAGGCGATACCTTTGACGCCTCGGACGCAGCGCAGCGTCAGAGCTTGGAGCAATGCATCGCCCCTGCGCTAGAGCAGGTGCGCCGGCTGTCACAGCTGCCATCGATGGAAAGGTTGAGCGCTCTCAAGCTGGAGACCGATGCCCGCCAAGAGGTGGATTCCCTCATCGATCGTCTGTTCGATGAGGCGGCGACACTCGAGGAGTTATCGGCGAACCCGGTCCTAGAACGCCGGACCCAGCTTTACGCGCGCGTCACTGGCTGGATGCACGAGCATGGAAAGGCGCATGATGATCACTGCGCTGTCTGCCACCATTCCCTCGCTGGCGTGATCGACGTCGAGACCGGTGGCCTAGTTGCCGATCATCTCCGTCAGGTTGCTGAGGACAGCGAAATCCTGTCCAAGACCGTTGCGCAATGGGCCGATGCTTGGACCGGCAAGCTGGCCCGGGATCTGCCCGACGCGCTTCGGCGGGATCTGCAAAAGGATTTGCCGGAGTCTCCCGTTGCAATCTTGCGAACCGCGTTGCTGGACGACCTTTTCAGCGCAGAGAGCTTCACAGGCGTCCTCTCCTCGCTCCGCCCCACGGTAGAAACGCTAACTGACCAGGCGACGGCGGAGCTGCCTGCATTGACAGAACCGGAGCAGCGGGTTTTGCCAACCCGAGTTGGTGCCCATGCGGTTAAGCTGGGTAAGACCTTGAATCGCCTCATCCGCGCGTTGGCATTTGTCGACTGGATAACGGCCCATCGCGACGAACTTGTTGCCGCGCTCGAAGAAGTCCGCGGTAAAGCCGATGGTGGCGATGGCCAGGCGACCGGGCTCAGAGCACAGCTCATCCGCCTCGATGCCATCGTCAAAGGCGTCGCACCCATCAACGCGGCCATCGACCTGTCGAAGCGAATGAGCACCGCTCAGGTCGCGCACAAGCGTAAGCTCAAGGCAATTGAAGATTGCGGGACTGCGGCAGCGGCGCTTGACGAGATCATCCCTGTTGGCGATCTCGCCACCGCGCAGGTCGAAGGCTTGCAGGCCCGCCTTCATGACCGGGCGGAATATTGGCGCAACGCGATTTACCAGAACGCGACGACACTATCCCCCAAGCCGTGTCGAACTGGGATGACGCCTCAGGGCGCTATCGCAATTCAGGTGGGACGCGATGGTGTCAATGCGCCTGCACAGCATGTGTCGAACGCCTCAGCTTTGAGAGCGTCACTCTTGGGCTTCTATCTCGCGTTCCGTGAACATGTCCTCCGGACAGACGGGGGTCTGTCGCTCATAATCCTGGATGATCCCCAAGATCTCCTAGACTACGACAATCGCGCTCGCCTGGCGCGCGCCTTGGATCAGCTGGCTGCGGGTGGCGCTCAGATCCTGGCTACGACCTATGACCGGAGCTTCGGCCGCATTCTGGTCGCCGAGGCACGGGGCACCAACCGCGTGGAGCACCGTGCAGTCCATCCGGTGCACGCATCACGCGGCACCCTCGAGACGTCGCTGGCTATCGAAGATCTAGATCGCAAGCGGAAAGATTTCGTCTCAAACGCTGATTCGGCACCTCACGCACAGGACTATGCAAATCAGTCTCGGATCTTCCTGGAGGCACGCCTCGGGGATTTGTTCGACGATCCGGCCTATCCCGCATTCTCGGCCCCCACGGACGCACCGACGCTAATGCCGTTGGTGGGACGGCTGCGGTCCTTGGTCACCGCGCGCAGCAACGAGCTTTTCCGGAGCCCCGTGCTCTCGCGTTTCTGCGACGATCCTGCATTGGCGGACGGTGCTGAGCCGCGACGGGTGCTCAATCAGGCGCACCACCGCGATGCCAATGCGCTGAGTTACGTCGACGTAAAGAACGTGGATGCGGACCTGAAGCGATTGCGCTCGGCAGTTGAGCGCGTCCATGAAGAATTCCGGCGGTATCGCTGGCGGGAGCCCCTTCAGGAGGCTGTCCCAGACAATGTCGTACCTCTGACTGTCGTCACCGCACCCGCGTTCAACGTCCCGATCGTTCAGGACATTGCCGCGTTCAGCGACAACGTTCCGAGCGGCGGCAGCCAGGATGTAGGCTTGGAGATGCTCTCCAGCCAATGGTTCGATGACAAGTCGCTATTCTATGTCCGCCGGGACACGATGGGCTTCACGATCCCCGCCGGATCCATCGCTATCGTGGAGGCTGCGCCGTCTTCGCCGGCCGATCATGACTTGGTCATTGGTCGGCGCGGAACGCAAGCTTTCGCACGCAGGCTATTGCGTCCCCGTAACGGCGAAGGGTACTCCTTGGCTGCTGAAGCGACCGATCCTCGCAGCGGCCGACCAACACTGGCTTTCGAGAACCATGAACTCGATCTGCATCGCGTCGTTGGGGCCCTGTTCGTTCAGGTCCCTCCCCCAGCCGGGCGGGAAGAGGCGGTTCTGCTTGAAGGACATCCTGCCCTTGGTCGGGTCGAGGTTGCATATCGCGTCCGCGAGGAAAGCGCCGTTCCTCGCGTGATGCCAGGGCAGATCATTCTCGGTGGAGCGGTTCTGACCTCAGAGCAGTTGGATGCCATGGAAGGCGAGATGGTCGCTGTTACGCTGGAAGACGGTGACAGCATCCTGAAACGAATCGGCGCGCCGCTCTCGAGGAGTATGCCATATCTCCGGCAGTTCGAGACGATCGGCGGCCTCGGAGCTTCCGTTGTGCTTGCAACCGAACGAGTAGAAGGGGCACCAGACCTACCTGTGATGCTCAATGCCCGCCTCGTGTTGGGTGTCGTCTATCGCTCGTAGGTCGGTGCCGGCCAGAGCGAAGGTCCACTTCCGCCTGCATTTTACTTGGGAGCTGCCGGTCAGCTAACTGGCTAGAAGCTGGATGGCCGCTTATGACCGAGCCATCCCAAGATCGACTAGACTAGGCGTCCGGCCGGAACATAGTTCGCGATTACGGCAAGCGGCCGATTGAATTCTGGCGCGATCACCGAGGCCATAGCCCCACATCACATTGCCAGAACATCACAAATAAAACTACGTTGCGTAGCACCAAGTCAACGTTGTCAAAGCTTCATTAAAGTAAATGCTACTACAATTTATCCTAATTCTGTCAAGCGTTGTCAGTCAACGCTGTCCGCTATTGTTAGCACTATCTTGACTCTCCTGGATTGATCGAAGACATATTCAGGCCGTCGGAAAGAATGATTCGAAATCACCCGGCAACTCACGATCAATACAATACTTAAACAGAAGGAGAGGGTAATGACATACAAGCGACTGAAAATGGTAGCGCTAACATGCGCTCTTCCGATCGTCTTGGCAAGTGCCGGCAGCGCGAGTGCGCAGCAAATCTGCAACAACGGCACCGGCACCCATGGCGGGTTCTTCTACACCTTCTGGAAGGACGGCGGCACGGCCTGCATGACGCTCGGCGCCAACGGCAACTACAGCACCACTTACAATCTCAGCGGCAACCGCAATCTGGTGGCCGGCAAGGGATGGCAGACGGGGTCCACCTCGCGCCGGATCGGCTACAACGCCGGCGTCTTCAACCCTGGCTCGAACAGCTACCTGACGCTGTACGGCTGGTCGACCAACCCGCTGGTTGAATATTATGTAGTCGAGAATTGGGGCGGCTTTACCCCTCCCGGCAACACCCAGGCGGCGGGCCAGGTGACCACCGATGGCGGCACCTACAACCTCTATCGCACCCAGCGCGTCAACGCGCCGTCGATCATCGGCACGGCGACCTTCTATCAATATTGGAGCGTGCGGACGTCGAAAGCGGGCACGGGGCAGAACCGCACCATCACCTTCGCCAACCACGTCAATGCGTGGCGGAACCGCGGCTGGAACCTGGGATCGATGAACTATCAGGTCATGGCGACCGAAGGCTTTGGCGCCAACGGCAGCTCCAACCTCACCGTCTGGCAGCAATAGCATCGCGTTCTTGGGAGGCCGGGCCCGGCCTCTCCTTTGTCGCGACCATTGCTGCAATTCGGGGAGGGGCCGGGTGCGCCTGCTGAAACTCATTGCCATGTTCCTGTGCCTGTGGAGCGCCAATACGATGGCGCAGGGCACGCGCTCGCTGACCCTGCTCACCGCTCGCGAATCCGCGCCTGGCGAAGTCACCGTCGCGCTAGATTTCGATCGGCCCGCCCCCGAAGCCCGCATCGCCGGCAACGATACCGATCGGATCACGGTCACCCTCGTCGCCACCGCCCGCGGCCAGGCCGCCCGCTTCGATGGCGCCGAGGCGAGCCTGCTGCGCAACATCACCTTCAAGCAGGAAGCCAATTCGCTCCAGATGACCTTCTTCATGGCCGGCCGCGCCCATATGGAGATGGCCTCGGATTCGCAGCGCCGCTTCGTCGTGAAGATCAACGCGCTCGACCGGTCTGCCGCCGCCGCCGGTTCGAGCAGCACGCCCGAGGCTGAAGCGCTGGGCACCGCCGCCGCCGACCCACTGCCCCGCGCGCTGAACCCTCCACCCGGCGAGGACAGTTACGCGCTCATCCCCCTCAAATATGCCGATGTCAGCGAAGTCGTCGGCCTGCTCACCCAGGGCGTCACGGTGCGCTCGAACGGCCTGTTCAGCCCGCGCGAACCCGGCTTCGGCTCACCGGGCAGCAACAGCACCACGGTCCAGAACCCGCAGAATCAGAACGCCCCGGACGACCGCCCGCTCGGCCAGGCAGTGGATTCGAACCTCGCCATCGATCGCCGGCTCAACGCCATCTGGGTGCGCGGCTCGCCCGGCTATATCGCCCGCATCCGCGCCATGATCGAAGTGATCGATATCCCGCTCACCAGCGTTTTGATCGAGACCGAGTTCGTCGAGTTGACCGAGACCGGCGCCAAGGCCATCGGCCTCGATTTCGCCAATGCCAGCGGCCAGCTCGCCACGGTGACCGCGCAGTCCGGCCAGTTCATCCCCTTCGCCAATCTCGCCAACGGCACCACCGGCCGCCTCGAAAGCTTCTCGGTTCAGGCCGCGCTCTATGCCCAGATCGAGAAGGGCGAGGGGCGGATCATCTCCAAGCCCAAGATCGCCGCGCAAAGCGGCTCCACCGCCAAGATCATCACCGGTGACGCACTCCCCATCCTCACCGCGATCACCCTCTCGGGCGTCAACGGCGTCTCGGAGCAGGTCCAGTACGTAAATGTCGGCGTCACGCTCCAGATCGCGCCACGCGTGAGCAGCGACGGCTTCGTATCCTCGAACGTGTTCGCCGTGGTCTCCAGCGTCACCGGCTATTCGCAGGGCTACCCCACCATCAGCCAGCGCCAGGCCGAAACCTCGGCCACGGTCCGCGACGGCGAATCCTTCGTAATCGGCGGACTGGTGCAGGACAGTGAGCTAAGGTCGACCAGCAAGATTCCCCTGCTCGGCGACATCCCCGTCCTCGGCCGTATCTTCCGCATGGAGCGGCGGACGCGATCGAAGACCGAGCTTTATATCGTGATCACGCCGCGGATCGTGCGGGGGGGAAGCGAGGTGGGTGGCCGGCCGTCAGCTCCTTGACGCCGGTGGTGGCCGTTGGGCTCCGTCGGATGTCTCGTGGCGAAACGCTGAGATGTGAAATTTTCGCAGTCGCGAAGGCCGAGAACAGCAGACCGCTCATTTTTGTCTTCGACGCGGACCCCTAGAGCATGCTTCGTTTAGACGGAAGCGTATCCGGAGTTGCGCAGGTAGTTTGCGCATTCGGCAGGTGAGACGATGTCGAGTAGCTGTCCGACGCGGCGCCAGGTAGCGTCGTGGTCACGTTCTTCGGCCCTGCGCATCCAGTGTTTGACCTTGGCGGACAGCTGCTCGATCGGATTGAGGTCGGGGCTGTAAGGCGGCAGGAAGATCAAGTGAGCGCCGCGCGCGCGGACCGCAGCCCGTGCCGCCTTGCCTTTGTGGGAGCCGAGATTGTCGAGGATGACGATATCGCCTGGTGCAAGCGTGGGCGCGAGGAACTGCTCGACATAGGCGGTGAAGAGCATGCCGTTGATCGGGCCGTCGATGACACAGGGTGCCTCGACCCGGTCATGGCGTAGCGCCGCGATGAAGGTCAGGGTTTGGCAATGACCGTGGGGTACCTTGGCTGGAAGCCGCTGTCCCCTCGGCCCCCAGCCCCTGAGCGGTGCCATGTTGGTCTTGATCCACGTCTCGTCGATGAAGACGAGGCGCCTGGGGTCGATCCCGTCCTGATGCGCCTTCCAGCGGTGGCGCTTACGGGCAACGTCAGGCCGGTCCTGCTCGGCCGGAACGATCGTTTTTTTTGAAGCTCAGCCCCTCTGCGTGAAGGAACGTCCATACCGCCCGGCGATCCGTCTTGATCCCGCGCGCGACAAGCTCGGCAGTGAGTTGGCGCGTCGTAAACGGGGCCGCCTGGATCCGCTCGTGAAGCCACTGCGCGATCTCCCCGCTCAGCGTCCGCCCCTTGTGGCCGTTCATCTTCCCCGGCTTCAGAGCGCCCGTCTCACGGCGAAGCTTACGCCACTTCGATAAACACGACGGCGCGATCTGAAGCGCCTCAGCGATCGATCGGTCCGTCTCGCCCGCGTCCGAGCGCGCCAGCGCGCGCTCTCGCAAATCAGCAGAATAGGGTCGCGTCATCCGTGCCTCCTGCACAGACCTTGAATCACATCATCCCCAACAAGGGAATCCCGATTCCGTCAAACAACAGCATGCTCTAGTGACGCTAACCGCGACACCATTCGCGTACGGGTGAGCAAACTCAACTCGCCAGCAGACTACTAGAAAAGCACACCCTGCGGGCCAGTTGAGCGCGATCCCAACCGTCATCGTATGCGGATGGCCGTGCGGTTAACGGCTACTAATCAAACGGCGCGCTATCGAGGGCGTATGTCGTCCAATCGATTCGTCATCGACGCCTTCAAGGGCGTACCAGGCACCGCTGAGATAGTCGCCCTTGGTCAGATTCGACGGCAGCCGAACGCTGCGATGGAAGCCCAGATCGAGGTTCTACTCGCGTCCGACCTCGACCAACCGGCCTTTAATCCTGAATGCGACCTTCACCGCCGTTGGGTCGCATGTGGTCAGCTCGACCTTCTGGATGTCGGCTCGCGATGGAATGGACGAGCACGTGTGGGCGAGACGCAGGCAAGTCGGACGTCCGGAAACTATGCATTCGAGGACGTCGAGTGGCTCGGTGTCGGCTCGGACGCCCCTCAGCGAAATTGCCGGCGACTGCCCACCCGCCCGATGGCCGCAGCGCCCGGCTTCCTGTTGCGGCGGCACGACTGGGTGAAGAGGACGGCCGGCCCGCGGAAGGTGCTGCTATCGCAGATGGAGCTAGTCCGGGCGCTGTTCGGTGTCAGCAGCCGCATATTGATCGAGCTAATCGATGGTCTGCGCGATCCGCGGGTCGCCGACCGCGGAATACTGGATCGGAGGAACAGCCGTCTTATGCCTGACGGCACCGTTCGGCTCAGTTGCTGGAAGAAACCAACTAATGAGGAGGCGATGATCCTCGCCGCTATGGTGGCGGATCCGAACCTTATGCACCTGCATGACGAGGTGTTCCAGCAACTCGTCGTGCAACGGGACTATCGCGAGGACAAACCGACTTGGCCGAAGGTGACTTGGCCGTTTACAGATCCCATCGACCTTAGACTAGAGGGGTGGTGGTTCCAGCGGGAGAATGGCTTTTCCCGCTTTCTTGTAACCAGGATATCCGAGATCGGCCTCCATCTCGCCTTTAACCGGATCGAGGTCCGTTACCAAGGCGCTGGTGAGGGTGCACCGCCGGAACTACTGCCGCCGCCGAGTGGCCGCGTGAGGTCGGCAAACGCCAGGCTGGTAGTACTGACGACCGGTCGTGCAGCGTCACCGGCGCGCCGACCCACCGAGATCGCGTCCGCGCCGGTCGCCATCCCCGAATCGATGGGCGTTTCGATCGAGTTCGTGGCGACCAGAGGGCCGCCACGCCCTAGGACGTCGACGTTGGGCGAGGATCCGCGTGAGGAAGCCGCCTTCTCCACGGCCGGCCGGGAAAGCGGGACCGATTCGGCGGTTGGTCGTGCCGAGATACGTCGCATGGTCGGTGGCGACGCGGCCGCGGCCGCCTCCGCGCGAGAGAAGGCCTTGCGTTCGACTTGGGACGCGCTGTCGGCAGCGGCGGCTGAGGCCGGCTGGCGGCTCAAGCCCTATCCAGTCGCGGGTAACGGCGACGCAGCAGCGCGCGATGGCGGTTTTGATTTCCGGCGTGAGGGTATCCTTGCCGGACTGAAAGTGGGCAGCGACTATGTCATTATCGCGGATGAACGCGTAGCACCGGAGGATCCTCGAAGCCTTGGCATTCTCGTGAAAACAATACGAGGAGCGGTGACATGGCTCGACATCCAAAATATTCGAGCAGTGCACGATGCGTTTTGTGGACGTTGGGGAAGTCACTCGGTTGCTGTGGCCGGATTCTCGATCTTCTCGGTCCGTCGCCGGGCAGAAATCCTCGACAAACCGGGGGCCTATGCCGCGCTCTTACGCGCCCGGCTCGATGGCGCCGTCAACGAGACCTGAGGCCAATACAGCTTGCATCCGCCAACGCGACGGCGTCGCTTGCCGTCGTTCGTAATCCATGTGTCGGTAGATGGCCTCACGGCTTTCGCCACAGATGCGCTTGAGTTCGCGGTAGGTGGCGCGACCTTGAGTGCGTCGCAACCACTCCGCTGCAGCGGCGACCTCGGGTTCGCTGGCGCAATAGGGGGTTCGATCCATGTAGGCGCGTAATACCGCTTCGTATGCGAAGGGCGGATCAGTCATGTCCTTGATCGCATGCGATCGATGGAGGCCCGCTTCATTGCAGACGTGAACGAAGCGATGCGGCCAACCGCGCATGAGTCGGCTCACCATATCGAAAAGGCGATGACGCTCGCTCACGTCGAGATACTCAATGGGCTGTCGCGCGGTTGGCTTGGCGTATGGCGCCGGATCACCTCCCCATGCGCGCGACACCTCCGCGCGCAGGCGATCGGCACGCTTGCCGTTTACGAGCAGCGCAGCGATCTGACGCACGATGGCGAACATCACATGTGCTCTTGTCGGCTCGCCGGCCAGGAGGGTCCATCCGCGAAGCAAGGCGGCTTCCAGTTCGGTCTGCCATAGGAGGTGGTCATGAAAGGCCACCGCAGGCGCGGTCGCGCAGAGGTCGCCGCCGCACGCTGCGCAGTGGCGAGGCGAGGCGGCGGCGTGCTGGTGCACGGGTTCTTGGCAGGTCGGGCAACGATCGCGGAGGAGCACGCCGTGCGTGGTGCAGGACGTGACGAAAGCCACGCGCCAGCGGCGACGGAAATGCGGCGCTGCATCGGTCGCAAGGCAGATCGGACAAAATTGAAGGCCGTGCCGGTGGCGCCGGTTATTGTCGACGGTAATCGGCAGCAGCCAGGGATTCCGCCCCCGCGGGTTGTGACTGGTGAGCAAGGTTCCGACGTAGCTCGGCAACGTCATGCTGTGAACGGCGTCGAGCTGGATGCGCGCGCCCATCTGGATACGCGCAGCGATCCTATGCGGGACGAAGTTGTCGAGATCCTGCGCAAGCAGGTTGCGCGTGGAACCCCACACTGTGTTCAGGAAGGTGATTGGCTTGAGGTCCATGCCGAGTGCCAGCCTGACCATGTACGAACTAAGCAGTTCGTCGGGCAGCGGCCTGGGCTGGTAGGGCCACGGCCTTGACGCCGTTCCTGCCTGGGTAGGTAGGAGCGCCTCCATCCGATCAGGCTACGCGGCGACCAACCGTGGCGATACTGCGGTCCTTTACCTTCTCAATGGTAGCAAGGGTGATGCGCTCGGACCTGTCCTCAATGGCGACTTGGCAGGCGTCGTGCAGCAGATAAGACAGGCGGCCGATATAGCCGCCGCTGAGGTCAAAGGTCGTCAGGATCAGCGACTCGTCAGCGCGGAAGTCCGACACCGCTCTGAGCGGGAGCATGTGCTCGAAGGCGAGCAGGATCTTGACGAATTCAGTGAGGGTGAAAGGCTTCAGACGAACCACGGTGTTGAGACGCCCGGCGATCTGTTCCTCGCCGCCGATGAGATCCAGCACGACAGGGGTGCCGCCTACGACGAAGGGCCGGCCCGTCTCGTTGATCAACCCCTTCAGGAAACGGAGGAACTCGACGACCTTCGAGCTGACGTAGTCGCGCTGAATGTCGCCGATTTCATCGATCATGATGGTCCCTACGGCACAGGACTTCAGCATCCTGATCGTATGCGCCCGCAGATTTTCATCGGATGCGTTGTAGAGAAGCGGGTGTCCAAGTTCGTCAAGAATCTTCTTGAGGACCGCCGTGCGGCTCGGGTTGTCCGGTGCGGTGATGTAGATGACCGGATGCTCGGCGTATTCGGTGGCAGGGTTCACCTTCGGAAGATGCTTGTCGCGAAAGGCCGTCATGGTCCGGCTCTTGCCGGTATCGGCGTCGCCGGTGATGATGAGCCCGCGCGGTTTGGTGGAAGGTGCAGCGTGCATGCAGTCCTGAAGCGCGAGGAAAGCCTCCTCTGCGGAGGGAGTCGGAATCCATATGCGGTCCCAGCAGGCGTACAGCCGGTCGCGACCGTCGATATCGAGGAATTCCCGCATCTCGGGTCGTAGCTTGTTGTTGGTGAAGGGAAGGTTGGTCATTCGAAAATGTCCTCGATGTCGTCATCGCTGATGCTGGCGAGGATGCTGGCGAGATCGCCGTTGGCTGTGCTGGATTTGATCAGCGGCGTAGGCGTGTTCTTCGGAGCTTCAGAGCTGGAGACCCCGGTCATGTTCACGATTTCGATCCTGTTGCCGCCGCTTGACGAGGTTGTGCCGCCTTCCCGTCGAATGCGGCCGTGGTGGGACCGCCTCGCCGCATCGCGCTGGGCCGTCTTGGTCTTCTTCTTGGCTTCCTCGATGTGCCGATTCTGCTCGTCGATGATCTTGGCCAGGACCTCGGGCGTCGGCTTGCGCTTGCGTTTCAAAGCCTCCTTACGGGCCTGCTGCAGTTCGAAGATGCTGGCGACAGGAAAGCCGAGGTGGCGAGTGGCGACAGTCACCCATTCGTTCAGCCCGGGATGAAGGACGTAGATCTCGCGGACGTCGAAGGGGTTTCGGCGGATCTGGACCCGCTCGCCCTTCTTCCTATTTTTGACCAGCAGCGAAATATTCTCGCTGTAGTAGTCGAGATGGTCGATGCGGATGCCATACCGCTGAAGCGATCTCGTCTCCAGGGGATACCACTGTCGCCGGAATTCGAGGCTGTCGACGTAGATTGGCGGGAGTCGGTGCTTTTGCCCGTTCGGACCGAAGTAGTAGCTCTTGAACTTCTCGAGCGGCGTCATGCCGATGCCGGTGTGGACCTCGTTGTGGTATTCGTCGACCAGCAGCCAGACGTGGCGCACGAGATCTTCGAGCGTGAACGCGGCAGTCATCTCCGGACGGAACGCCTTGCGCTCTGTCGGCGTCGAACCCGTCGCACCGGGCAATTCCTTGAATCGCTCGGCAAGAGTGGCGTTTAGCCGCTCGATGTGGCCGCCGTATTGCGGCGCGCCCAGCGGTCGCCACTTCAGCCGGAAGTGGAAATAGTCAGCCGTCGCCCTGATGGACTTGCCCGTGAACTCGCCGGCGTTGTCGGCCTCGAGACGCCCTATCGGGCCATAGATCGGGTTGTTCCATTCTATGCCGTATTTGGTTGCGACCGCATCTTTGCGCAGCATGCCATTGATCATGGCGAGGCCCAACGTTGTGGTGCTGGGGGCATCGATCGCGACGTGAAGCCCGAAGACCATGCGCGAGTAGATATCGATCGCAAGTGTGATCCAGACACGGCCGATGACGGTTAGGCGGTCGTCGGATAGGATCTCGATGTCTGCCTTCCAATGATCGATCTGGATGACGTCCAGCGGCTTATGGACCTCGGGATAGTTGCCTGCGATGGGGTGGTCCGTCCGGCGCGCTTCGTTGTATCCCTTTCTGGCCTTCTTCCACTTGTGCTCGGGGATACGGGCGACGCGACCGCGCAGCGTTGACTGCGCAACTTCGAACCCGGCCTTTTCGAGCTCGCGCTTGGCTTTTCTGTAGAAGGTGCGCGGCGTGAAATTCCGTCGGGTGAGGAGCGTTTTCTCCAAGCATTCCTGGATTATCTGCTCGGCCTTGGGAAGGATGCGCGACTTGCCACGACCGCCCGGGCGCGTTGGCGGCGGCAGATCTTCGGTGGAACCGCTTTGCTTAAAGCGAGCTAGGGCGGCGTATGCCGACGAGATCGAGATACCGAGGGCCTTGCCTGCCTGTTCTACTTCCTTTTTAGTGAGACGGTCACGCCCCAATAGAGGGCCGAACGCATTCATATAGGCCGGAATCTTGGACTGCCTGATGGGGTCGACAACGACGTTCGCCTTCTGACTACCGCCAGCCTCCTTCTCGAGATCGGCAAGAGGTGCATCGAAGTATTCTCCGCTGCTGCTCAGCAAGGTCAGCGAGTCGAATCCCTTCGCTGTTACGACTTTCATCTCGACGCCGCCGAACTTAACCTTTGCCCCTTTTCTGGGGTCAATCATTGTCATCGAAACACCTCAGCTTATCCCCACTCTAGCAAATGTTCTATATGTAACTTCACTCGTCGGGTGCGTCTTGGAGCATGCACAGGATGGGATCGCTGCGGATGGCGGCCGAGATGCCGTTTGGGTGAAGTGTGACTAGGGTGTCGTCCGTGAACGGCGATGACAGATCAGCCCAGATACGCCGCCGTGCAACGGAGTGCTCGACGATGTGACGGGCATCCGGTTCGGCGAAGCCGTCGGCGCCGAGAAGTAGGATGGCTTCGGCGACAGTAATCGGGCCTGCGCGACGCAATCTGTCGACACCGTTCTCTTCGTGGTCGGCTAGGTCCGTCCCGAGATGATGAGAAAGCAGGCGCGCATTGCTAAGATAGGGCGTCCGAATCCTGCTCTCATCCATAACTCGAAAGACGGCGCCTGTTTTCTCAGCGCATATGCGGCCGACCTCGAAGCGTGTCGCGTACGTGGCGGCACCGCGCTCAAGGTCGTCCTTGCGTTTGACCTCGATGATATAGCGCGACGGCAGTTCGCTGCCCGCGGCATGAAGCTGCACGACAATATCGGGGGTGTAGCGGCGGCGATCGCTATCGAGCGTGTAATGGATAATCGGCTGAGTGATGAGGTCGTACACGAATGGGGCGAAGGCCACCTGCTCGAGCAGTTCCGTCTCGAGTTCGGACTCTGTCCACTGGGCTCCCGAGGGCGTGCGCAACGGAACGAGGCTCCGAAATGAGCCATACGTCGCTTCGACCGTTCGTTGTTGGAAGTGCTCTCGCAGTACCATAAGTCCTAATTTAGAATAGGTTACGGATCGATCGACCTTCGCATCCGGTCGCATTAGCTTATTCCTTTCAGTAAAGTAGCCTCGCTAACTTGCAAGTGATTCCGGCTTTCTGGCGCATTTCTCGGTTGCTGACCCGCTTGCCGGTCTCGTACACTTTTGAGATTCACACGCGGATCTCGTGCTGCCGCCGCCGACCGAGGGCACCGCTGCCGTCGCGGCGCGCGTGGCTGCCGCGCGGGCACTGCAAGCGGCACGCTATCGGGCGGTGTCGCTGCGCACCAATGCCGAAGCCGATGGCGAGGTGCTCGCCGAATCCGCCACGCCCGACGAGGCGGGTCGCAAGCTGCTTGCGCAGGCGGCGGAGGCGATGCGGCTGTCGGCGCGGGGCTATACCCGGGTGCTGCGCGTCGCGCGGACGATCGCCGACCTGGCCGGCGGGGAGGGGGTAGCGCGCATTCATGTCGCCGAGGCGCTCAGCTATCGACGGCAGGCACCGCGCAGCTGAATGACTCAAGCGGGAAATCTGCTCCGCTATGGGTTCGCACTCGCATCCTGCGCGCTTCTGCCGGGAGGGGCTGCGGGCGGTCCGCAACGCTTTACCAATCCGCTGCTCCCTTCGGGGCCCGATCCCTGGATCGTGCGTGATGGGCGGGACTATTATTATCTGAACACACTCGGCGACAGGATCGCCATCCGCAAGACACGCGATCTCGGCAAGCTGGCGGAGGCCGAGGAGAAAACAGTGTGGCGCGCGCCAGCCGATGGACTCAATGCGCAGTCGATCTGGGCGCCCGAGCTGCACCGGATCCGCGGCAAATGGTATATCTACTACACCGCCGCCGCGGCGGGGCATGACGACGATGCGCATCGCAGTATCTTCGTGCTCGAGAATGCCGCCAGGGACCCGCAAACCGGCAGCTGGACCGATCGCGGCCGCCTCGCGACGCGCAACACCGGAATCGACGGCACGACCTTCACGCATGCCGGCAAACGCTATTTCGTCTATTCGCCCTATATCGGCGCCGACAGCAACCTGGCCATCGTCGAAATGGCCAATCCCTGGACCCTCAAAGGCCCCGAGAGCATCATTGCCCAGCCGGATCAGCCATGGGAGCGTCAGGGCGGCCGTCAGATCCTCGAAGGCCCCGAGTTCCTCCGGGGTCCGAAGGGGCAGCTCTATATCAGCTATTCGGGCAGCGCCTGCTGGTCCGATGATTATGCGATCGGGCTGCTGCGCGCGCCTGCGGGGGCGAACCCGCTTGATCCCGCGGCGTGGACCAAGGCGCCGCATCCGGTGATCACCAAATCGCCGACGCACGGTGTCTATGCGCCTGGGCATAACGGCTTCTTCACGACGCCCGGCGGCGAGATTTGGATCATCTATCACGCAAATTCGGGTCCCGACATGAAGTGCACCAGCAAACGGGCGCCGCGAATCCGGCGCGTCACTTTCGGGCGGGAAGGGCGGCCGGCGTTCGGGGAGACGGTTGGCGCCGGCACGCTGCGATGAACCGTCCACGCGCATTCCGGTCTGGAATTCTTCGGATTGCCGAATTATAGCGCCCGCTCTGTCGATCCTTGGCCTCGTGCCGAGGGGCGGGCGGGTGTGGCGGAATTGGTAGACGCAGCGGACTCAAAATCCGCCTCTGGCAACAGATTGTCGGTTCGAGTCCGACCACCCGTACCAGGATCGATCGACGAAACGACGGCGACCGGCTGCTCCGGATCCGCAGTCATTTCATCTATTTACATCCATGTTCGTATCGCTGCGGATTACGCTCGAAAGACGCTGGCTGATGCAGTACAGTCCGATCACGGGAGGCCGGGCGCATGCACGGTCGACCCGGGACGAGAGGATGCAATGGCAGAAGGATCGGGCGGACCATGGACGTCGTCGGGAGCGCAAGTGTCTGCGCAACCGTCCGATCGCACCCCTGCGGAACCTGCCGATTTGGGACAAAGCGCGCCGCGCCTCCCGCTTTTCCCCGCCGATCGCGCCGAGCGCGGCATCGAATTGCTTTCGCGAATCGCCGGCCCGGTAATTTTCCTCCTCGCCTTGAGCGGAATCATCTGGCTACTGGTCAAATATCTGATCTGACGGCGTTTTCCGTCCAAATTGCCGAAATCGCACCGATCCCTGCCTGAACTTCCGGCAACAATGCCGTGGGTCGGCGCGCGTTTCGGCGAATCCCTCTCCAGGCACGGGTCATCCCAAAATGGGGCGATCGGGGTGGTGCACACCTTGCCTTCGCGCGAGACCTATGTCCTGCTGCATTGCAGCAAGTTTCTTGCCGATGTGTCGGCGGGGAAGTGGCTGGCCCGCGGTGGGCGTGTTGCGTTCAGGGAGTTTTCGGGGTGTCGCATGTCAAAAATTGACCTGGCGATTCACGGGTATCCGAGCCGGACGCCGTTCGCGACGGCGGCGCGGCGGAGTGCGAAGGTGTGGCTGTGCCTGACGCTTATCGGCGCGGATGCGCTGGCGTTGCTGGCCGGGTTCGCGGTCGGCGTCCGCATCGAGCAGCCCGGGGTGCTTTCGAGCGACGTCTGGACTTCGCTGCTCGGCGTGATCCTCGTCCATGCCGGCATCGCCTTCCAGAACCAGGCCTATACCACCAAATGCCTGACCAGCGCACAGGCGAGCTGTCGCCAGGCCTTGCTCTCGGTCGCCGCGACTTTGCTCATCTTCCTGTTGGTGGTGTTCTCACTCAAGGTGACCGGGCGTCTTCCCAGGCTCGCGCTGTCGGTGGGAATCGTCTCCTCGGTGGTCCTGATCATCAGCCAGCGGCTGTTGCTCTGTCACCTCGTGCGCCGCGCGTACGGCAATCGCTTGCACACCGAATTGGTGATCGTGGACGGCGGAAATGTACCGGATGCGTGTCTTGGCAGCGACATCGTCGATGCCGGCGTGGCCGCTTTGCGCTCCGACCTCGACGATCCGTACATGCTCAATCGGCTGGGTACGCTGCTGCGCCATTATGATCGCGTCGTGATCAGTTGCGTACCCGAGCGGAAGATCGAATGGGCGCAGGTATTGAAAGGCGCCAACATTCAGGGCGAGATCATCGTCCCGGAGATCGGCGAACTGGGTCCGCTCGCGGTACATCAGCTGAGTGGCGTGACGACTGTGGTCGTCTCTCGCGGACCGCTCGATCTTGCCAATCGCGCCAAAAAGCGCGCGCTCGACATCGCATTCACGGTGCCTGTCCTGATCGCTCTGCTTCCGGTGATGCTCGTCGTAGCGATCGCGATCCGGCTGGAATCGCCGGGTCCGATCTTCTTCCGTCAGGAGCGGATGGGACGCGGCAACCGGATTTTCCAGATCCTTAAGTTCCGCAGCATGCGCGTCGAGACCAGTGATTCGGAGGGAGCGCGCTCCGCTAGTCGCGATGACGACCGGATCACGCGCGTGGGTCGGCTGATCCGCCGGACCAGCATCGACGAATTGCCCCAGCTGATTAACGTGCTGCTCGGCGAGATGAGCCTTGTCGGGCCACGCCCGCATGCGCTCGGCTCGCTCGCCGGCGACGAATTGTTCTGGCGAGTCGATCGCCAATATTGGCTTCGCCACGCGCTCAAGCCCGGGATCACGGGGCTTGCGCAGGTCCGCGGCTTCCGCGGTGCGACCGAGCATCGTCGCGACATCGTCAATCGGCTCGAGGCCGATCTCGAATATCTGCAGGACTGGAGCCTGTGGCGCGATTTCGGCATCCTCGCGAAAACCGCGCAGGTGCTGGTGCACAAGAACGCCTATTGAAGGAGAGGCGGCGGCGCGCGTTAACGATCGCTGCCAAGCTTCCATAAACGATTTTCGTACATAGCCAGTCCCGGGCAATAAGGGTCTCGGGCAGTGGTGGAAAATCTGATGGTGGCAAGCGACGCGGACGCGGGCGCTGCCAAAATGGGACGAGCGGAGCCGATGTGGCTGATGCCCGCGGACTTTCGCGAGCCGATCACAGATCGCATGATCGAGGCCGGATCGCGCTGGGCGGGAATCGCCAGCTTCGTCGTCGCGCTAGGCGCGATCGGCTTTTGGCTGCTGGGCTGAGTCGAATCGCCTGAAGCTTCGGGGAAGCGGCGGTCGCTGTCCCAGAAACGAACAAACCGTGCCTTTGGCGCGACCAACCGCATTTGCGCCGGTGGGCAGCGGCGACCGAACGCGCTAGCGTGACCAAATTGCTGCACTGCAATGAGGTCGAGAGCGCGTGCCTAGCTCTGACGAAAGAGTATCTGGTCTAAATTCTCTCGCAACTGCGAACGGTTGCGGAGCTATGCGACGCGTCGCGGGTCCTTGGCGCCTGGCGCTTGGTGGCGCGCTGCTCGCGGGGCTGTGTGCCACGTCGGCGCATGCGCAGGAAAAGCGGCGAGCCCGACCCCCGCAAGGGGCGGAGCAGGGGCTACGGATCACGCCTTCGCTGACCGCTGTCTATGACGACAATGTCTATCGCGTCGACTCGCGCACCGGGGATCCCGTCGCCGATGTGATCGTCACGCCGGCGATCGAGGCGCGCTATGATCGCGATATCGGCGTGCGTGCGATCAGTCTGCGCGCGGTTGCCGGCTATGATCGTTTCCTTTCCGAAAGCGGCCGCAGCAAGCCACGTT
The DNA here is from genome assembly GCF_002796605.1 of Sphingomonas psychrotolerans. Classification (NCBI taxonomy): domain Bacteria; kingdom Pseudomonadati; phylum Pseudomonadota; class Alphaproteobacteria; order Sphingomonadales; family Sphingomonadaceae; genus Sphingomonas; species Sphingomonas psychrotolerans. Next base: position 63,455 of record NZ_CP024923.1, read on the forward strand.
TCGAGCTGGAGGGTTCGGGCAAGTTGCTGATCGCGGGGCAATGTGCGGTGCGGCCGCTCGCCAGCTATCGTCAGCAGCGCGCCGATTATGGCGACATCAACAGCGCCAGCGAGAATCTTCAGAAGTTCTCGACGCTCGGCGTCTCGGCCGATTGCGAGCGGCCTGCCGGCCTCTATCCGGTGGCCGCATGGCGGCGCGATACCACCCGCAATGGCGACGGCTTCGAATATGCCGACCAGACGAGCAATCTCTATCGCGCCGGGATCGGCTATGCACGGCCGAGTCTCGGCAAGCTGACGGCCTATTACGAGCACGTCACCAGCGAGCGGCCGGCGCTGGCGGTGGAGAATCGCAGCGACGCTTATGGACTGTCCTTCTCGCGTGCGGTCTCGCCGCTGACGTCGATCGATGCCGATATTCGCTGGATGCACGTGACGAGCAGTTCCGCTGCGATCGGAGATTATGACGGCCCGGGCTGGGCGGTGCGCGTCTCGACCACGGCGATCCCGCGAGTGAAGCTCACCGCCTCGACCGAACGGACGATTGTCAACGACAGCCTGATCGCGACCGGATTTGCCGTGCGCACCGCCCACCGCCTGTCGGCCGAAGTGGCGCTCAGCGAGCTCACGACGATCGGTGCGTTCGGCGAGCTGGTCCGGCGCGAATTTCGCCACGATGCGGCGATCCGGCCGTTCAACTATACGAACGATCGAACGAACCAGTTCGGTTTGATGGCGACGCGTAAGCTGACCGAGCGCTTCGCCCTCGACCTCTCGCTATCCCGCTTCGATCGCGCCACCAACAGCGATGTGTCGAACTATCGTGCAACACGCGTGGCACTTGGTGCCACCATGAGGTTTTAACCGATGAGGAACATTTTCCTGAACCACCGTCTCGCCTCCGCAGCACTGGCCGCGTCGATCCTCACCGTGCCCGCGACGGCGCAGACCAATGGCGCCGGCGCCCCGGCCGCGCTCGACGGCTATCGTCTCGGTCCTGACGACGAGGTCAAGGTCCTGATCTACGGCCAGCCCGATCTGTCGGTGACCACCCGGGTCAAGGCCGACGGGACGATCCGGCTGGCGATGCTCGGCGCGGTCGAGGTGCGCGGCAAGACCACGGCCGAACTCGCCGACGCGATCGCCGCCGGCTATGCCAAGGGCGGCTATCTCGAACGGCCGTCAGTCAATGTCGAGATGTCGCAGTTCGTCAGCCGCTCGGTCACGGTGCTCGGCAACGTGCCGCAGGCGGGCAATTATCCGCTCGACCGGCCCTATAGCGTCGCGGCGATGCTCGCCAAGGCGGGCGGGGCGACCGTGACCGGCGCCAATGCAGTGATTCTCACCCCCGCCGACGGCAGCGGCCCGGTGCGGATCTCGCTCGCCGACATGAGTGCCGGGGCCGGCCGGCCGCTTTCCCCCGGCGACATTCTGTTCGTGCCTCCCGCCGAGAAGATTTATGTCTACGGCCAGGTGCAGGAGCCCGGCGCGTTCAACTTCGTCCCCGGCCAGACCTTCCGCCAGGCACTCGCGCTCGCCGGCGGACCCACGCTCGCCGGCTCGACCAAACGCATCAAGGTGCGCCGCGCCGGCAAGGAAGTTGAAGGCATCAATCTCGACGACGCCGTCCAGCCCGAGGACGTACTCGTCATTCGCGAGAAGCTGTTTTGAGTATTGCGTACAACCGGAGGCACGGCATGAGCTGGAGCGAGCGATTGCAGCATTGGCTGCGGGGGCTGCTTGGTGGAGACGCCGGCAACAGACGCATTCCCGAGCGGCTCGATTATGTCGCGCCCGTCGAGGAAGCGGCCCTTGTGCCGATCTCGACCGGCCGCGCTTCCATGGCGCAGCCGAGCATCGCCTTCCGACGCAACGCCGTATTCGCGGCGTTCAACACCGCAGTGCCGGTGAGCGACCGCCATGGGCTGGCCGGGCGCAAGAAGGAGCTGGCCCGGCTGATCGACGCGGTGGTCAAGCAGCGCAAGCACGCTTTGGTCTATGGCGCGCGCGGATCGGGCAAAACCTCGCTGGCGCGTGTGTTCGGTGATCTCGCCGACGAGGCCGGCTGCGTCGCGCTCTATGGCTCGGCGAGCGAGGGCACCGACATCGACGGGCTGTTCCGTCCATTCCTCGACGAATTGCCGCTCCAGCGCGGGATTGGCGGCACGATCCCCGCGGATCGCGCGATGGGCGTCCAGCAGATCGCCAATCTCTTCGTCCAGGGCGTCACCCAGCGCACGCTGCTGATCGTCGACGAGTTCGATCGCGTAACCACAGAACGCACCCGGCACGAAGTCGCGTCGCTGCTCAAGCTGCTCACCGACATGCACTCCGCGGTGCAAATCGTGCTGGTCGGCATCGCTGGCAATGTCGACGGGCTACTTGCGGCGCATCCGTCGCTGCGGCGGCATCTGTTCGCCCAGCCGGTTGCGCCGATCGAGCGCGACGAGCTTGCCGGTCTGCTGCGGCTTTGTGCGCAGCAAGCCGGGCTCGCCTTCGAGGAAGACGCCCTCCAGACGATCGTCTCGGCGGCGATCGGTTCGCCTTATCACGCACGCGTGTTCGGAATGCACGCGGCGTTGAGCGCGGAGGCGGCCGGGCGCGAGCGGATCGCGCTTGCCGACGCGCAAAAGGGCCTTGCCGAGGCGTTGGCCGAATGGAGCGATCTGACTCCCGAAATCTGCGCCGTGTTCGAGCGGGCGCTCGGCCAGGCGGGTTCACTCCGCGGCATGATCGCGCTGGCGGGCGTGCTCGCCGCGCACGCGCCCGTGCTCACTTTCGAACGCATGACGGCGGCAGGCGTGGACCTGTTCGGCGACGAGCTGGGCGGCCCCGCCGCAGTCGATCGCACGATCGGGCTGATCGCGCCGGCGCTGAGCGAGGATGGCATGCCCGGCGAGCTCCAGTTCGCCGATTCGCTGTCGCCGCAATTCCTCGTGCTGATGGCTAACGGCGCGGCACTGCGTTCACGCGACGCCGCGCCGGTGGCGCGCGACACCCTCGATGCACGCGAACTTCTCCAGGGAGTCGGGCTATGACGATCAAGGCAGCCGATCTGATCGAAGCGCTCAAGGCGCGCTGGCTGCTGGTGGCCGCCATAGCCGGGGTGCTGTTCGCGATCGTCGCGGGCATCGCGCTGATGCAGCCCCGCCAATATCTGGCGACCTCGTCGCTGTTGCTCGACCTCTCGCAGACCGACCCCACCGATAGCGCGCAGCAGCAGCAGGGGCGGGTCGAAACCGATTCGATCATCGCGACGCAGGTCGATCTGATCCGCAGCGCCAAGGTCACCGATGCGGTCGCCAAGGCCGCCGGTTTCCTCGACGCGATCCCCGCCGATGTCCCCCCCGCGGCGCGGCTGCAGCAGGCATCGGCGCGGGTGCGTGCCGGGTTGACGGTCACCACCGGGCGGCAGAGCAACGTGCTCCAGATCCAGTTTCTCGATCCCGATCCGGCGGTCGCCGCGCGGGTCGCCAATCTCGCGGCGCAGATCTACATGCGCGAGCAGGTCAGCCTGCGCGCATCGGCGGCGCAGGGCTCGGCGCAATGGTTCGAGGCGCGCACCGCCGATGTTCGCCGCCGTTACGAAGTCGCCCAGAAGCGGCTCTCGGACTTCCAGCGCGCGCACGACATCATCGGCATGAACCGCATGGATCTCGAGGCCGAGAAGCTCAAAAATCTCTCGGCGCACCTCGTCCAGGCCCAGGCCGACGCCGCCGCGGCGCATTCCAAATCGGGGTCGGCGGCAGTGCCCGAAGTGGCGTCCTCGCTGGTCGTCCAGAATATCGAGGAAGCCGTCGCAACCCAGGCGGGCAAGGTGGCGCAGCTCGGCAAGTCGCTGGGTCCCAACCACCCGCAGATGGTCGCCGCCAGGGCCGAATTGGGCCAACTCCAGGCAAGCCTCCACGCCGCGCGCTCCAACCAGGCGTCATCGATGACCGCCAACAGCAGCGCGGCAACGCGCCGGGAGGCCGAACTGCGCGGCGAAATGTCGGCGCAGGAGGATCGCATGATCCGCATGTCCGGCGTGCAGGACCAGTTGATGGTGATGCAGCGCGACGTCGAAGCGGCGCGCCAGACCTACGACACCGTTCGCCAGCGGTTCAACGAAGCCGCGCTCAAGAGCCAGATCTCGCAGCCTAATGCGAGCCTGCTCGACGAGGCCACGGTGCCGCTGTTCCCGGCACGCCCGAGCCTGCCCTTGTGGTTCGCTGCCGGCATCGCGCTGGGGCTGCTCGCCGGTGTCGCAATGGTGGTGCTGGGCGAGATCCTGCGCCCGCGGGTGCGCACGGCGAACGGCCTCGCTGCGGCGACCGAAGTCGAAGTGATCGCCGATCTTTCCCCGAAATCACGGGCCGTCGAAGGCCTGTTCATGCCACGTCAGGAGGCTGCATGAGGCTCCGTTCCACTGCGGGCGCAAACCCGCTGCTCGACGCGACCTTCCATCTGGCGGGCGATGAGGCGCCCGCGCTGACCGGCCTGGGCTTGCTCGATGCCGGTGACGAGCGGGTAGATCCGCTGGTCACTGCGGCGTTCGACGCCGATCATCCCTATGTGGCAAAGGTGCGGAAGGTCCGCGCCAAGCTGCTCGCCACCGCGCGCGAGGCCCGCGGCGCCGATGGCCGGTTGCGGCTAGCCTTGCTGTCGCTGCAGGGGGGTGACGAGGCTTCGATCCTCGCCGCCAATCTTGCGACGGTGATGGCGCAGATGGACGGACCGACGATCCTCGTCGACGCCGATGTCGATCGGCCGTCGCTCGATCGGCTGTTGCGGCTGCCCAATCGCATCGGGCTCGCCGAGCAACTGGGCGGCATGGCACTGCGCCTGCCGGTGCTCCAGACTGCGATCGACCGGCTCTGGCTGATGCCCGCCGGCCAGGCCGCGGGCGGCGCGGCGACCTTGGTCGAAAAGGGGTCGCTGGCCGAGGCGGCGCAGGGCTGGAACCTGCCCGAAGCCAATCTGCTCGCCTATCTCGCCGAGCGCCCGCGTGGCGGCACTGCCTTCGGCAACATCCTCGAGAAGTTCGACGCAGTGGTGCTGGTCACGCGGCGCGGAGTGACGCCGCTCTCCGAGGTTCGTCGGGTGATCGACGATCTCGACCGGCATCATATTCCGATCGCCGGCTCGGTGGTCAGCTGAGGGGCGGGCACATGCACGGAATTACTACCGAGCCCGGGCTGGGCGACAGCGGCCGTCTGGAAACCGTGCGCGTCGGCGGCGTGCCGGTGTCGACGCTGTCGCTCCGCGCGCTGATCGAGCGGATGCTGCGCGACGCGCCGCGGCGGGTTGCGGCGGGCGAACCTGCGCTGCTGGTGTTCGATTGCAACGGCCACGGGCTGTCGCTCAACGCGACCGATCCGGCCTTCGCCAGGGATCTGGCGCAGGGCGATCTGATCCACGCCGACGGCCAGGTTATCGTCAAGGCGTCGCACTGGGTCGGCGGGCCGGCGATCGCCGACCGGTCGAGCACCACCGACATGTTCATCGACAGCCTGCCCGGCGCCGCGGCGGCCAAGGTGCGTTACTATCTGCTCGGCGGCACCGAACAGGTGAACAAGGACTGCGCCGAGCGGATCATCAGCACGACGCCCGGGCTCGAACTTGCCGGCCGCCGCAACGGTTTCTGGAAGGCGGACGAGGAGCAAGCGGTGATCGACGCGATCAACGCCGCCGCGCCCGACGTCCTCTGGGTCGGCACCGGCAAGCCGCGCGAACAGGCGTTCTGCGTGCGCCACCGCGACCGGATCAAAGCGGGCTGGATCGTCACCTGTGGCGGGCTGTTCAACTACATCACCGGCGATTATCCGCGCGCGCCGATGTGGATGCAGAATGCCGGGCTCGAATGGCTCCATCGCATGGCGACCAATCCGCGCCATCTCGCGTGGCGCTACCTGACCACCAATCCGCACGCATTGTACCTGATCTGGAAGCATCGGAATGGCTGAGGCGCCTGCCATGGTTCCTCAACGAAAGCCGCTCCGCGCCACCTTGGCACGGTTCGGGCTGGCGAGCATGTCCTCGGCCGCGGTGTCGGTCAGTCATCTGCTCGTCCAGCTCGTATCGGTGCGTCGGCTCGAGGCGAGCGAGATCGGTACGCTGGCCTTCCTGCTGGTGATCATCCAGTTCGGCTACAGCCTGTCCAACGCTTTGGTCTCGACGCCCTATGCGATCGCCGTGAACCAGCGCGAGGACGGCACCGAGGAAGGCTTCGACTTCTTCTTCCCGGTAAATCTTCTGCTCGCGCTGTCGCAGGCTTTGCTCTGCGCTGCGATCGGCTGGGCGATGGCTGGGCCCTGGGCTGCGGCGGCGTTCGGGCTGGCGGGTTTTTTCTCGCTGCTCCGCTGGTTCGGGCGCGCCAATGCCTATGCGCACCACACCCCCGGCGGCGCGGCTATTTCCGATGTGGTCTATGCCGTGTTCGTGGTCGCTGGCGTGGGCGCCACGCTTGCTTTCGGGCCGCGGCTCGAGCTGTTCGGCGCAGTGCTCGCGGGTGCCGGGCTGGTTGCGCTGATCCCCTTCGGTGCAGGCTTCCTTGCGCGACACCGGCCAACCGGGCTCGGCCGCGCCTTTGCCAATTACGGCCCGGTGTGGAAGCGCCAGTCCGCGTGGACGCTGATCGGCGTGATCACCACCGAGGCGACCTCGAACGCGCACAGCTATATCGTCACGCTCTTCGCCGGCCCCGCGGCGTTCGCGCCGATCGCCGTCGGCATGCTGTTCTTCCGCCCGGTCAATGTCTGCATCACGGCGCTGACCCAGCTCGAACGCCCGCGCATGGCCCGCGCGGTGGGGAAGGGTGACGACAAGTCCGCCCGCGGATCGGCGCGCGCGTTCATGGCTGCGCTGGTGGTGATCTGGGTCCTCACCGCAGTCACCGCCGCGGGTATCCTGTGGTTCTTCCCGCACATCATTATCAAGCCGACCTTGTCGGTGCAGACAGTGATGATCGCCGTCGCCCTTTGCGCCGCTTTGTCGCTGGTCCAGTGCCTCCAGGCGCCGATGAGCGTGCTCACCCAGGCGCGCGGCGCGTTCAAGCCGCTTGCCGCGACCAGCGTGCGGAGCTGCTTCGTCGGCGTCGGCGCGGTAGTCGCGATCACTTTGCTCGCGCCTTCGGTCTATACGATCGCCGGCGTGGTGTTGGCACAGCTGGTGATGATGCTCGGCATCTGGCGGCTCGATCGGCGTGCGCGGCGCGAGATGGCAGAATGAGTCTCGCGCTCCCTTGGCATCGCGGGCGCGTGCCCCTGCGCACGAGCGCCCCGGCGCAGGCGCGGAGCCAATTCACGCCGAGCCGCGCCGAAGCGCTGATCCCGGTCGCGCAATTCGTCTATTTCGTCTTCCTGATGATGATCTTCATCGGCCAGCAGCCCTTCTCGTCGCGCAATCAGGAACAATTGGTCGCAATGGCGGCCAACAATGACGGGTCGGATATCTTCAAGCAGGCCTTCTTCATCGGCTTCGCGCTGCTGCTGACGCTGCTCGAGTTGGTCCGGCGCTATAAGCCGCAATATCGCTTCACCTATTGGCCGCTGCTGCTGATGCTCGGCTGGTTCCTGATCAGCTGCGCGTGGGGCGTCGATCCCTTCGTCTCGTTCAAGCGGGCGATGCAGCAAGTGATCGTGATCTACATCACTTTCGTCTCGCTCGCTCTGCTTGGCCCCGAGCGGATCTATCGCACTCTGGTCGCGGCCTTGGTCACTTCGCTGCTGATCTGCTGGGTGTCGCTGCCGCTCACGCCCAACGCCGTCCACCCGCCGACCGAGAGCGATAAGGCGCTGATCGGTGCGTGGCGTGGCTTCTTCTTCCACAAGAACATCGCCGGCGCAGTGATGGCGCTGACCTTCGTGGTCACCGCGCATGCCTATTTCACCACGCGCAAATGGCATTACGCGTTGTTTTCGGTGATGGCGTTCGTCTTCGTCGTCGGCACCAAGAGCAAGACCTCGCTCGCGCTCTGCTTCGCCATCCTCGCGGTGAGTTCGGTCTATCGCGTGCTCAGCCAGTCGGTCGCCAAGCGCGCGGTGCTGCTGCTGCTCGTGGGATTCGGCATGGTCGCCTTCCTCGCGCTCTACATCGTCTTCCAGCCGCTGATCGAACGCTGGTTCGCCGATCCGACTGCCTTCACCGGCCGCGTCTCGATCTGGAAGGTCGCGATCGATTATCTCGCCGATCATCCCTATCTCGGCTCGGGCTTCGGCGGCTTCTGGCAAGTCGGCGAGCTCTCGCCCGCGCACCAGTATCTCAACCAGCAATTCCAGATGCTCACCGCGCATTCGCACAACGGCTATCTCGAGATCCTCGTCACCACCGGGCCGGTCGGGCTGGTGCTGCTGCTCGTCTCGTTCGTGGTGTTGCCGGCTTATTGGTTCCTGACCGGCACGACCAAAGCGAACGCCACGCTGATGGCGAGCGCCTTCGCGATCTGGAGCTTCGTGCTCTACCAGAACCTGCTCGAGACTTCGTTCTTCGACAAGGACCGCCAGGTCTGGGTGATCTTCCTGTCGTCGCTCGCGATTGCCCACGCCTCGTTCAAGTCGGTCGAGCGTCCCCGCTGGCATCGCCGCACTCCAGTTTTGGCCCCCGGAGGTGCCGCATGACCGAAATCGCCATCTGTATCGCCACCCGCCAGCGCCCGCAGGGCATCACTCGTACGCTGCGCTCGCTCGCCGAGCTGGTCACCGAGCGCGAAGTGACGATCATCGTCGCCGACAATGACGGCGTGAAGCGCGAAGGCGTGGCCGCCGCCGAGGCACTGCGGGCGAAGGGCTATCGCTGGCCGCTCCAATTGCTCACGGTGCCGGAGCCCGGCATCCCGCAGGTCCGCAACGCGCTGGTCGCCGCGGCGCTGCGGCTGCCCGGCATCCGCTTCGTCGCGATGCTCGACGACGACGAGGCCGCCGATCCGCACTGGCTGCACGCGATGCTGGCTTGCCAGGCGGCGACGCGCGCCGATGTCGTCGGCGGCGCTGTGCTGCGCGAGATGGAGGGCGAGATCGCCCCCTGGGCGGCGCGCCATCCTTTGCTCCAGCCCAAATCGCGCGGCGCCTCGGGCGTGGTCGACCTGATCGACAGCACCGCAAACGTTCTGATCGACGCCGAAGCCCTCCGCACGCTCGGCGACAGGCCATTCGACGAAGCGATGGCGCTGACCGGCGGTTCGGACAAGCAGCTGTTCACCCGCATGGCGCGCGCCGGGCGGCGCTTCGCCTGGGCCGAGGACGCGCGCGTCACCGAACTGATCCCGGCGAGCCGCGTCACTTCCAAATGGCTGCTGATGCGGGGCTATCGGATCGGGATGACCGACACGATCACGGCGATGGCGCATAGCAACGCGCTCAAGGTCGCCACTGCGGAGGCTCCCCGCATCATCGGCGGTTTCATCCTGGGTTCGCTCGGCGCGCTCACGCTCGATCGCGCCAAGCGCGTCGTCCGGCTCGGCAAGCTCTATCGCGCGGCGGGCAAGATCGCCGCGCTCACCGGCAATCACTACGAGGAATATCGCAAGGTGCACGGCGCATGAAGAACGACACCGGCCAGCCCACATTCTCGGTGGTGATCCCGCTCTACAATCGCGCCGAGATCGTCACCACGACGATCCGTTCGGTGCTGACACAGGATTTCGGCGATTTCGAGATCATCGTCGTCGACGACGGATCGAAGGACGATCCCGAGCCGGTGGTGCGCGCGATCGGCGATCCGCGCATCCGTTTCGTCCGCCAGGACAATGCCGGCGGCGGCGCGGCGCGCAATCTCGGCATCGAGGAAGCCCGCGGCCGCTATATCGCGTTCCTCGATTCGGATGATCAGTTCCTGCCCGGCAAGCTTTCGATCATGGCGGCGGCGCTTTCCGACGACGACAACACCATCCTCTATTCGCAGATGCAGGTCGATCGCGGTGTCGACCGCTATTGGGTCCGCCCCGAACGCGGCATCCGCGAGGACGAGGACGTTGGCGAATATCTGTTCTGCGCCAACCAGTTCATGCAGACCTCGACATTGGTCGTTCCCACAGAACTGGCAAAGCGGGTGCGCTTCGATCCGGCGCTCAAGAAGGGGCAGGATCTCGATTTCGCCGTCCGGCTCCAGGTCGCCGGCGGGCGCTTCCGGATGATCGAGCAGCCGCTCACCATCTGGCTCGATGCGAGCGAAGTGGGGCGGACCTCCTATGTCCGCGGCTACGAGACTTCGCTCGACTGGCTCGATCGCTGCGGGCATCTGCTCACGAGTCGGGCCCGCCACGGCTATCGCGCCACCGTGCTCGCCTATCACATGGCCCCGGTCCGCCCGCTCGCGACGATTCCCGAGCTGGTCCGCGGGCTGTTCTACGGGCGGGTGCCGGCGCGGATCCTCGCGCGCCAGCTGCTCCGCTCCTATCTGCCCAAATCCCTCTATCGCTCGCTGGTGAACCAGTTCGTCCAGCGTTTCGGCAAGACCGAAGCGCTGGCTGGCAAGGCGGGCAAGTGAATGGCGCCGGATAGCCCTCTCGACGAGACGCCGGCGGAGGGTCCGCTGTTCACGGTGGTTATCCCCACCTTCAACCGGCGCGACGCAGTGGTCGAGGCGGTTCGCTCCGCACTCGACCAGAATGTCCGCGACCTCGAAGTGATCGTCATCGACGACGGCTCGACCGACGGCACCGCCAGCGCAGTCGCGGCGATCGGCGACGAGCGGCTTCACGTCATCGTTCAGCCCAATGCCGGCGCCGCCGCGGCCCGCAACCGCGGGATCGACTACGCCCGCGGCCGTTACGTCGCCTTCCTCGATTCGGACGACCGCTTCCTCGAAGATCATCTCGCCGATCTGCTGCCTTTGCTCGCGCAGGGCGACGATGTCGTCGCCTATTGCCGCGTGGTGGTCGATCGCGGCTCGGGGCGGCACTTCCTCAAGCCCTATCGCGAGATACTGAGCGGTGAGAGCGTCGACCGTTATCTGATGTGCGAGCGCGGCTTCATCCAGACGAGCAGCCTCGCGCTGCGCCGCAGCCTCGCCGACACGGTGCGCTATCGCGAGGATGTCGGCTTCGGCGACGATACCGACTTCGCCGTCCGGCTGTCGCTCGCCGGCGCACGTTTCCTGATGGCGCAGCGCGCGACCGTCGTCTGGGCCGATCGGCGGACCGAGAACCGGCTGTCGCAGGTCCGGGCCAATATCGGCAATCTTGCCTGGCTCAAGGATCTGCGCCCGCATATCTCCGAGCGCGCTTATTCGGCCTATATGGGCTGGCACGCCGCCAAAAGCGTGTGGCCGACCAGCCGGCGCACTGCGCTAGGATATTATTTCGATGCACTGCGCCACGGTGCGTTTCGACCGAGGGTCGCGGCGATAGTGCTATTGCAAATCATTATCCCTGATAATCATTATCGAAAAGTCGCGGATCGATGGATCGCTCTGACCAGCCGGGTGCGGGGCGCCCGGATATGAAGCGCCGTACTTTCATCGCCGCCGCGGCGGCGGCGTGCAGTTTCCCGCTCGCGACCAGCGCGGTGCCCTTCGTGCCGCCGCTTCCGGATTTTGGCGGCCTCGGCCTCGACGCCCGTGCGCGGCGCAGCGGGCGGCGCTTCGGCTGTGCGATCAAGTCGGGCCAGCTTGCCAAGGATCCCGCCTTCACGGCCGCAGTGCTGCGCGAGGCGGGCACGATCGTGCAGGAATATGAGCTCAAGCGGCACGTCACCCAGCCGGCGCCGGGCCGTTACGACTTCAGCGGCAACGACCGGCTGGTCGATTTTGCCCAGAAAAATGGGCTAGCGGTGCGCGGGCACACGCTCGTCTGGTACGCAATGAACCCGCCCTGGCTTCAGGCGGCTTTGCCCAAGGCGGCACCTCGCGCCAAAGAGGGGCTGCTCACCGGCTATATCGAGACCGCGATGCGGCGCTATGCCGGGCGGATCGGCGAGTGGGACGTGGTCAACGAGCCCGTCGAGCCGAAGGAAGGCCGCGCCGACGGATTGCGCGCCAAGAACATCTGGGAGCAGGCGTTCGGCGAGAATTATATCGACCTCGCTTTCCACACCGCACGCCAGGCCGATCCGCGGGCGCGGCTGTTCCTCACCGATTTCGGGCTCGAACACGCATCGCGGCGCTGCGCTGCCCGGCGCGCGGCGATCCTCAAGCTGCTCGAACGCGCGCTGGGGCGCGGCGTGCCGATCGATGCGCTCGGCATCCAGGGGCATTTGAAGCCGTTCCGCGAGCCGTTCGACGAACGCATCTTCGCCAATTTTCTCGACGAAGTCCGCGGCATGGGGATCGGCATCGCGATCACCGAGATGGATATCGCCGATCGCGGCGGGCCGCAGGCGATCGAGCCCCGCGACGCGCAGGTCGCCGCGGTGGGCAAGGCGTTTCTCGATGTCGCGCTGGATAATCCCGCGACGTCGTCGGTGCTCACCTGGGGGCTGTCGGACCGTTATTCGTGGCTGTCGACCTATCCCGAATATCGCTGGCCGGATGGCAAGCCGTCGCGCGGTCTGCCGCTCGACAGCGACTTGCGGCGCAAACGACTATGGGCGGCGATGGCGGCGGCGTTCGACGCAGCGCCGGCACGCAGGGCAAGCATACAGGGCGAGGGAGTGCCGGCATGAGAATCGCGCCACTGACCGGGCTGCGCGGCATCGCCGCGATCGCGGTTCTGCTTTACCACATCCCGCACTCGCCGGCGTTCGCGGCCTTCCACATGACCTTGTTCTCGCGCGCCTATCTCGCGGTCGATCTGTTCTTCGTGCTCAGCGGCTTCGTCATCTCGATCGGCTATTACGAACGCGTCGTGAAGCGCCCGAGCGTGGCGAGCTATGGCGATTTCATGCTCAACCGGATGGCGCGGGTGTGGCCACTCCATTTCGTCGTCGCTCTGGTGTTCCTCGCGCGGATCCTCGTCAACGTCTCGGGCGACCAGCCGGTGGCGCCGACGCCGGCGAACATCGTCACCAATTTGCTGATGGTCCAGAGCTGGGGCTGGGGAACCCAGGCATTTGCGGGCAATAGCTGGTCGGTGAGCACCGAGCTCGTCGCGTATCTTGCCTATCCGCTGGTGGCGCTGATCGCCTTCTCGCGGCTGGCATGGCTGCAGGCGCTCGGCTCGGTGGGGCTGCTCATCCTGGTAGCCGCCCTGGGGCATGGTTCCAAAGGGCCGCTCGATGTGAACGATGCCGACAGTATCCTGCCGGTACTGCGCTGCCTCGCGGGCTTCTCGCTGGGAGTGATCGCCTATCGGCTGGTCCGCCACCCCAGGGTCGAACAATTGCTCGGCGGCGAGCACGGCTTCATCGGCAGCTGCGGGCTGATCGTTGCCGCGCTGTTGATCCCGCGCGGCGATGTCGTGGTGGCGCTTGCCTTCGTGCCGCTGGTGGCTGCCTGCTATTATAACGGTCGCACGGCGCGCGCGCTGCTCGCCAATCCGGTGGCGTTCCACCTCGGGCTGATCAGCTATTCGATCTACCTCTGGCACCCCTTGGTCCGCGACGTGTTCGCGCGGGTGCTGGGGATCGCGCATCGCCACAATGTGGTCGGGTTCGACTGGGCGTTCGTACTGGCGTTGCTGCTCGTAACGTGGCTGATCTGTTGGGCGAGTTATTTGCTGATCGAGGTTCCCGGCCATCGCGCGATCAAGAAGCTCGAGCGGCGCTTCGTGCCGCGGCCACCTCTGCCCTTCCAGCAGGCCGCCGAATAATCATGCCCGCGACGGTCATCGCGATCCCGACCTTCCGGCGCCCGCAGCAACTGCGCCACCTCCTAGAGGCGATCGCACGACTGGAGGGTCTCGACGACGCGTTGCTGCTGGTTGCCGACAACGATGCGGGTGGGGAAGGGGCCGCGGTGGCGGCCGCGATGGCGGCGGACTTGCCGATCCCGCTCGAAATAATCCGCGTGCCCGAACCTGGCCTGTGCCATGCCCGCAACGCTATCGTTGCGCATGCGCTCGCCATCCCGACGATGCAGCGCCTCGCGATGATCGACGACGACGAATGGCCGGAACCGCAATGGCTCGCGGCACTTACCACCGTCCAGCAACGGACCGGTGCGGCAGTTGTCGCGGGGCCGGTGAGTCCGGTCTTCCCCGAAGGCGCCCCCGATTGGGCGGAGCAGACCCTCGTATTCCGCTCGGAGCAGCGCCCCGAGGGACCGGCCGAGATGCTCTATGCCAGCAACAATCTGCTGGTGACGCGCGTCGCGCTCGAGGCGCTTGGTGCGCCGTGGTTCGATCCCGCCTTTAATCGTAGCGGCGGCGAGGATCTCGATTTCCTCACCCGGCTGAAGGCGATCGGCTTTGGCTTCGCTTGGGCGCCAGGCGCGCGGGTCTCGGAATGGGTTGGCGCCGAGCGGGCGCGCAAGGCTTGGGTGCTGCGCCGGATGTGGCGGATCGGGGTCACCGACACGCGTGTCGCCTGCAAGCAGCGCGGGCCGTTCGGCCGTATTGCCCTCGGCGCTCGCTCGCTTGCCCTGCTCGGTCTGCGCACCGCCGCGCTGCCGGCGCTTGCGTGGCACCGCAACCGGCTCGACGTGGCGGGGCAGTGGGTCAAGGCGGTGGCGCGGCTCTACGCATTGGCGGGCGGGAGCGACGCGATCTACGCCGCCCCCGCCACGCTCAATTCTGCCAGGCGCGGAAGCTCTTGACCACCATGTCGCCTGAACCGTCGGTATAGCTGCCGGTCGTCTTCACTGCGACGTCCATGATCGGATACCAGCGGTGGCCCCGGAACGGGTTGACGCTCTGATACGTCTCCAGCCCGTCGACGAACCAGGTGATGTACTCGGGTCCGATGTCCACGGCATAGCGGTGATAGCCTTGGGAGAAGCCCGACATGCCATAGGCTTGCTCGGCCTGGATGTTGGTGCCGCGCTGGAACGTCCGCCAGCCGCCGCTGCCGCCGTGGATCGTCGCCGAGATATGGCGGTCGAAATCCCAGTAGCTTTGATAGCCGAAGCCCTCGTACACATCGATCTCGGGCGGCCAGCCTGAAGTCGAGATCAGCCAGAAGGCTGGCCACGCGCCGCGCCGGTCGGGCATCTTCGCCACCCACTCATATTGGCCGTAGCCGATCTGGGTGGAGGGCGTGTTGTGTCCGCTCAGCACCACGGAACCGTAATTATACGCGATACCCGCCCAGCTGAGCGGAGTGTCGAGCACCTGCGTGTGCATCACCAGACCCTCGTCGGTATAGCGCAGCGGGGCCTCGGCGTTCGGGTGGAGCTCGCCGTCGAGATAGATGCCGGTTTCGCCGTTGGCGGGCTGGGCGCGGCCGTGGGAGAGCTTGGTCGACCACGCACCCGACCAGCCGTCGTCGGACCAGCGCATATTGCTCTTGGTCATCTCATATTGGAGCGCGCCATAAGTGCGGAAGGTCCGCGGGTTGCGGAAGCCGCTGGTCGCGGGCGCCGTGGGCGTCGCGCTGGAATTCGCCGTCACCGTGGCGCTGGCCGTGCCCTGATCCGCCCCCCATGGCGCCTCGCGCAGCTTCAGGGAGAATTGCTGACCATCCGCGGCGTCGAGGATGGGTACCGACACGGTCTTGCGCAGCGGATCGCCCGGGCGGAAGATCACGACGCTTTCGGTGGCCTTGTACTGATAGCCCGAGATCGCCTTGTTGGCGCCCGATCCGTTGACCGTGATGACGCGGGCAATGACGGTGTTCGGAGTGGCCCGGTTGAGTATGACGGGTACATAGGCCACCGCAGCGTCTGGTTCGAACACTGCCGCGCCGATCGACAGCGACGCCTTTTCGGGCAGGCGCGTGCCGTTGGCGAAGTCGAAGTTTGCGAAGCTGTTGGTCCCCGCTGCACTGTTCTCGATCTGCGCCGGCGCCGCGACGGACATGGTCGTTGCAGTTGCAGGAACGACAATCGCCCCTGTCTGTTGCTGTGAAGAATTGGAGTCGTTGCTAGAGCACGCCGCGAGCGCGCACAGAGAGAAGGCGCCCGCGAACGGACGCAACAAGGTGATACGCATTTAAACACCCCCCGGTGTCGGCGGCCGACAACTGTGCCGCCTGAAGGGTATTTAGAAGGAAAAGGGCGCCCAACCATGGTTGGGCGCCCTATTTGCGTTAAGTTGAAGATGAAAAGCCGTCGAATGCGGAACTGATTACTCTGCTGCAATCGCCATTGCTTCGGACGCAACCGCAAGTCCGCGGCCGACGCCGGTATAAGTGAAGCCGGCGGCTTCGACGGCATCGGGCCGATAGATGTTGCGCAGGTCGACCAGCACGCCCTCTGCCATCCGCGCGCGCAATGCTTCGAGGTCGAGCGCGCGGAAGGCATTCCATTCGGTCACGATCACCAGAGCCGAGGCGCCGTCGGCGGCCTCGTAGGGCGAAGTCGCGAATTCGACATTGGGCAGCAGCGGCCGCGCCGCCGCCATGCCTTCGGGGTCGAACGCCGCGACCTGCGCGCCGCCGTCCTCGAGCGCCTGGATAATCGCCAGGCTGGGCGCATCGCGCATGTCGTCGGTGTTCGGCTTGAAGGTCAGGCCGAGCACGGCGATCTTCTTGCCGCGCACCGATCCGCCGCACGCCGTGATGATCTTGCGCCCCATCGCGCGCTTGCGGCTGTCGTTGACCGCCACCGTGGCCTCGACGATGCGAATCGGCGCGCCCGAATCCTCGGCGGTCTTGACCAGCGCCAGCGTGTCCTTGGGGAAGCACGAGCCGCCATAGCCCGGGCCGGCATGGAGGAACTTCGAGCCGATCCGGTTGTCGAGCCCGATCCCGCGGGCAACCTGCTGGACGTCGGCGCCGACGGCCTCGCAGAGATCGGCGATCTCGTTGATGAAGGTGATCTTGACCGCAAGGAAGGCGTTGGCGGCGTATTTGATCAGCTCGCTCGTCCGCCGCCCGGTGAACAGCAAAGGCGCCTGGTTGAGATACAACGGGCGATACACCTCCTCCATCACCGGCCGCGCCCGCTCGTCCTCGATGCCGATGACGATGCGGTCGGGGCGCTTGAAGTCCTCGATCGCCGCGCCTTCGCGGAGGAATTCGGGATTGGACGCGACTGCGAACTGCGCCTCTGGATTGGTCTCGCCGATGATCCGCTCGACTTCGTCGCCGGTGCCGACCGGAACGGTGGACTTGGTCACCACGACGGTGAAGCCCTTGAGGCTCGGCGCCATCTCGGCAGCGGCGGCGTAGACATAGGACAGGTCGGCATGGCCGTCGCCGCGGCGCGAAGGCGTGCCGACGGCAATGAACACCACATCGGCCTGCTCGACCGGTGCGGAAAGCTCGGTCGTGAAGGCGAGACGGCCCGAGGCGACGTTGCGCGCGACGAGATCGTCGAGGCCCGGCTCATAGATCGGGATCTGCCCGGCGTTCAGCCGCGCGATCTTGCTCTCATCCTTGTCGACGCAAATGACCTGGTGCCCGAAATCGGCGAAGCAGGCACCCGAGACGAGCCCCACATAGCCCGAGCCGATCATCACGATACGCATTGCGATACTCCTCTAAGATACTTGCTCAGGCCGCGCGGCGCGGCTGGCGGGCGGCGAGCAACTGCCTCGCGAACAATTCGACTTCGTCGGCGAGGTCCTCGCGATCCAGCGCCATCGCCAGATTGGCGTGGAGGAAGCCGGCCTTGTCGCCGCAATCGTAACGCGTGCCGGCGAAGGTCAGGCCGTGAAAGGCCTGATCGCCGATCATCCGCGACATCGCGTCAGTGAGCTGGATCTCGCCGCCGGCGCCCTTTTCCTGGCTCGCCAGCACGCCCATTACTTCGGGCTGAAGAATGTAGCGGCCGATCACCGACAGGTTCGACGGCGCAGTCCCCGCGGCGGGCTTTTCGACCAGCCCCTTCACTTCGGTGAGCGCGCCCGAATGTGTGCCCGGAGTGATGATGCCATAACGATGCGTCTGCTCGTCGGGCACCACTTCGGCGCAGATCAGATTGCCGCCGACCTGCTCGTACGCCTCGATCATCTGCTTCAGACAACCCGGCTTGCCCACCATGAAATCATCGGCGAGGAGCACCGCGAACGGCTCGTCGCCGACCACGTCGCGCGCGCACCAGACGGCATGGCCGAGCCCCATCGGCTCTTGCTGACGAACATAAGCGACCGCCCCCGGACGAAGCCGGGTGTGGTCGAGGATGTCGAGCGACTTGCCGCGCCCGCTCATCGTCGCCTCGAGCTCGAATGCGATGTCGAAATGGTCCTCGATCGCGCTCTTGCCGCGGCCGGTGACGAAGATCATCTGCTCGATTCCGGCTTCGAGCGCCTCCTCGACCGCATATTGGATCAAGGGCTTGTCGACCACCGGAAGCATCTCCTTGGGGATCGCCTTGGTTGCCGGGAGAAAACGGGTACCGAGCCCGCCAACGGGAAACACTGCCTTACGCACACGCTTTGGAGCCATTACGCCACCTCCTTTGCTGCGATGCAGCATAGACGGGTGACGGCATGAGGGCAATTTCGCCTCACCGTCTCGGGGGCTCCACTGGTCCGTGTTTCCGTCGGAAGCGGAGCGAAAGCCAAAGGCGCCGGCTCCGCCACGGAGAGAAATGTCCTTTTCGCCCTGTCTGATCTCTCGGCATGTGGCCAATCCATTGCCGCGCCGACCGCCAACCAAATGGTTGGCAAGCACGGGTCGTCCAACCATTTGGTTGGACCGAGAAAGCGCGGATTTGCGTGGTTTTTTGCTTTCCGAAGCCGCGTCGCGGGCACCTGCTTGACTCGATTGCGGGTTTGCGAGTCAAGCAGTCAACCGCATGCGAGGGATGTCGGCGAAAGGCTTCAGTTCCGGGCGCATACTCGAACGTAAGTAGAACAAACTGGTTTTACAAGCGCCTGGTGCGCGGCTCGACGCCCGCATCCGCTCCGCCAGGGAGAAGTGTCGCCAGGAGCGGCGGCGCGCGGGACCCTTACCCCGAGGCGGGCGCCACCGAAGCCCGGCGGATCAGCGTCGACACGAACAGCGACGCTTCGCCGTCTTCGCTGTGCGCGCCGCCTTCGCCGCTGACGAGCTTGAGCGCCGCCGCGCGGGCCATTGTCGCGATCGGCCAGCGCACCGTGGTGAGCGGCGGCCACAAATGCGAGGCGATCGGCGTATCGTCGAAGCCGATGATCGAGAGATCCTGCGGCACGTTTAGCCCGCGCTGCCGCGCGACGTGGAGCACGCCCGCCGCCATTTCGTCGTTCGATGCGAACACGGCGGTGGGGCGGGGCGCCAGATCGAGAAGCTGTTCGGCCGCGCGCATGCCCGATTCGAACTTGTAATCGCCCTGCACGATCAGCGTGCGCTGGAGCGGCAGTCCGGCATGCTCGAGGGCTTCCTCATAGCCCTTTTGCCGCTCCACAGCCGAACGGAAGCCATGCGGCCCGAGCACGAGCCCGATCCGACGATGGCCCGATTCGATCAGATGCTCGACTGCGCCGCGCACCGCTTCGCGGTCGTTCGAGGCGACCATGTGCGACGCCTCGTCGAGCGGCGCCGACCCCATCCGGACATAGCGCACGCCCAATTCGGCGCACAAAGCGGCGAGCTGATCGTTCTCGGAAATGGGCGGCAGGATCATCACCCCGAACGGCCGCTGTCGTTCGAGGAACTGGCCGATATCCCCGAGCATCGTCGGCGAGCCGCGATTGACCGGGTGGACGATCAGCTCGAACTCGGTATCGCGCAGCACTTCGAGCATGCCCTGCTGGACGTTGAGCACCATCTGCGCGTTCGGATTGTCGTGGATCAGCCCGATCAGGAAATTGCGCCGCAGCGCCAGCGCGCGCGCCTGTGGATTGGGCACATAGCCGAGATCGGCGATGACTTCCTCCACGCGCTTTCGGGTGTCGCCGTTGAGCAAAGGCGACTGGTTGATCACCCGGCTGACAGTCTTCTTGGAGACGCCGGCGATACGCGCGACATCGTTGATCGTGGGTTGCGAGCTGCGCTTCATTGCAGAGGGCATAACCCGGTCCGGCGATTGCGCCAAATGCAGCCGCGAGAGGTGACTTGTTGCCAAACGCCCCCAATGCTTGATACCGGTGTCATAAATCGGCCGCCCAGAGCCGGAAAGCGAGAGGGATGCGATGCTGATTCAACCTTCGCGGCGCGATCTGCTCCGCTACGGTGGCTTGGTCGGAGCGGGCGCGCTGCTGCCCGCCACTGCACTCGCCGCCGCCGATCCGTGGCACCGTGCCGCCGATATCGCGCGCACCGTTCGCGCCCCGGTCTTCCCGCCGCGTCGCTTCGACATCACTGTATTCGGGGCGAAAGGCGACGGCGTCACTCTCAACACCACCGCCATCGCCAGGGCGATCGAGACCTGCGCGGCGGCGGGCGGGGGCAGGGTGCTGGTGCCCGCGGGAGACTTCCTCACCGGTGCGGTGCACCTCAAATCCAATGTCGAACTGCATCTGCTCGCCGGCGCGACGCTGCGCTTCAGCACCGATCCCGCGCAGTATCCGATGGTCTTCACCCGTTGGGAAGGCGTGGAGCTGATCAACTATTCGCCTTTGGTCTATGCGTACAAGGCGAAGAACATCGCAATCACCGGCGCGGGCACCCTCGACGGACAGGGGAGCCCCGAACATTGGTGGGCGTGGAAGGGCCCGTGGGGCGGCACCGCCGAGCATGGCTGGCGCGAAGGCATGCCCGATCAGCGCAAGAGCCGCGCTGTGCTTTTCCAGATGGCCGAGGACCGGGTGCCGGTCGAGAAACGGGTGTTCGGCGATGGCCATTATCTGCGCCCGTCCTTCATTCAGCCCTATGGTTGCGAGAATGTGCTGATCGAAGGGGTGAGGATCCGCCGCTCGCCCTTCTGGAACGTCCATCCGGTGCTCTGCCGCAACGTGATCCTGCGCGGGCTCGACATCATGGGGCACGGCCCGAACAACGACGGCACCGATCCTGAATCGGTCGACATGATGCTGATCGAGGACTGCATTTTCGATACCGGCGACGATTGCATCGCAGTCAATTCGGGCCGCAACGAGGATGGCCGGCGCCTCGGCGTGCCTTCGCAGAACATCCTGATCCGTAATTGCCGGATGAAGCAGGGTCATGGCGGGATCACCGTCGGCTCACAGATCTCGGGTGGTGCGCGCTGGGTATTCGCCGAGAAATGCCGGCTCGACAGCCCCGATCTCTGGTATGCGATCCGCTTCAAGAACAATGCGTTGCGCGGCGGGCTTCTCGAGAATTTCCACTATCGCGACATTCATGTCGGGCAGGTCGGCCGGGCCGCGATCGCTTGCGACTTCAACTATGAAGAGGGTGCAAAGGGGCGCTTCACCCCGATCCTCCGTCACATCACCATCGAGCGGTTGCGTGCCACCCGGGCGACGCGGGTGCTCGACAGCCAGGGGCTACCCGGCGCGCCGGTGACCGATATCGCGTTGAAGGATTGCAGCTTCGACGGCGTCACCGAGCCCAGCATCCTCCGCCACACCGAGCGCGTCGCGCTCAGCAATGTCCGCGTCAACGGCAAGCCCGTTCAGGCGCTCGATCAACTCCAGCCCTTCTGAGGTGCCGATGCTCATACTTGCCCTTCTCGCCGCAGGGCAGACGCCCGAGGTTGCGCAGCAACTCGCCTTTCCGGGGGCCGAGGGCGCTGGCCGTTTCGCGCAGGGAGGCCGCGGCGGGCAGATGCTGTTCGTCACCAACCTGAACGACAGCGGCCTCGGCAGCCTGCGCGCCGCGATCGAGACCAGGGGTCCGCGGACGATCCTGTTCCGCGTCTCGGGCACGATCCGCCTCGCCACGCCGCTGGCGATCCGTGAGGGCCGGGTCACGATCGCGGGCCAGTCGGCGCCGGGGGACGGCATCACCTTGCGCGATCACATGCTGCAGGTTTCGGCCGACGACGTCGTGATCCGTTACATCCGCTCGCGGCTTGGCGACGAATCGAAGACCGAGTCCGACGCAGTGACCGTCACCAGGGGCCGTCGGATCATCCTCGATCACGTCTCGGCGAGCTGGTCGGTGGACGAGACGCTGTCGGCCTCGGCGCGCTATCGCGATCCCGCGCAGGGCTTTTACGATCTCACCGTCCAATGGTCGATCATCGCGGAATCGCTGACCCATTCGCTGCATGCCAAGGGCGACCATGGCTATGGCAGCCTGATTCGCGGCGGGCGCGGCGCGAAGGTCAGCTTCCACCACAATCTCTGGGCCAATCATTCCGCGCGCATGCCGCGCCCCGGAAATTATGACGGTCCGGAGATCGATCCGGTTGGCCCATTCTTCGATTTCCGCTCGAACGTTTTCTACAATTGGGGCGGCTCGCGCTCGGGCTACAATGCCGACAAGGCGACGCTGGCGCGGTACAATTTCGTCGACAATGCCTATGTCGCGGGCCCGCAATCGACCAAGCCGATCGCCTTCGACGAATCCAACATGCTCGCCAAAGCCTGGTTCGCGGGGAACAGCATGAACGGCGCGATCCCCGCCGATCCGTGGAGCCTCGTCAGCGGCATCTCGCCCGAAGGCTATCGTCTCGTCGCGCCGGTGGAGGTGGCGCCGGTCGCTCCCGATCCGGCTCCGCATGCCTATGAACGCGTGCTTGCCGGCGCCGGTGCCTCGAAGGTCCGCGACGCCGTCGATGCGCGCGTGGTCGCTGGCGTGCGCAGCCGCACCGGCGCGCAGATCGACAGCCAGCGCGACGTCGGTGGCTGGCCCGCGCTCAAAAGCCTCCCCGCGCCGCGCGATGGCGATAATGACGGAATGCCCGATGCCTGGGAGCGCAAGCAGGGGCTCGATCCGAAGCGTGCCGACCCGAATGGCGATCACGATCGCGATGGCTACACCAATATCGAGGAATGGCTCGCCGATGTTGCGGAGGGCAGGGGGTGAACTGGCGCGTTTCGGCCGGCAAAGTCTCAATGACACCGGTAACCCGCTGAGGGGGCGCCGAGAGTTCACTTGTTCCCAAATAATGGGAAACGATCGCCGAATTTCTGGCTGTTGCTGATGTGCAACACGCCGGAAGTCTATGCTGCGGTAAACCGAAAAGGGCGGTTGACACCGGTTTCCGATGATTGGAAACAGACCGCGACATCGCTGCGCCCGGACCTCGGGCCCCGCAGTGAAACAAATGCGTCGGCGGTGGCCGGCGCACGGAACCCGGAACCGCCCTGAGAGCGGCCCGGAATTAGGCAAGGAGGCTGACATGAAGGCGCGCATTTCCCGAATCACCTGGCGGAGCGGTGCATCCGCGGCAGCGGTCGCGCTGGCGCTTACGGCCGGACACGCGGCGGCGCAGACCACCGGGACGACGCCCGCGGCGACCGACGAACAAGTCGCTCCGGCGGACGAGCAGCAGGGCGAGGAGATCGTCGTCACCGGCTTCCGCCAGTCGCTCGAGGCCGCGCTCAACGTGAAGCGCGCTTCGGTGTCGGCGGTCGATGCGATCGTCGCCGAGGACATCGCCAAATTCCCCGACCAGAACCTCGCCGAATCGCTCCAGCGCATTCCGGGCATCTCGATCCAGCGCGACGGCGGAGAAGGCCGCGCGATCACGGTGCGCGGTCTCGGCGCGCAGTTCACGCGGGTGCGCGTCAACGGGCTCGAGACGATCACCACTTCGGCCGACGGCGCCAGCGCCAATCGCGAGCGCGCGTTCGACTTCAACGTCTTCGCTTCCGAACTGTTCAGCTCGCTGATCGTCCACAAGACCGCCGAAGCATCCCTCGACGAGGGCTCGCTCGGTGCCGTGGTCGACCTCAACACCGGCAACCCGCTCGGCGGCAAATACGGATTCACCTTCGTCGCATCGGCGCAGGGCAGCTACAACGACCTCTCCAAGAACTGGGGTCCCCGCGTCGCCGGGCTGCTCTCGTGGAAGTCGCCCGACGGGACGATCGGCGCTTCGATCTCCGCCGCTTATCAGAAGAGCGACACGCTCGAACTCGGCAACAACACGGTGCGCTGGGCACAGGCGCGCTTCGATAGCGTCAACGGCACCAATTGCTGGACCACCGCAAACTCCGGCGGAACCTACGTCCCGAGCGCAGCGTGCAATCAGGCTGCGCTCTCCTTCCACCCGCGCATCCCGCGCTACGGCGAAGTCAGTCACAACCGCGAACGGCTGGGCTTGACCGGCAGCGTCCAATGGGCGCCGAGTGACGCCACCAAAATCTCGATCGACGGCCTCTATTCGCGGTTCAAGGAGATCCGCGAAGAGAAGTGGGGTGAAGTGCTGCTCCGCTCCAACGAGCGCTCGATCAACGTCGTCAACCCGGTCTATGACGGCAACAACAATATGATTTCGGCCACCCTCAACGATGCCTGGGTGCGCACCGAACATTATTGGCGTGAATCGACCACCGAATTCTACCAGGTCGGCGCCAGCTGGGATCAGGATCTAGGCGACGATTTACGTTTCACCCTGGTGGGCGGCATTTCCAAGTCCGATGCCAACATCCCCGTCGAGACCACTTTCATCTTCGACGACCGCGATGCGCAGGGCTATCAATACGACTATACCGACAGCCGCTCGCCGCGGCTGACCTTCGGCACCAGCGTCACCGATCCGGCCAATTTTCAGCTCGCCGAGATTCGCGACCGGCCGTCCAACACCACCAACAAGTTCCGGACCGCCCAGCTGCGTACCGAATGGGACGCGGCGGAAGGCTTCACGCTCAAGCTCGGCGGCGTCTATCGCCGTTTCGATTATGATCTGACTGCCTATCAGCGTGACACCGCAGTGTGCGGCAATGGCGGGCTCGACCTGGTCCTGCGCCAGATCACCTGCTCGCCCAGTTCGCTGTTCGGCCCGACCGCGGTCTATGGCTTCCGCGCCACGCCCGAACTGTCGGAGCTGGTCACTCTCGGCAATGCCGGCCAGCCCGAAGGCAACACCAACAGCTGGCTCATCCCCAATATCGATGCGGCCGCGGACTATACCGGGCTCTACAACCGTCCGCTCCTGCTCGACGCCGGCAACAACCGCAGCGTGACCGAGCAGGTCAAGGGCGGTTATCTCCAGGTCGACGTCAACGGATCGGTGCTCGGCATCAACGTCCGCGCCAATGCCGGCATGCGCTATGTTCGCACCGAGCAATCCTCGACCGGCCTCAACAGCGGCACCCAGGTCACCGTCGAGCGCGACTATGAGGACTGGCTGCCCTCGGTTAACCTGGCCGCCGATCTCACACCCAACCTGGTGCTGCGTGCCGCAGTGGCCAAGGTGATGACTCGGCCGCTGCTTGCCAATCTGACCCCGGGCGGGTCGGCGGACGGGTTCAACTTCCGGGTCAATTTCGGCAACCCCGATCTCCAGCCCTATCGCGCCACTGCGTATGACGCCGCGCTCGAATGGTATTTCGCGCCGCAATCGGTGTTCTCGGTCGCCTTCTTCAAGAAAGAGATCGACAGTTTCCCGGTGGCCAGTTCCCGCGTGGACACCTTCACCTCGACCGGGCTGCCTACCTCGGTGCTGTCTTCGTCCTCGCCCGGCTTCCTCAACCCCGCGCTCCAGGCGCAGCCGATCTGGACGATCCAGACCACGGTCAACGGCACCGGCGCGGACCTGAAGGGCGTCGAGCTCTCGCTGCAGGCGCCGTTCCGGTTCCTGCCCGGGTTCCTCAGCAACTTCGGCGGCATCGTCAATGCCAGCTTCATCGACTCGAACGCCATCTACGCCCAGGGCGTGCCGGCGACCACGCCGGGCGGCAGCAACGTCAATCAGCCGTTCGAGACGACTTTGTACCAGCTCTCGAAGCGCGCGTTCAACGCGACGCTTTATTACGAGGACAGCAAGTTCAGCGCCCGCGCCTCGGTCGCCTATCGTGGCGGCTTCAACGATCAGGGTTCGGCGACAGGCAACGTCTTCGAAGGCTATAGCCCGATCACCAATGTCGACGCGTCGGTCCGCTACAAGATCACCGACAATGTCGAGCTATCGCTGGAAGGTACCAATCTGACCGACGCGTATCGCGAACGCTGGGTCGATCAGGACGCGAAACGGCCGTACGAGAATAATCATTTCGGCCGCACCTTCCTGGTGGGCGCGCGTTTCAAGATGTGATCCTTGGCCGGCGGCATGCGCCCCCGGCGCAACCTTGGTTACGAGAACGGCGCGGAGTTGCTTCCGCGCCGTTCTTCGTTCTCGAAGCTCAGGCGAAGCCCTGGCTGTGCGCCCAGGTGAGGAACAATTCGGGCCAGATGCCCGCGGGCTTGCCGATGGCCTTGGTCATTCCATAGCCGTGCCCGCCATGGGTGAAGATGTGCGTCTCCACCGGCACGCCCGCCGCCTTGAGCGCGGCGCGCAGCAGCAGGCTGTTCTCCACCGGCACTGTCTTGTCGTCCTCGGAGTGGACGAGGAAGCAAGGCGAACTGGCGCTGGTCACGTTGAGATGCGGCGCGTGCGCGGCTTCCAGCGCGGGGCTCGCATCCTTCCCGATCAGCTGCTCGCGCGAGCCCATATGCGCGGTCGGTGCGGTCATCGAGATCACCGGATAGATCGGAGCCGCGACGAACGGCCGCGCGCCGAGCTTGTCGGCCGCGTCGACCGGATCGTAGGTCTTGACCGAATGCCGCGTCGCTAGATCGGCGCACAGATGCCCGCCCGCCGAGAAGCCGATCGCGGCGACCCGCTCGGGATCGAGCCCGTCGCGGATCGCCTGCGCCCGGATCAGCCGCATCGCGCGTTGCGCGTCGGACAATGCGACGTCGGGACCCGCTGCCCAGCCGTCCCCCGGCAGGCGATAGAAGAGCACATAGGCAGTGAACCCCTGCGCCGCGAGCCAACGCCCCAGCACATAACCTTCGTGATCGAGCACGATCCGGACATAGCCGCCGCCCGGCATGATCAGCACCGATGCGCCGTTCGAGACCCGCGGCCGGAACACCGCCATCCGCGGATTGGCGACTCCGCTCACCGAACGATCGGTAAGCGCCGCGTCGGTGCTGCGCTCGACCACCTTTTCCACCGGCAGGCTGGCGGGTTTGCCGGGCACGCCCTTCGGCCAAAGGTCGATCGTCTCGGTGGGATCGGCAAGCCCTGCAGGCACCGGCTTGTCGCCATGCGGCGGCGCGGTCTGCGCCGTGGCCGCAAACGGAGCGGCGAGCCCGGCAAGCAACGCGGAGCGGCGATCGAACTTCATCCGGCAAACCTCTCGAAAGCCGGCTTCAGGTGCCGGGCTGGATATAGGGCACGCGCGCGAACAGCTCGCGCTGCCATTTGCGCGGGTCGTTCTCGATGCGAGCACGCACATCGAAGACCATCGTTGCGCGCTTGTCGAGGCGGTAAAGCGGCCAGCGCGGCAGCGCGGCATGGTTGGGGTCACCGTTCTTCGTGAAGGCGACGAAGCTGTCCTGCATCGCTTTCGAGACGGCGCGTGCATCCGCCGCGGTGCCGGTCTGCGAGCCCTCTGCGCCCAGTGTCCCGAACACCAGGGCGATGTCGAGCGAGTGGAAGGCGCCGCGCCGCGGATCGGTGCGCGAACCGAAATCGAGCTGATAGACCCAGCCCGAGGCGCCGGCTTTGGCGCGCTCCTCGGCTTCGATCACCTGCCCGCGCCAGCTCCGCCCCGCAGTGGTCGCGTCGTAGAAGACCTGCTCGGGCGTCCAGCCGGGAAATTTGGCGCGGTATTCGGAGACCACCCATTCGGGGAGGATGTCGATGCGCAATTCGGGAGCAATCCGCTCGGCCACATTGTCCCAGCCGAGATCGCGCATCTTCGCCGAATCCGGCGCGATGAAGGCGCGCGTCTCGTCATGCGTGTTGCCGAGGATCATCGGGATGCCGAGCGACTGGGGGTTGGCGTCGGGCCAGAACGGGTGCCGGGTCAGCCACTTCATATCGAGCACCGGGCCGAAATAGACTCCGCCGCCCAGCACCGGATCGGTCGCCGCGAGCCCCTCGACAAGCTTCTCCTGCGGCATCGCCAGCAGCGCGCCGAGATCGCTCTCCTTCACGCCCAGCTTGCCGAGATAGGCGCGCGTCCGCGCCGTGGCATTGAGCGGACCCGATGCAGTGACTTGCTGCCCGCTCATCGTCGCGGCGCGGTGGAACAGCCCCTTGGCCGCGGGCATGCCCATCATCGTCGCGATCTTCGCGCCGCCGCCCGACTGGCCGAACACCATCACCTTGTTTGGGTCGCCGCCGAACGCGGCGATATTGTCGCGCACCCAGCGGAGCGCGAGGATCAGGTCGAGCTGGCCGCAATTGCCGCTGTCGGCAAAGCGCGGATCGAGCCGCGCGAGATAGAGATAGCCGAACGCATTGAGCCGGTGGTTGACGGTGACGACCACGACATCGCCCCGTGCCGCCAGTGCCTGCCCGTCGTTGAGCGGATCGGTGACGCTACCACCCGAATAGGCGCCGCCGTGGATGTAGAGCATCACCGGTTTTCGCGCGGCGGGGCGAGCGTCGGCGGTCCAGATGTTGAGGAACAGGCAGTCCTCGGATTGCGGCCCGTAGCGGTTTCCCGATTGCGGCGAGACCGGACCGAATGCGTCGGCTGGCTGCACGTCGGCAGGGGCGGGGACGGGAATCGGGGCGCGGAAGCGCTCGGTCCGGCCGTAGCGGATGCCGCGAAAGACGCGGACGCCGGCCTCGACCGTTCCCTGGAACGCTCCTGCGGCGGTGCGGATCGGCGCGGTGGACTGAGCCCAGGCGTGGCCCGCGATCAGCGTGGCTGAGGCGGCAGCGCCGCCGATCAGTGCGCGCCGATCGATCATCGTGTGAAGGCTATCGCTCATATCGGCTCCAAATCCCCCTCCCGCTTGCGGGAGGGGGAGCAAGAAGGCTTACGCCAGCTGGCAGATATCGAGCACGTTCATGTCGGTATAGTCCTGGTTCTCGCCGGCCATTGCCCAGATGAAGGCATAGGCCTTGGTGCCCGAGCCCATATGGATCGACCAGGGCGGGCTGATCACCGCTTCCTCGTTGCCGAGAACGATGTGCCGCATCGCCTCGCCTTCGCCCATGTAATGGAAGACGCGGTCGTTCGGCCCGTCGAGCTCGAAGTAGAAATAGATCTCGCTGCGCCGCTCGTGGATGTGCGGCGGCATGGTGTTCCACACCGAACCCGGCTTGAGCACGGTGAGGCCCATGACGAGCTGGGCAGAGTCGCACACGCCCGGGATCACCAGCTGATAGATCGATCGCTCGTTGGATTCCTCGAGGCTGCCGCGCTCGAGCCTGTTGGCGTCGGCGATCGACAGTTTGCGGGTCTGGAAGCCCTTATGCGCCGGGCACGAGGCCAGATAGAAACGCGCGCCGGTCCCTGAGAACTGCACGTCCTTCGCGCCCATCGTGACGTAGAGGCAGTCCTTGTTGCCGAGCGTGAAGCTCTCGCCGTCGACGGTCACAATGCCCTCGACCGGGGACACATTGACCACGGCAAGCTCGCGGCGCTCGAGGAAGGGATGCCCGACCGCGGAGGCCGGCTCGGTCTGGTCGGGCAGCTTCACGGCGCCCGCGCCCACTGCCACGCCGCCGATCACGAAGCGATCGGCATGGGTGTAGTTGAGCACGCACTCGCCCTCACGGAACAGCCCGTCGATCAGATAGCGATCGCGAAGCTCCTCGTTCGAGACGCACTCCATCATGTCCGGATGCGTGGCGTAATAAGTGCGGTCGAACATCGCTCTCTCCATGAATTTGGCGGAGGCGCGGCACGGCAGCGCACCCGGCTTGCTGGTCGAAGCAGGTAACCGGTGTCAGATTGCTTTGCAACGGTGCTCCGCGGCATGTCGCCGAATGGTTGCGCCGCACGCCGTTTCGACCCACATGACCCCGTATGACCGCAGCTCTCAAGATCCATTCCGCCGATCATGTCGCGACCTTGCTCGAAGCCGCCGCCGCGGGCGCGACGATCGAAGCGGGCGGCGCTGCCGTGGTCGCGCGCGTGGACATCCCCAAGGGTCACAAGATCGCCCTGCGCGACCTCGCCGTGGGCGAGGTGGTGGTGAAGTTCGGCTTCCCGATCGGCCGCGCGACGGCGCCGATCGCGGCGGGCGATCATGTCCACAGCCACAATCTCGCGACCGGGCTCTCGGGCACGCTCGACTATCGCTATGCCCCGCAGGCCGAGCCCCGCGCAGTCGCGCCGGGCGCGCGCAGCTTCCTCGGCTATGTCCGCGAAGACGGCCGGGTGGGCACGCGCAACGAAATCTGGATCCTGCCCACCGTCGGCTGTGTCGGCCGCACCGCCGAGCGAATCGCTGCCGAGGCCGGGCGGCGCCATGCCGGGCAGGTCGACGGCATCCACGCCTTCGCGCATCCTTATGGCTGCTCGCAACTCGGCGACGATCTTGGCGCCACTCGCCGCATGTTGGCAGCGCTTGCGGTACATCCCAATGCCGGCGGGGTGTTGCTGATCGGGCTCGGATGCGAATCGAACCAGCTTTCGCGGCTGCTCGAGGACGTGCCTGACAGCTACCGGGGCCGAATTCGCGCTGTCGTCGCACAGAACTCGGCCGACGAAGTCGAGGACGGTCTGGCTGCGGTGGCGGATCTCGTCGCCGAGGCCTCGAAGACGAAGCGGGAGCCTGTCGGGCTCGACAAGCTGGTGCTCGGCGTCAAATGCGGCGGTTCGGACGGCTTTTCGGGTCTCACCGCCAACCCTCTGGTCGGCCGGATGAGCGATGTCGTCACTGCGACGGGTGGCAGCGCGATCGTCACCGAGATCCCCGAAATCTTCGGCGCCGAGCAGATGCTGATGGACCGCGCGGAGAGCCGCGCGGTGTTCGACGGCGTCGTCGACGTGGTCAACGACTTCAAGAATTACTTCCTCAGCCATGGCGAGCCGGTCTCCGAGAACCCGTCGCCGGGCAATGTTGCCGGCGGGATCACCACGCTCGAGGAGAAGTCCCTCGGCGCGGTCCAGAAAGCCGGGCACGCGACCCTCACCGACGTCAAACGCTATGGTGAACGCATCGAGCGCACCGGGCTGACCTTGCTGGAGGCCCCCGGCAACGATGCCGTGTCGTCGACTGCGCTGGCCGCGGCCGGCGCCACCATCATCCTGTTCACCACCGGCCGCGGCACGCCGCTCGGCTTCCCGGTGCCGACGGTCAAGATCGCGTCGAACAGCGAACTCGCCGCCCGCAAGCCCGGCTGGATCGATTTCGATGCGGGACAGGTGCTGACTGACGGCTTCGAGGCAGCCGAGGAAGCGCTGATCGACCGCATCGTCGCGATCGCCTCGGGCGCCGAGACCGCCGCCGAACGCAATGGCGAACGCGAGATCGCCTTCTGGAAGCGCGGGGTTACGCTCTGACGGGCAAAATCCAAACACTCGCCCGCTTCCCCCGTTGCCATTGACACCGGTTTCCCCTAATCCTCCGCGAAACAGTTCGAGAGGAAGGGGCCTGGTGGGATCCGTACAATTTGCCGATGAAGCGCGGCGGATCGCCGAGACGTTCGTCGAGGCGCGCCGTGAAAGCCGTGGGCTGCCCGAATTCCCGGGCGATATCCCGGCCGCGCTCGATCAGGCCTATGCCGTGCAGGACCATGCGATTGCCTTTGACGGTCGTCCGATCGGCGGCTGGAAGGTCGGTCGGATCAATCCGCCGCGCGACGGCGTCGACCGCCTCGCGGGTCCGATCTTCACCGATTGCATTGTCGATGCCCGCGCGGGACTCGAAATGCCGATCTTCGGCGAGGGCTTCGGTGCCGCCGAGGCCGAGTTCCTGCTCCGGCTGCGCGCCGCGCCGCCCGCGGGCAAGACCAGCTTCACCGAAGAGGAGGCCGCCGATCTGATCGACGCGGTCCATGTCGGGATCGAAATCGCCAGCTCGCCCTTCCCCGGGATCAACGATCACGGCCCGACGGCCACGATTTCCGATTTCGGCAACAATAACGGCCTCGTCATCGGTCCCGAGATCAAGGACTGGCGCGCGGCGAACATCAAGGCGTGGCCGGTCGAGCTCGACATCAACGGCGAGCGCATCGGCGCGGCGACTGCCGAGACAATGCTCGACGGTCCGGTCGGCGCGGTGCGCTTCCTGCTCGAGCTGATGGCGGCGCGCGGCATCGCGTTGCAGGCGGGGCAGTGGGTGTCGAGCGGCGCGGTCACCGGCGTGCACCCGGTCAAGCCGGGCGATCTGGTCACGTGCCGGTTCGGCGACGGCTTCGACGTGGAATGCAAAATCACCGCCTCGTAAGAAGGCGGAAGACAAATGGAGAGAGCATGATTGAGGCGCGCTCGACCCGTCCCGATCTGGGCATTCCTGTCGACGATGTCCGCTTGAAGGACCGCGTGCCGATCGGCATCCTCCGCAGCCTGAGCCCGGCCGTTTCGCCGGGCGGCACGCTTTTCCTGGAGGACTCCTCGGGTCGCACCGTGACCTCCACGAAGATCGCGGCGCTCGCCGCACCGGCGGATCTTCGGCCCGAAACGGCGAGGATGCGGCTGACGGTACCGGCGGGCGCCGCGGTGAATCGCCGATAATGCTGCTCGATCGCCGCGTGCTTCTGGCCGGACTGACGGCCTCCGCGGGGCTCTATGCCATTCCGGCGCGCGCTCTGCCGGACGCCGTCAGGCTGCGCGAGACGCTCGACGGCCTCAATGCGATCCCGGGCTACGATGCCCGCCTCGCCCAACTCAAAGCCTTTGATGCCGCGTCGCTATCGCCTTCTGCGAGCCTTGATTTGCGAACCGTTCGCAAGGCTCTTGCGATAGATTCGCAATTAATCCGGCTCGTTCCGGGGGGAAAGTCGGAAGGACCCTATCGCCTCCCGCCCGCCCCCGCGCCGGGATTGTGGCGACGCGCCAATGGCGCCGAGGCATTCGCACTGCTGCTCGAACGCCATGTCGGCGACCGCACCGATCCAGTGTCCGCACACCGCCGGCTCGAGCGTATCGTCGTGCGCCTGAGCGTCCGCGCCGACCGGCTGATGCGTGCCGCCGGCTTCAGCAAGGGCAATGTCGGCGATCGCTTCAAAGCGATGTTCGCCGATCCGCGCTGGCTCTATTCCGACGACGATGCCGGCCGCGACGCCGCGGTCGGCGACATGAACCGCTGGCTGGACAATGCGCGCCGGGCATTGCCCGCGCTGATCGGCCCGGTGCCGCGCGCGAGCCTCGACGTCAGCGTCCGCCGGATGACTCGCGCCGAGGAAGCGGCGGGGAAGGGGGGATATCGCCAGCTGCCGAGCGCGGGCCAGTCGGGCGCCTATTTCGTCGACCTGAAGCAGATCCGTCGTCGGCCGCGCTGGAGCCTGCACAGCGTCGTCCATCACGAACTGCTCCCCGGCCATATGGTCCAACTGCCGATCGAGGCTGCGGCCGATCCACACCCGCTGCGCATCGCGTATCTACCCGCCTTCGCCGAAGGCTGGGCGATCCATGCCGAGCAACTGATGGCCGACCACGGGGTCTATCACGGCGCGCCGCTGGAGGAACTCGGCCATCTCCACTGGCTGCTGTTCCGCGCCGTCCGGGGGCTGATCGACACTGGCATCCACCACCGCCGCTGGAGCGTGGCCGAAGCGCGCGCGCAGCTCGAGAGGCTGCAGGGGGTGCCCGCCTATTTCGCTTCGTTCGAGCAGGATCTTGAGCGGATCACCAGCGAACCCGCGGTGCGCGCCGCGGAAGCCCTGATCTGGCTACGGCTCGCCGATTGCGTCTGGGGCCGCGGCGATACGTCGACCGAGATCAATCAGGCGGTGCTCAGAAACGGACGCAAGCCGCTGCGCCTTATCCCGGATGCTGGGAGCGATACATAAAATGCGAAACTTGACACCCCGAAGCTTCCCTCGGCCGGAGGTAGAGGCTAACCATCCAACCAAGCTGCGAGCGGGACTCATGCGGCAAATAGCATTGGGAGAGGCTGAATGAGCGATGCGCGAGGGGCCACGATAGCGGGCGCCGCGGACCGGATCGGGCGATATCGCTGGGTCATCGTCGGCCTGTTGTTTGCCGCGACGGCAATCAATTATATCGACCGTCAGATGATCGGGCTGCTCAAGCCGATTATGATGGAAGACCCCGCGCTCCACATGGACGAGCGCACCTATGCCGACGTCGTCGTGTGGTTCCAGATCGCTTATGCGGTCGGCTATCTCGGCTTCGGCAAGGTGGTCGACGTGATCGGCGCGCGGCTCGGCTATGCCGCCGCGGTGATCATCTGGACGATCGCGCACGTCGCGCACGGCGGCGCCTATAGCGTCACCCAGTTCGCACTGGCACGTTTCAGCCTCGGCATCGGCGAATCGGGCAACTTCCCCGCCGGCGTGAAGTCGGTCGCGCAGTGGTTCCCGCAAAAGGAACGCGCCTACGCGATCGGGCTGTTCAATGCGGGCGCCAATGTCGGCGCGATCCTGACGCCGCTGATCGTCTATGTGATGATCTCGCATCTCGAGATGAGCTGGCGGACGGTGTTCATCTCGACCGGCATCTTCGGGGTGATCTGGCTCATCGCCTGGCTGGCGATCTATCGCGACGATCCTGCCACGCACCCGAAGGTCGGCAGCAGCGAACTCGCGCACATCACACAGGATCCCGCCGACCCCGACGTGAAGACACCGGGCCTGTGGCTGCGCCTGCTCGCGACCCGCGAGACCTGGGCGTTCGCGCTCGGCAAGTTCTTCATCGATCCGATCTGGTGGTTCTATCTGTTCTGGCTGCCGGGCTTTCTCGGCGCGCAATATGGCCTCGATCTCAAAACCTGGTCGACGCCGACCGCAGCGCTCGCGCTCGGCGCGATCTATCTGATCTCCGACGTCGGCAGTATCTTCGGCGGCTGGCTCTCGGGGCGCTTGATGAAGGCCGGGATGACCGTCAACAAGGCGCGCAAGCTCACCATGCTGATCTGCGCCTTCTGCGTGCTGCCGGTGGTGTTCGCGACATCGGTCGACAATCTGTGGGTCAGCGTCATCCTGATCGGCATCGCAGCGGCGGCGCATCAGGGCTTCTCGGCCAATCTCTACACATTGCCGTCGGACACCTTCCCGCGCTTCGCCGTGGGTGCGGTGATCGGCATCGGCGGCACCGTGGGCGCGATCGGCGGGGCTTTGTTCTCCAAATATTCGGGTGACATCCTCGATCGGGTGGGCAGCTATGCGCCGATGTTCATCGCCGCCGGCGCGGCCTATTTCCTCGCGATCCTGTCGGTCCATTTGCTGACTCCGCGGCTCGAACGGGTCGAGAGCTTCCATCGCTCGACGCCTTGGGGTGTGATCGTGTCGGTTGCGGCCGGGCTGGGGGGCGTGATCGTATTCCTCGCTTCGGGCAAGAACGTCGAGGGCTGCGTTCCGGTGTGGATGGGCGTCGCCTCGCCTTGCTTCCAGACCGGCACCTATTGGACGATCCTCGGCATGTTCGGGGCAGTTGCGATCGTTGCGATTGTCGCCAACGCGCTGTTCCGCGACAAGTCGCCGCAAGCGTAAGAGAGAGTAATGACCAAGCCCCTCAGACTCGATCCGGACCGCCTGTTTCCCTCCGACGAGCGGACGCGGACCATCGCGCGCGCGCTCTACAAGGAAGTGGCCGGGCTGCCGATCATCAGCCCGCACGGGCATACCGATCCGAAGTGGTTCGCCACCGACGAGAATTGGTCGAACGCGACCGAGCTGCTGCTGTCGCCCGATCATTATCTGTATCGCATGCTCTATTCGCAGGGCGTCGCGCTCGACGATCTCTGCGTGCCGAGCCTTGCCGGAATGCCGGGGAGCGATCCGCGGAAAGCCTGGCGGACCTTTGCGCAAAACGTCCACCTGTTTCGCGGCACCCCGTCCTCCATGTGGCTCGGTCATGTCTTCGCCGAGGTGTTCGGTTTCGAGGTCGCACTCGATGCGAGCACTGCGGATCTCTATTACGACCGCATCAACGAGAAGCTCGCGAGCGATGCCTTCAAGCCGCGTGCGTTGTTCGATCGCTTCGGCATCGAGTTCCTCGCCACCACCGAGGGGCCGCAGGACGATCTCACGCCGCACCATATCATCCACGACAGCGGGTGGAAGGGCAGGGTGGTCACCACCTATCGCCCCGATGCGGTGATCGATGTCGAGCACGAACAGTTCGCCGGCGCGATGCGCATTTTTGCCGACCTCACCGGCGAGGATGTATATTCGTGGGACGGCTATCTCGCCGCGCACCGCAAGCGCCGCTTCGACTTCCGTGCTGCGGGCGCCACCGCGACCGACCATGGCCACCCCACCGCGCAGACGGCCAATCTCGGCTATGACGAGGCCGAGCGGCTGTTCCGCACGATTCTCTCCGACAGCTGGACCCCGCAGGACGCCGAGCTGTTTCGCGCGCAGATGCTCACCGAGATGGCGGCGATGTCGGCCGAGGACGGGATGGTCATGCAGATCCACCCCGGATCTTTCCGCAACCACAATGGTGGCCTGTTCGCCAGCCACGGCCGCGACAAGGGCGCCGACATCCCGACGCGGACCGATTATGTCCATGCATTGAAGCCGCTGCTCGATCGCTTCGGCACCTCGACGACGCTGTCGATCATCCTCTTCACGCTCGACGAGACGGTGTACGCGCGCGAACTCGCGCCGCTGGCGGGCCATTATCCGTGCCTCAAGCTGGGGCCGAGCTGGTGGTTCCACGACAGCCCCGAGGGCATGCGCCGCTTCCGCGAGCAAGTCACCGAGACCGCGGGCTTCTACAACACCGTCGGCTTCAACGACGACACCCGCGCCTTCCTGTCGATTCCGGCGCGTCACGATGTCGCGCGTCGAATCGATTGCGGGTTCCTCGGCCAGCTCGTTGCCGAAGGGCGGCTGCTCGACTGGGAAGCCTTTGAGCTCGCGCACGAACTGACCAACGGCCTCGTCCGCAAAGCCTATAAGCTCGACCAACAAGCGCCGGCGCCGATCGCCGCCGCAGCCTGAATCAAACCTACGGAGTATCCCATGTTCGACCGCACTTATTACGCCACGCATCCGGACATGATGGAGTGCGTCTCGAACGAGGAGCTTCGCGATCGTTATCTGATCGACGGGCTGTTCCGCGAAGGCGAGTGCGTGCTCAACTACACCCATGCCGATCGCTTCGTGATCGGCGGCGTGGCGGTGGGCGCGGGCGCCGTGAAGCTGCCCGACCAGACCGAGCCGGCCTCGGCGGTCGGGCACCCGTTCCTCGAGCGCCGCGAGCTGGCCGTGGTCAACGTGTCGTCGGTGGAAGGCATTGTGACCGTCGACGGCGAGAGCTTCACGCTCGGCAACAAGGACTGCCTCTACGTCACGATGGGCGCGAAGGACGTGCAGTTCTCAGGGACCGGCGCGCGTTTCTATCTGGCCTCGTGCCCGGCGCATAAGGGCTTCCAGACCCGCAAACTGTCGATCGCCGACGCCAACAGGCTCGAGCGCGGCAGCCTCGAGGAATCCAACGAGCGATCGATCTATCAGCTGGTGATCCCGGGCGTGTGCGACTCTGCCCAGCTCGTCATGGGCCTCACCGTGCTCAAGCCGGGTTCGGTGTGGAACACCATGCCGCCGCACATCCACGAGCGGCGCAGCGAGATCTATTTCTACTTCGAGCTCGACGGGCCGAACGACCGCGTCTTCCATTACATGGGCGAAGGCGAGGCGATGCGGCACATCGTTCTCGGCAACGAGGAAGCGGTGATCAGCCCGCCCTGGTCGATCCATATGGGCTCGGGCACCAAGGCCTATGCCTTCATCTGGGCAATGGCCGGCGAGAACCAGGACTATACCGACATGAACGTGCTCGATATCTGCCAGCTGGCGTAAGCCTTCTTGCTCCCCCTCCCGCTTGCGGGAGGGGTCGAGGGAGGGCGTGGCCGAAAGCGATACCCTCCCATTTTTTCAGACCCTCCCCTGGCCCCTCCCGCAAGCGGAAGGGGACGCGAGTGGAGAGGGATGGGAGTTAAGAATGACCAATCCCTTCGACCTGACCGGCAAGGTCGCCATCGTCACCGGTGCGAACACCGGCATCGGCCAGGGCATTGCGCTGGCGCTGGCGCAGGCGGGCGCGAGCATCGCCGCAGTCGGCCGCTCGGCCGCGAGCGAGACCGTCGAAAAGGCCCGCGCGCTCGGTGTGAAGGCCGAGATCATCTCCGCCGATCTCTCCACCATCGAGCCTGTGGGCAGAATTGTGGATGAAACTGTGGAAAAGCTCGGCGGGCTCGACATTCTGGTCAACAATGCCGGCATCATCCGCCGCAACGACAGCCTCGATTTCTCGGAAGAGGATTGGGACGCGGTGATCGACACCAATCTCAAATCCACGTTCTTCCTCTGCCAGGCAGCCGGCCGCCACATGGTCGCCCAGGGCCGGGGCAAGATCATCAACATCGCCTCGATGCTGAGCTTTCAGGGGGGCATCCGCGTGCCTTCCTATACCGCCAGCAAATCGGGCGTCGCGGGGCTGACCAAGCTGCTCGCCTGCGAATGGGCGTCGAAGGGCATCAACGTCAACGCGATCGCCCCCGGCTATATCGCCACCAACAACACCACCGCACTGCAGGCCGACGAGACCCGCAACCGCCAGATCGTCGAGCGCATCCCGGCTGCCCGCTGGGGCGAACCCGGCGATCTTGGCGGAGCCGCGGTGTTCCTTGCTTCCTCGGCCTCGGATTATGTTCAGGGTCATGTTCTCGCCGTCGATGGCGGATGGCTCGCGCGATGAATGCGGAGGAAAAAGATGCGCGCGGGGAGAATGCGCTATGACCATCGCATTCTTCGGTGAAGTGATGCTGCGGCTCTCGCCGCCCGGGCGCGAGCTGCTGCTGCAGACGCCGAAGCTCGAAGTGATCGTCGGCGGGGCCGAAGCGAATGTCGCTACCGGGCTTGCCTGCCTTGGCCATGCCACCCGCATGATCAGCGCGGTCGCCGACAATCCGTTGGGCGGCGCGGTGATCGGCGAGTTGCGCCGGCGCGGCGTCGACACCTCGAGGGTGGCGAGCGAGGAGGGGCGTCTCGGCCTCTATTTCCTCACCCCCGGCGCCGGCCTCAGGGCTTCCGAAGTCGTCTATGACCGGGCGCATTCGGTGTTCGCGACGCGCCCGGCCGACAGCTGGGACTGGGAGGTCCTGCTCGAAGGTGCGACCCGGCTGCATCTCTCCGGCATCACGCCTGCGCTGGGCCACAACACCGCGGAGGCGGCGATCGCCGCAGCCGAGGCGGCTTCGGTGAAGGGCATTCCGATCTCCTTCGACGGCAATTATCGCGCCAAGCTGTGGGAGGCTTGGGACAGCGATCCGCGCGCGGTGCTCACCAGGCTGATCGGCCATGCCGACGTCCTGTTCGGCAATCATCGCGATGTTTCGCTGCTGCTCGGCAAGCCCTTTTCGGGGGATGGTTCCGATCGGCGGCGCGAGGCGGCGGAGGCGGCGTTCGCCCACTTCCCCAAGCTCCAGACGATTGCCTCCACTGCGCGGCATGTCGACGATGCCGACAGTCACCGCGTCTCGGCGCGAGTCGATACGCGCGGCGGCGCGCATCAGACCGACGAGATTCTGATAGCCGGTATCGTCGATCGGATTGGCGCGGGCGACGCCTTTGCGGCGGGGGTATTGCACGGCCTGATCGAAAGCGATGGCGATGCGCGTGCTGCGGCGAAGTCGGGCCTGGCGCTGACGGCGCTCAAGCATTCGCTGCCCGGCGATGCCAGCCTGTTCACGCGGGCGGATCTCGCAGCCTTCGAGGGCGGCGGGCTGGACGTACGGCGATGAAGAACAAGAGGCGCAAGGACGCCCGGGGGAGGGTGTATGTTGAAGGAGAATATCGGCACGGCCGATGAAGCGGCATTGCCGCGGCAAACCGCTGCGGCGTTACGGCAGAGCTATGCCATCGACGAACGCTTCGAGACGGAGCTGCGCGAGGCGTGGACCTTCATCGAGCCGCATATCGCCGGCATCGCCCGCGATTTGCTCGAGCGGCGCGCGGGCGGGGCCGTGTCGGACGAACTGGTCGCCTCGCGGGTCGACTATGCGCGCGCCAAGCTGGCGCGCCCGATCGACCAGAATTGGCTCGACGCCATCATTGCCGAGGCGGATCGCATCTCGCAGCGCGATCTCGAATTTGCAGTGGTCGCGGCATCGATGCTGGTGGCGCAGATGCGCATCCATGCGTTGTTCTTCGAGCTGACCCAGGATCCCGCCCAACTCGAGCGGCTCACCCGCTCGACCCAGAAGCTGGCCGGCATCGAGTTCGAGATCATCGCCAGCCGGCTGCGTGCGATCGCCCGGGCGCGCAATCAGGCAGCGGTGCGCGCCGAGGCGGCGGCGGTCCGCAAGCAACTGGGCGAGGCGATCACCACCAGCGTGCGCGCCAGCCGCGACGTCGCCGGCTTTACCGAGCGTACCGCGGCCGAGATGCAGGCGCTGAGCAAGCCCACCGCCGAAGTCGCGACCGCGGCCGATCAGTCGGCGACGGCGATGGGGCAATCGGCGGAGAGCGCCGCGGTGCTGATCTCGGCCTTCGATCGCGCGCGCGAGGAGGCGTTGGCGGCAACCGAAGTCGCCGGCCGCGCCGATGCGATCGCGGCGCAGGGTGCGGAAAACGCCACCAGCCTCGCCTCGCACACAACAAAGATCGAGTCGGTGCTGACGCTGATCGCCGGCATCGCCCAGCAGACCAAATTGCTGGCGTTGAACGCGAGCATCGAGGCGGCGCGGGCAGGCGACAGCGGGCATGGCTTTGCCGTGGTCGCGCAGGAGGTTCGCAGTCTTGCCGATCAGGCGGCCGATGCCACCGGGGGAGTCACCGCCACGATCCGGCAGGCACAGAACGCCAGCGAAGTCATGGCGCAGACCAACCAGGCGATCCTCGCGATCGTCAGCGAGCTGATGGCGCGTGTGCGCGGGCTTTCGTCCGAGATGGAGGCGCAGGTGGCGACCGTGGGCGCGATCCTCGCCTCGATCGACGAGACGGCGATGTCCTCGCGCGAGATCGCGATGCTGATCGCGCAGATCAGCGGCCGCGTCTCCGAACTCGCCGCCGCCGCGCAGGATGCCGGGCGCCAGGCCGCGCAAGCCGGCGACGCGCTTCACCAGGTCGAGGAGACCGTCGGCCAGTTCATGGCCGAAGTGTCGCGGTGAGGCGCTGATGGATCGTCGCGCGCTCCTCGCTTCCGGACTTGCGATCGGAATTGCCGGTACTGCGCGCGCGCAGGCATCGGCGGCGCCCGAGCGGGTGGCGCTATGGCCAGGCACGCCGCCGGGCGGCGAGGGGCTCGCGGTTCGCGACGAGACGGTCCTGCGATCTCCGAAGGGTTCGCCTGACGATATCGCCTGGCCGCATGTCGGCACGCCAGCGATGACCGTGGCACGCGCGACCCGGCCCAGTGGCGCGGCGGTGCTGCTCATTCCGGGCGGCGGCTATACGCGCGTCGCAGTGGGCCGGGGGCCTTCGAACGTCGCCCGAAACTTCGCCGCGCAGGGGATTACGGCGTTCGAGTTGCTGTATCGCCTGCCGCACGATGGCTGGCGCGCCGGCCCGGCCGCGCCGGTGCAGGATGCCCAGCGCGCGATGCGGCTGATCCGCGCGGGCGCCGGCAAATGGGAACTAGATCCGGCGCGGGTCGCGGCGATCGGCTTTTCGGCGGGCGGGCATCTGGTGGGGCAATTGGGTGCGCGCGCCGACAGCGCGACTTATGCGGCGATCGACGCCGCGGATCGTCTCCCGGTGCGTCCGCTCGCAATCGGCATGTTCTTCCCGGTGGTCTCGATGCTGCCGCCCGTCGCGCACGGCCAGTCCCGGCGCGAATTGCTCGGCCCCGATCCGGGCGACGAACTCGCCCGGGCATGGTCGCTGGAACACAATGTGCCTGCCACGATGCCGCCGACCTTCCTCTGCCATGCCGCCGACGACAAGACGGTGCGCGCCGCCAACAGCCTGGCGATGTTCGCCGCGCTGCAGGCGGCCGGCATTCCCTCGGAGCTGATGATCGGCGAGAAGGGCGGGCACGGCCCGCCGCTGATCGGACCTGACGGCAAGCCGCATATCTGGCTCGAACTCTTCGCCGCCTTTGCCGCGCGCCACGGATGGCAGGCTGCGGGCTGAGGCGAGGTGGTGCCGGTTGCAGGAATCGAACCCGCGACATCCAGTTTACAAAACTGGCGCTCTACCAACTGAGCTAAACCGGCGCCGTGGACTTGGCGCTTTTGATCGGATGGCTTTGCCCGGTCAAGTGCTTCGGCCCCACAAAGGGGCGGTCAGTGTCCCGAGGCGACAACCAGTTCGGCGAAGCCGGCGCCCGCAAGCTCGCGCTCGGCTTGCGTGAAGCCATAGGCTGGCACGATCTCGCCGGCGCGGGCAGTGACTGCGGCCCAGTTCGCTGCGGCCTGCTCGCCGGCATCGGCGCCGCCGCCGACCTGAATGCCCTCGGTGAGTGTCACGTGCGCCGCGGCGAAATGGCCTGCGCCGGCGCACAGGATCGCGCGGGTCGGCGCGTCCTCGCCGACAAGGGCGAGCAGGCCAGGGCTCACCAGCGCTGGATCGAGCATGGCGAGGCTCTGGTTCGAGAGCACGCCGTGCGTCATTTGCGTCGCGGCGGTAGGCGCGAGGCAATTGACGCGGATGCCGTATTTCTCGCCCTCGATCGCCAGCGTCTGCATCAGCCCGACCAACGCCATCTTGGCCGCGCCGTAATTGGCCTGCCCGAAATTGCCGTAGAGCCCCGAGGATGAGGTGGTCATCACGATGCGGCCATGGCGTTGTGCGCGCATCGTCTCCCACACCGCTTTGCTGCAGATCGCCGCGCCCATCAGGTGCACTTCGACGACGAGGCGGAAGTCCCCGATCGACATTTTGGCGAAGCTCTTGTCGCGCAGGATTCCGGCATTGTTCACCAGGATGTCGACGCGGCTCCATCGGTGCAGGGTTTTCTCGATCATCGCCGCAACTCCAGCCTCGTCCGTGACCGAAGCGGTGATCGCGAGCGCTTCGCCACCTGCGGCGACGATCTCGTTCGCGACGGCTTCCGCGGCGCCCTGCGACAGGTCGTTGACCACGACCTTGGCACCTTGGCCCGCGAGATAGCGCGCATGCGCCCGCCCGAGTCCGCCGCCCGATCCCGTCACGATTGCTACGCGTCCCGCCAGCGACATCCCGTCTTCCTTTTATGATTATGACCGCCGCTTCTTACTGCAGCGGTTATTCACTCGCAAGATAGTGAAATGTTAAGCGCGTTCGAGGCTGGCGCGCGCGGACTTATTTCTTGCAGATGGCGAGGAAACCCGCGGCCATGAACGATGCCATCCGTTCCTTCACCGCAGCAAAATCGTCCGAATGACAGAGTCCGTCCGACAATTTGTCGATCCGCCCGGTGCGCGCGAGCGTGAGCATCAACGCGCCGGTGACGAAGTGATAGCCCCAGAAGATGTCCTGCTCGGCGCAATCGGGGAGCGCCTTCTTGAGCAGGCCGATCAGGCGCAGCACCACGGGATCGAAATGCGCGTCCATCAGATCGGCGCCCCATGCGGGGGTGTTGGCTACCTGCGCGCCGAGCTTGGCGTAGTTCTTCCAGCCTTCGCCGCCTTCGATATAGGTGTCGAGATCGGTGTCGAGGAACGCGCGCAGCGCGCCTTCGACCGTCGGCATTTCGGCGGCGGCTTCATACGCATCGAGCGCCTGCATCCGGCGCTCGCTCGTTACCACCGCGCGGCGCGCGAACACCGCGTCGAACAGCGCCTTCT
This sequence comes from Sphingomonas psychrotolerans, assembly GCF_002796605.1. NCBI lineage: Bacteria > Pseudomonadati > Pseudomonadota > Alphaproteobacteria > Sphingomonadales > Sphingomonadaceae > Sphingomonas > Sphingomonas psychrotolerans. The sequence continues at coordinate 106,941 of NZ_CP024923.1, forward strand.
TGTCGGTGAAATAGTAATTGAGCAGCGTGTGGTGGACGCCGACCTGTTTGGCGACATCCTTGAGCGTCACGCCGTACAGCCCGTGCTGCGAGAACAGCGCCTCGGCCGCGTCGTAGATCTGCTCCATCGTCTCGGCGCGCTGCTCGGCCTTGCGCGAGCGGCGAACGGGTTTGGCTGTCTCGGTCACACCCACGTCCTGCCCGTGTCGCGACGCCAGCGTCAAGCGCCGAACAGATATTCACACGCGTGATAGTGTGTGTTGACACTGCCGCTGGCTCGCCCGCATGATGCCGGCAACGGCGGACAAAACCGCCGAGGAAGAGGATGCGTGGAAATTGAGGCCCCCGGCCGCCGCCGCTGGATCGTGCTCGTAGCGCTCACCTTCGTCTATGTGCTGAACTTTCTCGATCGGCAGCTGCTCGGCATCCTCGCCAAGCCGATCCAGGATTCGCTGCACATCACCGATGGCCAGCTCGGGCTGATCGGCGGGCTCTATTTCGCGTTCTTCTATTGCTTCATCGCGATTCCCGTCGGCTGGCTCGCCGACCGGACCCACCGGGTCGGCGTGCTGTCGCTCGCCTGCGCGATCTGGAGCGCCGCGACGATGGCGTGCGGGTTCGCGGCCAACTACACCCAACTCGTCGTCGCGCGGATGCTGGTGGGGTTCGGCGAGGCCGGCGGCGTGCCGCCTTCTTATGCGATCATCTCGGACACCTTCCCGCCTGGCAAGCGCGGCACGGCATTCGGCATCTTCAATCTGGGGCCGCCGATCGGCGCGGCGCTGGGTATCGCGTTCGGCGCGTCGATCGCCGCGGCGTTCGACTGGCGCGACGCGTTCATCGCAATCGGTGTGATCGGCATCGTCACCGCCGGGATCGTCCCTCTCATCGTCCGCGAGCCCAAGCGCGGGGCAACCGATGCGGCGCCGGTGCAGGCAATCGCGAAGGCGCCGTTCTGGGCAACGATCGCCATGTTCTTCACCCATCCGGTGCTGATGCTCGCGGCGCTGGGCAGCGGCGCGACGCAGTTCGTTACTTACGGCCTCGGCAATTTCGCGGTGCTGTTCCTGATCCGCGAAAAGGGCATGACGCTCGAGCAGATCGCGCTCTGGTACGCGCTTGCGGTCGCGCTCGGCATGGGCGCGGGGATGGTGGTGTCGGGCCGCGTGATCGATCGGATGACGCGCATCTCGCGCACTGCCTATGCGACGGCGCCGGCGGCATCGCTGGCAGTCGCTTTGCCCTTCTATGTCGCATTCGTCTGGGCGCCGGGCTGGCCGCTTGCGCTGGCGCTGCTCACCGTGGTGATGTTCTTCAATTACTTCTATCTCTCCGCCTCGGTGGCACTGGTGCAGGAAGAGGTTCGTCCCAATCAACGAGTGCTTTCGGGCGCGCTGCTATTGCTGGTGATGAACTTCATCGGCCTCGGCCTCGGGCCGACCTGGGTCGGCGCGGCGAGCGACTGGTTCAAGGCGCAGGGCTCGGCGCACTCGCTCCAGACCGCGCTGTTCACGCTCACGCCTTTCTATCTGGTCGCAATCGCGCTCTTCCTCTGGCTCGCGCGCATCCTGCGCGCCGAGACCCGCCCCGCCGGAAAGGTCGTCTCCGCATGAAGCTGCACTATCTAGCCTGCGCCGCGCTGGCGCTCGGCGCTTCTCCTGCACTTGCTCAAGGTCCGATCGTCGATGCCCCGTCGGGGTCGGTGCGGGGCACGCTCGACGGCAGCATCCGGACCTTCAAGGGCATCCCTTATGCGGTGCCGCCGACGGGCGGTATGCGCTGGCGCCCGCCGGCACCGATGCAGTCGTGGAAAGGCGTCCGCGACGCCGCCAAATTCGGGGCCGCCTGCGTCCAGCCGCAGGGCAAGACGCTTTCGGTCTATTCGCCCGCCGAACCGTTGCCGGTCAGCGAGGATTGCCTGACGCTCAATATCTGGGCGCCGGCCGATGCGAAGAGGGCGCCGGTGTTCTTCTGGATCCATGGGGGCGCACTCACCACCGGTTCGAGCCGTGAAGCGATGTACGACGGCAAGCGGCTCGCCGGGCAGGGCGTGATCGTGGTGTCGATCAATTATCGCCTTGGCGTGCTTGGTTGGCTGGCGCATCCGGCGCTGAGTGCGGAATCGCCACAGAAAGTCTCGGGCAATTACGGGCTGCTCGATCAGATGGCGGCGCTCGCCTGGGTGAAGCACAATATCGCGGCGTTCGGCGGCGACCCCGCGAATGTGACGATCGCCGGCGAGTCCGCGGGCGGGCTCAGCGTGCTGTTCCTGATGCAATCGCCGCTCGCGCGCGGGACCTTTGCCAAGGCGGTCGCGCAGAGCGCATACATGGTTTCGATGCCCGAACTGAAGAAGAGCGCTTATGGCGCGCCGTCTGCAGAAGCAGTGGGGCAGATGCTCGCCGCCGGCGTGCAGGCGCCCGATGTCGTGGCGCTACGCGGGATGGACGGACAGACGCTCACCGATGGCGCGGCGAAGCTCGGCTTCTTCCCGTTCGGGGTAGTCGACGGGCTCGTCCTGCCCGAGCAGATGGTCGCGACGTTCGACAAGGGCAGGCAGGCGCCGGTGCCGATCCTCGCCGGATTCAACCAGGGCGAGATCCGCTCGCTGATGATGCTCGCGCCCAAGGCACCCGGCAGCGCCGCCGACTATGAGAAGGCGATCCGCGAGCGCTATGGCGCCTTCGCCGACGCGTTCCTGCGCCTCTATCCGGCCGCCGATTACAAGGAGAGCATCCTCGCGACGACGCGCGACGCGCTCTATGGCTGGACCGCCGAACGGCTGGTGCGCAAGCAGACGGCGCTCGGGCAGCCGGCCTATCTCTATCTGTTCGACCATGGCACTCCGGCGACGGCTGCGGGCGGTCTTCACGCCTTTCACGCGAGCGAACTGCCTTATGTGTTCGGCACCTTCGACGGCACTCCGCCGCGCTGGCCCAAGGTGCCCGAGAGCGATCGGCCGTTGTCGGATGCGATGATCGATTATTGGGCAAGCTTCGCGAAGAGCGGCAAGACTGACCAAGGCTGGCCTGCTTATGGCGACGCGCGCAACTACATGCACTTCGCCGACACGCCGCAGGCGAAGGCCGGGCTGATGCCGGGGATGTACGAGCAATATGAAGCGGTGGTGTGCCGGCGTCGGGCGGCGGGTGTGGCCTGGAACTGGAACGTCGGGTTGGCTTCGCCGCCGCTGCCGCCGAAGGCGGCGGGGTGTGATCAGGCAGATGCCGCCATCCCGGCGCCGGGATGACGTATATTCAGGCGACCTTGTTCGCCGCAATCCGCCCTTCGGCATAGTCCGCGCGCAAGCGTCGCTTGTCGATCTTGCCCGAAGCGGCGAGCGGCATCGCGGCGATTTCAGCAACTTCGCCGGGGATCCAGAAGTCCGCCACCTTGCCGCGCAACAGGCCTAGCAGCGTACCCGGATCCTGCGCCTTGTCGGTCTCGACGATCAGCACCGGACGCTCGCCCCATTTCGCGTCCGCGCGCGCGATCACCGCGACGTGGCGAACCGCGGGATGCGCGCCGACGATCGTCTCGATCTCGGTGGGGTTGATCCATTCGCCGCCCGATTTGATCAGGTCCTTGGCGCGCCCGCAGATGGTGAGGTTGCCCTCGGCGTCGAGCATCGCGAGGTCGCCGGTGTCGAAATAGCCCTCGGCATCCAGCGCATCATCGTCAGCCAGATGATAGCGGTCGATCACGCTCTGGCCCTTGACCTTGAGATGGCCGAGGATGCCGCGTTGGGGATCGAGCGTGTTGCCCTCCGCGTCGGTAAGCTTGAGGTCGAGGCCGATCGGCGGACGGCCCGAGGCGCGGCTGTCGCCAAGCGCGTGCAGCGGCGCTACCGTCCCGGTGGGCGAGAGCTCGGTCATTCCCCAGCTCGTCTGTACCTTGCAGGCTAGCCGCTCCTCGAGCCGGCGGAGCAAGGCTTCGGGGCAGCTCGATCCGCCGATCAGCACGCGCTCGAGCGACGGCAGCGTGCCCCCTGCCAGATCAAGATGATCGGCAAGGCCGAGCCATATGGTCTGCACCCCCACCGCCAAAGTTACGCCCTCGTCGCGGATCAGCGCCGCGAGGCTTGCACCGTCGAGCGTCCGCCCCGGCAGCACCAGCTTCGCCCCCGCCGCCGGCCCGGCGAAGGGCAGGCCCCAGCCGTTCGCGTGGAACATCGGCACGGCGATCAGCACCACGTCGCGGCTGGTGATCGCCATCGCATCGGCCTGGAGCGCGCGCAAAGTGTGGAGATAGTTGGAGCGGTGGGTGTAGATCACGCCCTTCGGGCTGCCCGTTGTGCCCGACGTATAGCAGAGCCCTGCCGGCGCATTCTCGTCGAACACCCCCCATACACAAAGCGCGCCTTTCTCTGCGAGCAGCGCCTCATAGGCCCAGATACGCGCAGGGTGCGACCCGAGGGGCTGCGTATCCGGAGGCAGGGCATCCAGCACGACGACATGTTCGATCGTCGGGCAATGCGGCGCGATCTCGCGCAGCAGCGGCAGCAGGTCCGCCGCGACGGCGAGCACGCGGTTCCCGGCCTCGTTGATCATTGCGGCGAGATGCGCTGGGGTCAGCCGCGGATTGAGCGTGTGGCAGACCAGCCCCGCGCCCATCGCGGCATAATAGGTTTCGAGATGATGCCGGGTGTTCCACGCGAGCGTGCCCACCCGGTCGCCGCACTCCAGCCCCAGCGCAAGCAGCGCGCCCGACAGGCGATTGCCGCGCGCACGCAACTCCGCATAAGTGAAGCGTTCCACCACGCGCCCCGCGTCGGCCTCGACGATTTCGCGGTCCCCGAACCACTTGGCGGCATGATCGAGGAATTTGTCTATAGTCAGGCCGTAGGGCTGCATGAAACCATCGAATTCGAGGGACAAATTGGCCGCCGGGCGAGAACGCCCGACGGCCAGAGGGAGACTCAGAAGATCTTGAGCAGCTTGACGCCATATTGACGCGGCGGGCCCGCAAAGTAGAGGCCGCTGTTGAGCGCCGCCGGGTAATGCTGGTCGGTGAGGTTGGTGCCATAGGCGGTCACCGTCCACGTCTTGTGCTGCCAGGCGAGCTGCGCGTTGAGGATGTTGCGCGCCTCGATCCGGTCACCGCGCGCCGGGTTCTGGAACAAAGTCGCCCATTGATCGCCGACATGGCCGAAATTGGCGCGCGGCGTGATCTTGTCGCCATTGCCGAGCTCGTGCTCATATTGCCCGCCGATGTTGAAGGTGAGGTTCGGCGCATAGGTCTGCCGCCGCTCCGCGAGATTGAGGCACGATACGCTCGCCGGCCCGGTCCGCGGATTGCACGGCAGCACGCTTGCCGCCCGCGGATCGGTGGCGAAGAAGGTGCCGAGCTCGCTGTGCAGCACGTTGACGCCGGCATCGAGCGTGAGCCCGCCGAAGCGGAATTCGACTTCGGCTTCCCCGCCGTAAATCTTCGTGCTGTCGGGCACGTTGAGCTCGATCCCGAAGGTCGGGAAGGTCGGATAGCCGATGATGACCTGGAAGTTCTTATAGTCGTTGTAAAAGCCGGTGATCGTCGTGCGGATCTTGCCGTCCGCCCAATTGGCCTTCCACCCCGCTTCGTACGAGGTCACCTCCTCGGGTTCGAACGGCGCGGGAGCCCCAAGGCCCACCGGCACGTTGAGCCCGCCCGGACGGAAGCCCGTCGCCACGAAGGCGTAGAGATACTGGTCTTCGCTCGCCTTCCAGCCGAGCGACACCTTGTAGGAGAAATTGTCCGACTTCGTCGTCTGGTCGGTGCGGATATAAGTGCCGTACTGAAGCACATCGACATGGTTGGTCGAGCGGCTCGCGGTGTAGCGCCCGCCTGCCTCGATCTTGAGGTTCGGCGTGAGATTGAAGCCGATCTGGCCGAACGCCGCGAGCGAACGGGTCGGGTTGGTCCCCTGCAATTTATACTGCGCCGCCGGCAGATTGAACGGATAGGCCAGGTCGATGATGAACTGGTACGGCTTGCGGAAATAATAGTCGTTCCACAGCCCGAAGGCGCCGAGCAGCCACGTGAAGCGCTGGTTGTCGGGCGAGATCAGATTCACTTCCTGCGTGATCTGCTGCTCGTCGACGGTGTCGTAGAAGGTGCTGATGCCGGTAGCGGTGCCGTCGAGGTCGGCGCGGTACATCGTGTTGGCCCATTGATAGCTCGATACGGTGCGGAGTTTCACTCCGCCGCCGAACTCATACTCGGCCTTGAGGATCGAGCGGACGAATTCGTCTCGTGCCGCCATCGGAGCGTTGGCGGTGATGTCGAACAAGTCGCGATGGTTGGGATTGGGCGTACTCGTGCCCGGCAGCGTCTCGAAATATTGTGAAAAGGGCGTCGCCGGATAGGCGCCCATGTCGATATGGCCGAGATCGGTCTTCCACAGGATCGAAAGCCGGTCGGTCGGCTTCCACAGGAAGCTGATCCGACCGGCCATGACCCCGACCTTGCCCTTCTCGAAGCGATAGGGCGCCCCACCGGGACCAGTAATGTTGTAGAAGCTGTCGCGGCGCTGGCTGTAGAGCGCGATGCGCGCGGCGAAGGTGTCGCCCAGCGGCAGGTTGACCGCGCCCTGGATGCCCGCATCGTTGTAATTGCCGTAATTCGCGTTGACATAGCCGTGGAAGCCGCCGCCGATGATCGGATCATTGGTGTTGACGAATACCGCACCGCCGGTGGCATTCTGCCCGACGATCGTGCCCTGCGGGCCGCGCAGCACCTGGATGTTGGCGACGTCGTAATAGGGCTCGCCCTGGACATATCCCGGAAAGGTCGGGACGCCGTCGCGATAGGTGATTACGCCCGTTGTCGTCTGGGTGTTATGCTCGGCCTTGCCGATGCCGCGGACGTTGAAGTCATTACCTTGTCCGAAATTGTTGACGACAATGCTCGGCATCGCGAACTGCAATGCGTCAACATTGGCGACGCCCTTGTTCTCCAGCTGGGTGCCGGAAAGTACCGATGCCGAGATCGCCGTCGTCATCAAATTCTCGGCCCGCCGCTGCGCCGTCACGACGATCTCGTCTTCGGTCTGCGTGGTTGCCGTTTCGCTCGACGCATCCTGCGGTGCCGTGGCCTGCGCGGCGGCCGGGCCGCACCATGCCAATGTCAGCGCCGATGCGCTCAGCCATAACGCACGATTGTTCATGCTGCCCTCCCCAGGCTCGCTCTCCATCACGCGCTCTTCGGCGCGATGTGGAGATGATGCCGCAAAGCGGGGAGGCTCGCAACACTAATTCTCTTATGAGTGAATGTTATTGATTGCCCGGATCAGGCGCCTCGCGCGGGGCAAAACCGCGATGCTTCGACAGTTGGCCTTTGACGGCTGGCGGCGAGGATCGCGACGAGCCCGACGAACGACGCCGCAGCCCCCGCCAGTGCCACCGTGGGATAGCCGAAGCCCGCGGCGATCACGCCGCCGCCCATTGCCGCGCCGATGGCGTTGCCGAGGTTGAAGGCGCCGATATTGACCGACGAGGCAAGGTTGGGCGCGTCGGCAGCGGCTGTCATCACACGGACCTGCAGTGGCGGGACCAATGCGAAGCTCGCCACACCCCACAGGAAGATCAACACCGCGGTCGGCCCGGCATAGGGCATGAGCAAAGCGAAGGCGGCGAGGATCACGGAGAGAGAAGCCAAAGTCACGATCAGCGTGCGATCGACCGAGCGATCGGCGAACCTTCCGCCCAGCCAATTGCCGACGGTGAGTCCCGCGCCATAGGTGACCAGCATCGCCGTGACGAAGCCGAGCGAGGCATGCGTCGCCTCGCGCAGGATCGGCGCGATATAGGTGAAGACCGTGAACATCGCGCTCGATCCAGCCACGGTCAGCGCGAGCGCGCCGAGCACCTTGCCACGAGTCAGCACCCGCAGTTCCGCCAAGGCGTTGCCGCCTGCCGGCGCGGGCAGCGCGGGCAGCGTCAGGCGCAACGACGCCATGGTCGCCACGCCCAGCGCGGCAATTCCCCAAAAGGAAGCGCGCCAGCCGAGATGCTCTCCCGCCCAGGTCGCCAGCGGCACGCCGACGACATTGGCGATTGTCAGCCCCATGAACATGGCGGCGACCGCGCCGGCCCGGCGCTCCGGCGGCACGAGGCCCGCGGCCACGATCGAGCCGACGCCGAAAAAGGCGCCATGGTTGAACGAAGTGAGGATCCGGGCGGCCAGCAACATGCCGTAGCTATCGGAAATCGCTGCCAGCAAATTGCCTGCGGTGAAGATACCGGCAAGGCCGATCAGCAAGGTCCGACGCGGCACCTGCCCGGTGGTGAGCGTCACCAAAGGCGCGCCGATGAGCACGCCCAAAGCATAGGCACTGATCAGCAATCCTGCGGCCGGAATCGAGACGCCAAGGTCGTTGGCGATCACTGGGAGCAGTCCCATCGGCGCGAATTCGGTCACGCCGATGCCGAATGCCCCGATCGAAAGCGCGATCAGTCCTGGATTGAGCTTCATGTCGGTTTCCTCAGACCAGCGACGGAGCGAGGCGGGCAAAGCCTTCCTGCTGGCGATAAGGGGTGTGGGGGTAGGGCGGCAGCACGTCGCTCGCCGCGTCGAGAATGGCGACCTGCTCCAGCGTCAGGGACCAGCCGACCGCGCCGAGATTTTGCCGAAGCTGCTCCTCGTTGCGCGCGCCGATGATCACCGAGGAGACGGTCGGCCGCCGGAGCAGCCAGTTGATCGCGATCTGGGGGACGGTCTTGCCGATCTCGGCGGCGATCTCCTCCAATGCGTCGACGACGCGGTAGAGGTGCTCGGCTTCGACCGGGGGTGCGAATTGCTCGGTCTCATGCAGCCGGCTGCCTTGCGGGACGGGACGGTCGCGGCCGATCTTGCCTGTCAGCCGGCCCCAGCCGAGCGGACTCCAGACCAGCGCTCCCACGCCCTGATCGGCCCCAAGCGGCATCAGGTCGGCCTCATAAGCGCGGCCGATCAGCGAATAATAGACCTGGTGCGCGACGAGGCGTTGCCAGCCGTGGCGCTCGGCGGCGGCCTGCGCCTTCATCAACTGCCAGCCTGGATAGTTCGACACGCCGGCATAGCGGATCTTGCCCGCGGCGATCAGCCGGTCGAGCGTGCCCATCAGTTCCTCGACCGAAGTCGATGCGTCGAATGCGTGGAGCTGGAGGATGTCGATGTAATCCGTGCCGAGCCGGCGCAGTGAGTCATCGACCGCACGAAGCAGCCGCGCCCGCGACACGCCCCAGTCCTGCGGCCCATCGCCCATCGGCAGGCCGGTTTTGGTCGAGATCAGCACCGCGTCACGGCGCCCGCGCACGGCTTCGCCGAGGATCTCCTCCGAAGCGCCGCCCGAATAGACGTCGGCAGTGTCGAAAAGGGTCACACCGGCATCGAGCGAAACGTCGATCAATCGACGCGCCTCGGTCGCGTCGCTTTGTCCCCAGGCGCTGAACAATGGTCCCTGGCCGCCAAAGGTGCCGGTGCCGAAGCTCAGCGCCGGCACGCGCAGCCCTGAGGATCCGAGTTGCCGATATTCCATGATGCGACCTTCCCTTGCTATGCCGGTGCATAGATGGACCCCGCGGGTCCGCTGCAGTACCGCCAGCGAACGCGGAGGATTTTTGCGATGAATTCAAAGATGGCAGGCGGGGCAGACCGGGCGCGGGCGCTGGCGCTGTTCGTCGTCGTCGTCGAGCAGGGCAGCTTTTCCGCCGCCGGAAGGGTGCTCGATCTGAGCCCGTCGGCAGTCAGCCGCGCGATCGACCGGATCGAGGCGCGACTGGGCGTGCGCCTGCTGCTGCGTTCGACCCGGGCGCTATCGCTGACCGCGGAAGGGCAAGCCTATCTTCAGAGCGCGCGTCGGATTCTCGCCGATCTCGACGATGCCGAGCACCAGATCGCCGATCAGGGGGCTCCGCGGGGGCGGCTGCGGATCAGCGCCGCGCTTTCGCATGGCCGCCTGTGCGTGGTGCCGTTGCTCGGGGAGTTCGCCGCGCTCTACCCGCATATCCTGATCGACATCGCGCTGACCGACACGCTGGTGAATGTCGCGGCCGGACAGGCGGATGTGGCGATCCGCTTCGGACCGCTCGCCGACAGCATGCTCACCGCGCGTAAGCTCGGCGAGACCGGGCGCGTGATCGTCGCCTCTCCGGACCATCTTGCGGCGCATGGCACGCCGCAGATGCCCGAAGATCTGCATCGCTTCAATTGCCTCAACTTCAACTTTCGCCGCGCCGAGCCGGTCTGGCCGTTCCGCCGCGACGGCCGTGACTTCGCCTTGTCGGTGAAGGGGAGCATCGAAGCGAATAATGGCGAGACCTTGGGCCAACTCGCGGCGGGGGGTGTGGGGATCGCGCGGGTCGGCAGCTTCAGCGTGGCCGCGGAGATCGCCAGCGGCCAGCTCGTGCCGATCCTTGAGTCGTTCAATCCCGGCGATGTCGAGCAGATCCATGCTGTGTTCGTCGGCGGCGCGAGTATACCAGCGCGGGTGCGAGCGTTCGTCGACTTCCTCGCTGCTCGCTTGCGTTGACTCTCGCAGCAGGGTCCATCCCGCTTCACGCGGCTTCCGAATTCTCTTTCACCGACCCGTGCATGTAGCTCGATGCAAATTGAGCGATTGCGGTATCGAGTGGCGGCAGCCCCGCACCCCTTGTCGTGGCGAGGGGCACGAACGCCGGGCGCGGAGCGCGCAAGTCGAAATCCTCCGCTAGAACCGGCTGGATCAAATTGGCCTGCAGATGGAGCTTGTCGGCGATCATCATGGCGAAGTCTGCCCACGACACGGCAGTGCCGTTCGTCAGGTGCCATAGGCCCGTTTCGCCATCGATCAGAAGATCGAGCGCAGTGTCGACGAGGTGCGGCACATAGGTCGGACTCACCACCAGGTCGCGCGCCGCACGGTAGCATTCGCCTCGCGCGAGAGTGGAGGCGACTGCGACGGCGAAATTGTGCCTGTCGAACGGAGAGAAGAACGCTGCGGTCCGGATCACGAGATGCCGGCCGGGCAACGACGCAAGGCCTTCTTCCATATCGAGCTTGCTCTGGCCGTAGACCCCGAGCGGTGCCGGAGCGTCGGTTTCGACATAGGGCGCCGCGGCGCGGCCATCGAATACGAGGTCGCTCGAGAAATTGAGCGTTGGAATGCCGCGGCTGCCCGCTGCGGCGCCAAGCCGGATCGCACCCTCGGCATTGGCTTCGTGACACGCATGCGCTTCGGCCTCGGCTTCGTCCACCCGAACCCAGCCCGCGGCATTGATCACTGCCCATGGCGCATGCTGATCGAGGGTGCGGGCGATGCTGTCCGGATCGCAGAGGTCGATTTCGTGGCGGCTGGTGAGGACATGCGCGATATTACGATGCGCGCAAGCGCGCGCGAACGCCTGCCCCAAGGTACCGGTGGCGCCGAGGATCAGGAGGGGGGCGGATACTGGCGGTGCGTCCTCGCCGTGTTCGTGCGCCTCGCGTAGGGCAGGGCAATGCACGGTTGGATAGAGCAGTCGGATCGGTCGACGCCACCAACCAGCACCTTGCGCCGCCGGGGGGCGCGACTCACCGTCAGGCAGGCCGCGCATCAGCGCCGCCAGCGCGGTCGCCCGCGGCTTGTCGCCGCTCACGTCGAACACGCCGGACTCATAGAGTCCGCGCGCCGTGAGCAACGTATTCCAGCCGCAACTCCCTAGTAGCGACCAGATCGTGATCGCTCGTACATCCACGCCTTCGCGGCGGAGGCGGGCTGCGGTGTCCCATGCTTCCGCGATCCAGCGCATCTGCTCCTCGCGGGTGCAGCCGTTATGGACTTCGGTCACCGCGATTGGGATTCCATAGCGCGCCCAGGTCTCGCGCAGCACACCCTCCAGGCCCGGCGGCGCCGGCTCGAGCACGCGGATCGCTTCGACATCGGCATAATGCTGGCGTCCGTTGCCGCCATGAAGGTGCGGCGGATAGCGATGCAGCCGGTGGTCGAGGAAGCGGTCGCTGGTCAGATAATGGTTCAGGCCGATCACGTCGGGCGGGCAGGGGGCCGAGGCGATCGCGTCGAGCCGCCCGGCGAGCCCGAACGCCGCGATGTGATCCCAGAGCGGATGTTCGAGCGTCACCCGCCCGCACAGCAGATCCCAGCCGGCCCAGCGGCGGATATTGTCGAACGCCGCCTGTCCGCGGACTTCGCCGGTGGCGAAGGTGCGACCGAGATCATCGGTCTGGACCAGTTTCGCGCCCGGATTGACAGATCGTATCGCCGCCATCGACAGCCGCACGCCGTCGATCTGGTTGAGCAATGCGCGCCAGAAAGAGCGCTCGTCGCAGGCGTGCGGATACCAATGGCCGTAGAGCGCGGAGAAGCGGGCGGTGGTGAGGGGTTCGTTGACCGGAGTGTAGCGGTCGACCCAGTCGTAACGCTCGGCAACGCGGCGGGCATGCTCGGCCAGGCCGGGAGCGAAACCCTCGTCGTCGAGCAGATTGGTATAAGCCGGCCCGCTCCCGTGATGGACGAGCCCGGCGATCACGTCGATCCCGAGTTCGCGCAGCCGATGCATCCGCGGATCGACCCAGCGCCAGTCGCAGACGTCCGGCCGTTCGGGCGCGATCCGCTCCCACAGCACCGGATAGCGGATCGCCTTGATCCCGAGGCCGGCGAACAGGTCGAGATCTTCGAGCCGCCGGGTGTGTCCGCACCGTTCGAACTGATCCCCGAACGCGTCGCCGACACGGTTCACCGTGCATTCCGGCCCTGCCCAGAGCTCGAGTTCGTGCTGCCCCATCCGCCTGTCTCCGGTGAAAGCGTTCCAACAAACACCCGGCGCGGTTGTTTCCCGATGCAATCGACGCAATGCCGATAACATAGATCAAGTGACTGAAATTGTTATACTTCAGGAACCCGAATCAGGTCCGAGGGTTCTAGGCTCGTTCATCAACGAGCAAGGTTTCCCGCATGATCGAGCAGCGTATCGATACTCCTCTTTTCTTTCCCGAGGATGCCGAAGGCGCCAAGGGTACTCTGCTTTGCTTCAGCCATCTGCGCTGGAATTTCGTTCTCCAGCGCCCGCAACATCTGATGGCCAGATTTGCGCGGGATTGGCGCGTATTGTTCTGGGAAGAACCTGATTACGGCGCTGCCGAACCGCGTCTCGATGTCACGATGTGCGAGAAAACCGGTGTCATCGTGCTCGTGCCGCAACTGCCCGCCGGGCTGAGCCCCGCCGAGGAGATGGCCGCGCTCAAGGCGCTGGTCGACCAGGCAATAGACGAAAACCCGGCCGGGCCGGTGCTGCGCTGGTATTATACGCCGATGATGCTTCCCTTCTCGGAGCATGTCGCCGCCGCGTGCGTGGTCTATGATTGCATGGACGAGCTCGCCAACTTCAAAGGCGCGCCGCCCGAGCTGCTGCCGCTCGAACAGCGGCTGATCGAGCAAGCCGACCTCGTCTTCACCGGCGGCTACAGCCTCTATGAGGCCAAAAACGGACGCCATCCGGGGGTTCATCCCTTTCCATCGAGCGTCGAGGCGGCGCATTTCGCGGCGGCCCGTGCTCCGGGCGCCGAGCCCGCCGATCAGGCGGACATCCCCGGTCCGCGGCTGGGCTTCTACGGCGTGGTCGACGAGCGGATGGACCTCGCTTTGCTCGCGGAACTCGCCGATGCGCGGCCCGAATGGTCGCTGGTGATCGTCGGCCCGGTGGTCAAGATCAGCGAGAACGATCTGCCGCGTCGCCCGAACCTGCATTATCTCGGCGGCAAGCAATATGCCGAGTTGCCCGATTATCTGCGCGGTTGGGACATTGCGCTGATGCCGTTCGCGATCAACGAGGCGACGCGCTTCATCAGCCCGACCAAGACCCCCGAATATCTCGCGGCGGGCTGTCCGGTGGTTTCGACTCCGATCACCGATGTGATCCGGCATTATGGCGAGATGGAAGCCGTCGAGATCGCCGGGTCGCCGGCCGAATTCATCGCCAGTTGCGAGTCGGCGCTGGCGCTGTCGCGAGGCTCGGAGTGGCTAGGCCCGGTCGACGCGATGCTCAAGACGATCAGCTGGGATCGCACGTCCGCGGCGATGACCAGTCTGATCGAGGAAGCGATCGCGAAGCGCGCGCATGTCCGACCGGTGGTCTCGCCGGTTGTCTGGCCGGCCGGGCGGACGCAGGCCTATGACGTGATGGTAGTCGGCGCGGGCTTTGCCGGCGCGGTGATGGCCGAGCGGCTCGCCGTCGCCGGCAAGCGCGTGTTGGTGGTCGATCGGCGGCCGCATATCGCGGGCAACGCCTTTGACCGGCGCGACGATGCCGGGGTGCTGATCCATCAATATGGCCCGCACATCTTCCACACCAATTCGGCCGAAGTGTTCGACTATCTGTCGCAATTCACCGAGTGGCGGCGATATGAGCATCGCGTGCTCGCCGAGGTGGACGGCAAGCTGGTGCCGATGCCGATCAACCGCAATACGCTCAACCTGCTCTACGGGCTCGATCTCGAGACCGAAGAGGAAGCCGCGGCATTCCTTGCCTCGCGCGCCGAGCCGGTGGAGGTGGTGCGTACGTCGGCGGATGTGGTGATTTCGGCGGTGGGCCGCGAGCTCTACGAGACCTTCTTCCAGGGCTATACGCGCAAGCAATGGGGAATGGATCCGTCGGAGCTCGACAAGTCGGTCACCTCGCGCGTGCCGACGCGGACCAACACCGACGATCGCTATTTCACCGATAAATTCCAGGCGATGCCGGCCGAGGGTTATACCAGGATGTTCGAGCGGATGCTCGATCACCCGAACATCGATCTGCTGCTGGGCGTCGATTTCTGCGAAGCACGGGAGGCCTATCCGCACCAGCACCTCGTCTTTACCGGCCCGATCGACGAGTATTTCGGCTATTGCTACGGCAAGCTGCCCTACCGCTCGCTGCAGTTCCGCCACGAGACGGTCGATGCCGAGCAGCATCTGGCGGTGGCGGTGGTCAATTACCCGTCGGAAGATGTGCCTTACACCCGGGTCACCGAGTATAAGCACCTCACCGGCCAGGTGTGCGACCGGACCAGCATCACCTACGAATATCCCAGTGCCGAGGGCGATCCTTATTATCCGATCCCGCGCCCCGAAAACCAGGCGCTGTTCAAACGCTACGAGGCGCTCGCGCTGGCGCAGCCCGATGTGAGCTTCGTCGGGCGGCTGGCCACCTATCGCTATTACAATATGGATCAGGTGGTGGGGCAGGCGCTGGCGACCTACCGCCGCCTCGCGGCCCGCTGGGCCGAGCAGGAGGATGAAATGGCGGCGGAGAGCGTCGCGCTGCCGGCAACCCAGGCCGCCTAGGTTGGGGACTCATAAACGACCGCTTTCGGCGCAAGGGCTGAACGACCGACTATGGGTGGTTAGCTGCCGCTCAAAGGCGACAGCACTGAAGCGCCTCTTCGCGGTCGCAAACGGATTGCGCCCCAAGCCGCTGCCGCTGCGAGGAGCCAGTAAATGACCAGATTCATGCCCACGCCGGATAACAGGTAGGCTTGGACACTCATCGGCAAGGTGGTGCGAGCAGAAGGATATGCATAGCACTCCGTCCACTCGCCTCGCCAGAACGACAGGATAAGACGGTCAGCGGGAGCCTTCTTGAACGACGGATCGCAGTCGTTTGGGATTTCGGTTGATGATCGTATGAGAGGGCCGACGTCGCCTGTATTTCGCCAACCGCCAGGTTCGTTTGCAGGTAGCTGCCCATTATTGTCGATGTAAGCTGCGGCAGTTTTGAACTGCTGATAATAAGCTCGGTCTTTGGCGGCTTGCG
This sequence comes from Sphingomonas psychrotolerans, assembly GCF_002796605.1. NCBI lineage: Bacteria > Pseudomonadati > Pseudomonadota > Alphaproteobacteria > Sphingomonadales > Sphingomonadaceae > Sphingomonas > Sphingomonas psychrotolerans. The sequence continues at coordinate 122,668 of NZ_CP024923.1, forward strand.
AAGGAAGCATGAGCGGGATGGTCCCGCCGACGAACGCGAAGAACACCGCGACGAGACCCAGCAGTAAGCAGAAGATTATTCGCATACATCGGCTCCTCCACGCGGGGATGCCCTTTGCAGCGGATGTCCGCAACTGGGCGGTATCCAGCCCGCTTCCGGCGTCCGCTTTGCCGACTACCAATGTCCGGGACTGGGTGGAAAGCAGACTGTCGGCTTCCAAGGCGTCAGATCAAAAGGCGGACAGGTATCTATTGGTCCTGAGGAAGCGACCAGCAAGCAGGCAGATGCGCGAAATAGCCCCATTCGCTCCACCGCGCGTTTTCGTTTCCTGCCGCCCTTGAGACCAAACCCCATTCTGGCGGATCGGGAAATCCATGCCATGCAAGCTGGATCAGCAATAACTGTTCGTCGCCATGCTCAGCGAAATATTCGACATCGCGAGATACGAACCACTGCTTCTCCAATCCAAACAGCTTGCCGTTGGGAACGATGCTGCGAATTGCCTGCCATTGGATCGGCTTGACAGAGCGTTCGCGGTAACCTTCAAGTTGTCTATCAGCGACCTCGTCGCACGCGTCCCACGGCGCGGCTTCCCAGTCATTAGCCGCGCTGTTCATCCGTTCACTCTGGCGCATGGCTCGTTCCCGAGGCTCGGTCACCAACTGGACGGATGGCCGGTTACTGGCAAGTTACGATGCCTCCCTCGCTTCTGCAAATGGGGCGCTAGCGGACCGGCAGCTTTTTATGAGCCTACGGCCTAACTCCGCCAGCGGAGACAGAGGGTTTTCGGGGAGAGTCTTCAGTCGCACCGCCCTCTTGTCTGCAGGACGTCGCGCGCCTGCTGCCGATCGGCCTGGTTTTGGCTAAGGAACCGCACGTTCCGGGGATATCCGCGCTGCAAAAGCCGTTCGGCGTGTGACAGGTCGGAGGACGGGCGGCGCGGTGCGCGTCGCCCGACGGGTCCGGCAGGCATAGCGGAGGAGCGCGGATGGGCGAACGGCATCGAAGCGGTCCGGGCGTCTTTTAGGCATGCTGGCCCCGCAGAGCAGCGTCACCGAAGGCGAGCTTCGGCGCGGGCTGCGCTATCTGCTCGTCGACGCCTCGTTCGCGACCGCGATCGGGGCGCTGAACAGCGGCGTGGTGCTGCTCGCGCTGGCGCTCCACATCGGCGCGAGCAACCTCGAAATCGGCCTGCTCGCGGCGATCCCTTTGTTTACCCAGATCCTGCAGGCGCCGGCGGTGACCCTGGTGGAGCGCCTCCGCACCCGGCGGCGGATCTCGGTCGCGTGCGTGTTCGTGGCGCGGCTCGCGCTACCCGTCTATGCGGCAGTGCCGTTCATCCCCGATCGGGGGCTCGCCGCGGGCGTGCTGATCGCCGCCGCGCTGCTCCATTACGGACTCAACGCAGTGGGCGCGTGCAGCTGGAACAGCTGGATGCGCGACCTCGTGCCCGCGGACCGGCTCGGCCGCTTCTTCTCGCGCCGGACGATGTACGGCACTGCAGTGAGTGCGCTGGCGACCGTGGGCGGCGCGCTCGCGCTCGAGCGTGCCGGGAGCGACCGCGCGACCGGCGATTACATCTTCGCGACGCTCTATTCGTTCGGCTTCGTCTGCGGATTGGTGAGCACTGCGGCGCTCGCCCGCGTGCCCGAGCCGCGCATGCCGGCATCGAGCGAAAGCGTGCCCATCTACCGGCTGCTCGCCGCGCCGTTGCGCGATCGTAACTTCCGCTCGATGCTGGGCTATCTGGCCAGCTGGCAATTCGCAGTGAACCTCGCGACGCCCTTCTTCACGGTGTATTTCGTCCGCGAGCTCGGGTTCAGCATGGGCTTCGTGCTGGTGCTGAGCTTCATCAGCCAGATCGCCAACCTGGCAGTGATCCGCGGCTGGGGCGTGCTCAGCGACCGTTTCGCCAACAAATCGGTGCTGGGCGTCGCCACGCCGATGTTCATCCTGTGCGTGGCGGCGATGGCGTTCGCGAGCGAAGTCGAGGGGCAGACATTGCGCGCTGCCTATCTGGTGGTGCTCCATGTCTTGATGGGCGCCTCGGGCGCGGGCGTCGGGCTCGCCTCGGGAAACATCGTCCTGAAGCTCAGTCCGCCGAGTGGCGCGACCGGGTTCATGGCCTCGAACGCAATGATATGCGCGGTCGCGGCGGGAATCGCGCCGGTGATAGGCGGCTGGGCGAGCGACTTCTTCGCCGCGCGCCAGTTGAGCCTCGCGCTGCGCTGGGCCAGCCCGTCGGGCGCCAGCGAGTTCGGGGTGATGTTCACCCATCTCGAGTTCTTCTTCCTGATCTCGGCGATGCTGGGGTTCAACACGCTGTACCGGCTGGCGATGGTGCAAGAGCCGGGTGCGGTGGGCAGTCGCCAGGTGGTCGCGCACATCCTGTCGGCGACGGCGCGGACGCTGGGCAATGCGTCGTCGGTGTCCGGACTACGCAACGCGATGGTCTTTCCGGGCGGCGAGCTGATCAAGCTGCGCGAGCTGCGCATCCCGCTGCTGACGAACCTGCAACACATCGTGCGCGAGCGCTTCGGCTGGGGCTCTCGCGAGTCTGTGCTCGGCTCGATGATCGACGCGAGTTACGAAATGCCGGAGCCAGAACCTTCGCTCGAAGATCTGCTGGCGCGTCTGAAATAAGGGGCGGGTATCGTGAGAAAGTCGCGGCATCGCCTTCCGGCCCGCGCGAGGCACGACGGCTTGCGCCCGGACGGTGCGTCCAGATCGGATTATGTCGCGTCGTGCTTGTCGCGCCGGCGCTTGCCGAACAGCATGCCGCGTTCGAGACGCGTGCAGAGCGCCGCATAATAAGCGCGCAGGAACGCCAGTTCGTCGCTTTCGTCGCCGGCCCAGCCGATACGCGCGCGGATCGTGCGGGCCACGACGATCATCGCGAGTTCGTCCTGTCTGCGCAGCACGTCCTCGAGCTTCTGGAGTTCGAATTCGCCGTAAGCCGCGAGCTGCTGATCGGTGAACGAATAGCGATCGGGCGCATCCACGCCGAGCACGCTGGCGCCGAGCCTGCGCCGCGGCAGCCGGACGACCCAGGTGCCGGCGATCAGATCGCCGACCCGCATATGATCGCGGTTGAACAGCGGAAAGAGCAGGAAGCCGCCGCTCCACAGCAATCCCGCGGCCGACATCGCGAAGCCGGCGAGCCCTTGGCTGGTCTCGTAAGCGAGGAAGGAAAGCGGCAGGAAGAATTCGAGCTCGCGCATCGCGTTGCGCGCGACGACTGCGTGTCCGGAAAGGCGTCGCCCGTCGCGGGCGACCACACGCAGCTTCATGACGCGCTTTCCGATCGTCGCCGAACGGGTGCCGAGCTCGAACGCCGTGAAGTAGAAGTTGCGCAGCACGAAGAACCCCAGCAGCCAGGTCGCGGCAAGGGTCTGTAGCGCCGCCTGCCCGCCGCCGCTGGCGACGCCGATGAACAGAAAGATCGTTACGAACGTAAATACGAACAGCAGGCCGACGATGATCAGCAAGTCGAGCACGAAGGCGCCGGCGCGTTCGCCGACGCTGCCGAGGCGCAGGCCGAGATCGACGCCTTCAGGCGTGACGAATTCGCGAACATCGTTCCTGGCGGCTGTGGCGCGGAGATCAGCCATCGGCGCTCTCGCGCAGGGGCAGGCAATAGAAATAAAGCAGCCAGCCGAGCAGCGCCGCTCCGCCGATCGCGGCGCGCGCCACGTCGCTCTGCACGACCTGGCGGCCGACGCCTTCGAGCAGCCCGGCGACGCCCAGCATCACCACCACGCCAAGCATCACGATCGCCGCAGTGCGGCCCGCCGCGACGGCTGCGTCGCCACGTGACGACCGGCCGGGAAAGGCGACCGCCATGCCGATGTGCAGCCCCGCGGCGCCGGCGAGAGCGATCGCGAACAGCTCGGTAGTGCCGTGAATCGAAAGCCACGCAGTGAGCTGTAGCCCGAGGCCTTTCGAAACGTAGATCGCGAGGAAGGCGCCGAGGATGCAGCCATTGTAGAGAAGCAGCAGCACCGTCGGCACGCCGAACGCGAAGCCGAGCGCGAAGCACATCAGCGAGACCTGGCTATTATGCGTGAACAGCATCGCCGCGAACACCGCGAGCGCTCCCTCGGAATGATAGAGCACCGCGCGCAATTCGTCGGCCGACGACTGGGGGCCGCGCCCGCCCGCAAGATCGGCGGGGACGATCGCGTAGAACCACGCCGGATCGCGGATCACCAGCAGATAAGCCGCGACCGCGCCGACCATCGTCAGCAACACCGCGACGAGGGTCTCGCGCCCGATCCTGCGGATCGCCTCAGGCCACGCCTGTGCGAAGAAGCCGCTCACCCGGCGCCATAGCGGCGGCTGGACGCCGTAGAGGATGAAATAGGCGCGGGTGGCGAGCGATTCGAGATAGGCCACCAGATCGACGTCGAGCGAAGTCTCGCGTGCGACCGACAGTGACGACAAAGTGGCGCGATACAGCACCGGAAGTTCGAACAGATCCTCGTCGCTCAGCGAGGGCGCGCGGCCACGCTCGATGCGGTCGATCAGCGTTTCGAGCCGTTCCCAATCGTGCTGGCGCGACGCGCGGAAACGCCCGCCGCTCGGGTCCGCGTTCACAGCAAATTCCTTCGCTTGAAGTCGAGATATTGCCGCACCAGCGCGGGGCCGACGGCGTCGTGTGCCGCTTCGAGCACGTGGATGCCGAGATGGCGCAGTCGCGATACGACGATCCGGCGCTCGCGCAACATTGCCGCCGCAGCGACCGCGCGCGAAACATCGTCGATCGCCCGCGGCTCGGCCGCGGCGATGGCTTCGAGCTCCACATCTTCGAGGATGACGAACAGCACGAGATGTCGCTTCATCAGGCTGGCGGCGGCGCGGATCATCAGTTCGGCACCGGCCTGGTCGGTGAACTCGGTGAACACGACGATCAGCGAGCGGCGCGTCAGATCGCCTGCCAGCGTGGCGAGCGCGAGGGTGAAATTGGTCTCGGCCGTGCTATAGTCGAGCTCGCCGGCGAGCCGCTGCATCAGCGGAAAGGCGCGCGTGCCCGATACGGTGCCGGATGCGATGCGCGGCTTCGAATCGAAACCGAACAGGCCGACGCGGTCCCCCAGCTTGAGCGCGGAATAAGCGGCGAGCAGCGCGGCGGTGATCGCGCGGTCGATCCGCGGCAGGCCGGCGACGGGCTCGCACATCGCGCGGCCCGCATCGATCGCGAACACGATCTGGTTGTTGCGCTCGATCCGGTTCTCGCGCGCGACCAGCTTGAGGTGGCGCGCGCTGTGGTTCCAGTCGATCGAGCGGCGTTCCATCCCCGAGCGCCATTCGGCGAGGGCGTCGAATTCGCTGCCCTCGCCGCGATCGACCCGCATCATCTCTCCGATCTGCGCGTCGCGCAGCAGCATCGTCGCCGCATCGCGCACCGGGCGGATGTCGGGGGTGATCACGACGCCCCGGTCGAGCGGTTCGACGCGCTGGCGCCAGATCAGCCCGAGCGGCCCGGTCCAGCGGCTCCAGAGCTCGCGCAAACCATCCGATCCGCGGCGGATCGCAGTGAAGGCGATCAGTGCGGTTTGCTCGTCGGAGCGGATATGGACGCGATCGTCGGCGAGCGGCGCAAGCCGCGGTCCGGTGGCGATCGCCAGTTCGATCGTGCCGGGCGACCGGACGCCGCGCTCGACGGCGATCTCGACAACCAGCGGCGCGCCGATCTCGATCGCGCCGGGGCAGTGCAGCCGGATGTCCGGCGGCGGAGCGGCGAACAGCGCGTCGAGTCCGATCAAGGTCAGGACGAGCGGCACCCAGATCAGCCCGACGAACCAGAGATGCGGCGCGACGACGCCCAGCAGCAATGCGAGCGGCGCGCCGGCCGCCAGCAGCATTGTGCTTCGTCGCGTCGGGCGTATCAACGCGGCGCCTCGACCTGCTCGACGAGTGCCGCGATCACTGCATCGGCCGAGCGGCCGTCGATCTCCGCGGCCGGGGACAAGAGGACGCGGTGCCGCAGCGCCGCGGGGGCGAGGCGCTTGACGTCGTCGGGCAACACGAAGTCGCGGCCGTCGAGCGCGGCATAGGCGCGTGCGGCGGCGGCGAGCGTCGCGGCCGCACGCGGCGAGGCGCCGAGTTGGAGATCGCCCGTGCTGCGCGTGGCGCGGACGAGACGGACGACATAATCGACGATTTCATCGGCGAGGCGGTTGACCGAGACTGCATCGGCGGCGGCGCGGATCGTCGCGGCGTCGGCAACGCGAGTCACTCCCCAATCTTCGGGATGCGGTGTGCCGAAGCGATTGCCCATCGCCGCGACCAGCCGTCGCTCTTCTTCTGCCGAAGGGTAGCCGACGACATATTTGAACAGGAACCGGTCGAGCTGTGCCTCGGGCAGCGGATAGACGCCCTGATTCTCGATCGGGTTCTGCGTGGCGACCACCATGAAGCGGTCGCTCAGCCGATGATCGACGCCGTCGATCGTGACCGTGCGCTCCTGCATCGCTTCGAGCAATGCCGCCTGCGTCTTGGGCGGGGTGCGATTGATCTCGTCGGCGAGCAGCAGCTCGGTGAAGATCGGCCCGCGGGTCAGCGTGAAGGACGAGGTCTGGAAATTGAACAGGTTGGAACCGAGAATGTCGCCTGGCAGCAAGTCTGGCGTGAACTGGATGCGACCGTAATCGAGCCCCGCCGCGCGCGCGAAGCATTGCGCAAGGAAGGTCTTGGCAGTGCCGGGCGGCCCTTCGAGCAGGATGTGACCCGAGGCGAACAAAGCGACCAGCATCAGCTCGACGGCGTCGTCGAGGCCGACCACGGCCTTGGCCACTTCGCTGCGGATCGCATCGCCGAGCGCCTTCACTTCATCGATGTTCACGCGTCACGGTCCTCTTCCAATGATAAAGATCGCGCGCTGCATCGAGCAGGCGGCGCGTGTCGGGAGCATCGGCGGCGCGGGCAGCCATGCTCGAAAAGGGTTCGCCGGCGGGGTCGAGGCGATCGAGATAGTGGTCGAGTGCGTCGCCGCTCAATCCCGCCGGCGCACCGGTGGCCAGAGCGGCGGTCTCGCGGACGAGCGCCCCATAGCGCTCTCCGGTCCGGTGGCGGCGCCGGGCGAGGCGTAGCAACGCTGCGCCGTTGTCGGCGAGCGCGCGCTTGCCGAAGGCAAGGCCGCGCCCGGGTGAGGCTGCCGGTCCGAAGCGCAGCATCGCGTGCCAGCCCGCCAGCAACGCCGCGACGAGGACGCACAGCGTGAGCGGCAGGAACGGCGCCTCGAACGCGAGCTTGAGCAGGTTTGGATTCCGCCCGAAGCCGTGCAGCGTGAGATCGAAGGCGACAGCATCTTCGGTCGCACCGAGTTCGTCGAGGATCTGCATCGCCCGCTCGGCGCCCTCGCGCGTCGCGAGTCCCTTATTGTCGAACAGATCGGGATCCGCGGTGATGGTGAGCAGGCTATCGCCGTGGGAGGCGACGAGCGTGGCACCATGCGGGTCGGTGGACACGGGCTCCAGCCCGGTTCCAGAAATCGTGCGCAGGCCGTGGCCGGCGGGGCTTTTGATGGCGACCTGAACGACTTCCGAAATCGGCAGCGCAGCCATGAACTCCGGAATCGTGCTGGTCGCACGCACCCATTGGGGGTTGTTGGGCAAGGGCGCGGTGACCCATTTCGGCAAGATCACGAGCGTGGATAGCCCCTGACGGCGCTCGAGGATGCGTTTGACCGCGGCGGGGTCGGTTCCCGGGCCGGGGGTCAGGATCACGAAGCTGGCATCGTCCAGGTCGGCCTCGCTGCGCACCATGCGCGCTTCGCCACCGGTGTGCTTGACCAGATCGGCGAGGCCCGCAAATCCGACTGCCGAGGTCGACAGCGCGTGCGTGCCGCCATTGCGGGCCGGCCGCAAGTCGTCGGCATAGGCGAACAGCAACAGGAATGAGAGGAAGCCGACAGTTGCGAGTGCGACGAGGGTCAGCATTGTGCGCGCAGCGAAGGCGGGGGTCGAAGCGCCGTTCATTTCCACGAACCCGGCAGGGCGAAGGCGCCATATGCCGCCCGGGCTTCTTCCCAGTCGGCGCGCGCAAGACTGCGGCCGGCGAACAGGCTCCGCTCGACCGGCGCCGCGAGCGCGACGAAAGCGGCCCGAACGCGTTCGGGCAGCCCCGCCATGGCGCCGATCTCGCGGCTGGTGAGCGCCGGGCGGAGCAGCCGGGGCCGATTGCGGGCGATATCCTCGAGGCCGCGATGGAGCAGCAGGCGGGCGGCTTCCTCATAGCGGCCTTCGGCGGCCATTGCGTCGGCTTCGGCGAGCAGCGCGCGCGCCACTTTTTCCTCAGGTCGCCAGGTGGAGATTTCACCTTCCGGCGCGGCATGCGCATCCGTCTGGCCCCGCTTGTGCAGCAGGCTCCGCACGATGAGCCACAGGATCGTCGCGGCACCGAGCGCAACCAATGTCCAGAAGATCCAGCCCATATAGGGGCCGAGCGGCTCGAGCGCGCGTCCAAGCCAGCGCAGCCATGCGGGCACCTCCGGGGGCTTGGCGGCCGGCAGCTCGAACTGGATATCGGTCCGCGCGCGCAGCTTCGCATGCGCGGCCGCGACCGAGTCTGTCGCGGAACCTTCCGCCATTGCCTTGATCGCCCCCACGCCGCGGACGTAACCGATCCGGCTCGGCCTGAAAAGCCGTTCAGACTGGACTTCGCACCCAGTTTCGGTTCACGTTCGGGCGTGGCGAGATCGTTCGCCCGTGAACAAGGGGGAATTATGGCCGAAGCTGGAGAGGGGCGATACGAAATCGCCAGCGTCATTTCGCGATCGTTTGAAACAGTCAGATCGAATCTGGGGCTGTTCGCCGGACTCGCGCTGATCTTGTCCGGAGTGCCGGCCTTTGCCCTGAATCTCTGGCAAACTAGCTTCGGCGTGAATCTCAACGCGGCGCAACCCGATTTCAGCGCGCTCCTGAGTGCGGCATATCTCGGCCCGCTGTTCGTGGGCTGGCTGGTCGCAATGGTGACCAACGCGGTGCTTCAGGCGTCGCTCACCCGCGCGACCGTGACGCATCTGTCGGGCGAGAAGCCCGTTTTCGCGCAATGCCTGACAGTCGGCGTGTCGATGATCCTGCCGATGATCGGTATCGGTATCCTGCTGGCGCTCGGCGTCGGTCTCGCGATGCTGCTGCTGATCGTGCCGGGCATCATCCTGTGGTTGTGCTGGTCGGTAGTGGTGCCGGTCTATGTGCAGGAGAAGGTCGGCGTGATCGAAGCTTTCGGGCGCAGCATGGCGCTTACCGAGGGTTCGCGCTGGCGGATCTTCCTGACGATGCTGCTGGTCCTGGTCGGACTTTGGCTGCTCAGCATCCCCGTGGGCCTGTTGACCGTCGCGGTCGCCGCGACCGGATCGGTCATTGCTGTCTCGCTGGTCACCGCGATCGTCAGCGCGCTGGGTAGCATGGTGATGGTGACGGTGCAGTCGTGCGTCTATGTCGAGCTGCGCAACGTCAAGGAAGGCGTGGCGCCGGCGGACCTCGAGGCGATCTTCGCCTGAAGCGGGTTCGACGCCCGGGAAGCCGTCGCTTCCCGGGCGTTCGGACCGATCGGGTCAGGGCACCCCGAAGGTCCAGCCTTCGGTTTGCGCGAGCTCTGGCGTGAGCAGCCGCGGTGACCAGAGGTTTGATTGCACGGCGGCGACGCGCAGCCATGCGGCCGAGAGCATCGCATCGGTGGCGTGGTCGTCATAACGGGGCAGGCGACGGTGCGGAGCCGACCCGAACGCGGCGAGCATCGTATCGAGAGTCTCGCCATCGCGGATCTTGGAGATGCCCTTGCGCATTCCGGCGAGGCGGGCGGCGAGCGCCGTATAGATTTCGACCAGCACCGGGCCGGTTTCGGGGACGGGATCGAAGGGCCACAACCCGATCTTGCCGCGCAGCCGATGCAGCACGCGCATGCCGGTGAGGCTCGATTTGCCCACCTGCGAGGCACCGACGAGATTGAAGCAGCTATAGGGCGATAGCCGCATCGCCTCCTGCCCTTGTTCGCAAACCCGAAAACGACCCCGGCCCGGGGGGAAGAGGTCACCGCAATCGCCGCGCTGGCGGAAATGACGGCGGGCGTCGGGGTGGTTGACGAAGCTGGTCGCGGCCAGATGCGGATCGTCGGCGCTGAGCTGGTCGACCAGCTTCCAGAGCGCGGGGCCGTCAGCGGGCGACATATCCCAGCCGGGGAAATAGGCGCCTTCGTCGTGAACGGGGAAGGCGGGAGAGAGATCGAGCCCGATCAGCGCGCGGGTGCCGTCGGCGGCGAGTTGGTCCAGCCATTCGAGGATGTCCTGCCGCGACCAGGCGCGGTCGACCAGTTCGGGGGCGTCGCTGCCCGCTCGGGCATGGGCGACCGCGAGTCCTTTCGGCCGCTCGGCCGCCTGGCCCGACCAGTCGATGGCAATGAAGTCCGTGAAGGGAGGCACCTATCCTTCCCGCGGGAGGAGCGAGCGGCGCGGGATCATGGCCGCGCTTCCATTCCGGCGGCGGCGCGCTGCGACAGGCTTGCCCGGTCCCACCACGCGCGCGCGATCAGCAGCTTCATTCGCTCGGGCTCCGCGCTCGCGGCATGGACGATCACGGTGGGCCAGCCCTCATATTGCGGCGTCTGCCAGAAGGTCTCGGGATCGGTGTCCTTGAGCACTGCGATCTCCTCGCGCGTGGCGCGAAGCACATAGGTTCCAGGCGCTCGCCCCTGGGAGACGATCTGTCGGCCGCGGACCTGCGGCGAGACCGAACCCCTGGCGCCTGCACCCATCGTCACGCCGGGAAAGGCGCGCGCATGGGCGACCGCATCGTCCCAGTCGAAGCTCAAGGCCGCTCTCCCATTCCCGCGGCCACGCGCTGCGGCTTCTTCGCGCGGTCCCACCAGGCGCGCTGGATGTAGAGGGTGATCCGCTCGCGGCTGCCGGTGCCGTAGCGGACCAGCAGCATCGGATAATTGGCGTAGTGATCCGTCTGCCAGAAGGTGTCCGGATCGGTTTCGAACAGGATCTGCTTTTCGGGATGGGTGACCATCAGGGCGAAGCTGTCCTTCTCGCGTCCGGGCGACATCAGCCCCTTGCCGTTGATCTTGGGACAAAGCGTGCCCCACCAGCTTTCCATCACCACGTCGGGCAGGGTGCGCGCAAAGGCGACGGCTTCTTCCCAATCACCCATCGCTTCACCTTTTATCCGTTATCCCGGCAAAGGCCGGGGTGCCGAATCTCGAGCGATCTCGCCTGTGGCTCTGGATCCCGGCCTTCGCCGGGATGACGAAAATAGAGTCAGCCATCGCGGCGCTTTTCCCGCATCTCGTCCCACCACGCCATGCGCTCGGCGATGCGCTTTTCCATGCCGCGATCGGTGGGGGCGTAGAAGGTCTGCGGGGTCATCTCGTCGGGCCAGTAATTGTCGCCCGAAAAGCCGCCCTCGGCGTCGTGATCGTAGGTATAGCCCTTGCCGTAGCCGATCTGCTTCATCAGCTTGGTCGGCGCGTTGAGGATGTTCTGGGGCGGCATCAGCGACCCGGTTTCCTTCGCCGAGCGCCACGCCGCCTTCTGCGCGGCATAGGCCGCATTCGATTTGGGCGCAGTGGCGAGATAGAGGCACGCCTGCGCGATCGCGAGCTCGCCCTCGGGCGAGCCGAGAAAGTCGTAGGTATCCTTGGCCGCGATGCACTGGACGAGCGCATTGGGGTCGGCGAGGCCGATATCCTCCACCGCCGCGCGGGTCAGGCGGCGCAGCACGTAGAGCGGCTCCTCGCCGGCGGTCAGCATCCGGGCGAGATAATAAAGCGCGGCCTGCGGGTCGCTGCCGCGGATCGACTTATGCAGCGCCGAGATGAGGTTGTAATGGCCCTCGCGGTCCTTGTCGTAGACCGCGACGCGGCGCTGGAGGAAATCGCCGAGTGCCGCGGGCGTCAGCGGCGCCTCGAAGCTGACCGAGAAGAGCGTCTCGGCCTGGTTGAGCAGGAAGCGGCCGTCGCCGTCGGCGCTGGCGACCAGCGCATCGCGTGCCTCGGGCGTGAGGGGGAGGGGGCGATCCTCGAGCGCCTCGGCGCGGTCGAGCAGCTTGCACAAAGCCTCATGGCCGAGCCGCTGGAGGATGAGGACCTGCGCGCGGCTGAGCAGTGCCGCATTGAGCTCGAACGAGGGGTTCTCGGTCGTAGCCCCGACCAAGGTGACGGTACCGTCCTCTACATAGGGCAGGAAACCGTCCTGCTGGGCGCGATTGAATCGATGGATCTCGTCGACGAAGAGCAGGGTCTTTCGGCCGAGCCGGGCATATTCGCGCGCCTCGGCGAAGACCTTTTTGAGATCGGCGACGCCCGAGAAGACCGCCGAGATCGCGACGAAGCGCAGCCCCACCGCGGCGGCGAGCAGGCGGGCGATCGTGGTCTTGCCGGTGCCGGGCGGACCCCACAGGATGATCGAGCTGAGCTTGCCCGCGGCGACCATGCGCCCGATCGCGCCCTCGGGACCGGTGAGGTGTTCCTGGCCGACCACTTCGTCGAGCTGGCGGGGACGCAGGCGATCGGCGAGCGGGCCGCTGGTCGGCACTTCGGCGGGAGCGGGTTGTTCGTCGGTCGCGAAAAGATCAGCCATCGCACCGATAGATAGGCCGGAGCGCTGCGCTTTTACACCGGCGAAATGGAGCTTGGTTGACTCCGCTTGACTCGATTCGCGGTGCATCGCTGAGGCTCCTCTCCCGGTCATGCCGAAGCGACGGCAGCGCGACGGGGATGCGCCGCTCTCGCCACGCACACGCGCCAGCGACGCGGCACCTGTGCGCCCTCGCGCAACACAAACGCACCTGCCACGCGACACCAACGCGCCGCGAACGCGCTTCCTGTCATCGCCCCTTGAATTGCCATGCCTCACCTCAAGACTGCGAAACGGAACATTTCATGAACATTTCCCACAAGTCAATTTTCGGGCTTGCGCTCAGCCTATCAAGATATATCTTAGACGCATCGTGATTCGATTTAGAAGGAATGAACATGCGATTTGGATTTAACCACGGCCGCGGCGAGCGCGGCCAGGACTGTGGCGGCCGGCACGGCGGGCCGCGCGGCGGCGGCTGGGGCCGCGGGGGCTTTGGCGGCTGGGGCATGCACGAGGGCCGCGAAGGCGGCCGCGGCGGCGGGCGCGGACGCCGGATGTTCGACGGCGGCGAGCTGCGCCTCGTCCTGCTCAAGCTGATCGAGGAACAGCCGCGCCACGGCTACGATTTGATCCGCGAGATCGAGGAGCGTTCGGGTGGCGCCTATGCGCCGAGCCCCGGCGTGATCTATCCGACGCTGACCATGCTCGACGACATGGGCCTGGTCGAGGCGAAGGCCGAGGGCGCGCGTAAGGCCTTCGCGATCACCGAGGCGGGCACTGCCGAACTCGTCGCGAAGGCGGCCGAAGTCGAAGCGCTGTTCCAGCGCCTCGCCGAACTCGGCGAACATCACGCACGTACCAGTGGCGGCCCGATTCGCCGTGCGATGGGCAATTTACGCGCCGTGTTGCAGGAGCGACTGGGCGGTTCGGAAGTTGATCCCGATACGTTGCACGCAGTCGCCGACATCCTCGACGAAGCGGCGCGGAAGATCGAGCGGCTCTGAAATGCCGCGACTGGAGATGCTGCGGCGCCGGCTGGGACTGGCACCGCAGGGGAAGGAAGAGACCATGACGATGACGACTGCGAGCGCAACGGCGCTGGTGCCGACTATGAGCGCGAGCAAATATCTCCAGCAATTGTGCAAGCATTGGGAGCACAATCTCGAGGTGGAGTTCACCCCCGAAAACGGCACGGTGATCTTCCCGAAGGATGCGCGCGGCGCCAATCATCCGGGCGATGCGGTGGCGACCTTCAACGTCGCCGAGACCGGTCTGGAAGTGCGGATCGATGCGTCGAGCGACGAGCAGCTGGAAGGTCTGAAGGGCGCCGTGGCGCGGCATCTCGACCGGTTTGCGTTTCGCGAGGCGCCGCTGGCGTTCGACTGGCAATGAGATCCTGGCTTGTGCCGGGATGACGGAAAGGTCAGGGAGCAACCCGGTAGCCGACGCCTGGTTCATTGAGGATCAGAGTCGGGGCGGCGGGCGCCGCCTCGACCTTCCTGCGCAGGGCACGAATGGCGACCCGCAGATATTCGAGGTCCGAGACGTGCGCCGGCCCCCAGACCTGGCTGAGCAATACGCGATGCGTGAGCACCCGGCCGCCCCCGGCGACGAGCGCCGACAGCAACGCGAATTCGCGCGGGGTCAGCTCCAGCAGTTCGCCGTCGAGCGTGGCGCGATGGAATGCCGCCTCGATCCGGAAGCGACCGTAGGCGAGCACCCCGTCGTCGCGCCGGCCCGACCGGCGCAGGATGACGCGCAGTCGCGCCAGCAACTCGTCGCCGTCGAACGGTTTCGTGAGATAGTCATCGGCGCCGAGATCGAGCGCCGCCACCTTGTCGGCGGTATCGAGCCGGGCCGACAGGACGAGAGTCGGCAGGCCACGCGCGGCGAAGCCGGCGACCAGTTCGAGCCCGTCGCGGTCGGGCAGGCCGAGATCGACGATCGCCGCATCGGGAGCGCGCCCGGCAAGCGCCAGCGCGGTCCGCGCATCGGCTGCCTCGTGCGCGACGAAACCGCCGCGGGCCAATATCGCGGCGACGAGACGGCGAATGCCGGGCTCGTCGTCGACCACGAGAATCCCGCCGGTCATGTGGGAAGCCCCCGAGCCGGGAATATCGCGAGCCGCACCGTGAAGCAGGCGCCCCCGCCCGGCGCATCGGCAGCCGACAGGCTCGCCCCCATCGCGGTGGCGAGATCGCGGGCGATCGCGAGGCCGAGGCCGAGGCCGCCCTCGCGATCCCCGCCCGAGATGAAGCGATCGAAGATAGTGGCGGCGACGGCGGGGTCGATCCCCGAACCGTCATCGCACACCGCGAGCTCGACCGCCTCGCCGGCGGCGCGGGCGGCGATCACCACCTCTGCGCGGGCGTGGCGGAGCGCATTGTGGATCAGATTGCCGAGAACGTGGGTAAGCATCACCGCGTCGGCGCGGACCAGCGGCAGATCGTCGGGCAATTCGGTCCTGAGCGTGACCCCCGCCGTCCGGGGCGTGGCGGCGGCGACGATGTCGACCAGATCGACCGGATCGAGACGCACCGGTTGCCCGCTTTCGATGCGGGCGGTGGCGATCAGATCTTCGCTCAGCCGGATGATGCGATCCACTTCGAGGCCGAGCCGGGCGGGCGCATCGCCGTCGAGCTCGGCGAGCCCCGATTTGAGCACGGTGAGCGGCGTGCGGAAATCATGGCCCAGCGCGGCGAGCAGCGCCCGACGAACCGCGTCGCGCTGATCGGCTTCCTCGCGCGCCCGACGCTCGGCCTCGGCGGTCAGCCGGTCGCGCGCCTGCACCCATAAACGGGCGAAGGCACGGGCGACCTCGCCATCGCGCGGCCGCGGATGCGCCCCGGCTGCGAGCGCGAGCACGTCTTCGCCGCCCGGCGCGAGCGGCACGAAGCGAAAGTCGGCGGAGGGCATCACCTCGCTCGCATGCCCGCTCGGTCCGTCATTGTGAAGCGCCCACGCCGCGGCCGCCGCATCGAGCGGGGCGAGCGCGGTGCGCTTCGCGGCGAGATCGTCCCCACGGATCAACTGGGCATCGCCATATCGTTCGGCGAGGAAGGCGAGCGCCATCGCATCGAGCGTGTCGTGGCGATGCGCCTTGGCGAGCAAAGCGGCGAACTCGGCTTCGGCGGCGCTCGCCTCGGCGCGCTCCTGCGCTTCCATCTCGCGGGCGCGGAGGCCCGAGGCGAGGCGGCTGGTCACAATCGCGACGATGGTGAGCACTGCGAAGGCCGCGACATCGCCGAGGCCGTGGATGCGCAGGGTGTAGCGCGGCTCGAGCAGGAAGAAATTGTAGCAGAAGGCGGCGAATCCGGCGCTCGCCAGTCCCGCGGCCAGCCCGGCGCGGGCCGAGACCCAGAGCACCGGGAGCAGATAGAGCAGACCCGCGGCGGCAGGGCCGATCCGCAATGCCTCGATCGTCGCGGCACCGGTGATCGCGGTGATGGCGGTGAGGGCTGCGAGGCCCCGCACGAACGCGGCCCATTGCTCGATGCGGGTCACAATTCGACCTGCGCGCCGAGTTCCACGACGCGATTGGCGGGAATGCCCATGAATCCCGTCGGATCGGCGGCGTTGCGATGCAGGAAGGCGTAGATCGGCATCATCCATCCAGGCAGTCGCGACGCGCGGGCGCGGCGCAGCGTGTTGCGTCCGACATAGAAGCTCAATCCCCCCGCCTGGAGAAGCCCGTCATAGCCGCGCGAGAGATCGCTCGGCAAATCGACCCGGTCCATATAGCCATAACTGAGCGTTCCGCGCACGAAGCGGCCGTCGACCGGCTCGATCACGAGCCGTTCGCCTTCGGGGACCGAGGGCCGGTCGACCGTCGTCACCGACAGGAGCAGATTGCGGGCATGGAGCGCCTTGGCGTGCTTGAGGCTGTGGAGCAGCGCCGAGGGTGCGCTGCGATTGTCCTGGGTGAGGAACACCGCCGTGCCCTCCACGATCGGCGGCGGGCGGCGTTCGATCGACGCGGCGAGCTCGGCGATCGGCACGGCGCGGCGTCCGATGGCCAAGGTCGCCGCATGCTTGCCGGCCATCCAGCTCCAGATCGTGACGCCGATCAGCGCGCCGACCAGCAGCGGCACCCAGCCGCCTTCGGCGACGCGCAGGATGTTGGCGCCGAAGAAGAACAGATCGAGCAACAGCAAAGGCAGGATGAAGAGTGCCGCGCGCTCGGGCTGCCAGCGCCACGCCTTCCACAGGATGACGAATGCGAGGCAGGTGGTGACCACCATCGTGCCGGTGACGGCGATGCCATAGGCGGCGGCCATCGAAGAGCTGGTGCGGAAGGCGAGGACCAGTGCGACGACGCCGGCGAGCAGCAACCAGTTGATCGCCGGCATGTAGATCTGGCCGCGCGCATCGGCGGCGGTCTGGAGGATACGCATCCGCGGCAGCAGGCCGAGCGCGATCGCCTGGCTGGTGAGCGAAAAGGCACCGGTGATCACTGCCTGGCTGGCGATGATCGTCGCCGCGGTGGCGAGGATGACCAGCGGCGCGCGCAGTGCGTCGGGCGCCATCAGGAAGAACCAGTCGGCATTGGCGAAGGGCTGGCCCGCGGCCTGCGCGGTTTCGAGCGTCGACAGCGCCAGCGCGCCCTGGCCGAGATAGTTGAGCGTCAGCGCCGGCCAGACCAGGCCCAGCCAACCGAGCTGGATCGGCCGCCGCCCGAAATGCCCCATGTCGGCGATCAGCGCCTCGGCGCCGGTGACGGTGAGGAACACCGCCCCGAGCACGAACAGGCCGATGGTGCCGTGGGTGGCGAGCAGCGAAATACCGTACCACGGATTGAAGGCGAGCAGGATCCCGGGCTGGTCGGCGATGTGGAGCAGGCCCAGCCCGCCGATCGCAATGAACCAGACGACGCAGACCGGGCCGAACAGCCGCGCTACTTTGGCGGTGCCGTGCGCCTGGACCGCGAACAATGCGACGAGGATGCCGAGCGCGATCCCGATGGTGATCCCGGGCGTGATCGCGGCGCCGAGGCCGGGGACGCTCTTGAGCCCTTCGACCGCCGACAGCACCGAGAGCGCGGGCGTAATGATCGCATCGCCATAGAACAGCGCCGCGCCGATCGCGCCGAGCAGCAGGACGATCCGCCAGCGGCCGCCGGTCGCGCCGTTGGCGAGCGCCATCAGCGAGAGCACGCCGCCTTCGCCATGATTGTCGGCGCGGGTGAGGAACAGGACATATTTGATCGTGACGACGATGATCAGCGCCCAGAGTGCGAGGCTGAGCACCCCGAGGATTTCCGCCGGCCCGACTGCCGCGCCCATCTGCGCCAGCGCTTCGCGAAAGGCATAAAGCGGGCTGGTGCCGATATCCCCATAGACCACCCCGATCGCGCCGAGGGTGAGGAGCGCCAGGCGGGAGCGCCCGGCGGGGGCGGGGGAAGCAGGGGACATTCGGTCGGACTCCACGAGAACGGAGCCTTCCAGATCGGCGACCCGGCGTAAAATCGCCGGGGGCTAGCCGGGGTTGTGGCGTGAAAATCGCGTAAAGCGACGGGCCTAGCCGGGCTTCCGGTCGGCCGGGCAGCGCATCAGGAAATATTGGCGCTTCAGGTCCACCGCTTCCTGCCGCATGGTCTCGAGGCGACGCTGATCGTCGAGCGCGCGCTGGCGATCGTCGAGTGCCAGCTGGCGAAGCGCGAGCGTCTGATCCGATGCGGCGGGCGCCTCCGGCGGCGTCGACGGGCTCTCGCGCAGCGCGCGCCGCCGGTCCGCAGTGGCGACGCGTTCGGCGACGATCTGGACCTGCTCCTGATAGAATGCCGTCACCGCCGCACTGCGCCGCCGCGCTTCGGCCGCAAAGATCGGGAGGATCGTGGCGCGTTCGCAGCGCTCGATCGCGGCGTCGAGCGCCGGCAAGTCGATCGGCTCGACCGACTGGAGCGTGGCGGCCAGAAGCAGGGCGAAGGACATGCGCACGCCATATCCGATACTTTTGCGGAGTGCGAGCCTCAGCGCGGCGGCGCGGCGCGGCGTTCCATGACTTCGAGATAAGTGTCGATCACCTTCTGGTTGATCGCATCCCATTGATAGGTCTGGGCTTTGGCGTGGCCAGCGGTGCCTTGCGCCTTGTGGAGCGCGGGATCGGCGACGAGGCGGGCGATCGCCCCGGTATAGGCGTCGACGTCGCGCGGAGGGACGAGGAAGCCGTTGATCCCGTCCTCGATCAGGTCGACCGCGCCGGTTGCGCGCGCGGCGACGACGGGGATGCCGCAGGCCATCGCCTCGAGCGTGACGTTGCCGAAAGTCTCGGTGACCGAGGGGTTGAACAGGACGTCCATCGAAGCGACCGCGCGGCCGAGATCGTCGCCGCGCTGGAAGCCGGCAAAGGCGGCATCGGGAACCCGCTCGGCGAACCAGTCGCGTGCCGGGCCGTCGCCGATGACGAGAACGCGGTGGCGGACCCCGCGGTCGCGCAAGGCGGCGCAGACGTCGGCGAAGATGTCGAGACCCTTTTCGAGCACCAGCCGGCCGAGAAAGCCGACCGCGAACTCGTCGTCGTGGATGCCGAGGCCGCGGCGCCATGCCATGTCGCGCCGGTCGGGAGCGAAGCGGGCGTGATCGACGCCGCGCGACCAGATGCGAACCGGCCTGGTCACACCCCAGGAGCGGATCAGTTCGGCCATGGATTCGCCGGGAGTCACGACCTGGTCGACGCGATTGTAGAAGCGAGTCAGTCCCTTGATCATCAGCGGCGCGAGGAAGCCGATGCCATAATAAGCCGGATAGGTTTCGAAGCGGGTGTGAAGCGAGGCGACCGTCGCGAGCCCGTTTGCGCGCGCCCAGCTGACCGCGCGGTGGCCGAGTATTTCCGGCGCCGAGACGTGGACGAGATTGGGCTTGAAGGCGGCGAGGTCCTCGCGGGTGGTGCGCGGCAGGTGCCACGCGAATTTATACTCGGCGCGGCCGCCGGGGACGGGGAGGGCGGGAACGCTGACGAGATCGCCGGTGGGCGGGAAGGCGGGAGTGTCGGTGGTCGGCGAATAGATCCTGAGCGTCACCCCCTGCGACAGCAGATAGCCGGCCAGCTTGTTGAGCGCCTGGTTCGCGCCGTCGCGGACGTAATTGTAATTGCCGCTGAACATGGCGACGCGGAGGTCGGACGGTTGCATCGCGGCGCGATAGCGGGGGGAGGAGGAGCGGGCAAGTTCAGGACCCGAAGCCGGGGGCGACCCGGTTGCCGTTCAGCCGCGATCGGCATAGCAACGCGCCATGCGTATTCTCCTTCCCGCGATCGCCGCGCTCGCGATCGCCGTCCCCGCCGCCGCCCAGCAGGCCAGGCCCGCGCCGATCCTCACCACTCCCGAGGCAAAGGACGTCTGGACCCACGCCGAACCAGAGGGCGCGCGCGTCACGCATGTCGATCTCGACCTCGACGTCGATTTTGCGACCAAAACACTCTCCGGCCGCGCGCTGCTCGACGTCCTCGTAGCGCGGGGTACCGAACGCATCACGCTCGACATTGACGATCTCGACATCCTCGAAATCACCGACGCACGTCACCGGCCGCTCCACTATTTCGTCGGCCCGAGCGACAAGGAGCTGGGCTCGGCGCTCACCATCACGCTCCCGGGCGACAACAACCGCATCGCGATCCGTTACAAGACCAGGCCCGGCGCCAGCGCGCTGCAATGGCTGTCACCCGAACTCACTGCCGGCAAGAAGCAGCCCTATCTCTTCAGCCAGGGCCAGCCGATCAACAATCGCAGCTGGATCCCCACCCAGGACAGCCCCGGCATCCGCCAGACCTGGTCGGCGACGCTCACCGTGCCCGACGGCTTCGTCGCGGTGATGAGCGGCGCGCGGCTCGACGGCGCCAAAGGCACGCTCGTGCCCCATCGGAAGCGCCGCTTTCGCTTCCGCATGGACAAGCCGGTCCCGCCCTATCTCATCGCGCTCGCGGTGGGCGATCTCGCCTTCAAGGCTACAGGCAAGCGCTCCGGCGTGTGGAGCGAGCCGAGCATGCTCGATGCCGCCGCCTATGAAGTCGGCGACGTCGAGAAGATGATCGATGCGGCCGAGGCGCTTTACGGCCCCTATCGCTGGGGCCGCTACGACATGCTCGTATTGCCGCCGAGCTTCCCGTTCGGCGGGATGGAGAACCCCACGCTCACCTTCCTCACCCCGACGATCATCACCGGCGACCGCTCGAACACCGACGTCGTCGCGCACGAGCTCGCGCACAGCTGGTCGGGCAATCTCGTCACCAACGCGACCTGGTCCGATTCGTGGCTCAACGAGGGCTTCACCACCTATTTCGAGAACCGCATCATGGAGGCGGTCTACGGCCCCGAACGCGCCGCGATGTACGCAGATCTCGACTGGGACGGGCTCAACAGGGACATCGCGGAGGCGGGGGGGCAGTCGGCGCCGACCACGCGTCTCCACGGCGACCCGGGCACCACCGCCGGCCAGCTGGACTATTTCAAGGGCTCGACGTTGCTGCGCACGATCGAGCGCGCGGTTGGCCGCACCCGCTTCGACGCCTATCTGCGCTCCTATTTCGATCGCCACGCCTTCCAGCCGCAGACCACCGCCGGCTTCCTTGCCGATATCCGCACCAATCTGATCAAAGGCGACGCAGCGCTCGAGGCGAAGCTCCAGCTCGATCGCTGGGCCTATCAGCCCGGGCTTCCCGAGAACGCCGTCCACGTCGAATCGGCCACGCTTGCCAAGGTCGACGCCCAGCTCGCTGCGGTGAAGGCGGGCGGTCCGGTGGCCGCGGTCGATCCGAAGGGCTGGGCAACCCAGCAGTGGCTGCGCTTCCTTAATGGCCTGCCCCGCCAGCAGACGCCTGCGCGCCTGAAGGAGCTCGACGACACGCTCGGCCTTTCCGGCTCGACCAATGCCTATGTCCGCTCGGCCTGGGCCGAGCTCGCGATCGCCAATCGCTACGATCCGGCGCTCACTTCGATCGGCGTCTTCGTCACCAGCGTCGGCCGCGGCCTGCTGATCCGCCCGATCTACGAAGGGCTGATGCAGCAGGGTGATTGGGGCAAGCCGATCGCGAAGCGCTTCTTCGAGGAAGCGCGGACGACCTATCATCCGGTAACGGCGGCGCAGATCGCGAAGATCGTCGGCCCCGAATAGGCGCTCTTCACCGGGAGGGTTTTACCTCAGGCGCGCCGCCGATATCGCCAGCCAGATCCAGCCGACGATCAGCGCCGCGCCGCCGATCGGCGTGATCGCTCCCAGCCAGCGCGGCATCCCCAGCGCCATCAAATACAGCGTTCCCGCGAACAGCCCGGCTCCGCCAACGAACAGCCACGCCGGCCCCGCGCCTGCATCCGCACCGCGACCAAGGCCGCCACGGCATGGATCAGCTGATACTGCCCGCCGGTCCGCAGCCATTCCGCCGCCTGGCCCTCGGCGCCATGCGCGCCAAACGCACCCGCCGCCACGGCGAGTGCGCCTGAAAGCGCGGCGAGCATCGCCACCAATTTCACAGCCCGATCTCCGCGAGAAAGCGTGGCCCCGTCGCGATCACCATCGCGAATCCCACTATGACTGCGGCGATGCTGATCGCCAGTACCGCGCCGGCCAGCATGTCCTTCGCCACTTTGATCGAGGGATGGATGTCGGGGTGCAGCAGATCGATCACTGCCTCCATCGCCGAATTGAGCAGTTCCAGCGCAAGCACCAGCGCGCAAGTCACTGCCACCAGCCCCCACCAGATCGGCGCCGGGCGCAGCAGGATCAGCGCGAGCAGGGCAACGCCCGCCAATATGGTCTGCGTTCGAAAACTTGCCTCGCGCCGCCAGCCGGTACGGATGCCCTCGAACGCGAATCCCATCCGCTCGCGAAAGGGCCGATTCTTCATTTGCGCTCCAGATCGGCTTCCGCCGCCGCGGCCTGGGAGGCATGGGTGAGCATTCCGTCGATCCCGGCGCGGATGTCGCCGGTCTCGCGCTGCAGCTTGAGCCGTTCGAAATCGCGCCGGCGATATTCGGCCTCGGTCTTGTCGATCTCCTGCTGCGTCACGCCGACCGCGCTCATCGCGCGCCGCGCCATGACGATCGCGCTCTCGAGCAGCTCGCGCACTGCGCCCGCGATCGGCGCGCCCTTCATCTTCATCACGCTGCGCCGGTCATAAGCGCGCACGAAGATCGTCGCCTTGGGGAAGGCGTGATGGATGCCCTCCAGCGCCTCGGTGTCGAGCCCGTCGCCATCCTGGCAGAACATCAGCAATTCGGCGTCGGCGGCGCCGGCCTGGCGCAGGATGTCGGTCCGCGTGCCGTCGCCATAATAGACCTTCATCCCGAAGCTGTTGGCGGTCTCGATCATCTCCACATCGGTGTCGACGATCGTCACCGGGATGCCTTGCCCGATCAACATCTGCGCCACGGTCTGGCCGAAGCGGCCATAGCCGACCACCACGGCGTTCGAGCCCTCTTCTTGGGGCCCGTCCATCCCGTCCGAACTCGGCTCCGGTTCGGCGCGCAGCCTTTTGGTCGCCATCATCAGGAAGGGCGTGGTCGCCATCGACAAGGTCACGATCGCCCCGAAGATGCTCGCCGCCTCGCCGGTGATCAGCATCGCCGATTGGGCCTGGGCGAACAGCACGAAGCCGAACTCGCCGCCTTGGCTGAGCAGCACGCCCAGCGCGAAGGCCGACCGCCGTTTCATCCCGAACAGCAGCGCCAGCCCCATGATCAGCGCCGCCTTGGTCGCGATCAGCGCCAGCGCCATGCCTGCGACGAACAATGGGCGCTCGGCAATGGCATGGAGGTCGAGCGTCATTCCCACTGCCAGGAAGAACAGCCCGAGCAGGATCGCGCGGAACGGCTCGACATCGGCCTCGAGCTCGTGGCGATAGGGGGAATCCGCCAGCATCACGCCGGCGATGAACGCCCCCAAGGCCGCCGAGAGCCCGAGCATCTCCATGATCGCCGCGCTCGCGATCACCGTGAACAGCCCTGCGAACACGAACATCTCGCGCTCGCCGAGATTGCCGATCAGCCGGAACAGCGGCCGCAACAGATAACGCCCGGCGAGGATCAGCCCGACGATCGCGCCGACCGTATAGGCCGCGAGCAGCCAGCCCGGGGGTCCGTTGAGGTCGGCGGGATTGCGCGACATCGCTGCGACGATCGTGATCAAAGGGACGATCGACAGGTCCTGGAACAGCAGGATCGCAAAGGCGCGCTCGCCGAACGGCGTGCGCAGCCGACCTGCCGATTGGAGCAGCGGCAGCACCTGCGCGGTCGAGGAGAGCGCAAGCGGAAGCCCGAGTGCTAGTGCGGCCGCCAGCGAGCTGTGCGCGGCGGCCCACACGATCCCCGAGACGGCGAGCCCGCACAGGCTCACCTGCATCAGGCCGAGTCCGAAGATGTCGCGCCGCATCCGCCACAGCCGCGACGGGCTCAGCTCGAGCCCGACGAGGAAAAGCAGCAGCGCGATGCCGAGTTCGGCGATGCCCAGCTTGCTCTCGGCGTCGCCGACCAGCCCGAGACCTTGCGGACCGACGACCGCGCCGGCGACGAGGAAGCCCAACGTGGCACCCAGCCCGAGCCGTCGGAAGATCAGCACGAAAATCAAGGCGAAGCCAAGCAGCGGCACGCCGTCGTGGAGCAGCGAGAGGCCCGAATGCTCCTCCATCAACGCCGCGCCTCGGCCGCGGCCTCGGCCGCAGCCTCGAAGGCGAGGCGGATCGAGGCATGGCGCCCGCGATGCGCGAGGGCGGGCGCGAAGATCTCCATTCCCGGCCAGTCGGGCGGCGCATCGCGCTCGCCGGCCAGCCACGCGGTCAGCTGGTCCCGCGCCGCGGCGAGTTCCTCCGCGCTACGCCCGACGACATGCGCGCCCATCAGCGAGGCGGAAGCCTGGCCCAGCGCACACGCCCGCACCAGCATCCCCACCGCCGCGACCCGGCCGTCGGCGTCGAGTTCGATATCGACGGTGATACGGCTGCCGCACACCGGCGAGCGCTTCTCGACGCTCGCGGCAGGATCGGCCAGCCGTTCGTGGAAGGGGATCTCTGCGGCGAGCCGGAGAATCTGGGTGTTGTAGAGCGGCGCATTCATTCCGCTCTCGACTTAGGGAACCCCGGCCAAGGATGCGACCCTATAAATCCTACCCCTTGCGGGGGAGGATTCTAGTTCGCCGTATTCCCTTCGGGCTCGGCCTCGTTCCCGCCGAACACCGGCTCGCCCTTCCTTCGCCGATCGACGAAATCGGCTACCGTCGCGCTAGATTTGTCGAGCAAAGGATAGGTGGTCGAGTGGGTGATCCAATCGGGCCGCCCGTCGGGTCCGCCGCCGACGGTGTCAAATACGAGGACGAGCAGCAGGAAGCCGACGCTGACCAGCACCAGCCCCTTGAGCGCGCCGAAGCCGAAGCCCAGCGCGCGATCGATCGGTCCCAAAAAGCTGTCGCGCATCCGCGCGCCGATGGTGTTGGCGATCATCCGCCCGGCGAAATAGGTGGCGCCGGAAAGGATCGCGAAGGCGAGCACCGCGCCGCCCTGCGCCGTCCCCACTGCCGACGCCATGAACTCGGCGAGCGGGCTGTGGAACAGCTTGAGCACCAGCACCACCGCGAGCCACGCGCCGAGCGCGAGCACTTCGGTCACGAACCCGCGGATGAACCCGAGCACCGCCGCCCCGCCGATCGCGAGCAGCACCACGATATCGAGACCAGTCAACGACATGAAATGCGTCCCTCCCGCCGTCCTGATAGTCGGCTGTCGGGCGTTGCGGAAGGCGTCTAATGTGGGTCCCTAGCCCTGCCGCGTGATCCGCAGCGCCCAGCGATCGTAGCCGAGCGCCTCGACGCGCTTGAGCAGCGTCTCGGCCATTGCGGGCGCCGGCCTGGCCTCGCGGCTCAGTACCCAGAGATAGCGTCCGCTCGGCTCGCCGACGATCGACCAGTCATATTCGTCGCCGTGATCGAGCACCCAATAGTCGCCCGTGTAGAGCGGCCCGAAGAACGACACCCTGAGCTTGGCGTTGGTCGTCTCGTCGGCAACGATCGCGCGCCCCTCGACCGAGCTGCTTGCGCCCTGCTGCCCGCTTTGAGAGCCGCTGTTGACGATGCGGATTCGCCCGTCCTCGTCCAGCGCATATTCGGCGGTCACCGCGTCGAGGCCCTTCTGGAAGCGGTTCTCGTGCCGCGCGATCTCGAACCATTTGCCGAGATAGCGGGCGAGCTCGACCGGCCTGGCCGGCTCGGGCACCTCCGGGTTGATCACCGGGGGCCGCGTCGCACGCGAATAGAGGAAGATGCTGCCAATGGCGGCAGCGGCCACGCCGGTGGCGATCGTGATTGCTGTCGATTGCTTCATGCCGGCATTGTGCGGTCGGACGCGGGGAATTGGTAGCCCTGCCGATGGCGATCATTGTCGTCGAGTCCGGCATCTTCGCCAGGACCGCTAAATTGACTCAGTTTGCGGAAACGCGCTGCATCGCGTAATTTTCGTGCGCGACGCTTGGCGGCGCGGCGCCCCAAAAGCCCCGGAACCTCACCCGGTTCTGGAAGGGTGCAAATCGCGCCATCGACGATTCTATCCCAGACGAAATCCAACATTGGAAGCGGATTATCGGACAAGACGAACCGGAGCGGCGAAGAGGGATCCAAGCCGCTCCGGTGCCGAGTCCTCCCCCGGCACCGCCGATCATGCACGCGATGCGATCTGAAACAAACCGGAAATATACGTAGATGGGGCTCACCGCCCGAGCAGATGGTCCACGAATGCCCCCAGCGACTTGAAACCCGCCAATTGCAGCCCGCCGGTATCGGCCTGCGCCGCGGGGGCCAGCGCGCGCCCGAACCCGAGCTTGGCCGCCTCCTTGCACCGCAGCGCACCGTGCGCGACCGGCCGCACCTCGCCCGACAGCGCCACTTCGCCGAACGCGATCGCGTCCGCCGGCATCGGCCGCTCGGCCAGCGCGGAGACCAGAGCCGCCGCCACCGCGAGATCCGCCGCGGGGTCCTGCACCCGGTAGCCGCCCGATACGTTGAGATAGACTTCGCAGGACGAGAAGCTCAGTCCGCAACGGGCCTCGAGCACCGCGAGGATCATCGCCAGCCGGCCGCTGTCCCAGCCGACCACCGCGCGCCGCGGCGTCGCCCCGCTCGCCAACCGCACGGTCAACGCCTGGATCTCGACGAGCACCGGGCGCGTCCCTTCGAGCGCGGGGAAGACGATCGTCCCGCTCATATTCTCGTCGCGGTGGGTGAGGAACAAGGACGAGGGATTGCCGACTTCGCTCAGCCCCTCGGCCTGCATTGCGAACACGCCGATCTCGTCGGTGCCGCCGAAGCGGTTCTTGACCGCGCGCAGGATGCGATATTGGTGGCTGCGCTCGCCCTCGAACGCCAGCACGGTATCGACCATATGCTCTAGCACGCGCGGCCCGGCGATGCTGCCGTCCTTGGTGACGTGCCCGACCAGCACCAGAGCGGTCCCGCGCTCCTTGGCGAAGCGGATCAGTTCCTGCGCGCTTGCCCGCACCTGGCTCACTGTCCCGGGCGCGCCTTCGATCAGGTCCGAGTGCATCGTCTGGATCGAATCGATCACCACCAGGGCGGGCGCGGGTCCCTGGCCCAAGGTGGTCAGGATATCGCGCACCGAAGTCGCCGCGGCGAGTTGCACCGGGGCGTCGCCCAGCCCCAGCCGCCGCGCGCGCAGCCGCACCTGGTCCGCCGCTTCCTCGCCCGAGACATAGGCGACCTGCAGCCCGCGCCGCGCGATCAGCGCCGCGGCCTGGAGCAGCAAGGTCGACTTGCCGATTCCCGGATCGCCGCCGATCAAGGTCGCACTCCCCTCGACGAAACCGCCGCCCAGCGCGCGGTCGAGCTCGGCGATCCCTGTGCCGGTCCGCTCGGGCAAGGCGATGTCGGTATCGAGCCCGACCAACTGGATCGCGCGTCCGCCCGACTGAAGATTGTGCTTCGCCTGGAAAGGCGTCACCACGCCGCCGCCATCCTCGACCAGGGTGTTCCAGTCGCCACAATCGGCGCACTGCCCCGCCCATTGCGACGACACCGACCCGCAGGCCTGGCAGACATAACGCTTTTTCGGCTTCGCCATGCCGCGATGCTAGCGCAGGAACAGGAAGGGAACAACCGCAATTGCGGACCACGCGGCCCCTGCGTCGGGCAAGGCCGGCGCGCTCCCGCTAGCGGGGCCGGGCGTTTTGCGCGTCGAGGAAGGTGGCGACGTCGCCCAGGTCGACCGTCTTGTCGAGGAAGGTCTGGCCGATCCCGCGGGCGAGCAGGAAGGGAAGGGTACCGGCGGCCATCTTCTTGTCGTGGAGCATGTGTTCGACCAGCCGCGCCCCCGAAGCGGTGATGCCGGCGGCGGCGAGGCTGTCGGGGAGGCCGATCGCGCGGAGATGCGCCGCGACGCGTTCGGCTTCCTGGCCGGAGCAGAGGCCCCGGTGCGCCGAATATGCGAAGGCCAGCGCCATGCCGGCGGCGACGCCTTCGCCGTGGAGCAGCTTGTCGGAAAAGCCGGTCTCGGCCTCGAGCGCGTGGCCGAAGGTGTGGCCGAGATTGAGCAATGCGCGCTTGCCGGTGGTTTCGCGCTCGTCCTCGCCGACGATGCGGGCTTTGGCGCCTACCGAGTGGGAGATTGCATGTTCGCGCGCCTGCGGGTCGCCGGCGAGCAACGCCGCGGCATTGCCCTCGCACCATTCGAAGAAGGCGAAATCGTCGATCAGGCCGTATTTGACGACTTCGGCATAGCCGGCGCGGAGCTGGCGCGGGGGCAACGTGTCGAGCACTTGCGGGTCGATCAGCACGAGTGCGGGCTGGTGGAAGGCGCCGATCAAATTCTTGCCGGCGCGGCTGTTGATCGCTGTCTTGCCGCCGACCGAGCTGTCGACCTGGGCGAGCAGGGTGGTGGGGATCTGGACGAAGTTGCAGCCGCGCTTGAGGATCGACGTGGCGAAGCCGACGAGATCGCCGATCACGCCGCCGCCCAATGCGATGACATGGTCGCTGCGTTCGACGCCGAGTTCGAGCAGTCGATCGGTCAGCGCCTCGAGCTGGGTCCAGCTTTTGGTCGATTCGCCTGGCGGGAGGACGATCGCCTCGCTGGCGATGCCTTCCTCGGTGAGGCTGGCCTGCAGCGTGGCGAGATGCGGCAGGACGTTGCCGTCGGTCACGATCGGCACCGTCCGTCCGCCGGCGAGCGGGGCGAGCGCTTTGCCGGCACGGGCGAGCAGTCCGGCTTCGATGCGGACGTCGTAGCTGCGGTCGCCAAGCGCGACGGGAACGGTGTTCAAGTGCGGATCGCCTTCAGGATTTCATCGACGGTGGTGTCGTGCGGAGCCACCACGCTCTGCACGCGGATCGGGGCGAGCGCATAGAAAGGATTTCTTATCGCTGCCAGTTCGGCGAGGATCTCCTCGGGATCGCGACCGCGGAGCAGCGGGCGGGTGTCGCGGCGGCGGACGCGGTCGGCGAGCACCGCGGGCTCGGCATCGAGCCAGATCGCGATCGCCTGATCGAGGATCAACCCACGGGTGTCGTCGTTGATGAAGGCGCCGCCGCCGGTGGCGATTACCTTGGGCGTGCCGTCGATCAGCCGGGCGATGACGCGGCGCTCCCCGTCGCGGAAATAGGGTTCGCCGAACTTCTCGAAAATATCGGAGATGCTCATCCCCGCCGCGGCCTCGATCTCGTGATCGGCATCGACGAAGGGCAGCCGCAGGCGCTGGGCAAGACGACGGCCGACCGTCGTCTTGCCCGCACCCATCAGCCCGACCAGCACGATCGGCTTGCCCTTCCAGGGCCAGTCTTGGACATGCGCTTGCAACATCGTCGGGGGGCTATACAGCGAGGGCGGGTCTCGGGCAAAAGGCCCGCGATATTCTCAATTTTTGGACCATTCCATGTCCCGATCGCTCGTCGCGCTCATTGTCGTCCTCCTCGTGCTGGTGGGCGGAATCATATTCCTCTCGACGCGCAACACCGAGAAGGAACCGGTCCGCATGGAGAAGGTGGTCCCGCTTGATAACCTCACGAACTAAGGTTTCGCGGATCGGGTTTGCGGCGCTGCTGCTCGCCGGCGTGGGGATGCCCGCGCTGGGGCAGGATACGCCCGAATCGCTGCTGCCGCCGGGGTTCGACGATCCGGCGCCGACGCCCGCGCCTGCGCCAGGTCCGGCGCCTGCGCCGACGCGCGTGGCCCCGCCGGGGGCGCCGGTCGACGGCGTCACGCTGCCCGCCGACGCGGAACCGGGCAACGCTGCCGAAGGTGTTCAGGAGCAGGTCGCGATCGACCTTTCCAGATACGAACTGCCCGAATTCGCCAGACATTCGCTCGATCGCGTGGGCGCATTCGCGGCCGGCAATGCGGCGTTCCCGGCGGATTCGTTCGGAGGCGCCGACGGGCGTTTCCTGCAGGTCCTGATGCGGCGGATGGACGCGCCGATCGCGTCGCGCTGGGCATCGATCGTATTGCGGCGCGCGCTGATGTCGCCGCTCGATACGCCGGCAGGCGTGAACGGCGCCGATTTCGCCGCCGATCGCGCCTGGGCGCTGCTGCGGATGGGCGAAGCGAATGCCGCGCGCGCCGTGATCGACGACGTCGACACCGACAATTACACGACCTGGCTCTATCAGGTTGCGATGCAGGCGGCGCTGGCCAATGGCGATCCGGCAGCGCTCTGCCCGATCGCCGACAAGGGCGCGGCGGCGATCGCGCAGCGCGGCTGGGCGCTGGCGCAGGCGATGTGCACGGGGCTTGCCGGCAAGCCGAACGAGGCGGGACAAGCTTTCAACCGCGCGCGTTCGGGGAGCAGCCCGTCGGATATCGACAATCTGCTCGCCGAGAAGGTGCTCGGCACCGGTGCGCAGGGGCGTCGTGCCGTTACGATCGAGTGGAACCCGGTGCGCCAGCTGACGGCGTGGCGTTGGGGACTGGCGACCGCGACGGGAGTCGAGGTGCCGGCCGATCTCTACCAGACCGCGGGACCGCAAGTGCGCTATTGGCAGGCGCTCGCGCCCAATCTCGACCCTGTGGCGCGCGCGCCTGCGGCCGAGCTCGCCGCTACAGCGGGCGTCTTCTCGAACGCGGGGCTGGTCGACCTCTATTCGGAGATCGAGCAGGGCGGAGACAGCGGCGATGCCCAGACCGTCGCGCGCGATCTGCGCACCGCCTATACCGACGGCAATGTCGGCAACCGGATCAAGGCGCTGCGCACTTTGTGGGATGCGGCGAACACGCCGCGCACTCGTTATGCCCGGCTGATTCTCACTGCACGTGCGGCCGCGTGGATCCCCGCGAGCGACAAGGTCGAGGATGCGGACCGGCTGATCGCGTCGATGTTGTCATCCGGCTATGAGGCGGCGGCGCTCGAATGGCGCGGCGTGGCCAAGCGTGGCAGCGAGGGCTGGGCGCTGCTCGCGCTCGCCGATCCGGGCGGCGCGAGCGTCGCGGCCGGCGACGTCACCGGCTTTGCCGAGGGCGGATCGCGGCGCAAGGCGCAGATGCTGGCCGCCGGGCTGGCCGGGCTCGGCAAGTTGAGCGCGGGAGAGGCGCAGAATGCCGCGGCCGCGCTGGACGTGCAGATCGGCGGGGCGAATGCGTGGACGCAGGCGATCGATGCGGCCGGGCAGCGCGGCGACGCGGCGACGGTGGCTTTGCTTGCCGGGGTCGGCATGCAATCGCTCAGCTGGGACTATGTCTCCCCCGAGGCGTTGTTCCACATCGTCGCGGCGATGCGCGCGGCGGGGATGGGCAATTATGCGCGGATGATCGCCGTCGAGGCGGTCACGCGGTCGGCTTGAGCCGAGCCGACGACCGCGCGCTGATCGAGCGCTTTCTGGAAATGATGCGAGCGGAAGCCGGCGCGGCGGCGAACACCGTCGCGGCATACGGCACCGACTTGCGGCTGGCTTCGGCGACGCTCGACGGGCGGCTCGGCGACGCCGGGGCGCGCGAGCTCGAGAAGGTGGCCGGGGAATGGCAGGCGCTGGCGCGCTCGACGGTGGCGCGCAAGGCGGCGGCGCTGCGGCGCTTCTTCGCCTTTCTGGCCGATGAGGGGCTGCGCAAGGACGATCCGGGCGCCGCGCTGCCCCGGCCAGGCACGACGCGGGCATTGCCCAAGATATTGAGCACCGACGATGTCGACGCGATGTTCGCGGCGATCGCGGCGCGGCAGGCGCGGGTGCCCGCCGACCCGCTCGACCTGCGGCTCGCGGCGTTGATCGAACTGCTCTACGGATCCGGGCTGCGCGCGACCGAATTGGTGTCGCTTCCGCGCAACGCCGTGGCGCCGGACCGGCCGTATCTGATTCTGAAGGGCAAAGGCGGGCGCGAGCGGCTGGTGCCGATTTCGGATCGCGCGCGCGCGGCTGTGGCGGCGTGGCGCGAGCATGTCGCAACCGGCCGGCCGTGGCTGTTTCCTTCGGGCAAGGCGCATCTCTCGCGGGTGCGGCTCTATCAGCTCGTCCGGGCGCTGGCGGCGGAGGCGGGGATTCCGCCCGATCGGGTGAGCCCGCACGTGCTGCGTCATGCCTTTGCGACGCACCTGCTCGAAGGCGGGGCCGATCTGCGCGCGTTGCAGGCGATGCTGGGCCATGCCGATATCGCGACGACCGAGATCTATACGCATGTCGACAGCAAACGGCTGGTCGATCTGGTGAACGAGCGGCATCCACTGGGCGAGGCGCTGGGGCGGAAGGGGAAATGATCCTCCCTTTGGCCGGGGAGGATTGGACATCGGCACGCGTTGACGTGACCGAGCGGCGGGGCTAGCCGCGCAACGATGGCAACCTTCCTCGACTTCGAGAAACCGATCGCCGAGCTGCAGAGCCGGATCGACGAACTGCGCCGCACCGCCGAGGGCGGCGCGGTGGACATCGACGCGGAGATCGCGCCGCTGCAGGCCAAGGCCGAGCGACTGCTGCAGGACACCTATGCGAAGCTGACGCCGTGGCAGAAGACGCAGGTCGCGCGGCATCCCGAGCGGCCGCACTTCAAACATTATGTCGCGGGGCTGATCGAAGACTTCATGCCGCTGGGCGGCGACCGCGCGTTTGCCGACGACAATGCGATCATCGGCGGGCTGGGGCGCTTTCGCGGGCGCCGGGTGATGGTGATCGGCCACGAAAAAGGCGACGACACCGCGAGTCGGCTCAAGCACAATTTCGGCATGGGCAAGCCAGAGGGCTATCGCAAGGCGATCCGGCTGATGCGGCTCGCCGACAAGTTCCGGCTGCCGGTGATCACCTTGGTAGACACTTCGGGCGCGTTTCCCGGGGTACAGGCCGAGGAGCGCGGCCAGGCCGAAGCGATCGCGCGCTCGACCGAAATGTGCCTCAACCTCGGCGTGCCTCTGGTGGCGACGATCCTCGGCGAGGGCGGCTCGGGCGGGGCGGTGGCGCTGGCGGCGGGCAACCAGGTGCTGATGATGGAGCATGCGGTCTATTCGGTGATCTCCCCCGAAGGCTGCGCCTCGATCCTGTGGCGCACCGCCGACAAGGCTTCCGATGCCGCCGAAGCGATGAAGGTGACGGCGCAGCATCTGAAGGAGCTCAAGGTGATCGACGGCATCATCCCCGAGCCGCTGGGCGGCGCACACCGCGATCCCGGCCTGGCGGTGCGGACGCTGGGCGACGCAGTGGAGGCGGCGCTGGACGGCTTTGACGGCCTCCCGCCGGAGGCGCTGCGGCAGGCGCGGCGCGCCAAATTCCTGGCGATGGGGCGGATCTGAACTTACCCCTAGATCGAGCAAGAAAAAGGGCGGCGGAACCGAAGTTCCGCTGCCCTTTTCATAGTTTCAGACAAGGAGGCCTATTCTGCCTTCATGTTCGACGTGACGTTGCTGAAGGTCTTGTTGAGCTGATTGCCCAGACCCTGCATCGCTGCGATTGCGGCAACGGCGATCAGCGCGGCGATCAGACCATATTCGATCGCAGTGGCGCCCTTGGTGTTCTTCAGAAACTTGCGGATCATCGATACTCTCCCACAGAAATCGCGACCGGCGCCTCTGCGCGAGTCTCGTTTCATATGCGGAACAATAATCAACGAAAAATGAAGATATCCCCGTGCGCCTGGTGGCGACCGGAATCAAAAAGGGCGGCGGAACCGAGTTCCGCCGCCCTTCGTGTCCTTGGACCAGAAAGTCCTAGGTAGCCTTCATGTTCGACGTGACGTTGCTGAAGGTCTTGTTGAGCTGATTGCCCAGACCCTGCATCGCGGCGATCGCGGCGACGGCGATGAGAGCGGCGATAAGGCCGTACTCGATTGCGGTGGCGCCCTTGGAATTCTTAACGAAGTTGCGAATCTTCTGCATAACCGGTCTCCAACGTTCAGGAAGTACTTCATTCACCCGGCCGGCCCGGAGATCCGGTACGGCATCAACAACCTTAGGGAAGG
Source organism: Sphingomonas psychrotolerans (assembly GCF_002796605.1). Taxonomy (NCBI): domain Bacteria; kingdom Pseudomonadati; phylum Pseudomonadota; class Alphaproteobacteria; order Sphingomonadales; family Sphingomonadaceae; genus Sphingomonas; species Sphingomonas psychrotolerans. Next base: position 156,599 of record NZ_CP024923.1, read on the forward strand.
GAAGTAAAGAAACGGCTAAATCGGACAATTACGTAGCCATTAACGATGTTTAGCCGGCGGTCTGCACCTTGCTGCTGACACTGTTCCACATCTCGCTGGTCACTGAGCCGAGCGCGACCAATGCTGCCATGATGGCAAGCACGATCAGTGCGCAGATCAGGCCATATTCGATTGCCGTGGCCGCCTTCGTATTGCCGGCGAGGCGGTGGATCGTCTTCACAAGGGCTCGCATCACGCCCGCTTCTCCCCCACAGGATTTGGCGGAGATAAACGAGGAGCGTTAACGAAGTGTCGATCGAGATATCCGGGCTATTGCTGGTGGTGGCGGTCGCGCTCGTCGACCGTGAAGGACGCGTGCTGGTCCAGCAGCGCCCGCCGGGTAAGCCGATGGCGGGGCTGTGGGAATTCCCCGGCGGCAAGGTCGAGGCGGGCGAAGTGCCCGAGGTGGCTTTGGTGCGCGAACTCGCCGAGGAACTGGGGATCGACGTTGCAACCGGGGCGCTGGCTCCGATCGCCTTCGCCAGCGAGGGGCTGGGCGAACGGCATTTGCTGCTGCTGCTCTATGTGGCGCATGAATGGGCAGGGACTCCCGAACCGCGGCATGCCAGCGCGCTGCAATGGGTGCGCCCGGCGGAGATGCGGACGCTGGCGATGCCCCCGGCGGACGTGCCGCTGGTCGATGCGCTGGAGCGGCTGCTCTAGTCCGGCCGCTTCGGCTTCAGCGCGTCGGCGAGCGAGGCTGTGGCACTGCCCCGACGCGCGGCCTTGGGCTGCGAAGGATCGGGCGCCCAGCCGGTGAGATAGACGATCTCGAAGCGTTCGGGGGTGCGGCCGTCTGGTTCGGCACGATCGGCGAAGGCCGCCGATGCACGGACGAGGGTGTCGCGAGTGAGCGGCGCAGGGTTGGGAAGCAGGTTGGTCGCGGCCATGCCGCGCAGGTCGCGCAGCAGATTGGGCAGTCCGGCATAGCGCACCACCAAAGTCTCGACGTCGGACACCGGCAAGGCGAAGCCGGCGCGGCTGAGCAGATCGCCGCCGGCGCGAACGTCGATCTGCGGGTGGAAGCGGGCGGCAGGGCGCACGGTCTCGGCTTCGCGCAGACAGCCGCGCAACGTGGCGAGCGTGCCGGCACCGGCAAAGGCAGCGAGGAACAGCCCGTCGGGGCGCAGTATCCGCCGTGCGAGCGCGAGTGCGCCTGGCACGTCGTTGACCTGATCGAGCACGCCGACAGAGATCACCAGATCGAATGCGGCGTCGGCGAAGGGCAGGCGATCTTCGTCGGCCTGTACTCCGCCCGCCGCGCGCGCGAACCCGAACCCGGCATCGAGCCGGGCGATGCGCGCGCCGGGAATGTGCAGGTCGCCGGCAAAGCTGCCGAGATCGAGCACGTCACGGAAATCGCGCTTTACGCCGTCGAGCCGCTCGAGCAGGCCGTCGAGCATATGTTCGCGCAGGAACGAAAAGCCGGCAAAACCGGGCGCGGCGCGATCGCGGCGGCGGCGGCGGAGCGCGCGGGAGAAGATTTCGGAGGGTGTTTCGGAGTCGGGCACGTGCGGCTTGTGCCGCGTGGCTGCGCCCGCGACAAGGAGCGGCATGGCTGCGCTCGCTTCCCTTGCACGGCTCGCCGACCTTGCGCTGCCGCCGCGCTGCCCGGGCTGCGGCGAAGTCATTGCGGCGCCCCATCGCTTCTGCGCGCGCTGCTGGGGGAGCCTGCGCTTCCTCGGTCCGCCCTGGTGCGCGGGCTGCCAGCTGCCGTTCGAGTTCGATCGCGGCGAGGGCGCGCTTTGCGGGGAGTGTCTCGCCGATCCCCCGCCGCATGACGGCGTGCGCGCGGCGGTGGCGTATGGCGATGTCGCGCGCGAGGTGGCGCTCAAGCTAAAATATTCGGGGAAGCTGGCCTGCGCCGAGACCATGGCGCGCGCGATGGCGCGGCTGATGCCGGAGGGGGCCGATCTGCTGGTGCCGGTGCCGCTGCACCGCTGGCGGATCTGGTCGCGCGGGTTCAATCAGGCCGCGCTGATCGCCGGCGCCTTGTCCCGCGCCACCCGAGTGCCCGCCAATGTCGAGCTGCTGCGGCGAGTGAAGGCGACGCCGGTGCTGCGCGGGCTGGGTCCGCGGGGCCGGGCAAAGGCGGTGGCGGGGGCGTTCGCGCTGGCGAGTGATGCGAAGCCAAAATTGGCCGGCAAGACCGTGGTGCTGATCGACGATGTGCATACCAGCGGCGCGACCGCGGCGGCCTGCGCGCGGGTACTCAAGCGCGGCGGGGCGGCCAAAGTGATCCTTCTGTGCTGGGCGCGCGTTCTCGGAGACGAGGCGCTGGATTGACAAGCGCCCCCGGGTCCACAATTCGAGGCACCAATGGCCAAGATCGAAATCTACACCAAGGCATTCTGTCCTTATTGCACCCGCGCCAAGGCGCTGCTCGATTCCAAGCAGGTAGAGTATGAAGAGATCGACATCACCATGGGCGGGCCGCGACGCCAGGAGATGATCCAGCGCGCCAATGGCCGCACCACGGTTCCGCAAATCTTCATCGACGACAAGCATATCGGCGGATCGGACGATCTTGCCGCGCTCGACCATCAAGGCGGGCTCGATCCGCTGCTGACCGCATGAGGGCAGCGCTGCTCCAGATGACCAGCGGGATCGATCCCGCGGCGAATGCCCGTATGCTGGTCGGCGGCGTGGAGCAGGCGAAAGCGGGCGGGGCGGCGATGCTGTTCACCCCGGAAATGTCGGGGTTGCTCGACCGGGATCGCGACCGCGCGGCGGGATCATTGGTGCACGAGGATGAGGATCGCGTGCTCGCGGCAGTGCGCGAGGCGGCGGTGAAGCATGGGCTGTGGGTGCATCTCGGCAGCCTCGCGGTGCTGCGCGAGGACGGCAGGCTCGCCAATCGCGGCTTCGTGATCGACGATTCGGGCGCGATCCGGGCGCGCTACGACAAGATGCACCTCTTTGACGTCGACTTGCCGACCGGCGAGAGCTGGCGCGAATCGAACAGCTATGCGCCGGGCGAGCGCGCTGTGACGGTGCAGACCCCGCTCGGGATACTCGGGCTCGCGATCTGCTATGATCTGCGCTTTCCCGACCTGTTCCGTTCGCTGAGCGATGCCGGCGCGACGTTATTGGCGGTGCCGGCGGCATTTACCCGGCCGACCGGCGCGGCGCACTGGCACGTACTGCTGCGGGCGCGGGCAATCGAGGCGGCGGCGTTCGTGATCGCGGCGGCACAGACCGGAATGCACGAGGACGGCCGCGCGACCTGGGGCCATTCGCTGGTCGCAGATCCGTGGGGCGAATTGCTGCTCGACATGGGCGAGCCCGCCGGCGTGGGGTTTGCCGAGATCGACCCGGCACGGACCGAGGCGGCGCGCAGCCGCGTGCCGGTGCTTCGCCATCGCCGCGCGATCCCGCCGGTGGAAAGGCTGTGATCGTCTTTGACCTCAAATGCGGCGGCGGGCATGTCTTCGAGGCGTGGTTCGGCTCGAGCGCGGCCTGGGAGGCGCAGCGCGCGAGCGGGCTGGTGGGATGCCCGATCTGCGGCAGCGGTGATGTCGCCAAGGCGGTGATGGCGCCCAATGTCGGTGCCAAGGGCAATCAGCGCGCTCCGGCACCGGCACCTTCGGCTGATGCGCCGCCACCCGAAGTGATCAAGGCGGCGATGGAGATGATCGCCTCGGCGCAGGCGAAGATGCTCGAAACGTCGCGATGGGTCGGCGCTGCCTTTGTCGACAAGGCGCGTGCGATGCATCTGGGGGAGGAGCCGACCGCGCAGATCCACGGCCAGGCCACGCCCGAGCAGGCGCAGGAACTGGTGGACGAGGGCGTGCCGGTTGCACCTTTGCTCGTGCCGGTGGTGCCGCCCGAGCGGCGCAATTGACCCTGAACACCGCGCTGGGTACCAGCGGCGGCGTGGCCCGGTAGCTCAGCAGGATAGAGCAAGCGATTCCTAATCGAGAGGTCGGAGGTTCGAATCCTCTCCGGGTCACCACAGCCTTCTCCGGGGAGAGGAGAGGCAAGTCCGGCATGGCAACGCCGTCAAGGGCTGCTATAGGCGCGCCCCACGCCTGCCGCATTTGCTTGGCAGGCGGCATAGCTCCACTTGCCGAGGAACGACCGTGAGCGACCGCGCCGAAGTTTTCGAGACTGTCAAAGCCCAGATCGAACCGTTCAACAAGAAGGGCGTCGCGCTCACCGACAGCACGACCTTCGCTGGCGATCTGGAATGGGACAGCCTGACCGTGATGGATTTCGTCGCGGCGGTCGAGGACGAGTTCGACATCCTGATCACGATGAACATGCAGGCCGAGATCGAGACTGTCGGCCAGCTCGTCGATGCGGTGCAGAAACTGAAGGCCTGACATGACCGACGCGATCCAGACCGCCGACGCGCTTCCCGAGAATCCTGAGGCAGTGGCTCCCGAGCGCGACCTGATGTCCAAGTTCGACGGGCTCATCGCCGAACGCCAGGCACTGCTCGACAGCGGCGTCACCGATCCCTTCGCGATCGTGATGGATCAGGTGAAATCGCCGACCGAGGCCGTGATCCAGGGCAGGGATACGATCCTGCTCGGCACTTACAATTATATGGGCATGACCTTCGACCCGGACGTGATCCAGGCCGGCAAGGATGCGCTCGACCAGTTCGGCTCGGGGACCAACGGCAGCCGGATGCTCAACGGCACTTTCCGCGACCATGTCGAAGTCGAGGAGGCGCTCCGCGAATTCTACGGCACCACCGGCGCGATCGTGTTCTCGACCGGCTACATGGCCAATCTCGGCATGATCTCGACGCTGGCGGGGAAGGGCGAGTACGTCATCCTCGACGCCGACAGCCATGCGTCGATCTATGACGGCTGCAAGCAGGGCAATGCCGAGATCGTCCGCTTCCGCCACAACGACATCGCCGATCTCGACAAAAGGCTTGGCCGGCTGCCGAAGGACGCGGGGAAACTGGTGGTGCTCGAGGGCGTCTATTCGATGCTCGGCGACGTCGCGCCGCTCAAGGAAATGGTAGCCGTGGCCAAGAGGCACGGGGCGATGGTGCTCAGCGACGAGGCGCATTCCATGGGGTTTTTCGGCCCTAACGGGCGCGGCGTATACGAGGCGCAGGGATGCGAGGGCGACGTCGATTTCATCGTCGGGACCTTCTCCAAATCGGTCGGCACGGTCGGCGGCTTCTGCGTGTCGAACCATCCCAAATTCGAAGCGATCCGGCTGGCGTGCCGGGCCTATATCTTCACGGCGTCGCTGCCGCCTTCGGTGGTCGCCACCGCCGCGGCGTCGATCCGCAAGCTCCGGTTCGCCCACAACAAGCGCCAGCATCTGTGGGAAAACGCCCGGACGCTGCACGGCGGCCTCAAGCAAATGGGCTTCAAGCTCGGCACCGAGACGCCGGACAGCGCGATCATCGCAGTGATCCTCGAAGATCAGGAGCAGGCAGTCGCGATGTGGCAGGTGCTGCTGGACGGCGGACTCTACGTCAACATGGCCCGCCCGCCCGCAACCCCGGCGGGCACCTATCTGCTGCGCTGCTCGCTTTGCGCCGAACATAGCAGTGACCAGGTGGAACGAATCCTGAGAATGTTCCGCGTTGCGGGTCAAAGCGTGGGTGCGATAAGCTGAGCGGAAAGGATTAGCTTCCTTCCACTGCAAAGCCGCCCTAAATTCAATTATATGAGTGAGGGGCAGGGCATTGCGCTGGAGCGCGTTCGTCGCGTGACGAACTGGCGCATCTTGCTGCTCGGGCTGCTGGCCCTGCTCGGGCTCGGCGTGCTCGCTGCGATCATCGTACTCCAGCAGCGTGCCGACAATGAACGCGACCGCGCCGTTGCGCGGCAGCAACACACCTATGAGGTCGTGATCCGCGCCAACCAGCTTTCGGGCGCGGTATCCACGGCCGAAGCCGCGCTCGGGCGGTATGTGGTCAGTGCAGACAAAACGCTGGGGCAACAATATTCGGAGCAATGGGCGCGCGCCGCCGAGCAACTCACCCGGCTCCAGCAGCTCACGCGCGACAGCCCGCGCCAACAGGCGCAGATCGCCCAGCTGCGGCGGGCATTCGAGGCGCGGGGCCGCGAACTGGCGGAAACCGCGCTTTATTCGACCTACAAGCGGCACAACGATGCCTGGGGCGCCTATTACCGCGTGCGGCAGAGCCCGGCGCGGCAGCATATGGAGGCATTGCTCGCCCGGGTCGTAGATGCCGAGCGCGTGCTGTTGCGCGACCGGACACGCGCCGCCGGCGATTTGATCGACAATTCGAGCTTCGCCTCGCGGATCCTGACTTTGTTCGGGGTGATGATCGTGGTCGGCGCCGTACTGCTCGGCTGGCTCGCGATCGCCGCCGAGGGCGAACGCGCCGCTGCAGACGCGGAAGCGACCGCGCAGCGCGAGCGCGCCGCCGAACTCCAGTTGGCCGTCGATGCCGCGACCGCCGACCTGCGTGCCGAAGCGCATGAGCGCGCGCACGCCGAGGCGCAGCTTCGCCAAGTCCAGAAGATGGAAGCGGTAGGCCAGCTGACTGGCGGAATTGCGCATGATTTCAACAATATGCTGGCGGTCGTTCTAGGTGGACTCGAACTCGCCAAGCGGCATCTGCACAATGGCGGCCCCGACGCGCAGCAGCATATCGAGAATGCGATGGAGGGCGCCAACCGCGCCGCGGCGCTGACCCGCCGGCTGCTCGCTTTCTCGCGCTCCGAACCCTTGCTGCCCGAGCCGGTCGAGGCCGGGGGGTTGATCGCCGGCATGTCCGATCTGCTCGACCGGACATTGGGCGACACGATCAAGGTCCGGACGCGCGACGCGGGCGTCGGCTGGACGGTGTGGGTCGATCGCCACCAGCTGGAGAACGCGTTGCTCAACCTCGCGGTCAACGCGCGCGACGCGATGGAAGGGCGTGGGACGCTGACGATCGCCACCGGCGGCAGCACGCTCGAGGCCGAGGAGGTCGGCGAATGTCCGGCAGGGGATTATGTCACGATCAGCGTGACCGATACGGGCTGCGGCATGTCGCCCGAAGTCGCAGATCGCGTGTTCGAGCCGTTCTTCACCACCAAGCCGGTGGGCAAGGGGACGGGGCTCGGGCTCAGCCAGATCTTCGGCTTCGTCCGTCAGTCGGGCGGCGAGATCGCCATCGACACCGCACCTGGCAAGGGCACGACGGTGAAGGTGTATCTGCCGCGCCACGTCGGTGAGCCGGCGAGCGCCACGGCCGAATCCGCGGTGCCGATCGCAGCAGCCGAGGAGCCTGTTCCGATGCGCAGCTTCGACATCCTCGTCGTCGAAGACGATCCGCGCGTGCTGGGGGCGACCGTCGGTGCGTTGCACGAGCTCGGGCATCGAGTGACGTCGTGCCCCGATCCGCTGGAGGCGCCCGCGGCGGTCGCGAGGATGTCGGCGCTCGACCTGATCATCTCCGACGTGCTGATGCCCGGACAAACCGGGCCCGAGATGATCGCCGGACTCGGCGAACGGCTGGACGGGGTTGCGGTGCTGTTCGTCACCGGTTTCGCAGGCGAGGCCGATCCCGAGCTGTTCGGCGGGCGCGCGGTGCTGCGGAAACCGTTCACCATGGCCTCGCTGGCGCGCGCGGTGAGCGAGGCGGTTGAGTATGAGGCGCGACGGGCGGCCCAGCAGGCGGCCTGAGATTCGTCGAAATTCCTCTCCCTGTAAGCAGGGAGAGGAGGCTTCCTAGCCCCCGTTCGCGACCGACTGACGGAGCTGCCCCACGGCGATCTCACGCGCACGCTCGCGCGGCAGGTCGAGCGCGCGGGCCATCGGGCCGCCGAGCAGCGCGTCGCCCAAGGCCATCAGCGTGAGCTGGAGAGTCTCTTCGCGCAGGAGCTGGGGATCGATGCCATCGTCGGCACTGATCTCGTCGACCAGCCGGTGGATGGCCTCGAGGATCGGGTCGAGCGCATCCTCGTTGCCGTTGAGGATCATCCAACTCGCCAGCGCACCGGCGCCGCCTTTGCCGAAGGCGTCGAAGGTCAGGTCGACGACTTCGTGCGGATCGTGATCGCCGCTCCGGGCGCGCAGCACCGCGGCGCCGATCTCGGCAGTGACGGTGTAGGCAATGTTCGCGGCGAGCGATTTCTGCAGCCCGGCGGCCGAGCCGAAATGGTGAAGCAAATTGGCGTGGGTGCGGCCGATCCGCGCCGCGACTGCCTTCAGCGTGACGGCTTGCGGACCGGCTTCGAGCAACAGCGCGCGCGCGGCCTCGATCGCTGCGTCGCGTGATTCTTCGGGAGACAGGCGCTTGCGTGCACTGGAAGCCATCAACGGAAAAGCACTCTTGCCTTGGGGAGACCCCGGCTTAGGCGACGACGCGCGGCGGCGAAAGCGCGGAATGCGCAATGCTATTCGCGATCGGGACGCGTCCGGGCTGGCGATCCTGGCGGCGTGACGGATCACGCCGCCATGCGGGCTCGCGGATCATTGTCGACCGCTCCGGTATCGGCGAGATCGATTTCGAAGCGGGCCGACGGCACCGGGGCGCCGCGGCCGCGCGAATAGACCTGGGTCCCCCGCCCGGTGGGGCGGAAGCCGAGCTTGCGCAGAACGCGTCCCGAGGCCGGGTTGTCGAGGAAATGCCCCGCGCCGACGTGCCGAATTCCGACCGCACGTGCTGCGCGCAGCACGGCCGCGCCGGCCTCCGTGGCATAGCCGCGCCCCCAGGCATCGGGCGTTATCCAATAGCCGAACTCATGCGGTTCATCCTCGAACGGTCCGATACTGGCGACTCCGATCAGCCGCACTCCGCCGCCCTGATGCTCGAAGATCAGGAACTTGGGCTCCAGCGGCTCCCCGAAGCCCGCCGCGAAGGTTTCGGCCGCCTCGATCGTATAGGGCCAAGGCGCGCGGGCGAGATTGCGCACCACGCTTTCATGCCCGATCGCGCGGGCGAGCTCGGCGGCATCCTCGCGCCAGCCGGGCCGTAACGTCAATCTTTGCGTACGCACGAACATGACCAGTCTCCTCGGTCTAGCGGTGCCCCTGACGTGTCACTGTGACAGCCAGTTTGCAGTCGCATTTCGAGGGAGCAATAAAAAAGGGAGCCGGGGTGACCCGTCTCCCTTTTCAGCTGGTCCGTTCGCCGGACCCGGGTCACCCTGGTGGGCAACCCGTCCGGTTACCCGATGTTATTCGGCTGCTTCCGCAATCATGTCTACCGAACAGAATTTGCGGCCGAGCTTGCCGACCTTGAACGACACGCGGCCGTCGGTAAGCGCAAACAGGGTATGATCCTTGCCCATGCCGACATTCACGCCCGGATAGATCTTGGTGCCGCGCTGGCGCACGATGATGTTGCCCGCGATCACGGCTTCGCTGCCGAACTTCTTGACGCCGAGACGACGGCCTGCCGAATCGCGACCGTTGCGCGAAGAGCCGCCTGCTTTCTTATGTGCCATTTGCTATACTCCTCGTGTCTTGCGATCAGGCTTCGGCAGCCGGAGCTTCCGCCGGGGCGGGAGCAGCATCGGCCTTCTTTGCCTTCGCAGGCTTCTTCTTCTCTTCCTGCGCACCGATCGCGGTGATCTTCAGGATCGTGTGGTTCTGGCGATGGCCGTTCTTGCGGCGATAATTGTGCCGACGGCGCTTCTTGAAGACGATAACCTTGTCCGCCTTCGCCTGCGCGACGATTTCGGCCGAGACGGTCAGTCCCTCGACCGACTGCAGGTCCGAGCCTTCGCCGGCGAGCAGGATGTCGGTCAGCGAGATCGACGAACCCGCCTCACCCTCGAGCTTCTCGACGACGATCTTGTCTCCGGCGGCTACGCGATACTGCTTGCCGCCCGTGCGCACGATAGCGAACATGGGTCTCTTCTCTAACAAAAGCATGTGCCCGCCAAGGAATGCCTCGGCAGGAGGAAGGGCGCAGCTAAGGGAAGAGGGTGTGGAAGTCAACCGCCGCGCAGGCGATTCTTTGATGTTTGACGTCACTGTGACACCGGCCGTGGCGACAAGAAAATCTATACCGATCCGGAGGAGGTTTCGGGTTCGTTCCGAGGCGATTGCGGAGCATGTTGCTGGAATCAGGGTAGGTTGTACCTGAGGCTTCCAGGAGAGTAGCCCATGTTTTCACGTATTTCCCCGCTTCTTGCGGGCATTTCGTTCGTCGCCTTCGCAACTTCGGCGGCCGCGCAGACCGCGGATCCTGTGGCTGAAGAAGCGGCCGGCGAGGATATCGTCGTCACCGGCTCGCGCGTTGCCGAGCGCAGCGTCGCCGACAGCCCGGTCCCTGTCGACGTGATCGGCGGCGAGGCGCTGACCAGGTCGGGCGCGACCGAGACCAACCGCGTGCTCCGCGATCTGGTGCCCTCGTTCAATTTCCCTCAGCCGTCGCTGGTCGACGGCACCGATTCGCAGCGTCCGGCGACCTTGCGCGGCCTCGCGCCCGATCAGGTGCTGGTGCTGGTCAACGGCAAGCGCCGGCACCAGTCGGCGCTGCTCAACCTCAACGGTTCGGTCGGCCGCGGCTCGTCGGCCGTCGATCTCAACGAGATACCGGCGATCGCGATCGACCGGGTCGAGATCCTGCGCGATGGTGCGTCGTCGCTTTACGGTTCGGATGCGATCGCCGGGGTGATCAACCTCCGGCTGCGCCGCAGCGAGGGCGTGCGCGCCAGCATCACCTATGGCAAATATCTGACCTCTATGGACGGCGTGTCGGACGTGACCGGTGTGGCCAATACCGGCGGGATCCCGACGGTGCTCACCCCGGGCGGCACCAACAACGACATCCTCCAGCTCAATACCGGCGGCGAGCGCGAGCGCCACGACGGCGACACGCTGACCCTGGCGACCAATTTCGGGCTGCCGGTGGGCGCGGGAGGCTATCTCAACCTCACCGCCCAATTCCGCGACCGCGACCCGACCAATCGCTCGGGCGCCGATCCTCGGCGGCAATATCTCACCGCCGGCGATCCGCGCGAACTGACGATCGACCGCTTCACCCATCGCTACGGCGACGGCGAGGCGATCGACTATAATCTGTTCGCCAATGCCGGCTACGAATTCGGCGGCGGATTCGAGCTCTACGCATTCGGCAGCTACGGCATCCGCGATGCCTCGGGCGGCGGCTTCTATCGCCGTGCCAACGATGTGCGCAATCGCGACTGGTCGGCTTCGACCACGAGCTTCGTGCCGATCTATGCCGACGGGTATCTGCCGTACATCGCCACCGAGGTCGAGGACGTCTCGGGCGCGGTCGGCATTCGCGGCGATGTCGGCGGCTTCACCGGCGATCTCTCGGTGGTCTATGGTTCGAACCAGCTCGATTATAAAGTGACCAACAGCGTCAACGTCTCGCTCGGCGCGGCGAACAGCCCGCGCAATTTCTATGCGGGCGGGCTGCGTTCGGGGCAGACCGTGGTCAATCTCGACCTCAGCCGGAAGTTCGACTTTGCCGGGCTGCAATCGTTCGGCATCGCGTTCGGCGGCGAATATCGCAACGAGAATTACAAGATCGTCGCGGGCGACGTCGCCAGCTACGTCAACGGACCGTTTTCGGCGGCGCCGTTCAACGCCGCAGGCGGATCGCAGGTGTTCCCCGGCTTCCGCCCGAACAACGCGACCGACGTGTCGCGCAACAGCTGGGCCGGCTATGCCGAGGCCGATGCCGACGTGACCGACTTCTTCTCGGTCCAGCTTGCCGGGCGCTACGAGCATTATTCGGACTTTGGCGATACGTGGAACGGCAAGATCGCCGCGCGGCTCGAGCCGGTGGAGGGCATCGCGATCCGCGGCTCGGTCTCGACCGGCTTCCGCGCGCCGAGCCTCGCCCAGCAATATTTCACTGCGACCTCGACCGTGTTCACCGGCGGCAATCTGATCGAGACCGGCACTTTCGCGGTTTCCGATCCGGTTTCGCGGGCGCTCGGCGCGAAGGATCTGGAGCCCGAGAAGTCGACCAATCTCGGCGCGGGCGTGGTCTTCTCGCTGGTGCCCGGGCTCACCCTCACCGCCGACTATTACAACATCAAGATCCGCGATCGTGTGGTGCTGAGCGAATCGCTGAGCGGCGCGGCGGTCGTCGCATTGCTCACCGGCGCGGGGATCACCAACGCGACCTCGGCGCGGTTCTTCGTCAACGGCGTCGATACGCGGACGCAGGGCGTCGATGTTGTGGCGACGTACAAGGTGCCCGAGTTCGGGGCGGGGCGGTTCACACTGTCCGCGGGGTATAACCACAACCAGACCAAAATCATCGATCGCGCCTCGCTGCCGTCGCTGCCGGGCCTGATCGTGTTCGGCCGTTCGGAATCGCTCCGCCTCACCGACGGCCAGCCGCGCGACAAGATCAATGTGTCGCTCGATTGGGATGCGGATCCGGTCGGGCTGACGGTGCGCACCAACCGCTATGGCCGGGTGCTCTCGACCGGCAGCTCGACCGCTCTGACGATCCCGGCGGGGCAGGGTGTCGCCGATTACTGGCTCGAGCCGAAATGGATCACCGACGTCGAGCTGCGTGTTCAGGCGTTGCCCGGCGTGCAGCTGGCGGTGGGCGCGGACAATGTGTTCGACGTCTATCCGACCAAGGCACCGGCAGGCGGGGTGTACGGCAACAACAATTATTTCCTGCCTTATTCGTCCTTCTCGCCGTTCGGGTTCAACGGACGCTTCGTCTATTCGCGGATCGCCTTCACCTTCTGACGCGAACGTTCCCCTCCCGCTTGCGGGAGGGGTTAGGGGGGACGCCCCGAGCGCGATACAGCCAGCGGCCAAGCCCCTCCCCCGACCCCTCCCGTAAACGGGAGGGGGGCGCAAAAAGCGAGCGCAGTCCGCCGCGGTCCTAGTGCCGGTGGTGGGGCTTCAGCTTGTAGCGGCCGCCGGCATAATGCTCGAACAGGCCGCTGATCGCGGGGTGGTCGACCGGCTCGTCGGTGTCGTCGACGACGAGGTTCTGCTGGCTGACATAAGCGATGTAGCTCGAGTCCGAATTTTCGGCGAGCAGGTGGTAGAAGGGCTGGTCCTTGCGCGGACGGGCATTCTCCGGGATCGCGTCATACCATTCGTCGGAATTGGCGAAGACCGGATCGACGTCGAAGACCACCCCGCGGAAATCGAACAGCCGGTGCCGCACGATATCGCCGATCGCGAAACGCGCGGAAGAGACCGGCGGCATCGGGACGGCGGCTTCGAGGGGAAGGCTGGATACTGGCTGACGCGGCATGCCAATAATTTAATGCTTATGCAGCGCGGTACAAGCACCGCGCTTGCGGGGCTCGATTCATTGCGCTAATGGCCCGCCCTCATCGACCGGTGGCGCTCGTCGGAAACCCCGACAAACGACATCAAAGACCTCGCGGAGAGGTGGCAGAGTGGTCGAATGTACCGCACTCGAAATGCGGCGTGCCCTCACGGGTACCGTGGGTTCGAATCCCACCCTCTCCGCCACTTCCTCATTCTATCCGACTGATATCGAAGGAAACTTCTCAGTGGGGGGATTTCGGTCCCACTGACGGTCCCATTTCCATTCCACGATTTGGTGGAATGTCTTCGGACTTTCTTGGCCGCGATCTCGGTCACGGATGGCCAACGCACCTTGGAGCCTCGCAAACTCCCCTGTGGCCTGGAGACAGAAGGCCGTCAGTCCGCTAACGCGCACTTGGGGTCGTTGCAGGGCGGAACAGCTGCTCTTAAAAGCGGTCATCAATATACCGGTTAGACTGTCCAGCCGGTCAGCGTGAGCAGAGCAAGGCCCATGCGACGAACGTCGCCAGCTTGCGGGCTCCAGTCTTTTGCGAACTGGTAGCCACGCCGGTCGACGACTTCGACAGGTCGGACGTCTCCCACCCTTCTGCCGGTTCCGGGCACTGCACGATCTGGACCTGAGGACGAGCCATCGTTCTTATTGGCCTCACTGACAGTCCGGTCAGCACCGCCAGAGTCAGTTAAGGTATTGGCGTTAGCGAGGGCAATCCGGTGTCAAGCAACCAACTCATAGCCAGCCCGCAGTGCAAGCGCCGCAGGATCAAGTGTATCCACACCAGCTACGTTCGATAGGTATCCACACCAGCTACGTTCGATAGTATGCAAATGCCTTTTGATAGTCTCCTTCCGGAACGCCATCAAAAGGCTCCACGCTATCCACCCTGAACTCAGCCCTACCTATGTCTTGTTCTGAGAAATTCTTGACCAACATTAATGACATAACTGCCAAAATTGCTTTACGCTCTGCATCCTTTTCATTTGGCACATCGACAAATTGGGCGTTAATAAACCCCTCGCTGTCGTCGATCTTGAGTGAACAATCTATGATGACCCTGAATAGCACCGAAATCCTCTCTTAATGGGCGCCGCTTCGTCTACGCTTGCGGGCTTCCTCGCGAGCCTCTTGCTCCGCTTCGAGCCGAGTAGCCGCCCGCTCCTCCCGAGACCGTTCCCTTCCCGAACCATCGCAACGATATAGCTCTTGGCACACGCTAAGCCCACCATGGTTGAAGGGGTCGGCCGCATCCAGAACCTCACCCACCTTGTCCAAAACATATATTCCTCCGGCGATCAGAGGGGACAGATCCCAGAAGGAATGAGAACCATTTTGAGGTGCGGAATGCGCATGCGGCTTTCCCCGCGCGCCGGAGCCATCTGTTAGGTCGTGTCCCTTTTTGTCGATCGGCACGCGCTTGGTTCCGGAGGCAGCCCGTTGGGCCGCAATAGATGCTTGCCTGGTTGTAACTTGCACATCTTCTCCGCGTCTGAGCGCGCGCACGGCTTCTTTCTTGTCCTGGATTGGCGCGACCTTCTTCAGGCCACCGCTCACACGCTTTACTATCCAGCCCCAGATGCTCTGTGTTCCACCCTCTCCGCCACTTCCTTCTCCTGACGGTCCTATCTACCTTCACCGATTGCAATAGTGTCCAAGGTGACGGCTTTCCGCGACCTCCCGGCGATCGGAAGGCCAGGGCGCTTCGGAGCTCCCGCAAATCTGTCCGCCGTCTCAAAGCAGGCAATTGGCAGTCCGGTCGAGGCCTGACCGTCCCTCGCGGAAGATCGTTAGACACAGGCGTCGGGTCCGGCGGGGTTCGGCGCCCATATCCGCGACGCTCCATGGGCAGATCGCGAAGTTGCGCGCCGCATGCTAGGAGAGCCCATGCATGAACCCGGCTCTTCCCTGCGTCCTGGTGTGACGTCTCTGCCCGACGCGATCGCAACAGTCCTGCGTGAGGCTGCGGCGATTGCAGTGATGCCTCGGTACCGGCGGCTGGCGGTGGGGGAAGTCGAGGAGAAATCCCCTGGCGACCTCGTGACGATTGCCGATCAGGAAGCCGAACGGATTATCGCGCAGGGTCTGAAAGCGATACGTCCGGCTGCACGCTTCATCGGCGAGGAGGCATGCAGCCGCGATCCTTCCTTACTGGACAATCTCGCGAGCGGATCGGCATGGATCGTCGACCCGATCGACGGGACCGGCAATTATGCGGCGGGCCGCCCGCCGTTCGCCTTGATGGCCGCCTTGATCGAGGACGGTGAGACTGTGGCTTCGTGCATCCTCGATCCGATCGAAGACCGGCTCGCTGCGGCAGAACGCAATTGCGGCGCTTGGCTGGATGGCGCGCGCATCGCGCCGGCAAGCGCCTCGCCCGAATTGCGTGCGATGACCGGGATCGTCAGCGACTTTTCACGCCCGCCGGCAATGGTGTCGCGCGTTGCGGCGCTCGCGGCGCAAGTTGCCGAAGCCGTGCCGACGCGTCGCTGCGCCGGGGACGAATATCCGCTGGTCGCGACCGGAGCGCGACACTTCGCGCTCTATTGGCGAACCCTCGTCTGGGATCACGCACCCGGCGTGCTGTTTCTCCAGGAGGCCGGCGGCGTCGCGGCCCGGCTGGATGGCCGTCCCTATCGCGCCGCCGATGCAACCGAGGCCATCCTGCTCGCGCAGACGCCCGCGATCTGGGAACAGGTCGCGGAGGTCCTGCGCGGCTGAGATCAGCTCTTTGCCAGGCGATCGAACGCCTGCAGCCGCGCCAGAAGCGCGGGCATCTCCTTCAACGGGATCATGTTAGGCCCATCGCTCGGAGCGACATCGGGATTTTCATGCGTTTCGATGAAGACCGCGGCGACGCCCGCCGCAACGGCGGCCCGCGCCAGCACCGGCACGAACTCGCGCTGGCCGCCCGAGGTCTCGCCCTGGCCACCGGGCTGCTGCACCGAATGCGTCGCGTCGAACACCACCGGAAAGCCGGTCTCGGCCATTATCGGCAGCGAGCGGATGTCGGTGACCAGCGTGTTGTAGCCGAAGCTGGCGCCCCGCTCGCACAGCATCACGCGTTCGTTTCCGCTCGCGACGAGCTTGGCCACGACATTCTTCATATCCCAGGGTGCGAGGAACTGGCCCTTCTTGACGTTGATCGCGCGGCCGGTCTCGGCGGCGGCGACCAGCAAGTCGGTCTGGCGGCAGAGGAATGCCGGAATCTGCAGGACGTCGACCACTTCGGCCACCGGGGCACACTGGCTCGCGTCGTGCACGTCGGTGATGACGGGGCATTCGAAGCGGTCGCGAATTTCGGCGAAGACGTCGAGCGCCTTTGCAAGTCCAATGCCGCGTGCCGAACCGATCGACGTCCGGTTGCCCTTGTCGAACGATGATTTGTAGATGAGGCCAAGGCCAAGCCCGTTACAGATTTCGGTCAGCGCCGCCGCCATTTCGAGCGCGTGCTCGCGGCTTTCCATTGCACAGGGGCCGGCGATCAGCACGAAGGGCTTGTCGTTGGCGATCTCGAGTTTTCCGACCTCGACCGTCTTCATGGTGTTCATCCTCAAAATGCTCCGCACTCGGCCAGAATCTCGCCGACATCGCGCCCGCGCGCGGCGTACATGCGAATGCGTGCCTCGTTGCCCATCACGTCCCAGGCGGCGGCTTCGACTTCGTTCCACCGCGCACGTGGCACGACGATGACGCCGTCCTCGTCGGCGAACACAACGTCGTCGTTGCATACCTCGACGCCGCCCATCTTGATCGGGCGGTTCATCGAGCGCAGCGTGCCCTCATATTTGATGTCGTTGCAGTGCGTGACGCGCGCATAGACCGGAAAGCCGAGCGCGCGCACGTCGGCAGTGTCCCGCGTGGTCCCGTCGACAACCGCGCCGACTGCGCCGGAGCGGATCGCCAGATTCGCGTTGAGATCGCCGAAATAGGCACGGTCCGGCACATCGGTGGCGACCATGATGACATCGCCGGGCCGCACGAACCGATAGGAATCGAGTGCGCCGTAGATGCCTTTCCAGCCATCCACAGGATCGTCGGCGCCAAGGCCGCCCAGCTCGATCGTCTTGGCCCGGCCCAGCAGCTTTCCGCCGCTCGTCGGGCGCAAATTGGGCGGCAGGATCGCCGGGATCTTCTTGTCTTTGCAGATGTCGGCTAGCACCGTCGACGACAAATGCGAGATCATCGCACGGAAGCGCGTCACTTCCGCGGCCCGCTGCCCGGCGGCGATCGTCTCTGCGATCATCAGGTCCGAACCCCGGTTGATGTCGATCTGCTCGATTGGATCGAGCTCGAACAGGAGGGCGCGCGTGCCGAAACGGCGGGTCGGGACGGTGCCGGACGCCGGTTTGCGGACGATGTAGAGGCTCATCGCCTCGATTACCGTGGCCGGGAGATCGACGCTGTTCGGGATACGGCCGGTGCCATAAGCCGGGGTGTCGCCATCCCAGCAATATTGCTTGGCGCGCGTCACTGCGACCAGGCTGTCCGCTTCCGGATCGGCAAGCAAGGCCTCGATCGCGCGGGCGATCGTCGCGGCGGACACGAAGGGTGCGGTGCACAGGATCTGGACCCAGATATCCGCATCGGGGCGCTGGCTGCACTCCCAGGCAAACATCTCGTGGCCGTCGGTGGCGTTGCTGGCGAGCGCTGCAGGACGGGCCAGCCGGGTTACCGGCAGGTCGGTCGCCAGGTCGGCGAGCGTATCGGATTCGGTGTCGAGGCAGACCTCGGTGATTGCCGCACAATCCAGCGCCTGTCGCAGCTTGCGCTTGAACAGATAATCGCCGTCGAGCACGGCGAGATTCTTGTCGGGAACCCGCTCGCTATGGCCTTTGGCGGGTACGAAAGCGACGATCTTCATGGTTCAGCCTTGCATCAGATCATTGGTGTGCAGCATGCCGACGAGCACCCCCCCGGCATCGACGACGGGAAGGACGAGCCATGCCGCCGAGGTCGCACTGCGCATCAGCAGGACGTCACCGACATTGGCACCGCTTCCGACAACCTGCGGGCTGGTTTGCATGATCGCTCCGGCGGTCGCCGTCTGAATGTCGCAGCCGGACTGAAAGTGTCGACGCACATCGCCGTCGACGACCAGACCGACAAGGCGATCGTCACCATCGACGACACCGGCGGCGCCGAGGCGCTTGCTCGACATCACCGCAAGAAGATCGACAAGCGACGTGGATCGCTCCACCTTGGGCAAGTCGTCGCCCTGATGCATCAAGGTGGACACGGGGATCATCTGCCGGCCGAGCAGGCCGGCGGGGTGATGTCGCAGGAAATCTTCGCGAGTGAATCCGCGCATGCGGCTCACCGCCACGGCCAGCGCATCCCCCACGGCGAGATGCAACGTGGTGCTCGACGTCGGCGCCATGCCGATATGGTCGGCCTCACGCTCGACCTCGGCGGGAATGAGATGGTCGACCGCACGGGCGAGCGGCGAGTCCGCGCGGCCGAGAATTCCTACCAACAAGCAGCCGCGCGCCTTCAGCAGCGGCATGATCCGGATGATTTCCTCGGTCGCGCCGCTGTTCGACAAGATCACCACGACGCTGTGCGATTCTACGGCGCCAAGATCGCCATGCGCCGCTTCCGCCGCGTTGACGAACAATGCCGCGGTCCCCAAGCTCGAAAACGTCGCTGCGAGCTTGGCGGCGACGTGCCCCGATTTGCCGACCCCGAGCAGGATGATGGGCCGCGTCTGCCGCGCGATCAGCGCAACTGTCTCGGATATGCCGGGCAAGGGGTGGCGCAGGAAATCCGACAGGGCGTTCCGCTCCGCGGCGATCACGTCGCGAAACCATGCGGTCGCGAGGTCGGACGAGGCCGGGGAAATTGCGGTCAATGCGTTCATTGGCTGTCCCGTGCCGCCATGGAGGTGAAGTGTGCGAAGCTGCGTTCCCAACGCGCCGGGTCGACCGGCCGGTCGAGCCGCGCGAGGATGTCCGCCGCTGTCAGCTCCGGATCGTTCGGATCGAGCACATTGTTTGCGATGTGGAAGGCAAACCAGGTCCGCGCAGCGTCCTCATCGGGCCGGCGCGCATTCCCCGCGGCGACGGCGGCCAGGAATTCTTGCGTATCCGAATAAGCGTGGAGCCATTCGCCGGTCTTGAATTTTGTCCGGCGCAGCATCGGCGTGCCGAAGAAGCCAGCCATCGCATAGACCTTCGAATCGCCGACGAGCATGCCGTCCGCATGGCACGCGAGCAGCGCGGTGGTGTTCTCGCCGTCCGGCCCTACGCCCGGGAGCAACCGCATCCGCGAGCCGTGCGACGCGATCTCGGCCTCGAGCGCGCTATTGTCGACATGCTTCTCGTTCAGCGGATGATTGGTGATCGCAAGAAAGAACGACTCGTCGATGCTTTCGGCGAGTTCCGCAATCAGACGGTGGTTCGGCGCCGCGCCCACACGGTGGATGGGGAAGAAGTTTTCCTCATGCTCATACTCGAGCGGGAGCGCGAGAACCGGACGGTCGGAGGGTAGTTCGGCCCATTTATGGAACGTCTTGCACATCTGTCGCGTCGGTGTCGCAGGCCCCTTTAACGCGCTCCAGACCGGCGCGATCAGGCGGTCGAGCGCAGCCCGGGCAGCATCGTCGAGCTCGGGCAGCAGCCCGTGATCGAATGGATCTTCCTGCAGGATCACCCAGTCCTGCGGCAAGGGTAGAGGCGCCGCGCCGCCTTCCATGAGGTGGCGCACGATTCCCGGAAATTCGCGCACCGTCTCATAGTCTGCGGACCGGCAAAGCACATAGTCCGGCGCCAGCGACCTGGCGAAATCGACGATGCCGGCGCGCTCGGTGGTCGCGGTCCGCATCGACGGGTGGCTGTCGCCGTCGAAGATGTGCCAGTGGACCTGGGGCAAGTGCGTCGCCGCGGCGAGCTCGCGTGCCCCGATGCCGGTCCCCTTCCAGG
The DNA here is from genome assembly GCF_002796605.1 of Sphingomonas psychrotolerans. NCBI lineage: Bacteria > Pseudomonadati > Pseudomonadota > Alphaproteobacteria > Sphingomonadales > Sphingomonadaceae > Sphingomonas > Sphingomonas psychrotolerans. The sequence goes on from NZ_CP024923.1 coordinate 176,735, forward strand.
GAACCGGAGCAAGGACGTGGGTCTCGTGTTCCGGAGCCAGGCGGCGAATTAGGGGTTCGACGATATTATCGAACCACCAGGGGGTGACGACCGGCAGGTAAAAGAGGATCTTCACGCAGCGTCCCAGCCTGGAATTTGAGCATCTTTGTTGTTCTCGGTGCCCGCTTGCGCGAACGCGTCCTCTGCAACGCCATCGACCATCCGCAACGATCCGAAGAGCATCGCTACACAGACATTATAGAGCCTGAACTGCTTGCGATGGACGTCGGTGGGAAAAAATTGCCTAGGGTCAAACCTCGTTTGATCCCCTCGGCAACGGCGGCGGCGAGAGCGATTCCGGCGAGGTAATTGCAGGCGTGGCGACCTATCGAGTGGCGATACGCCGCCAGTTCCTGCAGGGTGCCCGAGATCGCCGTCCGATCTGAACCCGTGGTTTTGCCCGGTCTGCGTGCGGGATGCGGCGGGAAGGAGCAGGACGAGCAGGCAGGCTCAATCGCGATAGCGCAGTATGTCGATGACGGCCGCGAGCGCAGGGGATCGCTGGCGCCTGCTGGGGTAATAAAGATGATAGCCCGGAAAGGGCGGGCACCAGTCGCCGAGCACCCGTACGAGGCTTCCGGAGGCTAGGTCTGACAGGACATAATCCTCCATGATATAGGTCAGGCCGGCGCCCTCGAGAGCCGCGAGGCGCTGCAGTCGCATGTCGTTTACAATGAACCTGGGCTCCACCCGCACATTCACGGAACGACTATCCTTTTCGAGGTCCCACACGGCTACGCCACCATGCGTCGGGAAACGCAGGCCGATGCAGGCGTGCGCGGACAGGTCGCCGGGCTCGCGAGGCACGTCTTTGCCGGAAAGATAGGCAGGGGATCCAACCACCGCCATGCGCAGCTCTGGTCCGATCCGCACAGCGAGCATGTCCTGGGCCAGTGTCTCGCCGAGGCGGATGCCTGCATCGAACCCGTCCGCGGCGATGTCGACAAACCCGTTATTCACACTGATCTCGATCCCGAGGCTGGGATAGAGAGGTAAAAGCCTCGCGAGTTGCGGCGTCAGGATGGTTTCGGCGGGATGATCACCTGCGGTGATCCGGATGGTGCCAGCTGGCTTGTCACGAAGCTCGCTCAACCCGTCCAGCTCGATCCCGACTTCGTCGAAGTGCGGTCCCACACGCTCCAGCAAGCGCTGGCCCGCCTGCGTAGGCGATACGCTGCGGCTCGTACGCGTGAGGAGGCGTACGCCCAACCGCTCCTCCAGTTTCCGGATGGTGTGGCTCAGCGCCGAAGGCGACACGCCTATCTGGGCCGCCGCGCGCGTGAAGCTGCGCTCCCGCGCGACTGCCAGAAACGCCACCAGGTCGGCCATTGTTTCACGCCGCATCGTTGAATCCTGCTCAATGCTGCTTGCCGATCTTGCGGTATAATCGAAGCAAGCTGGCGCGAATAGATAGGCGGCATGGCAACGCAGCTCATCTCCGCTGATTCATCGGCAACTTCACGCACAGGCAGCTGGAGCGCGGTCTTCGCGCTGACGCTCTGCGTGGCTACGCTGATCGCTTCCGAGTTCATGCCGATCAGCATCCTCACGCCGATTGCGTCCGACCTCGGCCTATCTGAGGGCACCGCCGGGCAGGCCATCTCGATCTCCGGCATCTTCGCGCTTCTGACGAGCCTCACTCTCTCCTCATGGACGGCGGGAATGGACCGTCGTGTCCTTTTGCTCGGCCTTTCCGTCCTGATGCTGGTGTCGGGCTTGCTGGTGGCGTTCGCGCCGAGCTTCGCCGTCCTGATGATCGGTCGCGCGCTGCTCGGCATCGTCATCGGCGGTTTCTGGTCGATGTCGGCGGCAACGATCATGCGTCTGCTGCCGGAGGATCAGGTGACCAGGGGCCTTGCCTTGCTCAACGGCGGCAATGCCCTGGCGACCACGATCGCCGCACCGCTTGGGAGCTTTCTCGGCCAATATATTGGCTGGCGCGGTGCGTTCTTTGCGGTGGTGCCGCTTGCGGCCATCACGTTTGCCTGGCTGTGGCGGACCTTGCCCGCGATGCCTTCCGACCGTGCCGGCCGGAGCGCCAATGCTCTCCGCGTCCTGAAGCGACCCCAGGTCCGTATTGGCATGGCCGCAGTGGCGTTGCTGTTTATGGGCCAGTTCGCCCTGTTCACTTATCTTCGCCCGTTCCTGGAGAACGTGACGCAGCTCAGCGTCTCGCTGTTGTCGCTGGTCCTCCTGGTCATGGGCGCGGCGGGATTGGTCGGAACCTGGCTGATCGGCCGCGCCGTTGCGAAAAGCCTTTCGGCCACGCTGATCCTCGCGCCGCTGGCCATGGCCGCGATTGCCATCGGCCTCGGGATAATGGGCGCGATGCCGGTGCCCACGACCGCGCTGCTCGCCGGCTGGGGTCTGATCGGGACCGCGCTCCCGGTCGCCTGGTGGACGTGGCTGAGCCGAACGTTGCCCGATGACGCGGAAGCAGGCGGCGGCCTGATGGTGGCCGTGATCCAGCTGGCAATCACACTCGGTGCTGCCGGCGGCGGCCTTCTATTCGACGCGGCCGGCCCCCGGGCGACCTTCTTCGCGAGTGCAGTTCTCCTCGGCGCCTCCGCGCTGCTGGGCCTGGTCAGCGCGCGCAAGGCCATCGATCCGTCAGCTTCGCTCTCTTGATCACCACTAATGGAGAATTCGATGAACGTTGAAGTTCAGAGCCATAATCAAAGCCCGATCAGCCGGCGCCGCGCGTTGCAGCTCACCGGAGCGAGCGTCGCCGCAGCGACCCTGGCTGCGCCGTTGGCACCGGCGTTCTCACAGGACGGCGGAGCCTGGGACAAAGTCTTCCCGAAGAGCGACCGGGTCGACCATCAAAAGGTCACTTTCAAGAACCGATATGGCATTGCGCTGGTCGGCGATCTCTATCTGCCGAAGGATCGAGCCAGCAGACGCCTGCCGGCGCTAGCTGTCGGCGGTCCCTTCGGCGCCGTCAAAGAGCAGTCGTCAGGTCTTTACGCGCAAACCATGGCTGAGCGCGGCTTCGTCACGCTGGCCTTCGATCCGTCTTACACCGGAGAAAGCGGCGGGAAGCCGCGTAATATCGCGTCGCCCGACATCAACACCGAGGATTTTAGCGCAGTCGTCGACTATATTGGCCGGCACACTGCCGTCGATCGCGAGCGGATCGGCGTCATCGGGATTTGCGGCTGGGGCGGAATGGCCTTGAACGCCGTTGCCGTGGACAAGCGCGTCAAGGCGGTCGCAGTCAGCACGATGTATGACATGTCGCGCCTCATGTCCAAAGGCTACAACGACAGCGTCACCCTCGAGCAACGCACCCAAACGCTGGAGCAGCTGAACCGGCAGCGTTGGGAAGACGCGGAGAAGGGAACCCCGGCATATGGCCCGCCGACCAATGAGCTGAAGGGCGGGGAACCGAAATTTTTGGTCGATTACCACGACTATTACAAGACGCCTCGCGGCTTTCACCCGAGGGCCGTCAACTCGAATGCTTCGTGGTCGGTCACGACCCCGCTGTCGTTCATGAACATGCCGCTCCTGACCTATATCAAGGAAATATCGCCGCGGCCGGTCCTGTTGATCCATGGCGAAAAGGCGCATTCGCGCTACTTCAGCGAAACGGCGTACGCGGCTGCGGCGGAGCCCAGGGAGCTGATGATCATTCCCGGCGCCAGCCACACGGACCTGTACGACCGGGTGGACGTAATCCCGTTCGACAAGCTGACGTCATTCTTCACCCGGCATCTGGCGGAAGGTCGCCAATGAGGATGCTCCCGCCGCTTTCCCTCCTCGCCTGCGCGCGGCCCTAAATCAGCCGCGCAAGCGTAGCGCTACAGTGCAGGCGTAGTGCTCATTCATGATCATCGTGCGGGGTCCGCTACCTGATCGCCAGACGGTCCACTGCCGATGCTCCGGGTGAGCAACGTGCGGCGTGTCACCTGCGCGGCGAGGCGCTGCACGATCGTGTCGAGCGCGGCGTCGAGATCGTGGCTGCGTCCGCACATGAACAGGTCGACGCAGGCGCTGCCATATTCGGGCCAGGTGTGGATCGAGATATGCGATTCGGCGAGCATCGCGACGCCGGTGACGCCCTGGCCGGGTCCAAAGCTGTGCAGCCGCACTTCGAGCAAGGTCGCCCCGGCGGCAGCGGCGGCCGCGATCAGGCAAGCTTCGATATGGGCGACGTCCGCAAGATGCGCCGCATCGTGCAGGTCCGCGATCAGATGCTGGCCGTCATATGCCGTGGTCACAACAGGCTTTCATGCGAATGGCCGAGCAATGTCATCGCCCCCTCCGCGGCGCGGACGCCGTGATACTGCGCCTCCTCGAACAGCGACAGCCCGCTGAGATCGGAATGCGCGAGGAAGAGCGGCGGCCCGGGTTCGACTGCCTCGCCGCGCCACAGAAAACCGGGGGTAGGGCGAATCATGGCATGGCCCCAGCGCCACAATTCGATCCGCGCGATCGCGCCTTCGAGATCCGGATGCATCGCGAGCAGATCATCGCGGACGATGCGCTTCCACTCCTCGGCGGGGCGCTGGACGAGCAGGCGCCGCGCCTCGGCGGGGGGCAGGTTCGACAAAGGCAGATACCAGGTGAGCACCGTGCCCGAAGGTATTGCGTCGGGTCCCTGATGCGTCGCGACGACATAGCCGAGCGAATCGCTGGTGCTCGAGACATTGTCCCACGCCAGCGGCACGCCGCGCCCGCCGGGCAGACGGTCGACGGTGACGTTGGCGACCAGCCACGGCGCATAGCTGAGCCCGGCGGCATCGCCCACTTCGCTGCACAAGCGCGTCGCGATGAAGTGCGGCATCGCGAGGATCGCGGCGCGCGCGCTGGTCCGGACGGTGGCGTTGGCCGCGACATCGAAGCTGTCGACGTGAAGGAGCGGACCCTCGCGCGAAACGCGGTGGACGATCTGCCCGGCGGCGATCCGCTGCGGGAAGAAGCCGGCGAGCCGCCCGGTCAGCCGGCCATTTCCCTCGGGCCAGGTGAGTTCGTTGTCGCCGCTGCCGTTCGCTGCCCAGCCGCGGCGCCCGGCGAAATAATGCACCCCGGCCCAAGCCGAAACCTGATCGGGCTCGGTGCCGTAATCGTCGCGCATCGCATAGCGGACATGCGCGCGCAGCACCGGCGAGTGCCAGCCTTGCCGGTCGAGCCACGCGGCGAAGCTCATCGCGTCGAGCGCGACCAGATCGGCGTCGTGCGAACTGTATGCCATCGGCACGGCGAAGGCGGGCTTGCCGTCGGTGCCGACGCGCTTCGAGTATCCAGCCATCGCTGCTTCGAATGCGGCGAGATCGCTGCGGTCCTGCGCCGTGATGCCGGTGCGCGGGATCAGCCCCTCCTGCCAGCGTCCCTGCCAGAACAACCGCTCCTGCATGTCGGCGCAGAGCTGTTCAGGGTCGTAGACCGGCGCCCCGTCGCTATCGCCGGTGATCATGCCGAGCTGGCGCAGCAGATGCCGGAGCGCCTTCGCTTCCTTGTTCGGCACAGGCAGGTAGTGCGCGCCGAGCGGATAGGCCGAGACATGGTTGCGGCCGCTGCGGGCATTGCCGCCGACATGGTCCTCGAGCTCGAGCAGCTTGAACCGGTCGAAGCCCGCGTCGCTCAGCCGCCAGCCGGCCGACAGGCCCGCTACGCCGCCGCCGGCGATGACGAGATCGACTTGCTCGAACCGGCTCGGCGCCGGGAAGTCACCGGTCCTGAGGCGATGCCCGCGCGCCATGTCGGCGCCGGCCAGCGTGCCCCCGGGCAGCGGCGCCTCTTGCCTCAGCGCATAAGCGAGCCCGCCGCCCGCCGCGGCGACCGTGGCGGCGCCGAGACCGAGCACGAAGCGGCGATCAGCCTTCATATTTGTCCCAGGCGTCGGCGAACTCGCGAACCAGCACCTGGTTGTCGAGCCGGTTTACTGGAGTCGGCCGCCGCGCCATGTCCGGCGGGAAATCGAACAGCCTCTGGTCGATCGTCGGCGTGAGGAAGCGTCCCGTGGGGATCTTGCCCTGCGCCGGGATCGGTCCGGCCGCGGCGAGGATGAACCCCCATTCGCCGAAGCTCGGCACATAGACGTGATAGCCGCGCGTCTGCAGTCCGGCTGCCTCGAGCGTCGAGGCGACGGTCCAGAAGGCGTTGGGCGCGATGAGCGGCGAAGTGCTCTGGACGACCATCATCCCGCCCGGCGCGAGCAGCTTGCGCGCCGCGCGGTAGAAGGTGTCGGTGTAGAGCTTGCCCACCGAATAATCGACCGGATCGGGGAAATCGACGATGATCGCATCATACTGCGCCCTGGCTTCGCGCGCCCAGCGGAAGCCGTCGGCGTTGATCACCGTCATCCGCTTGTCGGTCAGCGAACCGCCGTTGAGGCGGGAGAGCATCGCGGTGCGCGCAAACAGGCTGGTCATCTCGCCATCGAGATCGACCAGGGTGAGGTGCCGCACCTCGGGGTGTTTGAACACTTCGCGCGCGGCGAGGCCATCGCCGCCGCCGAGGATTAGCACGTTGCGGGGATTGGCGACCCGCCCCAGCGCGGGGTGCACCAGCGCCTCGTGATAGCGATATTCGTCGCGCGACGAGAATTGCAGATTGCCGTTGAGATAGAGCCGGACGTCGTCGTCGCGGCGGGTGAGCACGATCCGCTGGAATTTGGTGCTCGTCGCATAGATCACCGGCTCGCCATAGCTCGCCACCTCGGCCCAGCGCTGGAGCCGGTCCGACGCGACGAAGCCGGCGATCAGCGCGAGCAGCACGAGCACCGACGCGACCTTCTCGGTGCGGTATCCCGCGCGCGGCAAGGTGAACAGCAAAGCCAGCGCGACGCCGGCATTGAAGATCCCGAACAGGAAGCCGGTGCGGATCATGCCCAGATGCGGCATCAGCAGCAGCGGGAAGAGCAGGCTGGCGACCAGCGCGCCGACATAGTCGAACGTCAGCACGTTCGACACGGTCTCGCGGAAATCGAACCCGCGCAGGATGCGGATCAGCAACGGTATCTCGAGCCCGACGAGGAAGCCGATCGCCACCACCAGCCCGTACAAGGCGACCCGGAAGTGATCGACCAAAGGGAAGAGCAGGAACAGGGCCGCCGCCGAGCACCCGCCCAATAAGGCGATCAGCAATTCGATTCGGACGAACAGCCGCAATTCGCCACGCTTCACATAGCGCGAGCACCAGCTGCCCACGCCCATCGCGAACAGATAGCTGCCGATGACGGTGGAGAATTGGGTGACGCTGTCGCCGAGCAGATAGCTCGCCAGCGTGCTCGCCAGCAGCTCGTAAATCAGTCCGCAGGTGGAGACGACGAAGGCGGAGGCGAGCAGCGCCGCGGTGGATCCGGACGCTCTTACTTTGGGGTGCGCGGGATCGGCTTCAGCCATGGATGGCGGCGGCGACGATGATCGCGAGCCCGATCGCGACCGCGCCCGCGAAGATCGCCACCGCGATATTCTGCTTCTGCTCGATCTCCTGCCACAATTTGCCGGGGGTCAGCAGATCGAGGATGACGAAGCCGATGACGAACACGATCATCCCGATCACGGAATAGAGCAGGGTGCTCAGCACGGCGGGCAAGGTGGTGACCATATCGATCTCCCTATTTGTGGGTGGGGCCGTAGAAGCCGGCATGGGTGCGCGCCCGGCTCCCTTGTGCGAAGGGCGACCAGGCGTAGGTGGTGCACAGGATGAACAGCCCCATTACGCCGAGGCACCAGAGTGCGTAGAAAAAGGTGCGGTTGCTCATTCGTCGTCATCCTCTGCGGAGGTGGCGAAGTCGCTCTCGCTCTTGCGTGCCGTTTCGAAGGCGATGTGCCGGACGAGCGCGAACAACAAAGGAATTGCGATCAGGAACAGCGCAATCAGCAGGTTGGAGGCGTAGAGGACGCCCTGGCGCATCTCGACCTTCACCTCGGGCACGTTGGCGGGGTCCAGCCAGCCGGCGCCGTCGGCCGAGTAGCTTCCGGTGCCGGTCCAGCGATTGCCCTTATATTCGACCACGAGATCGTAAATTCCTGCCGGCACGCTGGCGATCGACACTTCGGCGCTGCCGCTGCCCTCGCTCCACGGCCCGTCGGAATCGCTCCCCGAATAGCGTTCGGCCGCGCCATAGGCTTCGTAGACTTGCTGGGTCCTGCGATCGACGAGGCTGTAGTCGAGATCGACCCAGCCATTTTCGAGCCGCGGCACCTCGGCGCGCAGATGGACGCTCTGGTAGCGCCGGGGCAGGGTGATCGGGCCGAGCGTCGCGGTCTGCTCGCGTCCGTCGGCGGTGATCGCGAAGCTGCCGGCGGCCGACCACTGGCTGCCGCCGAAGAAGATTGCAAAGAGCAGCAGGAAGGCGAATGCCACCGCGCCAAGCTTCAGGCCGGTCTTGATCCATCCGCCCCAGGGCGAAGGCTGGTGCGGCAAGGGCGGCCAGATCCCGGCTTCGGGCTGGATGCCGAACGCCTTTTGCAGCTCCTTTGGCGGCAACCAGGCGTTTCGAGTCCAGCTGACTTCGTGCCCGTTCGCCTCGCGTGAGAGCATCGCTCCGGCGCGGACCCAGTCGGCAGTGGCGACCCTTTCGCCCAGCGCCACGCGCCAATAGAATTCGCCGAGCACGTAATCGACCCGCGCTTCGCCATCGGCGAAGAAATGGTCGAACGCTTCTTCGCCGACGCCGAGCTGGTCATAAGACAGCCAGTCGGGCGTGACGGTCAGCGCCTCGCCGAGGCTCCAGCCGCCGCGAACCTTCACCAGCCAGCGATAGCCGTGATAGGGATTGAACAGCAGATATTCTTCCCAGCCATAAGCACCGTTTTCGGAGCGCTGGAGATAGCCGATCGCTTCCCATTCCACGCCGCGCAGCGTGCCCCGCGTGCCGAGCGGGATCTCGAGCTCCGCTGACTGCTGATTATAGGCAGTGACCAGCTTCACCTGCGGATCGGTGACGTCGAGGATCGAGCCGCAATATTGGCAGGCGACATGGACGGTATAGCCTGCCGCGCGCAGCTCGACGCCGCCGCCGCACGAGGGGCAGGTCAGCGCGCGTGCCGCGGGGGCGGGCTCGGCCTGGAGCGCGAAATCAGGCTGCATAAGAAGGGAGCGCCCAGCCTTCGATCGCGCGCAGCCCGCGCGGCGCCAGTTCTGGCAGCGTCACGTATCGGCCCTGGTAGAAAGTCACTTCCTGATCGTCGCGCTGGAGCGTCGCGCATTCGCCGTGTCGTCCGCGCAGATCGACGCTGTAGAGCTTCCAGCCCGTTCCGGCAGTGAAGGGCAATTCGCCTTCGGCAGCGACGCAGATCACTTCGCGCGCATCGGCGATGACCAGCTTCTCGTTGTCGAGCTGGACCTCGGCGCCCGGTATCGCTTCGTTGCCATCGGCGATCTCGCGCAAGGTCCGGGTCCGAACCTGTGCGAACGGCCGCTCCCAGAGCAGCATAAACTGCCCCATCGCCTCGCCCAGCCAGGCATTGGTGCCATCCTCGAATAGCAGCAGCCATTCGTTCCACGCGCCGTCGGTCCACGCCCAGCGGACGCGGCCGATCACTTCGAAGCCCTTGTCCTCGACGCGGCCGTGCATGCCGATCTGCACCGGGCTCACGTCGAACGGCAACGCCGCGACCTCGCCGACCCTGGCCACGCCGGCATCGCTGCGCACCAGCATCGAGCGGCAATAGTCGCAGACGCGGTTGGGCAGCGCGGGCGAGCGGAACACCACATCGGCGCCGCAATTGGGGCAGGGGAGGTGCAGGCTCATGCGTTCAGCGGATGCGGCTCAATAGCTCCGCCTTCTTGGCGTCGAACTCCTCCTGCGTGATCGCGCCGATCGTCTGCAATTTGTGCAGCTTCTCGATCTGGGCATAGGCATCTTCGCCCGGCGCCGCGGCGGGGGCCGCGGGCGCCGTCGCGCCGCCGATGCCGCCGGCCATGCTCTGGCCGATCGCCATGCCTGCAGCCATGCCCGCGCCGGCGCCCGCGACGCCGCCCGACTGGCCGGCAGCGGTCTCGATCGCCTGGGCGCTCTGGAAGCGGACGAAACGGTCGAGATCGCCCACCACCCGCATCGAGCTGGCCTTGTCGAGATGCGCCTGGACTTCCTCGGGCAATGACAGGCTTTCGATGAAGAAGCTGGTGCAGCTCAAGCCCCACCCTGCGAAAGCGGGCTCGACCGCGGCCTTGAGCTTTTCAGACAACGCCGTCTGGTTCGCGGCGAGATCGAGAAAAGCGATTTCGCCGTTGCCGAGCGCCGAGGCGATCGCCGTAGCGATCACGCCGCGCAGCTGCGGCTCCAGATCGGTGACAGTCAGCTTTTCCAGCGAGCCCATCATCTTGACCGCGAAGGTCGGCACGCTCTCGATGCGGAAGGAATAAGAGCCGAATGTGCGGATGCGCAACGGGCCGAATTCCTTGTCGCGCACCGTGATCGGCTGCTGCGTGCCCCATTTCAGCCCGGTCTGCTCCTTCTGGCTGAAATAATAGACATCGGCTTTGAAGGGCGAGGCGAAGCCCTTGTCCCAATTGAGCAGCGACGTGAGCAACGGCAGGTTGCCGGTCTCGAGCGTGTAGAGCCCGGGCAGGAACGCGTCGGCGAGCTTGCCCTCATCGTAGAACAGCGCCTTTTGGCCCGCGCGCACGGTCAATTGTGCGCCGTTCTGGATCTCGCGATCCTCCATCGGATAGCGGATCGCCAGCGTGCCCGGCTCGTCCACCCAATCGATGACGTCGACGAATTGCTTCGAAAGAAAATCGAAAATACCCATGAGCCCCTCCGTTCGCGGCAGGATAGAGGCTTTGCCGGGCGTTCGAAACAGCAAAGCGACAATCAGCTGCGAACCGTCTCGCGGATCGTCTCCATCGAGATATAGGTCGAGGTGCTGGCGACGTGCGGCAGGCTCGAAATGCGCTCGCCGAGGACGATCCGGTATTTGCGGATGTCGGCGGTGCGGACCTTGAGCAGATAATCGAAGCTGCTGGCGATCATATGGCATTCCTCCACCTCGGGGATGCGCCGGACCGCGGCGTTGAACTCCTCCAGCGCCTTTTCGCGAGTGTCGGAGAGCTTCACTTCGGTGAACGCGACATGGTCGAGCGCGAGCTTGGCGGGGTCGATCAACGCGGTGAAGCCCAGGATGACGCGAGATTCGATCAGCCGTTTGAGCCGCTGCTGGCACGGCGTTTTGGACAGACCGATGCGCTGGGCGAGGTCGGTGACGGTGATCCGGCCGTCCTCGCGCAGGGCAGCGAGGATCCTGCGGTCATATTCGTCCAGATCGGCTGGTTTGATGGAGTTTTCCATGCATTTCATCTTTTCAGGCCGGGATATTGGGCGTTTAATACAGATTATTGGCGCAAAGTAAGGCAGATCGACTTCGTGGCTCGCGCTATATGTGAGGCATGTCCACCAGCCCCGCCTTTGCCGCCTTCGCCCCGCCGAACCTCCCCCAGACTCCGCTTCGCCGGACGATCACCGAGGCGTATCGGCAACCCGAACCCGAATGCATCGCGCAGCTGCTCGAAGCGGCGACGCTCGCCCCGGCGGTGCGCGCCGCTGCCGAGCAGACTGCGCGCGACCTGATCGCATCCTTGCGCAAGCAGGGGACGAGGAGCGGTGTCGAGGCGCTGGTGCAGGAATATACGCTGTCGAGCGAGGAAGGCGTCGCCTTGATGTGCCTCGCCGAGGCCTTGCTGCGCATCCCCGACGACGCCACTCGCGATGCGCTGATCCGTGACAAGATCGCCGACGGCGACTGGCGCGCGCATCTCGGTGGTAGTCGCTCGCTGTTCGTCAACGCCGCGACCTGGGGGCTGGTGGTCACCGGCAAGCTGGTCGACAGCGCCGACGACAAGGGGCTGGGCGCCGCGCTCACCCGGCTGATCGCGCGTGCCGGCGAGCCGGTGATCCGCCGCGGGGTCGATCTCGCGATGCGGATGATGGGCGAGCAGTTCATCACCGGCGAGACGATCGACGAGGCGCTCAGGCGCGCGCGCAAGGAAGAAGCGCGCGGTTTCGGCTACAGTTACGACATGCTCGGCGAAGCCGCGGCCACGGCGGCCGACGCGGCGAGCTACTTCGAAGATTATACCCGCGCGATCCACGCCATCGGCAAGGCGGCGGGCAAGCGCGGGATCTACGAAGGCCCCGGCATCTCGATCAAGCTCTCGGCGCTGCACCCGCGTTATGCGCGGGCGCAGGCGGATCGCGTGATGGGAGAACTATTGCCACGGGTGCAGGCGCTGGCGGTGCTCGCCAGGTCCTACGACATCGGCTTCAACATTGACGCCGAAGAAGCCGACCGGCTCGAGCTCTCGCTCGACCTGCTCGAATCGCTGGCGCTCGATCCGAAGCTTGCGGGGTGGAACGGGCTGGGCTTCGTGGTGCAGGCCTATGGCAAGCGCTGCCCGTTCGTGATCGACTGGATCGTCGATCTCGCGCGGCGAGCCGGCCGCCGGATCATGGTGCGGCTGGTCAAGGGCGCCTATTGGGATGCCGAGATCAAGCGCGCGCAGGTCGACGGGCTTGCCGATTTCCCGGTCTATACGCGCAAGCTCCACACCGACGCCGCGTATGTCGCCTGCGCGCGCAAGCTGCTGGCGGCGAAGGACGTGATCTTCCCGCAATTCGCGACCCACAATGCGCTGACGCTCGCGACGATCTACCAGATGGCCGGCCCGGCGTTCGCGGTGGGCGACTACGAGTTCCAGTGCCTCCACGGCATGGGCGAGCCGCTGTATCGGCAAGTGGTGGGCGAGGAGGGGCTCGGCCGGCCTTGCCGCATCTATGCGCCGGTAGGGACGCACGAGAAATTGCTCGCCTATCTGGTCCGCCGGCTGCTCGAGAACGGTGCGAACTCCTCGTTCGTCAACCGGGTCGCCGATCCGGCGGTGTCGATCGACGAACTCGTCGTCGATCCGGTCGAACTGGTGCGGAACGCGCCGCAGCCCGGGGCAAAGCATGACGCCATTGCGCTGCCCGCGGACCTCTATCCCGACCGCCGCAACTCGGCGGGTATCGATCTGTCGAACGAGATCGCGCTCGCTGCGCTGACCGGCGAACTTCAGGCGAGTGCCGCGATCGCGTGGCGCGCGGAGGCGGGTGCAGGCACCGAACGGCCGGTGCGCAATCCCGCCGATCATCGCGACGTCGTCGGTAGCGTGGTCGAGATTGCGCCGGAGGCAGCTTGCGCCGCGGCGACGCGCGCTGCAGCGTCCACCTGGCCCTCGGTACCGCTCGGCGAGCGCGCCGCGATGCTTGATCGCGCGGCAGAGGCGATGGAGTCGCGGATGCCGGTTCTAATCGGGCTCATCGTGCGCGAGGCTGGCAAGTCGGTTCCCAATGCGGTCGCCGAAGTGCGCGAGGCGGTGGACTTCCTGCGCTACTATGCCGTGCAGGCGCGCGCGACGCTGGCTCCGACAGCCGCGCCGCTCGGTCCGGTGGTGTGCATCAGCCCATGGAACTTCCCGCTGGCGATCTTCACCGGACAGGTCGCCGCGGCCTTGGTCGCCGGCAATCCGGTGCTCGCCAAGCCTGCGGAGGAGACGCCGTTGATTGCGAGCGAATCGGTGCGCCTGCTGCACGAAGCGGGCGTGCCCGCCGATGCGCTCCAGCTGGTGCCCGGCGACGGCGCGATCGGGGCGGCCCTGGTCAGTGCGCCCGAGACTGCGGGCGTGATGTTCACGGGCTCGACGGAAGTGGCGCGGTTGATCCAGAAACAACTGGCCGAGCGGCTATCGAGCGACGGCAAGCCGATCCCGCTGATCGCCGAGACCGGCGGGCAGAATGCGATGATCGTCGATTCCTCGGCGCTCGCCGAACAGGTAGTGGCCGACGTCATCGCTTCGGCGTTCGACAGCGCGGGCCAGCGTTGTTCGGCGCTGCGGATACTGTGCCTGCAGGAAGAAGTCGCCGATCGCACCCTGGCGATGCTCAAGGGCGCGCTGGCCGAGCTTCGCATCGGCAATACCGATCGGCTGGCGGTCGATATCGGCCCCGTGATTACCGTCGAAGCCAGGGCCAATATCGAGAAGCACATCGCTGCGATGCGCGCGCGTGGGCGTCGCGTCGAGCAGCAGGCGCTGTCGGACGAGACGGCTCACGGCACCTTCGTGCCGCCGACGATCATCGAGCTGGACAGGATCGCCGATCTGACACGCGAGGTGTTCGGGCCGGTGCTCCACGTGATCCGCTATGCTCGTGACGATCTCGACGCGCTGATCGATGCGATCAACGCCACGGGCTACGGGCTCACTTTCGGACTGCACACGAGGCTCGACGAGACGATCGCGCAGGTCACCTCGCGCATCAAGGCGGGCAATCTCTACATCAACCGCAACGTCATCGGCGCGATCGTCGGGGTCCAGCCTTTCGGCGGGCGCGGGCTTTCGGGCACCGGACCCAAGGCAGGTGGGCCGCTCTACCTGCCCCGGCTGGTTCGGGATGGGGCGGTGCCGGAATCGCGCGGCGCTGGCCCGGCGGATCCGGCACTCGCCGATCTTGCCGAATGGCTGGAGGGAATGGGCGAGCCGCAGGCCGCAGCTCTCGCGCGGGAGTTGGGGGCTGCTTCACCTCTGGGCCATGAAGTCGAGCTTCCCGGCCCGGTCGGCGAGCGCAATCTGTATGCATTGCATCCGCGCGGGACGATCCTGCTTGCGCCAACGACACGGGTAGGGCTTTTCCATCAGCTCGCCGCGTGTCTTGCGACGGGCAACGATGTGGTGGTGGAGGGGGATTCCACAGCGCTGGCGGGCTTGCCGGTCAGTGTGCGAACGCGGATCCGCAGCGACGCGGGTCAGGTCTCGGGGGCGTTGATGGAGGGAGACGCGGAGCAAGTGACGCGCTTGCTGCGCATGCTGGCCAAGCGCGAGGGCGGGGTCGTCTCCGCACAGGCGGCATCGACCGCGGCATTGAGCGGAGCGGATGCCTATAATCTCGACCTGCTGGTCGAGGAGGTGTCGGTCTCGATCAACACCACCGCCGCGGGGGGCAATGCCAGCCTGATGATGCTCGGCTGAAGCATCATATAAAGATTTCTTTATATGATGCTTGACGGCCCCGCACGGGAGTGCGATCTGGAGAGGGTCAAGGTTCTTCGTCCGGGGCGTGCCCTGCGTCGGAGCTAAGACGGGAAGCCGGTGAAAAACCGGCGCTGCCCCCGCAACTGTAAGCGGCGAGCTGTGGTCCAACCATGTCACTGGGGTTCGCTCCGGGAAGACGGACCATCGCGCTGACCCGTGAGCCAGGAGACCTGCCTTCGACGCGAGTACGTCCACCGGCGGGGTGCCCGGATCGGTCGCTTGCGTGTCGGCCGGGCTATGGCCGCGCATGCCCGCGTCTGCTCCGCGTTCCTCGCCCCTCTTCGGGGTTGAAGACATGACTATCACCGTTGCTACCTTGGGATTTCCGCGCATCGGGCCGCGGCGCGAGCTGAAGCATGCACTCGAGGCCTATTGGGCCGGCAAGACGAGCGAGGCGGAACTGCTCGACGCTGCCTCGGGGCTGCGCACCGCCGGCTGGGCGCGGCAAAAGGCGCTGGGCGCGGACTGGCTGCCCTCGAACGATTTCTCGCTCTACGATCACGTGCTCGACACCAGCGTGATGCTGGGCGCGATCCCCGAGCGGTATCGCAGCGCCGACGGCGAAGCCGATCTCGCGACCTATTTCGCAATGGCCCGGGGGACGACCGGCGGTCATGACGCGTGCGGGCACGGCAGCGTCACCGCTTGCGAGATGACCAAATGGTTCGACACCAATTATCACTATCTGGTGCCCGAACTGGCCGCCGGCCAGAAGCTGGCGCTCAACCGGCTCAAGGTGGTCGACGAATATCGCGAGGCCAGGGCGCAGGGCTATGAAACGCGGCCGGTGCTGCTCGGGCCGGTGACGTGGCTGAGCCTTGCCAAGGGCCGCGGGGTCGATCCGTTCGAGATGCTCGATGAAGTGCTGGGGCTCTATGCCGCGATCCTCGGCCAGCTTGCTCATGCGGGCGCAGAATGGGTGCAGATCGACGAGCCGCTGCTGGTGCTCGATCTGGACGAGAAGCAGCGCCGGGCACTGACCCGGGCTTATGCCCGGCTGTCGCGCTCGGGGCCGAAGCTGATGCTCACTACCTATTTCGGCGGGCTCGGCGACAACCTCTCCTTCGCCGCATCCCTGCCGGTAGCAGGGCTGCACGTCGATCTGGTTCGCGCGCCGGAACAGCTCGATCCGCTGCTCAAGGCGGCGCCGAAGTCGTTGCTGCTGTCGCTCGGCGTGATCGACGGGCGCAACGTCTGGCGCGCCGATCTCGAGGCGCTGCTCGACCGGCTCGAAGCCATTGCGGCGACGCGCGATCTGGTGCTCGCGCCGTCCTGTTCGCTGCTCCACGTCCCCATGGATCTCGCGCTCGAAAAGAAGCTCGGTGACGTGGCGCAGTGGCTCGCCTTTGCCGTCCAGAAGGTCGAGGAACTGGCGCTGCTCAAGTGCGCGCTCAACGAAGGGCGCGACAGCGTTGCGGGAGAGCTGGCAAAGGCATCGCAGGCCGCGGCCAACCGCAAGACCTCGCCCCGCGTGCACAACCCCGCCGTCCGCGACCGTGTGGCCGGGGTGAGCGATGCGATGTACCAGCGCGCGGCGGACATCGCGGTGCGCGGCGCCGCGCAGGCGGCGGTGCTGGGCATGCCGGCTTTTCCGACGACGACGATCGGTTCGTTTCCGCAGACCAGCGAAGTCCGCAATGCCCGGGCGCGGTTCAATCGCGGCGAGCTCGACGCGGCGGCCTATGACACTTTCCTCCGCGAGGAGACCGAGCGCACCATCCGGTGGCAGGAGGAAGTCGGGCTCGACATGCTCGTCCATGGCGAGTTCGAGCGCAACGACATGGTCCAGTATTTCGGCGAGCAGCTCTCGGGCTTCGCGTTCACCGTCAATGGCTGGGTCCAGTCCTATGGCTCGCGCTGCGTGCGGCCGCCGATCCTCTATGGTGACGTCTCGCGGCCTGCGCCGATGACGGTGGAATGGTGGCGCTATGCCCAGAGCCTGACGACGCGGCCGGTCAAGGGCATGCTGACCGGGCCGGTGACGATCCTCAACTGGTCGTTCGTCCGGGACGACCAGCCGCGCGCCGACTCCTGCAAGCAGATCGCCCTGGCGATCCGCGACGAAGTGATCGACCTCGAGGCGGCGGGGTGCAAGGCGATCCAGATCGACGAGGCGGCACTGCGGGAAGGGCTGCCGCTGCGCCAGCGGGACTGGCAGACCTATCTCGACTGGGCGGTGGGCAGCTTCCGGCTCTCCGCGGCGGGGGTCGGCGATGCGACCCAGATCCACACCCATATGTGCTATTCGGAGTTCAACGACATCCTGCCGTCGATCGGCGCGATGGACGCCGACGTCATCTCGATCGAGACCGCCCGCTCGCAGATGGAATTGCTCGAGGGCTTTGCCGCCTATCGCTACCCCGGAGCGATCGGGCCGGGGGTGTACGACATCCATGCGCCGCGCGTGCCGGGCGAGGAGGAGATGGTCGCGCTGATCCGGCTGGCGCAGCAGCATCTGCGGCCCGAGCAGCTGTGGGTGAACCCCGATTGCGGACTCAAGACCCGGAAATGGGCCGAAGTGAAGCCGGCGATCGAGGCGATGGTCGCCGCGGCGCGGACGTTGCGGGTCTCCGCCTAGCACCGGAGCGTCGGGCAGGGCACCGAGCCCTGCCCGACGCCACCCACCCCTAACCCCTCCCTTTCAGGGAGGGGAATTTGTTAGTCCGCCGTCACCAGCGGATGCCGCCCGCGGAAATCGTCGAGGAGGCGTTCGATGATGGCGTTCTCGCCGTTGCTCCCCGAGGGGGCGACCATCCAGTTGCAATGCGGATGGGTCTCGGGACTGTAGACGCGGATCTTGCCCAACGCCGCGCGCCAGTCGCGCTTGCTGCCGCCGGCCTGACGCACCAATGCGGTCAGCAGCAGGTCCTGCAGTTCCACGACCGTCATTCGCTCGGGCGCCCGCCCGGCTTCCATTCGGGCTTGGCCTTGCTGTCCGCCAGGCTGCGCAGCGGCGCGACCAGCGACTGGATCGCCCGCGCCATGAACGGAATGTCGAGCTTGTCCACCGTGTCCTCGGGCGTGTGATAGGTCGGCACCGTCGCCCAGCCCGAGACGGTGTGCGCGACCACGCCCTTCAGTGCCAAGGCATAATTGTCCGAGCGCTGGAAGAAGTTCTGCTCAGGGTATGGATCGGTGGTGATCAAAGCGCCGTGCGCCTTCAAGGTCTCGCCGAAGGTCGAGCGTTCATAGCCCGTCATCATCATCGTGCCGGCGGGGAGCTTGGCGTCCTGCTGGCCGATCATCTCGATCTCGAGATTGGCGACGATGTCGCTGAGCGGCACCGGCGGATGTTCGGCGAACCAGCGCGCGCCGAAGCCGCCGGCTTCCTCGCTGCCATAAGCGACGAACAGGATGCCGCGGCGATGCTTCCTGCCCGCCAGCGTCCGCGCCAGCTCGAGCACCGCGGCGGTGCCCGAGGCGTCGTCATTGGCGCCGTACATCACCTTGCCGTCGGGGCGGACGCCGAGATGGTCGAGATGCGCAGTGACGAGCAGGACGCCCGCGGCCGGATCACTGCCGGGGAGATAGCCGAGCGCGTTGGTGGTGACCTGCGCCTGCTCGACCAGCCCGGGCAATTCGAGCGCTACATCGGTGCCGTCCTGCGCGGCGAGCTTGTCGAATGCGGCGTCGTTCAGCGCGACGACGGTCGGGCGGGGGCGGGGCGCTTCGCCCTTGATGGTGCGGGGGAGGCGGGGGCGGCCGCCGATCCGCTCGTAATAGGAGCGGGTCTGATCGGTGGCGCGGATGATCACCAGTTTGACCTTGGCCGGATCGACGCCGCCGGCGAACTGGAGCCCGTTTACCCCCGCGCCGGTGACGATCAGCGCGTCGGCGGCGGGGGCCTGCTTCGGATCGGTGCCGGCAAAGACCGCTAGCTTGCCGCGGACCGGCTGGCCGGTGGAGGAGAACAGCAAGGGGGCATCGACCGGCACCCCGTTGGCAGTAAGGACGGGCGGGCGATCGAGCCGCAGGGTGACGATGTCGATCGGTTGGGTGTAGCCGGTCATCCCCGGCGCCATTGCGAGCCCATAGCCGCGGAACATCGCTGCGACATAAGCGGCCGCCGCGGCCTCGTCGGGCGTCGCGCTGCCGCGGCCGCGCAGCGCCGGGCCGGCGAGCAGGTCGACATGGGCGCGGACATGATCGGGGGTGATCGTCGCAGGCGCGCGTTGGGCCAGAGCGGGCGCGGTGAGCCCCGTCGCCAGCGCGCCGGCGAGGAGGATGGTCTTCAGTCTGTGCATGATGCCCCGGTGGTTGGAATTCGCGCCGAGCTTAGGAAGCGGCGGAGCGGAGGGCAACGGGGCGCGGGCGGCAAGGCCCGATTTGGTTGACTGCTTGACTCGACTGCTTGACTCGAAAGCGGGTTTTGTCGGCGAAGTTGACTCATTAGAATATTGAAATATCACGATAATTTTTGTGGCGTGCTTGACTCGCTCGCAGGGTGCGCGACACCGAGCGCTACACCCGCGCCATGCAGGCGCCTGCTGCGCGACGCGAAGGTCGCGGGGGAGCGTCGGGCGAGTTGACCAAGGCATGGGACGTGCGGCGATCTGAGTTTTTACCGGCGACGGCGGCAAGGCCGACCGCCCGAGGCAAGCAGACGAAATCCTACATTGCAAGCGGCCCCGGGCGGCCGACCCTGAGGCAATGCAGCTTTTCTGACACACGACTTTGCCATGGAGCGTGGACACGCAAAATCCGGGGGCAAGTCAGATGATCCGCAAGACCATCCGATCGAGTTTGACTGCGCTTTTCCTGCTGTTGCCGAGCCTGTCGGTGTCCGCCGCGCCGGACCAGTTCACCGACGGGATCGAGCAAGCGCGTCTGGTGGGTTCGCTCAGGCTCGAAGGGGAATTGTTTCACGTTCAGGGGCTCGAGCTCGATCGCCGGCGGATCTGGGTCACGTCGGTCGATCAGGAAAACCGCAAGGGCTATATCCACGAGTTCGACCGGCGCACGGGCAAGCTCCTGCGGCGACGCGAGCTGACCGACGGGGCGCGCTATCATCCAGGCGGGATCTCGATTTCGGGGCGCTCGATCTGGGTTCCGGTCGCGGAATTGAAGCCGAACAGCTCGGCGATACTGCTCGAACTCGATGCCGACAGCCTGCGGGTCCGCCGCAAGATCCGCGTCGCGGACCATCTGGGGTGTGTCGCGGCATCGGGCCGCACGCTTGTCGCGGGCAATTGGGACAGCGAATTGCTCTACATCTTCGATCTGGCCGACAATGGCCGGGTCCGCACCGTGCCGAACCCTTCGCCGACGCACCATCAGGACATGAAGTTCGTCGACGGACAATTGGTGGCGGGCGGATCGCTGACGCTGTGGAGCGGCGCGGTCGACTGGATCGACTGGCCGTCGATGAAGCTTCGGCGGACATTGCGCTCCGGCGCGATCGGACCGGTCAGGCCGCTGGGCCGCGGCGGACCCTATACCGGCGAAGGCATGGCGATCGAGGGCCGCGAACTCTATGTCGTTCCGGAAGATGGCCCCAGCCGGCTGTTTCATTTTCGGTTGGACGGTGGCGGGGAGAGTGGGGCGGTTTTGCCGGCGTAGTTGGGCGTGAGAGGCGCGTTGCCGGCGCGGGACACTTGCCCGCTTCGCGCCGCGAGGGTCACAGCGAAGCGTCAGGCGGGTTGACCGGGCCATAGGACGTGAGGCGATCCGCGGTTGCTACGTGGCGGCGGCAAGGCCGCTCCCGCCCGAGGCAAGCAGACGAAATCCTGCTTTGCGAGGGGCCGATGGCTGTCAGAGCCTGCAGGCTAGGGGCGCGCAGCCTGCAGGAAGCCATGCATCCGCAGCCAGTCCGCGAACGCGCCGAACCAGCCGGTGCTCGTGGTGTCCTTTTTGTACATGCCGAAACCGTGCCCGCCCTGCTCGTAGAGGTGGAACTCGACCGGCCGCTTCGCCGCCCGCCAGTTCTCGATCAGGCCGAAGCCACTATTGCCGAAGAGCGGATCGTCGGCAGCGAGCGCGGCGAACATCGGCGGCGCGGCGGCAGGCACTGTCATCGACGCCAGCGGACCATAGATGTTGCCGATGAACGCGGGCTTCGCCTCCTCACCGGCGAGCGTGGTGGCCATCGTCAGCATCGCGCCCGCCGAGAAACCAATCATGCCGATCCGTTCGGGATCGATCCGCCATTCCTTCGCCCGCCGGCGGATCAACGCGAAGGCCGCGCGCGCATCGGCGATCTGCGGGGCGAGACCGGTGATCGCCGCATCGGGCGCGGGCCGCGGCGGTCGCGCCGCGCCGCTGAACATCTCGCGCATCGAGCGCTCGAACGCAGCCATATCCTGCGGGGTCTGGTTCAGGCGATATTTGAGCACGAATGCCGCGACGCCGCGGTCGGCGAGCGCCCTGGCGACATCCCAGCCTTCATTCTGCATCGACAAGGTCCGGAAGCCGCCGCCCGGCGCGACGACGATGGCGGCGCCGGTGGCCTTCGCCGGATCGGGCAGGAAGGGGGTGAGCGTCGCGACGGTGACGTTGCGCGCGAAGACGCTGCCATATTGGCTATGCCATGCCTCCGGCGCGGTGACGCCCGGCAGCGCGCCGGTTTTCAGTTCGATCGCGCCCGGCTGGGCCGGAGCCGCGATCGGCGTCATCCGGTCGTTCTGGGCGTGGGCGCGGGGGGCGAGCGCGCAGGTGGCGATCAAGGCAATCGCCGCCATGCCCGTGCTCATCCAGTGCCTCTGATTGGTGGTGCGCATCGTTCCCCTCCTCATTGTGCCGGCCGATTTTCGGCTCGACGTGTCGTTTCCGGCCTAGCGTGGACGCGGCGCCGAGATGCCGGCGTCGGTCTGGACGACGGGCTTCAGCGTGCCGTCGGCATTATATTGGAGATGCTCCACGGTGACCGCGCGGCGCCCGATCGATCCGTTCTGGTCGCCGATCGTGAGCGCGGCGTTATGGAGAAACAGGTACCAGTCGCCCTTGAACCGGGCGATCCCCGGGTGGATCGTGAAGCTGTATTTGCCCGATCCGGTGAGTTCGCCGCGCCACGTCCAGGGCCCCCGGATCGACGGCGCGGTGGCGTAGGATATCTTCTCGTCGCGGTGTTTCGACCGGTCGAGCGAGGCATAGGTCAGGTAGTAAAGCGGGCCGCGTTTGTGCAGCCACGGCCCTTCCTCGAAATGCGGCGGCGTGATCTCGGTGATCGGGCCGTCGATCTCGATCATGTTGGGCTTGAGCTTGGCGATATAGCATTGGCGGTTGCCCCACGCGATCCACGTCGTCCCGTCCTCGTCGGTGAACACTGTGGGGTCGATATCCTCCCAGCTATGGGTGCCCTTCGGCGTCATCTGGTTGGTGATCAGCGCGGCGCCCTTCGCGTCGACGAATGGGCCGGTGGGCGTGTCGGAGACCGCGACCGCGATCGCCTTGCCGGGGTGCGTATCGTCATGCTCGACCGCGGCGTAGAACCAGAATTTGCCGTTCTTCTGGATCGCCTGCGATGCCCAGGCGTCCTTCTTCGCCCATTTGAAGTCGGTCGCCTTCAGGATCGGACCGTGATCGGTCCAGCGCTTCATGTCGGTGGTCGAGTAGACGAGCCATTCGCGCATGTTGAACATCTCGTCGCGCTGCGCTTCGTCATGCCCGACATAGAGATAGAGCCGATCACCCACGACCAGCGGCGCCGGGTCGGCGGTGAACTTGTCGCGGATGAGGGGATTGGCCTGCGGAGCATCGGGGGCCTGTTGCGCCGCGGTACCGACCGGGCATGTTAGCGCTATCATAAATAGCGCTGCGAAAGCCTTGTCGCTGATACCCTTGCCCACCATCGCTCTCCGGATTGTTTGGGCGTAGAATAGTCGGACTAATCGCTTCGTCAATGCGGGCGGACGGTAAGCGGGACGAGAAGCTCTCTAGCGCTGCCGCTCAGCTTGGGAGCAAGGCACGCGCGCCGGCCTTGAGCGCGCGGTCGGCCAGCAAGATGTCGGCGGTGATCACGATGGCGCCGGGGGCCGATGCTTCCGCGATCCAGTCGTCGGCGGCGTCGAAGCCGTCGCTGACCACCACCCGGCTGAGCAAAGGGTGCGCGGGGATGCGCAGATGCTGGTTGCTCACCACCACGACGGCAACGTCGTGGCGCCAGGCGACCTTGTAGACCTCCTCCTTCACCGGGCAGGCGTCGCCGTCGACGAGGATCCCTACGCTCACCGCTGCGGCGGACGGGCGTGCGCATGGTGGGGGAATAGAAGGAAGAGGTGGCAGAGAGAGGGCTCGGAGGAGAGAAGTAGAAGGCTCTCACCCAACCCTCTCTCGCGAAGGCGGGAGAGGGCTAGAAGGCGCGGACGTATCGAGGGCGGTGGGGCAGCCGCCCGCCTGACCGCAACCACCGCCGCATGCAGCGGCCCTGCAGGATCGGGCGTAGCGCACCGTAGCGCCTGTCAGCCGACTGACCGGTGCGCCGACAGCAAGGCCCGTCGGAACGCCGGGTACAGCAGGGAATTGCCATATCCGCTGAGATGATCGCCGTCGAAGAATAAGGGCTTGTCGCCGCGCATGGCGCGGCAGGGGTCCTCGGGACACAGGTCGGCGAACGGGTCCCACACGGAAATGGCGGGGGCCGCATCTGCCAGCGTTCGCATTGCCGCGACCACGCTCCGGCGGCGGGCCAGCAATTCGTTCCGTCCGGCCGCCAGCCCTGCACGGCAGACCGGGTTGTTCCGGTTGAACCAGTCGGCACAGCGATAGGCCGGGCTCTGGAAGAGCGGCTTGGGTGCCTCGAACAGCATCGCCGCGCCCTTGCGGCCGAGCAGCCGCAGGAGTGCGAGAGCCTCGTCGATCGCTTCGGGCGGAACCGCCTCCGCGGGGCGGAGCGGATCGCGGCCGGCCGCCGGCGCTGCGGGGGCGTGGTGGAGGCGCAATCCGGGGAAGAAGATCACATCGCCCGCGGATGCGGAGGCGCGCACTTCGTCGAGTGCGGTCTTGTAGAAGGATCGGCAGCCGGGCCGGCTCGCCATGGTCTGGAGGAGCTCGAGGAACGGGCAGTGGGCGCGGAAATAGACCACGATCCTGGCGCCGCTCTCCGCGGCGAATTGGCGGAGATTGGGGGTGTAGGCGACGCCGTGCGAGTCCCCCAGGACGATGATCTTCGACGCCGGTCCCGCGCGCCGACAGTTTTCGGGCGACCAGCCAATCCTCGAGCCGCCGGCGATGCTTGCTTCCTCCTGACGGAGGGCGCAATTGGCCGGGCCGGGGTCGAGCGGACGATCGGGCTCTGCGTACCAGCTTGCCCGATCGCGAGTCACGCTCAGCGACAAATGCTGGCGGTTGCCCAGGAGGACCGTTCCGGTGAGGAATGCCAGCATGACCGACCCGAGCGCGATGCGGAGAATGCCCCCGCGGGCGGTCTTGCCGTGCCGGGCGCGGGTGCGGAGCGGGCGCTCGACCAGCCGATAGGACAAGTGCGCCAGCACGACCGAAACGGCGAGCGCGGCGAGCTGCAGCGCGAGGCTGTCCAGCCCGACGGTCCAGCGGAAAAGGACGAGGACGGGCCAGTGCCACAGATAGAGCGAGTAGGACAGCCGCCCGGTGAAGGTCGCGGGTCCGCTGCGGAGCAGCCTGGCGATGGCGAGTTCGGGGCAGGAACAGACCGTTGCGATCAGTCCGGCGGTTCCGAGCACCGGCAGCAAAGCAAGGGGAAAGGGGAAGAAGCCGGGAGCGGCGAAGCCCAGCCCGGCGGCGATCGCTGCCACGCTCACGGCGGCAAAGACGGCGCGGAAGGGACGGCTCGATGCGCCGAGCCGGGCGCGCCAGGTGGCGTGCGCCGTGCACAGCAATACGCCCGCGCCCAATTCCCAGAAGCGGCAGACGATCGAATAGAAAGCGAGCCTTGGCTGTGTCGCCCCGAACCAGGCGGCGAGGGTGAGCGAGAGGAGGGAAAGTCCGCCGATCACCCACAGCATGCGTGCGGGCGGCCCACGCCTGCTCCAGTACAGCAGAAGCGGGAAGGCGAGATAGAATTGCTCCTCGACGCCGAGCGACCAGGTGTGAGTGAACGGATTGAGCGTGGCCAGCGGCTCGAAATAGCCGTCCGCTCCGTTGACGAGCACCAGATTGCTGACACCGAACAAGGCAGCGAGGCCGACATGGGACGGGTCGCGGGCGAGCCAGCCTTGCGGCACGAAGAGCTGCGCCGCCAGCAAGGTCGCCAACAGCATGACGATCAATGCCGGCAGGATGCGGACCGCACGCCGCGCGTAGAAGTCGAGAGCCAGCGCCCGGAAGCTGGCGAAGTCGCGGGTCAGCAGCGATCGGGTGACCACGAATCCGGACACGACGAAGAACATGTCGACGCCGGTGAAGCCCCCGGGCAGGGCGCCCGGCCAAAGGTGGAAGACGATCACCGTCCCGACTGCGAGGGCGCGGATTCCGTCGATCTCCGGTATGTGCCCGGCCGACACAGATTCCTCGCGGTTCACGGCGCTCCGTTCCATCTGCAACACAGTGACCGCCTGATTAAGCACGATATGTTAACCGGCAGTGCCCGGGGGAGCGTGATGGTTGTCGAGACTTTGCGGGCTAATATCGCGCAGTCGCGCACGAGCGACTGCAGCTACGCCTGCTGACCCCGCTTCACCGCCACCACCGCCGTATCGAGCGCCTGCAGGAACCGCGAGCGATCCGTCGCCGCGAAGGGCTTCGGGCCGCCGAGCTGGTCGCCGCCCGCGCGCAGATCGGCCATGATCGCGCGGGTGGCGATGGCGCCGCCGATCGAGCTGGTGGTGAAGGGCTTGCCGGTGGGGGAGAGGACCCGCGCGCCGGCCTTGAGCGCGCGGTCGGCCAGCAAGATGTCGGCGGTGATCACGATCGCGCCGGGGGCCGATTGCTCGGCGATCCAGTCGTCGGCGGCGTCGAAGCCGTCGCTGACCACCACCCGGCTCAGCAAGGGGTGCGCCGGGATGCGCAGATGCTGGTTGCTCACCACCACGACGGCGACTTCGTGGCGCCAGGCGACCTTGTAGATCTCCTCCTTCACCGGGCAGGCGTCGCCGTCGACGAGAATTCGTACGCTCACCGCTGCGGCGGGCCCTTGCGCTGATAGGGCTTGGCCTTGTGCGGCCCCGACGGCGGCCGGCTGGGGTCCTGGCGGCGCAGGGTCGGGCGGCCTTCGCCCTGCGGCGGACGCGGGCCGCTATGGTGCGACGGACGGCCACCGCCACCCGGCGCCGGGCCGCGCGGGGCGCGCTCGCCTTGCGGCGGCGGGCCATCGCGCGAAGGCTCGATGCGGACATCCTCGTCGCCTTCGGTGGTGCGCGCGACGGCGGCGGCGAACTTGGCGGCGATCGCGCTGGGGACCTGGAAGAAGGTCTCGTTCGGGCCGATGCGGATCGCACCGATCTCGTTCTTGGTGATGTGGCCGCGGCGGCAGATCAGCGGGAGCACCCAGCGCGGATCGGCGTTCTGGCGGCGGCCGATGTCCATGTGGAACCACGCGATATCGTCGAAGCCGGGGCGGTGACGCTCCTGCTGCGCGGCGCGGCGGCCGTCGGACGATTGCTCGATCATTTCCTCGGGCTGCGGCATCGCGGCGCGGTGGGCGTGGACGAGCGCGGCGGCGATTTCCTGCGGCGACTTCTCGGCGAGCAGGCGCTCGGCGAGGGCGGCGTCTTCCTCGTCGGTCTCGACGGGGGCGAGCAGGGCGGCGAGCAGGCGCTCGCGATCATTGGCGCGGATCGCCTCGGGGGTCGGCGCGTCGATCCATTCGGCCTCGATGCGCGCGCCGCGCAGCATCATCTCGACGCGGCGGCGGCGGGGGTAGGGGACCAGGAGGACCGCGGTGCCCTTTTTGCCGGCGCGGCCGGTGCGGCCCGAACGGTGCTGGAGCGCCTCGGCGTCGCGCGGCAGCTCGACATGGATGACGAGGCTCAGCGTGGGGAGATCGATGCCGCGCGCGGCGACGTCGGTGGCGACGCAGACGCGGGCACGGCGATCGCGCAGGGCTTGCAGCGCGTGGTTGCGCTCGGACTGGCTGTGCTCGCCGGAGAGCGCGACCGCGGAGAAGCCGCGCTCGACGAGGGTGGCGTGGAGATGGCGGACATTGTCGCGCGTCGCGCAGAACAGCATCGCGGTCTCGGCCTCGTGGAAGCGGAGCAGGTTGATGCAGGCATGCTCGATGTCCGAGGGGGAGATCGTCACGGCCTGATAGGCGATGTCGCCATGGCCGCGATCCTCGCCGACGGTCGAGATGCGCAGCGCATCCTTCTGGTAGCGGCGGGCGAGTGCGACGATCGGCTTGGGCATCGTCGCCGAGAAGAGCAGGGTGCGGCGGCCGGCCGGGGTGGCGTCGAGGATGTGCTCGAGATCGTCGCGGAAGCCCATGTCGAGCATCTCGTCGGCTTCGTCGAGGACGGCGGCGCGGAGGTCCGAGAGGTCGAGCGCGCCGCGCTCGAGATGGTCGCGCAGACGCCCGGGGGTGCCGACGACGATGTGCGCGCCGTGGCTGAGCTGGCGGCGCTCTTTGGAGGCGTCCATCCCGCCGACGCAGGTGGCGATGCGCGCGCCGGTCTGGCCGAACAGCCACATCAGCTCGCGGCTGACCTGGAGCGCGAGCTCGCGCGTGGGGGCGATGATCAAAGCAAGCGGGGCACGGGCGGGGACGACGCGGCCATCCTCGCCGAGCAAGTCGCCGGCCATTGCGAGGCCGAAGGCGACGGTCTTGCCCGAGCCGGTCTGTGCCGAGACGACGAGGTCGCGGCCCAGGGCTTCGGGCTCGAGCACGGCGGCCTGGACGGGAGTGGGCGCGGCATAGCCACGCGTGGCGAGCGCTTCGCTGAGAAGCGCGGGGAGGTTCTGGAATTCCATGGAACCGCGCACATGGGGGTGCGGGACGCGAAGGGCAAGGAAATTCGCGGTTACCGGGACAAGTCGGGAAGCGACTACATCTCGAAGTCGATCCGGACGCTGGCGGCGGAGCGCTCGTGCGCACCGTGATAGACCGCCTCGATATTGTTGCCGTCGGGATCGAGCAGGAAGGCGGCGTAGTAACCGGGATGGTAATTGGGGCGCTTGCCAGGGGGGCCATTGTCCTTGCCCCCCGCGGCGAGCCCCGCCTTGTGGAAGGCGTCGACCATGGCCTCGTCCTCGGCCTGGAAGGCGAGATGGTGGCGACCGGTGAGCTTGCCGGCGGCTTCGGGGCCGTCTTTCGTCGAGACGAACAATTCGTCATACCAGAAATGGCTGTCGGCACTGCCGCCCAAGGGAATGTCGAGCACTTCGAACACCGCCTCGTAAAAAGCGCGACTGGCGGGGAGGTCGGCGACGACCAGCTGGATATGGTCGATCAGGCGGCCGCGGTGGAGTTGCATCGCTTCCATGACTGCGAAAACTTGCAGCACGCGTGGGCGGTTCCTGCACATTGTCGCATTAATGAGGCGTTCAGTCGTGGAGGAAGAAGTTCGCGCATCGGCTTGGAAGGGGGAATTGTCGCATGCGTCTGCTCGTGATCGCAAGTTTCGCCTTGGTGGTGGGGGTGCCGGCTTCGGCGCAGATCGCGGGATCGATGCGCGGGCTTTCGGGAAGTCCGTCGATCCGCGGGGACATCCGCTTGCCCAAGCCCGCCGGGCCGGGACTGGTACACAGCACTTCGGTGGCGCGTGAGGTTCGCGATATTCGCAGCGACATCGAGGCCGGCCGGAAAGCGGGCCAGCTCAGCCGAAGCGAAGCGCGGGCGCTGCGGCGGGAGGGCCATCGGATCGAATCGATGCGCGCGCGCTATTCCCAGGGCGGCTACACCGAAGCCGAGGTTGCGCTGCTGCGGAGCCGGACCGAGGCGCTACGCAGCGCAGTGGTGGCGAAGCGCAGTCAGGGACTGTCGGGCAATTGACCCTCAGAGCACCTGCGCGGCGGCCCAGCCGCTCGCCCATGCCCATTGGAAATTATAGCCGCCGAGCCAGCCGGTGACGTCGACTGCCTCGCCGATCGCGTAGAGCCCGGGGACCTTGCGCGCTTCCATCGTCTGCGACGAGAGCTCGGCGGTGCTGATCCCGCCGATCGTGACTTCGGCCTTGGCGAAGCCTTCGCTGCCGTTGGGGAGGAACGGCCAGCCGGCGAGGCGGCGTTCGGCCTCCTGCAGCTTGCGGTCGGGCAGGTTGGCGAGCTCGCCGGGGAGGGCGAGCTGCTCGGCCAGCGTCTCGGCGAGGCGGCCGGGAAGCGCGTCGGCAAGGGTTTTGCGCAGGGTCGTGCGGGGGTTGGCGCGTTTCGCCTCGGCCAGCCAGTTCGCGGGCCGGCCGGGGAGGAAATCGATCTGGATCGGCTCGCCGTGGCGCCAATAGCTCGAGATCTGGAGGATCGCCGGACCCGAGAGGCCGCGATGGGTGAAGAGCGCGGCTTCGGGGAAGGCGGCCTTGCCGGCGCGGGCGATCACGTCGGTCGCGACGCCGGAGAGTTCGCGGAACAGCGCCTGATCGGGCGGCAAAGTGAGCGGGACGAGCGCGGGGCGGGGCTCGACCACCTTGAGCCCGAAGCGGCGGGCGAGGTCATAAGCGAAGCCGGTGGCGCCCATTTTGGGGATCGAAGGGCCGCCGGTGGCGATCACCAAAGCGGGCGCTGCATCCGCGCCGACCGTGTAGCGGCCGTCGGCGTGATCGATCGCGCCCACGCTGCGCCCGGTGCGGATCTCGACCTGGCCCTGCGCGCATTCGTAGAGGAGCAGGTCGACGATCTGGCGCGCCGGGCCGTCGCAGAAGAGCTGGCCGAGCGTCTTTTCGTGCCATGCGATGCCGTGGCGCTCGACCAGAGCGAGGAAATCCTGCGCGGTGTAGCGGCCGAGCGCCGACTTGGCGAAATGCGGGTTGGCCGAGAGATAGCGGTCGGGCGCGGTGTGGATATTGGTGAAGTTGCAGCGCCCGCCGCCCGAGATCAGGATCTTCTTGCCGACCTCGCTCGCGTGATCGAGCAGCAGCACCCGGCGGCCGCGTTGGCCGGCGACCGCGGCGCACATCAGGCCGGCGGCGCCGGCGCCGAGGATGATCGCGTCATATTGGGGCATGATCGGGCGTTAGACGCGGGGGAGGGATTCGTCACCCCCGTGGAAGGCCGCGCGGACTCGACCCGAAGCGGTCCTTCGTCCAATCGGCTTGGGAGCGTCCGCCTTCGCACTGCGTTCGTGGCGACGGCGCATCACAAGAAAACGCGCCATGGAGAATGGGTGCCGAATGCGTGAACTAGTCCCTGCCTGGTTTCGGGCGACCGTCCTCCCGGCCTTCTTGCCGGCCGCGCTTTTCGCCGGGCTGTCGGCGAGCGCGCCTGCGTCCGCTCAGGACTATCCCGCGCGGAATGTGGGCGGCTGGACGGTGGCGGCAAGCAAGGACGCACGGGGCTGTTTCCTGACGAGAACCTACGCGGGAACCGGGGAAACGACGCTGCTTCTCGGCCTCGACGTGGATGGCGGCAACCGCGTCTCGGTGCTGAACGACAATTGGTCGATCAAGCCGAAGGCGCGGTGGAAGCTGACCTTCAAGCTCACCAGTGGCGGCTATTCCGACCACCCGGTCGTCGGAATGGCGTCGGACGGGAAGAAGGGGTTCGTCACCACCTTCGATGCGAAATTCCCTTCCCATTTCGCCGGGTCGAAGGCGATGCACATCTATCGCGGCAAGGTGCCGGTCGAGCAGCTGACTCTCGACGGGAGTGGCGCGGCGATCGCCGAGCTGCGCCGCTGCGTCGGCATGCACGCGGCGACACCCGCGACCGGCGTACGCGGGAAGGAGCGGTCCGACCGGATCCCGAGGGACCCGTTTGCACCCGACGCCCGGCGCCGGTCAGGGGAATAGGCCGTAGACTGGCGAACGAGGAATGGCCGACGTGGGTGGGTTTACGACAGTCGGCTTTTGGGCGACGAACCGCAAAAAGCAGACTCTGGGACAAACAACGGCCTGGGCAGCCAGGCCCCAACTTTCCGATGTTCAGGCGCTCCAACGCTCCTTTGAAATGCGTTGGAAGGACGCTCCCCGACGGCATCGACGTGACAGGTGGAGGTGTTAATTCGCAGGCCTGGTTCGCCGGCGTGCCGGCCCGCATCGCCCAGCATCCCGCGCAAATGATCGAAGAGCTGCTGCCACGGCATCGGCGGTGGGGTGCCGCACCGGCGCAGGCAGAGTGATGCTTCGGGCATCATCCGGAAGTCTGCGGATATCATACTTCAAGTGCGCGCCTTGACACAAAGTTCGACTTTCCAGGCGTGCATGGAGCTCTGAGGAACTAAGTTTACATGTTACACTAGCATGCCTCAGGCGCTAACTTTGGATGAGATATCAGATGCACGCCGTCATTGAATTGGATCCGACCTGCTTCTCGTCGGACTGCCCGAGCCGGGGCCTCTTCGATCAGATCGCCGACAAATGGTCGGCGATGGTGCTGGTGGTTCTGTCCGGCAAGCCGCATCGGTTTAACCTGATTCGCAGGCGACTGGAGGGCGTTAGCCAGAAGGCGCTGACACAATGTCTGCGCAGGCTTGAGCGCAACGGGTTGATCACCCGTCGCGTCGTTTCCCTGTCACCGGTAGCCGTAGAGTACGAGATCACCGCGCTGGGCCGTACTCTGCAAAAGCCGCTCGGCGAGTTGCACCAGTGGACGCTGGATAATCTCTCGGACGTCAATGCGGCACGCGAAGCCTTCGACGCTCGACAATCGGACGACGCCTTCGGTGGCGTTCAGCTGGGGAAACGCTCGGATTAAGCCTCGGCAAGTCGAGTGGCAGGTTTCCTCAACCCTACCAAGGCGACCAGCGGTGCCTAATTGACGCTAGGTCTACAATATATACCTAGGCATCCAGACTTACTGGAGTGTCAAATGAGCGATCTGAAACTGCTGACCCCGCTGAAGACCGACACGTTCGAATTCAGAAATCGCGTCTTCATGGCTCCCATGACGAGGGGCAGGTCGCCCGACCGCTTGGCGAACGATCTCACCGTGCGCTACTACGCCCAACGCGCCACAGCGGGCCTTATCATCTCGGAAGGCACGCAGATCAGCGAGCAAGCGATCGGCTGGATGAATACACCCGGGATCCACACCGCCGAACAGATCGACGGATGGCGAAAGGTCACCCGGGCCGTGCACGACGCCGGCGGCCTGATCTTCGCTCAACTTTGGCACACGGGGCGCGCGTCTCATCCGGACTTCCATGGCGGAGGCCTGCCTGTCGCGCCGTCGGCGGTGCCCTTCAACAGCCAAGCCTTCACACCCGAGGGGCCGAAGCCGGCCGTCACCCCCCGGGCCATGACCCTTGAAGAGATCCACAGCACGATCCTGGACTATGAGGCCGCCGCGCGCGCAGCGAAGGCCGCCGGTTTCGACGGCGTGGAGGTGCATGGTGCCAATGGCTATCTGCCGGCCCAGTTCCTCGAAGACGGACCCAACAAGAGAACCGACGCCTATGGCGGGCCTATCGAAAACCGCGCCCGTTTCCTGCTCGAAGCGACCGACGCTGCCATCCGGGTCTTTGGCCCGTCCCGCGTATCGGTCAGGCTTTCGCCCCGGATTCCTTATAACGACATGGGCGATAGCAACCTGGAAGGCACGTACATGTTTGCCGTCGAGGCTCTCGAGGCCAAGAAGGTGGGATTGCTTCACTTCATGGAACCGGCCCAGCTTCCCGATGGTCTCAAGCGGCTGGCGCCCGAAGCGAGAAAGCGGTTCTCCGGCCTGTTCATCGTGAACGTCGGATATGACAGAGAGAGTGGCGAACGGGCGGTCATGACGGATCTAGCTGACGCAGTGACCTTCGGAACGCTCTTCATCAGCAACCCTGATCTCCCCGAACGCTTCCGTCGCAGCGCCGCCTTGGCGCCGTCCGAGCCATCCAGCTACTACGTGGGCGACGAGCAAGGCTACACAGACTACCCGCCCCTCGGCTGAGGCTTTCCGCCCAGGCTTCATTCGCGATCCCGTCGCCCTCTTCAAAGACTAGAGAAAGAGAGCGGCGGGATAGAGATTTTCACCACCCTTGTTCCGCTGCCCACCCCACCCGGAAGATGTCCGTTTTGGGGACAGGCCGTTTTTGCGCTGGAACGGCTGACATCGGAGCGAAAGCGGCCGCGTCGTTGTACAAGTTCACGCCCCCCGGGCGCCGGCAGCAGTCCTGCCGGCATCCATTGACCCGAGAAGATGCACAGCCGGACAGAATCCGGATTGTTGGAACCCGAGAGGTGAGCTTGGATCGGTGGGCTTGGTTAATAGTTGAAAGAAAAAACATGTCGCATTCAGTGAGTAAGCTCGTTCCCGCAGTGCTTTTGATTGGTGCGGTCGGCCTCGGTGGCTGCGCGTCCAAGTCCTTCGTCCGGGAGCAGATCGCGCCGGTCAGCCAGCGCGTCGATGCGCTCGAGTCACGGCTGCAGGAGACCGACGGCACCGCCAAGGCGGCACTGGCAGAGGCGCAGGCTGCATCCGGCCTGGCGCAGCAGCATGGCCAGCGGCTCGACCAGCTCAATGGCCGTGTGGATGGTGTCGAGCAGCGGTTGCAGGCGCAGGAGAAGCGCGGAAAGTCGCCGCGCAATTGAGGCCGCAAGCCTGAATGCTGATATTCCCGGCGCTCGCTCCTGGGGGCGAGCGCCACTGCCGGTCGAGCGCTTGAATCAATGATCAACCTGTTTCTGGCGCTTGCCGGGCTTGCGAGCGTTTCGCCGGCCGCGGAGGTCCGGCCATCCGCGGCGGCGCAGCCCGCGGCTGAAATCACGCCTTCGGAGGCGGCTGTCCGGGTTGCCGACTGGATCGCCGCGTCGGGGGATAACCGCGCGCTGCCCTATATCATCGTCGACAAGGCGAATGCTTCGCTGTTTCTGTTCGACCGCAAGGGCAAGCCGCTGGGCAAGGTGCCGGTGCTGATCGGCGTCGCCACCGGGGATGATGCCAGCCCCGGCGTGGGCAGCAAGAATCTCGCCGAGATCGGCCCGGCGGAAAAGACGACGCCGGCCGGGCGCTTCCTGGCCAAATATGGCCTCGCCGCCGGGCGCAAGCGGGTCCTCTGGGTCGATTATGCCACGTCCGTGGCGCTTCACCCGATCCCCGGTAGCGCCAGCGCGAAGGAGCGTCGCCGCCAGCGGATGCTGTCGCCGACCCCGGACGACAACCGCATCACCTTTGGCTGCATCAACGTGCCCGGCGCCTTTTACAGCAAGACCGTGCGTCCGCTTTTCCAGAAAAAGGGTGGCTATGTTTACGTGTTGCCCGACACGAGGCCGCTGGAAGCGGTTTTCCCCCGATTGCGGGTTCAGGCTTTGAGCAACGCCACACCCTGACGGCGATTTGTCCAGGGCCGACGGCCTTCCGACGCGCGAACGAACGAAACTAGTGCAGCTTGGCGATGCTCAGTCCGTCGAGCTTGGCGCGTTCCTTGACCGATTCCTCGCTGCGGGTCAGCGCCTTGGCGATCGCGCGCAGCGGCATGCCCTTCTTGGCGAGGGTGTGCAGCTTCTGGATCTCGTCGGTCCGCCACGGCTGGCGGTGACGTTCGAAACGCTCGGACATTTTCGTCTCCTGTTCGGTTCGCGCAATGCCAGCCCGGCGAGGCTCTGACCATGAAGATTTCTGTGGAAAAGACGGGCGACGAGGGGCCGGGAGCGGCCCGCGGCATGCGGATCGGGCAGGTGGCCGGGCTCGGCGAGTCGGCGCGCCGGCACTGTCACTCGCCCGGGCTTGCCGCGTTTGTGCCCGGCCGGGACCCGGTTTGGTCGCCTGACGCCGGCGCAAAGAAACGGGGCGGGGCTCTTTTCGAGACCCGCCCCGCATTGTGTTCGTCCGGCGCGCCGGCCCTGGCCGGCGGCAGCCTTACTTGACGTGCTTCGAGATGTGCTTGTTCATTTCGAACATCGTCACCTTCTTGGTGCCGAAGATTTTCTCGAGCTTGTCGTCCGCCAAAATTTCCCGCTTGTTTTCAGGGTTTTGGAGGTTGTTCTTCTTGATGTGATCCCACATCTTGCTGACGATCTCGCTGCGGGGCAGGTCGGCGGTGCCGACGATCGCGGCCAGCTCCGGCGAGGGCGTCACCGGCTTTGCGATGCCACCACGTGCTCCGCCAGCTGCTTTAGTTTCGGCCATTCTCTCTTCTCCTGTTCGCACCCGTTTCCGGGCTATTCCTTCGTCAGCGCCGCGGGCTTGTGCGAAGCCTTCCCGCCGTTGTCGCTCTCGACGATGTACTGTGGTTCGTGCCGGGATGCACGCACCTGACCCCCTTTGATATGGGTATCGTGCGTCTGTCTAGAGAGCAGTTTGCCTTGCGCGGTGCCTCCGGGCGATTTCCAGCCGACCCGATCGCCCTTCTTCAGATGCTCCGCCACCGCCATTGCTCCCCTTCTCACAGGTTAAGCGCTGGGGAACGGGCGCGGTTGCATGCGACGGGCGCTTCGTCTCGCCGCAGGTTCGGCTCGGCGGAAACGCGCGCGGCGGGGATGATGGCCGCGGCCGCGATGCCATGCTATCAGCCGGCGATCGCGCGGGAGGGACGGAATGCGGTTGCTGGTTTTGGGTGGATTGCTGGTGCTGGCCGGATGCGGCGGTGGTGGAACCACCGGCACCAATTACTCGGATCCGCCCCCCATGGCGGATATCGTCGCGACGCCGACGCCCAAAGCGAGCGCCTCGCCCACGCCGGAGGCGGCTGCCGTCGAGAACCAGACCGCAGTGGAGAATGCCGCAGAATTGGTCGAAGCGCCGGACAACGCCGTCGAATAAGCGGTCAGGCGGCGCGGCGGACCTTGGCGAAACCTTCGAAAGTGGCGCGGACATCGGGCGCGGCGTTCGCGGCCAGCGCTTTCACGCGCTCGATGAAGCGATCGGCGTCGGCGCCGGAGGTACGGTGCGCCATCGCCCATTCGCCGAATTCGCGTTCCTCGATGACGCGACGCGACAATATCACGATCGCGCGGTGGCGCGCGTCCTGGCGGATCCGTTCGAACGCGGCCTCGACCTTGTCTTCGGGGCCTTCGAGCGCCTGGAGGAAACGGGTGCCGTCCGAATAGAGCAGCCCGGTGATGGCATCGCGGCGATTGTTGGTGCGCGAGGCAGCGAGGATGGCCGCCGGATCGGCGGGCGCCGCATTCGGGCTGACACTGCTCACATAGACGAGTTGAAGCATCCGGCTTTCCTTGGTGTTCGTGCAGCGATGGATCGCTATGCCAATATAATAAGAGCATTTTCTCAAGATTGCCGGCGACGGTGGACAATCGCGGCGCCGCGCGGCATTATTGTGCCCGTGACCGACGCGCTGCACCTTCTGCGACTTATCCGCCCTTAGGGGCCGGACCGCCGCACGCGCGCACGTCTCTAAGGGCAATTGGCCTAAGGGCAAACCAGACCTTCCAGCACGACCTGGCACGCGCTACGGCGCGGCCGCGACCCTCGAGAGGCGAAGTCCCATGTTGCGCGACCCGAGCGTAAAATACCGTCCCTTCCCGCAAGTCGATCTGCCCGACCGGCAATGGCCGAGCCGGACGATCACCCAGCCGCCGCGCTGGCTCTCCACCGACATGCGGGATGGCAATCAGGCGCTGATCGATCCGATGGACGGCGAGAAGAAGCAGCGCTTCTTCGACCTGCTGGTCAAGGTCGGCGTCAAGGAGATCGAAGTCGGCTTCCCCAGCGCCGGCGCGACCGAGTTCGACTTCATCTCGGGGCTGGTGCGCGAGGGCCGCATCCCCGACGACGTGATCGTCCAGGTGCTCACCCAATCGCGGCAGGATCTGATCGAGACGAGCTTCCAGTCGCTCAAGGGCGCGAAGAAGGCGATCGTCCATCTCTATAATGCGGTGTCGCCGGCGTGGCGGCGGATCGTGTTCGGGATGAGCCGCGACGAGATCCGCGAGATCGCAGTCGCGGGCGCCAAGGTGCTGCGCGACGAGGCGGCCAAGCAGCCCGATACCGACTGGCATTTCGAATATAGCCCCGAGACCTTCTCGACCGCCGAGCTCGATTTCTCGGTCGAGGTTTGCGAGGCGGTGATGGAGATCCTGCGGCCGACGCCCGAAAAGCCGCTGATCCTCAATCTGCCCGCGACGGTCGAGGCGGCGACGCCCAACATCTATGCCGATCAGATCGAATGGTTCGGGCGCAATATCCGCAACCGCGAGTCGATCGTGATCAGCCTGCACACGCATAACGATCGCGGCACCGGCGTCGCGGCGTCGGAGCTGGGATTGCTCGCCGGCGCGGACCGGGTCGAGGGCTGCCTGTTCGGTAATGGCGAACGGACCGGCAAT
Organism: Sphingomonas psychrotolerans; assembly: GCF_002796605.1. Taxonomy (NCBI): domain Bacteria; kingdom Pseudomonadati; phylum Pseudomonadota; class Alphaproteobacteria; order Sphingomonadales; family Sphingomonadaceae; genus Sphingomonas; species Sphingomonas psychrotolerans. Next base: position 214,000 of record NZ_CP024923.1, read on the forward strand.
GTCGATCTGGTGACGCTGGCGCTCAACCTCTACACCCAGGGCGTCGACCCGGGGCTCGACTTCTCGAACATCGACGAGGTCATCCAGACGGTCGAATATTGCAACCGGCTGCCGGTGCATCCGCGGCATCCCTATGCCGGCGAACTGGTGTTCACTGCCTTTTCGGGAAGCCATCAGGACGCGATCAAAAAGGGCTTCGTCGCGCAGGAAGCGCGCAACGACGAATTTTGGGACGTGCCGTATCTGCCGATCGATCCCAAGGATCTCGGTCGCGATTACGAAGCGGTGATCCGGGTCAATTCGCAATCGGGCAAGGGCGGCGTCGCCTGGGTGCTCGAGCAGGATCGCGGGCTCAAGCTGCCGAAGCGGATGCAGGCCGATTTCAGCCGCCACGTCCAGGCGCTGGCCGACGAGACCAGCCGCGAGCTCAACGCGGCGGACATCCGGCAGAAGTTCGAGGCGGTGTATCTGCCGGGCGAGGGCGATCGCATCGCCCTGGTCGACTATGAGGAAACCGGCGCGGCGGGGCAGCGGGTGTTCGTCGGCCGGATCGCGGTGGACGGTGTCGAGCAGTCGATCTCGGGGCGCGGCAACGGGCTGATCTCGGGGGTGATCGACGCGCTTGCCGGGACGACGGGGCCGTCGCTCGATGTGGTCGATTATAGCGAGCATGCGATCGGGCATGGCGCCGATGCGCAGGCGGCTGCCTATGTCGAGTGCCGGACCGCGGACGGGCGGACGGTGTTCGGGGTCGGGATCGACGCGGATATCGCCACGGCTTCGGTGCGGGCGGTGCTGAGCGCGGCGAACCGGGCGGCCTAGGCGGCGGCTAGACCAGCCGCTCTCGCCTCTTTCTGTGGACTGCGCGGCTCGGTGGACCCCGGCACAAGGTCGGGGTGACAGATGGGATCCTCCCCCGCTGAAGCGAGGGAGGATTTGTCCATCAGTTATAGTGCAGCCCGTAATAGCCGTAGACGCGCTCGCCATAGGCCTCGTCATAGGCAGGCTGCGCGTCGGCGCCGTAGCGCGGCGCGGCTTCGAGGGTTTCCTTGTCGACGTCGACGACATAGCCGCCCTGCTCGACGTCGTAGGTGAGCTTGTCCCAAGGCAGCGGATAATAGTCGCTGCCGACTCCGAATATGCCGCCGAACTGGAGCACGGCATATTCGACCTGGCCCGAAATCTTGTCGACCATGAAATTGTAGATCGATCCGAGCTTCTCGCCGTCCTCGCCATAGACGGCGGTGCCTTCGACCTTGTTCGACGCGATCAGGCTGGTGGTCTCGTCGGTCGCGATTTCGGCATCGTTGGCGATTTCCGTATCGGTCATAGCTCGTCTCCTCGACTCAGCCCCCGCCGGCGCAACCAAAATGCGCCTGGGCGGTGACGCTGCGATGACAACGCTCAGCGGTTGGGATCGATCAGATATTTCTCGCCGGTGGCCTTCTTCGCATAAGCGGCCGCCACCGCCGGATCGAGCACGTCCGCGAGCGAGATCGTCGCGGTGTAGTGGCTGGCGAAGGTCGTGGTCAGCTCGGCGGCGACGCGCGCGCGCAGCCGCAGCGCGCCTTCCATGCCGAGCTTGATCAGGAACGGCGTGAGCAGGAAGCCGCTGACGCTCCACGCGAAGCCATAGCCGCGGTCGAGCTCGGTCGGGCCCAGATCGAGCGCGCCGTAGATATAGACCTGCTTGAAGGTCGACGAGCCGTAGCGGCTATATTCGGTAGCATTGCGATTCGCCGCGGCTTCCATCGCGTGGAGGATCGCATTGACCAGCCGGCCGCCGCCGATCGCGTCGAAGGCGAGGGTCGCTCCGGTTTCGGCGATGGCATCGGTGAGCTTCTCGCGGAAATCCTCCGCGCTGCTGTCGATGATGTACTGCGCACCGATGTCGCGCAGGATCGCGGCCTGCGCCTCGCTGCGGACGATGTTCACGAGCGGTACGCCGTCGGCGATGCAGATCCGGTTGAGCATCTGGCCGAGATTGGATGCGGCGGCGGTGTGGACCAGGGCTTTATGCCCTTCCATCCGCAGCGTCTCGACCATCGACAGCGCCGTCAGCGGATTGACGAACATCGAGGCGCCGTCGGCGGCGCTGGCGCCTTCGGGGAGCGGGATGCAGTCGCGCGCGGCGATCTTCCGATATTGCGCGTACATCGCGCCGCCGATCATCCCGACCTTCTTGCCGAGCAGGCCCGCGACATTCTCGCCGGCCTGAACGACGGTGCCGGCGCCTTCGTTGCCGACCGGCAGCGACTGATCGAGGCGCGCCTTCATCATTCCGAGCCGCGCCTGCGGGATCGCGGCGGTGAGCGTCGGGCGATCCGCAGTGCCGCCGGGCTCGAGCGTCGCCATGTCGGCGGGGCCGAGGAGCAGGCCGAGATCGGAGGGGTTGATCGGCGCGGCCTCGACACGGACCACGACTTCGTCCGGACCAGGGGGCGTCAGCGTGACGGGTTCGAGGCTCAGCGTGAGCTTGCCGTCGCTCGAAACGGTCGAGCGCAATTCGAGGCCGGTCAACGAGTCGGGCATGGCACTCTCCTGTCAGTCGCGGCGGCGGGTGATCTCGCAGCCGATGCGGGCGTCGGGATAGACGTCGAGCTTCATCGAGCGGACGCGCACTTCGCGCACGCGGGCGTCGCGCAGTGCGAGGGCGGCGACTGCATCGCACAGAACCTCCTGCAGCGCGAAATGGCGCGACGTGGCGAGTGCGTGGATTTCGCGGCGCAGGAAATCGTAATCGACCACCGCGTCGATCCTGTCCTCGGGCGCCGCGTCGTAGCGGCAGGTCATCGCAACATGGAGCACCACGCGTTGCGGCGCCTGTTCGTGCGGGTGGATGCCGAGGCCCATCTGCACCTCGAGTGCGTCGAGCAGGATCGTATAGTCAGGCATCGGGGCGCGTCCGGCCTTCGAACATCACGTCGCCGTCGCGCGGCAGGAAGCGCTGGCCGCAATCGACGAAGATATTTTGTCCGGTGATGCTGCGGGCAGTGAGCAGATGCTCGACCGTCGCGGCGATATCGTCGAGCGCGACCGGCTGCTGGAGCAGATTCTGCCGGGCATGTTCGGAGAATTCCTCCGCGGACTGGTCGAGGCTCTGGAGGGTGAGGCCGGGGGAGACCGCGTTGACGCGAATACGCGGGGCGAGCGCGCGGGCCATCATCTCGGTCGCGGCGGCGAGCGCTGCCTTGCTGCAGGTGTAGGTGAAGAAATCGGGATTGAGGTTCGCCACCTTCTGGTCGAGCAGATTGACCACCGCGCCGGATTCGAGATCGTCCTGCTCCGCCAGCGCCGAGGCCAATGCGACCGGCGCGCCGAGGTTCACCCGCATATGCTGGTCGAGCAACGCGAAATCGGTGAGCGGGAGGGCGTCGAAAGTAAATTGCGAGGCGTTGTTGACCAGCCCGTCGAGCGGGCCGCCGAGCCCTGCACGCGCCGCGGCGATCAACGCCGGCGCGGTGGCGGCGTCGGCAAGCTCACCCGAAACCACGCAGGCGCGTCCGCCGGCTGCCGTGATCGCCTCGCGCAGCGCCTCGGCATCTTCAGGGGCATGATGGTGGTGGATCGCCACGGAATGGCCGCGCAACGCAAGCCGGCGGGCGATCCCCGCGCCGATCCGCCGCGCCCCGCCGGTGACGAGTATCCGCATCAATAGCCCATCAGCGCGAGCACCTCGCGGCGGCTGCGCTCGTCTTCGCGGAACACGCCCATCATCCGGCTGGTGACCATGCCGACCCCGGGGGTGCGGACACCGCGCGCGGTCATGCAGGCATGCGTCGCCTCGATCACCACTGCGACCCCGACGGGCTTCAATTGATCCCAGATGCAGTCGGCGACCTCGGCAGTCAGGCGCTCCTGGACCTGCAGCCGGCGGGCGAAGGCATGAAGTACGCGGGCCAGCTTTGAGATGCCGACGACATGATCCCTGGGCAGATAGGCAATCGACGCCTTGCCGATGATCGGCGCCATGTGATGCTCGCAATGCGACTGGAACGGGATGTCCTTGAGCAGCACGATCTCGTCGTAACCGCCGACTTCCTCGAACACGCGGCTGAGATGGTGCGCGGGGTCTTCGCCATAGCCCTGGCAATATTCCTTCCAGGCGCGGGCGACCCGGTGCGGCGTGTCGATCAGCCCTTCGCGGCGGGGATCGTCGCCGGACCAGCGGATCAGCGTGCGGATCGCTTCGGCGACGTCATCGGGGACGGCGATCTTGGCGGGCGAGGCGACCAGATCGCCATCTTCCGCAGGATCGTGAATTTCCGCCATCTACTCGTCCTTCCTGACCTTGATCCGCTTTACGCTACGGCATGCGTATTTCCACCGCGGCGCACCTGTTGCTCATCCGTACCGCTCGGTGAAAAACGGCCGGAAACCGCGGGGTTCCGCGCCGCATCCCGTTGACGGCTTCCAAAATGCAGCGTTAGTTGCATGCGTAATAAAAGCAACGCCGCCACCGGCTAAGCATCGGGCGGCGACAGGAGAGGGGGACGATCCGATGAAGAAGCTCGATTTGCTCGCGGCGACTGCGCTGAGCCTGTTGTTTGCCGCGCCTGCCTATGCGCAGGACGCCGCCACCACCGGCGACGATAGCCAGACGCAGGAATATCAGAGCGCCAACGACATCGTCGTCACGGCGACCCGACGCAACGAGACCGTGCAGGACGTGCCGATCGCGATCACTGCAATCGGACCCGAACTGCTGGAGAATGCCGGCGTCGACAATGTCCGCGACCTCGAGCAGCTGGCGCCGTCGCTGCAGAGCTCGACCGGGCAGTCCTCGGCCACGGGCACCACCATCTATCTGCGCGGCATCACCACCGGCGGCGACAATCCCGGCTTCGAGCCCGCCGTGGGCGTGTTCATCGACGGGGTGTTCCGCGCCCGCGCCGGCGTCGCGATCTCCGAGCTTCCCCAGCTCGAGCGCGTCGAAGTCCTCCGTGGCCCGCAGGGCACCCTGTTCGGCCGCAACACCTCGGCGGGTGCGCTCAGCATCTATACCGCGCAGCCGCAGTTCGAGACCCAGGGCTATGTCGAAGGGATGGTCGGCAATTACAACGCGTACGGGGTCAAGGGCGCGATCACCGGTCCGGTGAGCCAGTCGCTCGCGCTGCGCCTCGACGCAGGCTATCGCAAGCGCGACGGCTATATCAACGACGCCAATAGCGATCGCGCGATCAACGACGTGGATCGCTGGAACGTGCGCGGCCAGGCTTTGCTTGACAGCGGCGACATCACCTTCCGGCTGATCGGCGATTATTACCAGACCGACGAGCAATGCTGCGGCGCCGTCTCGGTGCTGCGCGGGCCGCTCGCGCCGGCGCTCCAGAGCATCGCTGCGGCGCAGGGGCTGGTCGGCCTCTACACCGGCCCGGGCAGCGATCGCACACAGGCGATGTCGCCCAACCGCGACTATGCCGAGAAGATCAAGGATTGGGGGATCTCGGGCGAGCTCAACTGGGACCTCGGCGACATCAAGCTGACTTCGATCACTGCCTATCGCAACTGGCGCGTGGTCCGGAACCAGGACATCGACTTTTCGGGCGTGGATCGCGCCTATCGCAACGGCTATCGCAACGAACTCAACGACTTCACTCAGGAGCTGCGGCTCCAGGGCTCGGCGTTCGGCGACAAGCTCGACTGGCTGATCGGCGGCTTCTATTTGAACGAGACCAACAAGCTGCGCGACGTGGTGCAGATCGGTAATGACGGCAATCGCTATGTCGATACGGTGTTCGCCGGCCAGCTCCGCGCCGGATTCGGAACGCCGCTGCAATTCTACGGCTCGCTTGGGCCCACGGTGCCGACGCTCGGCGCGGCGTTGCTCAACCCCGCGGTGCCCAACACGCTGCCCGCGCTGACCGCCGCCTATGGCGCGCTCGCCCCGCTGGTCGGCTGTTTCCGGGCACAGGCGGGCACCGCGCCGGCGGCCGCCTGCGTGATCCCCAATTATCCGCGGACGCCGATCCCCGGCCTTGCCGCGCTTGCGGCGAGCCCGCTTCCGGGCGCAGTGGCGGGGCAGGGCAACAGCCCCGACGATTTCCGGGTCAAGACCAACGCCTTTGCCTTGTTCACGCACAACATCATCAACGTGACCGACAAGCTGTCGGTGACGCTGGGTGCGCGCTGGAACCACGAGACCAAGGACATGACTGCCTCGATCAACAACAATCTGGGCAGCTGCACTTTCTTCAACCGGGTCCGCGCGGGCGATCCCGCCGCCACCGCTTATGCCAACGTGCTGCGTCAGGTTCCGGGGCTGTTCAACAATCTGTTCCTGCTGAGCTGCAACCCGGCGGTGAACACCGAGTTCAACGGCAATTACCAGGACGATTTCAGCGACAACGAGATCACCGGCACCGCCAAGCTGGCGTTCAAGGTCTCGGATCGGCTGCTCGCTTATGCCAGCTTCGATCACGGCTATAAATCGGGCGGCTATAATCTCGACCAGGCGACGTTCGATTCGGTGCTGCTCGGCGGCAACGGCGCGCAGGGTTCCGACCTGCAATTCGGTGCAGAGACCAACGACGCCTATGAAATCGGCTTCAAGGCGAGCCCGAGCCGCGAATTCTCGCTGAACGTCGCGGCGTTCTACATGAACTTCTACAATCTCCAGTCGCTGGTGTTCTCGGGCAACAATTTCGTCGTCCAGAACGTGCCGAAGAGCGTCAGCAAGGGCGTCGAGATCGAATCGACGATCCGCCCGACCCAGGCACTCACCTTCCAGCTCGGTTACAGCTGGATCAGCGCCAAATATGACGAGGGCAACGACTTCACCGGAACCCCGCTTGCGGGGCAGGAGGGCCGGCAGTTCAACAACCAGCCCGAGCACACCGTCACCGCGGCGGCGACCTGGACTCCGCCGCTCACCAGCACGGTCAACGGGCTGTTCCATGTCGACATGCGCTACAACAGCGAAGTGACCATTCCTTCGGGCAACCCCAACCCGGTGACGGGCCGCACCCCGATCAACAACGAAGGCTATCCTCTGGTCAGCGCGGCGATCGGCGTGCAATCGGCGAACGGCAAATGGAAGGCCGAGTTCTTCGTCGAGAACCTGACCAACCAATTCTATTATGTGACCGGCTTCGCGGTTCCCGAGCAGACCGGCAATTATGCCGGCTATCCGGGCATGCCGCGCTTCTTCGGCGGGCGGGTTCGCGTCGGCTTCTGACGGTAGGTTGACTTGACGAGACGGCCGGAGCGGAAGCCCAGGCCGTTTTCGTCGGGTCAGCGTTCGAACAGGTGATCGAGCGCGCTCGCCGGCAGGCACCAGAAGAGCGCGACCAAAGCCGCGCAGGCGAGGCCGAGCGCGGGCGAGACGAACGTAAGCGCGATGCCGCTTGCGTAGACGATGCTCGCCGCCGCGCCCTTGCGCAGCGCGAGGCGGTGATAGGCTTGCGATTCTTCCGACTGGCTGCCGGTGCGCCGCACGGTCCGCTGCAGCCACATATAGGCGACCGAGGGCAGCAGCATGATGCCCATATAAACGAGCGTCGCGTCGCGGCTGAAGATCTGCTCGCCCAGATAGGCCGTGCCGAACGGGATCAGCGACAGCGTGAAGATCAAGGCGATGTTCGACCAGAGCAGGCCGTTGGTCACCCGGGTGGCGTGATGAAACAGCCGGTGGTGGTTGACCCAGTAGATCGAGACATAGGCGAAGCTGAGGGCATAGGCCGTGAAGATCGGCCAGAGATGGAGGAGATGGCCCCAGCCGGGCTCCTCCGGCGCGTGCATCTCGAGCACCATGATCGTGACAACGATCGCGATGACCGCGTCGGAATAGGCCTCGACCCGGGTTACGCCGGCGCGGCCTTCGGTTTCTTCTGGCATGTGGGTCCCCCTTTCGGCTGAGCTTTGACCGAAGGGGAGCGGGAAAGTCAAAAATCCTCCCCCGCTGCGCGAGGGAGGATTTTTCCCGTCGGTCAGTTTTTGGTGAAGGCGGCGGCGATCTTGAGCTTCACTTCATCCGAGACCATCGGCACGCCGAAGCCGATGCCGAACTCGCTGCGCTTGATCGTACCGAGCGCCTCGAAGCCGAGATTCTCCTTGCCGCCCATCTGCGCCGGGCTCTTGCCGGCGCCGTAGAAGGACACGTGCAGCGTCACCGGTTTGGTGATGCCGTTTAGCGTCAGATTGCCGGTGACCTCGGCGGTCTGTCCCTTGGCGACCACCGCAGTCGAGACGAAGCGCGCGTCGGCGGGGGTGGGGCCGAAGAAATCGGGCTTGCCGCCGGCTTCCTTGGGCGCGCGCAGCAGATGCCCGGTCAGGCCTGAGCTCGCGGTGAGCACCTTGGAGACCGGGATCGTCACCTCGACTTTGGCAGCGCCGGGGTTCTTCGGATCGAGCGTCAGCGTGCCGGTCGGCTCGCCGAAGAGTCCGAAATAGGGCGAGAAGCCGAGGTGATCGACGGTCCATTCGACGAGGGTGTGGCCGGGATCGATCGTCCAGGTGCCCGCAGTGACGAGTGCGGGGTTCTTCGAGCCGGGAACCTGCATCGCCTGCTGCGCGACGAGCGGCGTGGCGACGAGAAGCGTGGCGGCGAGGGCGATGGTGCGGATGCGCATGGGGGAAGCCTCCTGTTGGAGCCTGCGCATGTCCGACGTTTCGTGAGAAGCGTCAAACAACAAGATGGAAACCGATGTTTTCCGCAAACGAAAAGGGCCGCGAAGGACGATGCCCCGCGGCCCATTCGCCTGATCCGATGGATCAGTTCTTGTCTTTGTCGACCAGCTTGTTGGCGCTGATCCACGGCATCATCGCGCGCAGCTCGGCGCCGACCTGCTCGATCGGATGCGCCGCGGCTGCCTTGCGGCTGGCCTTGAGTTCGGGCTGGCCGGCGCGGTTGTCGAGGACGAAGTCCTTGACGAAGCGGCCCGACTGGATGTCGGCGAGGACGCGCTTCATCTCGGCCTTGGTCTCGTCGGTGATGATCCGCGGGCCGGTTTTGATGTCGCCATATTCGGCGGTGTTCGAGATCGAATAGCGCATGTTGGCGATGCCGCCCTCATAGAGCAGATCGACGATCAGCTTGGTCTCGTGAAGGCACTCGAAATAGGCCATCTCCGGCGCATAGCCGGCCTCGGTCAGCGTCTCGAAGCCCGCCTGGATCAGATGGGTGATGCCGCCGCAGAGCACCGCCTGCTCGCCGAACAGATCGGTCTCGCATTCCTCGCGGAAATTGGTCTCGATGATCCCCGAACGGCCGCCGCCGACGCCCGAGGCATAAGCCAGCGCGACGTCGTGCGCGTTGCCCGATGCGTCCTGGTGGATCGCGATCAGGCAGGGCACGCCGCCGCCGCGCTTATATTCGCTGCGCACGGTGTGGCCGGGGCCCTTGGGGGCGATCATGATCACGTCGATGTCCGTCGGCGGCTCGATCAGCCCGAAATGGACGTTGAGGCCGTGCGCGAAGGCAAGCGCCGCGCCGGGCTTCATATTGCCCTTGAGGTCCTGGTCCCAGATGCCGGCCTGGTGCTCGTCGGGGGCGAGGATCATGAGGATGTCGGCCCAGCCGGCCGCGTCCTTGTTGCTCATCACCTTGAAGCCGGCATCCTCGGCCTTGACCGCCGAGGGCGAGCCGGGGCGGAGGGCGATCGCGACTTCCTTGACGCCCGAATCGCGGAGATTCTGTGCATGGGCATGGCCCTGCGAGCCGTAGCCGAGGATGGCGATCTTCTTGCCGGTGATCAGGTTCAGATCGGCGTCGCGATCGTAATAGACTTTCATGTTCTTCCCTTTCGTATTGCTTGTGCCCCTGCGAAAGCAGGGGCCTAGGGTTGCTTGGCCCTCGGCTCCTGCTTTCGCAGGAGCACGGAATGGATTCAGGCCGCCTCGCGACCTCGTGAAATTGCAACCACGCCGGTGCGGGCGACCTCGACGAGTCCGAGTTCGCGCATCAGCTCGACGAATTTGTCGATCTTCTCCGATCCGCCGGTGACCTCGAACACGAAGCTGCTCGTCGTCGCGTCGACGACGCGCGCGCGGTAGACCTCGGCGAGGCGCAGCGCCTCGATCCGGTGGTCGCCGGTGCCGGCGACCTTCACCAGCGCCAGCTCGCGCTCGACATGCGGGCCGAAGGCAGTGAGGTCGGTCACCTTGTGCACCGGCACGAGGCGCTCGAGCTGCGCGATGATCTGCTCCATCACCGCGGCCGAGGACGACGTCACGATGGTGATGCGACTAATTCGATTGTCCTCGGTGATCTCCGAGACGGTCAGGCTTTCGATATTATAGCCGCGCGCAGTGAACAGCCCCGCGATCCGGGCGAGGATGCCGGGCTCGTTATCGACCAGAACGGCGAGCGTGTGCCGCTCTTTTTGCTCTTCCTTGATGTGCATGGGATCAGACCAGTGCCTTGGCTTCGTCGTCCATTTCGCCGGAGACTTCGGCGGCCTGGAGCATCATTTCGGTATGGGCGGCGCCCGACGGGATCATCGGGAAGCAATTGGCGAGCTTGGCCACCCGGCAATCGACGAGCACGGGGCCGTCATAAGCGAGCATCTCGCTAATGCCGGGTTCGAGCTCCTGCCGGCCCTCGATCTTGATGCCCTTCCAGCCATAAGCCTCGGCGAGCTTCACGAAATCGGGGAGCGTGTCCGAATAGCTTTCCGAATAACGCGACTGATAGGTCAGCTCCTGCCACTGGCGGACCATCCCCATATATTCGTTGTTGAGGATGAAGATCTTGACCGGCAGGCGATATTGGGTCGCGGTCGCCAGTTCCTGGATGTTCATCTGGATCGAGGCGTCGCCGGCGATGTCGATTACCAGCGCATCCGGGTTGCCGAGCTGCGCGCCGATCGCGGCGGGCAAGCCATAGCCCATGGTACCAAGGCCTCCGCTCGTCAGCCACTTGTTGGGCTCCTCGAAGCCGAAATGCTGCGCGGCCCACATCTGGTGCTGGCCGACTTCGGTGGCGATGATCGGCGCGCGGTGCTTCGTCGCCTCGTACAGCGCCCGGATCGCGCGCTGGGGCATGATCGCGTCGCCTTTCTCCTCGAAGTCGAGGCATTTGGCCTGCCGCCAGCCGTTGATGCGGTTCCACCATTCGGCCAGATCGGGCTTGGGATGCTGACGTGCCTTCCAGCAATCGATCATTTCGCGCAGCGCAATGCCGACATCGCCGATGATCGGCAGATCGACGCGGACATTCTTGTTCACGCTCGACCGATCGATATCGATATGCACTTTGCGCGAATTGGGCGCGAAGGCGTCGAGCCGGCCGGTGACGCGATCATCGAACCGCGCGCCGAAGGCGATGATCAGATCGGCCTTGTTCATCGCCCAATTGGCTTCCCAGGTGCCGTGCATGCCGAGCATGCCGAGCCACTTCTCGTCCGAGGCGGGGAGCGCGCCGAGTCCCATCAAGGTCGAAGTGACCGGCGCGCCGGTCATCGCGGCGAGTTCGCGCAGCAGCCGCGAGGCTTCGGGACCCGAATTGATGATTCCGCCGCCGGTGTAGAAGATCGGACGCTCGGCGGCGGCGAGCATGTCGACCGCTTCCTGGATCTTCGCCGCTTCCGGCTGGGTCTGCGGGCGATAGGTCTTGTGCTGGATCGGCCCCGGCGTTTCGTAGCGCGCAGTGGCGACCTGGACGTCCTTGGGGATGTCGACGACCACCGGCCCCGGGCGGCCCGACGTCGCGATGTGGAACGCCTCGTGGATGACGCTGCCGAGAGTCTCGGGCTCCTTCACGAGGTAGTTATGCTTGGTGCAGTGCCGCGTGATGCCGACGGTATCGGCCTCCTGGAACGCATCGGTGCCGATCAGGGCGGTCGGGACCTGACCGGTGATCACCACCATCGGGATCGAATCCATCAGCGCATCGGTGATCCCGGTGACCGCGTTGGTCGCGCCGGGGCCCGAAGTGACGAGCACGACGCCGGGCTTGCCGGTGGAACGCGCATAGCCCTCGGCAGCGTGGGTCGCGGCCTGCTCGTGGCGGACGAGGATGTGCTTGATGCGGTCTTGCTTGAACAGCGCATCGTAAATCGGAAGCACCGCGCCGCCGGGATAGCCGAAGATGACTTCCACGCCGAGATCGCTCAGCGCCTCGATCAGGATGTCTGCTCCGCTCTTCTCGGTCACGTCGGCCTCCTTATGCTGCGATGCACCGTAACACCGCCGGAGGGCGCTGCTAACGGCAAGAAAATGGCACGTCAAGCTCTATAGATGAAATTTAGTTTCAATTCTAGCCAGTCTGACGTTCGTTTCTAACTCTGTCGATCGTTCCCAGTCCTCCGGCGGCTGCCGGCGGAACCAGGTGTATTGCCGTTTGGCATATTGTCGCGTCGCGAGCGCGCCCGCGGCGGCAGCTTGCACGACATCGGTCTCGCCCGCAAATAATGCGCGCAATTCGGGCACGCCGATCGCGCGAAGCACCGGCGCGTCGGCGGGAATATCGGTACGCGCGAACAGCGCCTTCGCCTCGCCATGGCCGGCTTCCAGCATTTCGGCGAAGCGGCGGTCGATGCGTTCGCCGAGCCAGTCGCGATCGGGCAAGAGGATCAACGGCGCGAGGCGGATTTCGTCCGCGATCCCGCCGACACGCTGCTGATGCCAATGCGCCAGCGGCTTGCCGGTCGAGCGCACGACTTCGAGCGCGCGCGCGACGCGGCTGGTATCGCCGGGGTGCAGCCGCGCGGCACCTTCGGGATCGGCAGTGGCGAGTTGCGCATGCGCATCGGCTACGTCGAGCGCGCGGACTTCAGTGCGCACCGCGGAGTCGATCTCGGGGATTGGCGCGATCCCTTCGATCAGAGTGCGCAGATACAGGCCGGTGCCGCCGACGAGGATGGGCAGGCGGCCGGCGGCATGGGCTTCGGCGATCGCCGCGCGTGCCTCGATCGCCCAGCGCGCCGCCGAATAGGAATCGGCGCCGTCGACATGGCCGAACAGCCGGTGCGGCACACGCGTCTCCTCCTCCTGCGTGGGGCGCGCAGTGAGGATGCGCAGATCGGCATAGACCTGCATCGAATCGGCGTTGATCACGGTGCCGCGGTGCTTTTCGGCGAGCGCCAGCGCGAGCGCGGACTTGCCGCTCGCGGTCGGCCCTGCGATGAGCGCCACCGTTGGCAGGTCAGGGGATCCCATGTTCATCGCGACGCTTGTAGCAGACGGTCTCGCTGCGGGGCAGCTTTCCGAAGCGGCCGACCGGCTCGCGGGTGTCGATTGCGCGCCGGGTGCGTGGCATTGGCTCGACGAGGGCAGGGCCGCGGACCTGCTGTTCGTATCGCACCCGGGCGCGGCGCGCGCGGCGCTGGAAGGCGCGTTCCCCGCGACCGACATCATCGTGCAGCCGCAAGCGGGCCGGAGCAAGAAGCTGCTGGTCGCCGATATGGATTCGACGATGATCACCGTCGAATGCATCGACGAACTCGCCGATTATGCCGGGATCAAGAGCAGAATCGCCGAAGTGACCGAGCGGGCGATGCGCGGTGAGCTCGATTTCGCCGAGGCGCTCGACGCGCGGGTGGCGTTGCTCAAGGATCTGGAGGAAAGCGCGATCGATCGCTGCCTCGCCGAGCGCGTCAAGCTGATGCCGGGCGCGAAGGCGCTGGTGCGGACGATGCGCGCGCGGGGGGCGACCACCATCCTCGTCTCGGGCGGTTTCACGCGCTTCGCCGAGCCGGTGGGCGCCGAGATCGGCTTTGATCGGGTGATCGCCAACCGGCTCGAAATAGCGGATGCGCGGCTGACGGGGACCGTCACCAAACCGATCGTCGACAGCGCTACCAAGGAAACCACGTTGCTGAACGCACTGGCCGAACTGGGGCTGGCGGCCGAAGCTTCGATGGCGGTGGGCGACGGCGCCAACGACCTCGCGATGATCCGCCAGGCGGGGCTGGGCGTCGCCTATCACGCCAAGCCGATCGTCGCTGCGGCGGCCGGCGTGCGGATCGATCATGGCGATCTGACCGCGTTGCTCTATGCCCAAGGGCTGGCGCGACGCGACTGGACTATTGTCTAGAGACTGATCCAACGGGGCCCCGGCCTTCGCCGGGGAACAGCATGGTTCAAGCAGCCGGATCAGCTGCGTGCCTTGGACACGGGCTTAGCGAGCGGCCTGCTTGACCTTCGTCCACGGCACGAACTTGCCGAGGATCACGAAGCCACGTTGGAAGCCACTCGTGCGATCGACCAGATTGACCGTGTCGATGCTGCAGAGCTGCGAGCCGAACACCTTGGTTACGAGGACGTCGTCGTCGTTCAGTGATTCGGCGCCCGAGCGCGGCTCATTGACGTAGAGCTTGCTGCCGACGCGGTAGACGATCGCCTTGCCGTCGATGATCTGGCTCGAGTTCGACGAGAGCGGGATGCAATCGACCGGCTTGCCGGCGGTTCGGCCGGCAAGCAGCTTCTGGAGCTTCACTTCGGGCGTGTCGCGCGGCGCGGCGACGGCGGGCGCGGCGATCAGGCTCGCGCCGAGGAGAAGGGTTTTGACGAGGCTGGTCATGGGACTGCGTATAGCATGATCCGGCTGAACCTGCGCTGAAGATCGTTCAGCGGCCGCCCCCGAAAGTGAAGGTGAGCGCCGCGCCGCCCGATAACTGATTGCGCGAACCGATCGCGCGAACGATCGGCGAGTCGGCGGCGTCGGAGACGAGGCGATCATATTTGGCGTAGCCGGAGATGCCCCAGCTCTCGTCGAGCTGGTAGAGGGCGCTCGCAGCGGCACCGACGGCGTGCACGCCGCCACCGGGCGAATAGGGCGCGAGGCCGGTGCGCGCGCTCGCCGCGGCGTTCACGCCGAAATAGGCTTCCTGGTATTTGCGGTCCGACAATGCGACGCGCGGCCCCACCGCGAACAACCACTTGTCGCCGTCGCGGGCGACGTAATCGAGGCTTACATTGCCGATGAGCGCCTTGTGGCCGGTGACACCCTTGCGCAGTTCGCCGCGCGCACGGACCGCGGAACCAAGCCAGAGCTCGGCAAAACCACCCGCTTCGATCGAGACGCCGACTTCGTCGACCGGCAAGTCGGTTTCGTTGCGGCGGCGGCTGCCTTCCAGATTGAAGGCCGGGCCGATCGCGAAGCTGCTGGTTCTGATCAGCGGCACTCCGGGGCTCTCGTCAGCGGATTCGAACAGAAATGGCCGATCGCCGCGGCTCACGGAGATGTCCCAGAAGGGCGCAACGAGCAATTTGTCGGAGCCCGGATAGCTGGGGAGCACCTGCGGGCCGAGCGCTACGCGGAAGCGGCGTGGCTCGCGCGGCTGATCCTCATCCTGCGCGGCGGCAGCGGTCGAGAGGAACAGGGCGGGGATGGCAGCTACGGCCAGTAGGGTCTTGATCATGGGCGCCGAACGCGCCTTGATCGCTTTTGTTGCACCCGCGAAGTGATTTGTTCGTCTCGATCGATGCAGGCTTCAGCGCGAAACCGGCACACAGGGTCTGACCCCGCCGCAGGCGGCGGCCGCCGCAGTGCGCGAGGCATAGGGACCGACGAGCAATCTGGTCAGCCCGCCCGTCTTGACGAAATAAGGCTGCCGGCCGGGGAACCGCCCGCCGACCTGGCTCCACAGCTTGCGCGCGTTGCCCGGGTCGCCGAACGCTCCGAGCTGGACGCGCCAGCCGCCGTCACGAACGGGCGCCGCGGCTACCGGTGCGGGCCGGGCTGGGACAGGGCGCGTGGTCACCGGCCGGTCGGGCCGCGTTGCCGCGGGGCGATCGGGGCGCGTGGTCACGGGCGGCGAGGGGCGGGTATTTTCGGCGACCTCCACCGGCGGCAGCGGGCGGCCGCCGCCCCGATATTCGTCCTCATATTTGCGCGAGAGAGCGAGGCCCTTTTGACGATCGTCGAGCGGCATGAACTGGTCCATCTGCGCGCGCGCCTTGACCGCCGGATCGAGCCCGGTCGAGGAGGCGCGGACCATCAGGGCATAAGCGCGGACCCAGTCCTTCTGCACGCCGTCGGCGTTGAACAGCATGATGCCGAGAATATATTGCGCGCGGGCATCGTCGCGGCTGACCGCGCGCTGGAGCCAGGGCACCGCATCGGCGCGCTTGCCGTTCTCGAACAAGGTGAGACCGTAATAGCCTTCGGCCTGCTCGTGGCCCTGCCGCGCCGCCTTGCCATACCAGGCCTCGGCCTGGCTGGAATCGGCGGTGACGCCGCGGCCCAGCTTATAGGCCTGGCCCATGTTGAACTGCGCGTCGGCATTGCCGCGGTTCGCCTCGGGACGCCATTTCTCCAGGGCCGTGCGATAATCGCCGCGGTCATAGGCATCGACGCCGGCCTTGATCGGGTCTTCCTGCGCGGCGGCGGGGCGGCGCTGGGCAGAAACGGGCGCTGCGAGCAGCACGCTCGCCAGGCTGACCATCCACAGAGACTTCATTCCCACCACGCTCCATCGCCCCCGCGACCAAAAAGGAATGCCACTTAATGCTTAAGAGGCAAACATATCCTTACTTTCACGGAAACCAAAACGTGTCCCGCAGCGAAACCCGTTAACCCCTTCTTATCTACCGCCATGGCATCAGCAAGCCTGCACTTATCGAGATTTCGAGGGGGTTCATGCGCGTTCTGGCGATGGCATCGCAGAAGGGTGGGTCTGGAAAGACCACGCTGTCCGGGCACCTTGCGGTGCAGGCACAGCTGGCTGGTCACGGGCCCGTCGTTCTCATCGATATCGACCCTCAGGGTTCACTCTCCGACTGGTGGAACGAGCGCGACACCGAATATCCGGCGTTCGCCCAGACCACGGTCGCGCGGCTGCAGGCCGATCTCGAGGTCCTGCGTCAGCAAGGCTTCCGGCTTGCGGTGATCGACACGCCTCCCGCCATCACCATGGCGATCCAGAGCGTGATCCAGGTCGCCGAGCTGATCGTCATCCCGACGCGTCCGTCTCCCCACGATCTGCGCGCCGTCGGCGCCACCGTCGATCTGTGCGAGCGCGCCGGCAAGCCGCTGATCTTCGTGGTCAATGCCGCGACGCCCAAGGCGCGGATCACTTCGGAAGCCGCGGTCGCGCTGTCGCAGCACGGCACCGTCGCGCCGATCACGCTTCACCACCGCACCGATTTCGCTTCGTCGATGATCGACGGCCGCACGGTCATGGAGACCGATCCGCGCGGCAAGTCCGCCGGCGAAGTCGCCGGGCTCTGGGCCTATATCTACGACCGGCTCGAGAAGAATTTCCGCCGCACCGTGTTCGCGGCCCCGGCACAGCCGAGCCAGTTCGGCCAGGCGCGGTCCGCCGGTGGCTTCGGCCGCCGCGTGGTGAGCTGAGGAGGTGGGGATGTTCAGCAATCCCAAGCCGACCGCTTCGCTCTCCTCCAGCCTCCTCGCCCGCAAGGGCCAGGCGCGTCCGGCGATGCGTCCGCAGGGCTTCCTGCAGATGAACACCGGCCAGCAGGAAGATCTCGGCTGGAACGACATGGGCGAGGATTTCCGTCCGGCGCCTTATGTCGCGCCGGTCGAGCATGCCTATGAAGCGCCCAAGCCCGAGGTGCTGCGCCAGATCGAGGCGCTCGACGAGCAACTCGCCGCGCCAGCGCCAGCGCCAGCGCCAGCACCCGCGATCGCCGTGGAGCCCGAGATCGCCGCAGAACCCGAGATGGCAGCGGAGCCCGAGATGGCAGCGGCGCCCGAGATCCAGCTGATCGCGACGCGCCCGATGAAGCGCGAGCCGGTGCTCAAGCACGCGCCGGCAGTGTCGCAGGGCACGCTCGCGCGCGTCGCGCGCGAGGTTTCCACCAAGAAGGCAAGGGCCGCGTTCACGCTGCGGCTCGACCAGGAACGGCATCTGCGGTTGCGCCTGGCGTCCGCCATTACCGGGCGTTCGGCCCAGCAGCTCGTAACCGAAGCACTCGATCAATTTCTCGAAACGCTCGAGGGGATCGACACACTCGCCAGCCAGATCGACCCCGCGATACTTCGGGGGTGAAGGATATGACGATGAACAGCCGCAAGATGATCAAGTTCGGCCTCTCGGCACTCGTGCTGGGGGGCGTCGCGGTGACCGGCGTCGCGACGCAGGGATTCACCAGCGCCGCTTTTGCCAGCGCGGGCGCCAATGCCAAGAAAGCTGCGGCGGAAGCAAAGGACGCGCGCAAGGCGATCGCAAAGCGCAAGGCCGAGCCGGCGGTTCAGCATGCCGAAGCGGCAGTGGCCAACGATCCGGCCAATGCCGAATATCGCGCGCTGCTCGGCCAGGCTTACCTGCTGGCGGGCCGCTTCACGTCCGCGGCACAGGCGCTCAACGATGCGCTGACGCTCAGCCCGCAGGACGGGCGCGTGGCGCTCAATCTCGCGCTCGCCAAGGTTGCGCAGGGCGACTGGGCCGGCGCGCGCACGACGCTGCAGGCACATGCCGATATCATTCCCGCGAGCGATCGCGGCCTCGCTTTCGCGCTCGCCGGCGATCCGGTGACTGCGATCGAGATCCTGGGCCCCGCCGCGCGCGAAGCGACGGCGACCGCCAAGACCCGTCAGAATCTCGCGCTCAGCCTCGCTCTCGCGGGGCGCTGGGCGGAAGCGGGCAAGATCGCTTCGATGGACGTCTCTCCCGACCAGCTTCAGGCGCGGATGATCGAATGGGCGCGGTTCGCGCGGCCCACCAATGCCTATGACCAGGTCGCCTCGCTGCTGGGCGTGCGCGCCGTCGAGGATGGCGGCCAGCCGGTCGCACTCGCGCTGACGCAGCAGCCCAATGTTGCGGTGGCCGCAGTCGTTCCGGTCGCCGATCCGGTCGATGCCTATATGCCTGGCGTGCCACAGGGGGCGGCGCAGGTCGACGTCGAAGTCGCTGCCGCGCCGCAGCCGGAAGTGCAGCCTGAGCCGCAGCAGGTCGCGGGCACCGGGCCGCAAATCGTGTTCGGGCCGCGCGCTGAAGTGGTCCAGCAGGTTCCGGTGATGCAGACGGCCTCGGCCCGCGCCACGCCCAAGGCGCCGGTCCGCGTTGCCACGGCGCCTGTGGTCGCAGCTCCGGCCGTGGCAGTGAAGGCAAGGCCGGGGACTTATTATGTCCAGCTCGGCGCCTATGAGAGCGCCGCGGTGGCGCGCGACGCATGGGCGCGGCACAGCCGCCGCGTTCCCGCGCTGCGCACCGAGACTCCGCAGGGCGCCAAATTCTCGACCGGCGGGGGCAATTTCTACCGTCTGTCGGTCGGCGGCTTCGCGCGCACCGATGCCGTATCGCTTTGCAGCCAGGTCCGCGCCAGCGGCAGCCCATGCTTCGTGCGTGTGGCGGCCGGCGACAACGTCGCAGCCTGGGTCAAGGGTGGCAGTCGCACGCAGGTTGCCGCACGTTGATTCAGGACACCACACGAGACATCGAGGGCCGGGGCTGACGCTCCGGCCCTTTTTGCTGGCCAGTCCGCTTCGTCATTTGCGGTTCATCTCGGCGTAATTAATGTACGCTCTCCGCTGTCTAGAGGGAGCAGCTGCCATGATTCGCCTATCTCTTGCCGCCACTACGCTTGCACTGGCTTCGCCCGTCGCGGCGCAAGCCCAGACCGAGCTTTCACCCACCGATCAGGCCCGCACCGTCTGCGCCCCCAAGCGCGACAAGGCCGGCAACAAGATCGGCGGAGAGATCTGCATGACTGGTAAGCAGTGGCAGGTGGCGCTCGCCAAGGTGCGCTGGCCCGCCAAATATCAGCGTCCGGCGCGGACGACCCAGACCGGCCACTTCCTGATGGCCAGGCCCACAAGATTCTATTGACGTCCGGAACCGATCCGGTCCCGCCGCGAGCTTATTCGACCGGCGTGCCGCCTTTGTAGAGCGCGAGCACCTTTCCCTGCACCGGTAGGCGATCGAACGGCGTGTTGCCGGCGCGTGCCGCCATGCGCTCGGCCTCGATCTGCCACGGTGCACCCGGATCGAGGACGATCAGGTCGGCGGGCTTGCCGGGCTCGAGCGTTCCGGTTGCGAGGCCGAGGATTTTCGCCGGATTGGCGGCGAGCAGCCCGAACAGCCGATCGATCGAAATCAGTTCGTCGCGCACCAGCCCCAGCGATAGCGCCAGAAGCGTTTCGGCGCCGGACATGCCGGGCTCGGCATCGGTAAAGGGCAGGCGCTTGGCTTCGGGGCCGCGGGGATCATGCCCCGATGCGATCACGTCGATGGTCCCATCCCGGATCGCCGCCAGCGCGGCCTGACGATCGCTTTCGTCGCGCAGTGGCGGCGAGAGGCGCGCAAAGGTGCGGAAGTCGCTTATCGCAATATCCGAGAGCAGCAGATGCGCGGGGGTTATCCCGCAAGTGACTGCGACACCGCGGCGTTTCGCGGCGCGGACCAGTTCGAATGCCGCGGCGGTAGTGACCTGACGGAAATGGAGGCGCGCGCCGGTCTCCTCGGCCAGCATCAGATCGCGCGCGACGGCCAGCGCCTCTGCGATCGCGGGAGCGGCGGGGAGGCCGTGCCGCGTCGCAGTCTCGCCTTCGGTGGCGACTGCGCCGTCGGTCAGGCCGCAATCCTCGGCGTGCGCGACGACGACGAGCCCGCAATCGCGCGCATAAGCGAGCAGCTTGCGCATCGTCCCCGACGACGCGATCCGGCCACGCCCGGTCGCGACGGCGCGCGCGCCGGCCGAAGCGTTGATCGCTATCTCGGCAAGGTCGCGCCCTTCGAGCGCGCGGGTGGCGGCGGCGAGCGGATGGACCCAGAGCGCAGGCTTGCCCGACAGAGCAGCGCGGCGAATGATGCCCGGATCGTCGAGCACCGGCGATTGATCGGGCATCAGCCCGACACGCGCGATGCCGCCGGCGCGGCACGCGGCTTTGTCGACCGAGAAGACCCCGAGATCGATCAGCGCGGGAGCGAGCGTCTTGCCGGCGAGGTCGATGCGCCGGGCGTCGCCGGGAATTTCGAACTCGCCGGTCGCGACGATGATCTCCCCGTCGATCAGCAGATTGCCGTTGCTGACGCCGCGGACCGGGCAGACGAGCTGGGCGCCAAGGAAGACGGTCTTCATGCCCAGCCCTCCACGCCGCGCTCGGCGCGGGTGAGCACGTCGAGGCAGGCCATGCGGACGGCGACGCCCATCTCGACCTGTTCGGTGATCGCGCTGCGGGTCGGGTGGTCGGCGACCGAGGATTCGATCTCGACTCCGCGGTTCATCGGCCCCGGGTGCATCACCAGCGCGTCCGGCTTGGCGCGGGCGAGCCGCTCGGGCGTGAGGCCGTAGCGCATGTGGAATTCGCGCGTGGAGGGGATGTAGCCGCCCGCCATCCGCTCGTTCTGGACGCGGAGCATCATCACTACGTCCGCGCCCTCGAGCGCGGCGTCGAAATCAGTGAAGGGCTGGACGTACATCCGCTCGATCGCGGCGGGCATCAGCGTCGATGGCGCGACGACCCGGACCTCCGCCGCGAGCGCAGTAAGTGCCAGCATGTTCGAGCGCGCGACCCGGCTGTGGAGGATGTCGCCGCAGATCACCACGCGCTGCCCGGCGATGCTGCCCCGGCGGCGCCGGATCGTCAGCGCATCGAGCAGGGCCTGGGTGGGATGTTCGTGCCAGCCGTCGCCGGCGTTGAGCACCGGACAATCGACTTTCTGCGCGATCAGATCCACTGCGCCCGAGCTCATATGGCGGATGACGATCACGTCGGCACGCATCGCGTTGAGCGTCACCGCGGTGTCGATCAGCGTCTCGCCCTTCTTCACGCTCGACTGCGCCGCGTGCATGTTGACCACGTCCGCGCCGAGCCGTTTGCCGGCGATCTCGAACGACAGCAACGTCCGCGTCGAATTCTCGAAAAAGGCATTGATCTGGGTGAGGCCTTCGAGCCTTTTGTCGCTCTTGGCGCGGGTGCGGTTGACCTCGACCCATTGTTCGGACTCATCGAGCAGGAACATGATCTCGTGCGGCTGGAGCCCGGCGATCCCGGTCAAATGCCGGTGCGGGAAGGCGGCGCGGCCGGGAAGCTGCGCCGCGGGGCTGTGATCGGAAGCTTGCATTAAAGCTGCGGGGTAGCGACGCGCGGACGAGGGGGCAAGGCCCGCGCAAGCGATCCGCCGGGAAGTTTCGCTGCCGCAACGTCAGCGGTTGCCTGGATGCTTTTGCATCCGCTACGCGAAAGCCACTTGTTCGTCGAAAGGGGCAAATCGTGTCGAGCCGGGTTCGCGCAGCGTCCATTCTCGTTCTGGTCACTTTGATCCTCCCGCTCGCGGTGTTGGCGCTCGGGATCTGGGAGCAGCAACGCGTACCGGCGAATCAGGCCGAGAATATCGCCGCGCGCGAGGAATTGGGGCCACTGCTCGCGGATTTCGAAGCGAAGACGCGGGCGGCAACCGCTGACCGCAGAATCGCTTCCGATACCGAAATACGCATGGATGGCCGGGTCTATGTCGGCGAGGCATCCGTCGGGCTTTTGCGCGACGAACTGGAGCGGCTGGACCGGGCGATCTTCGTTGAGGACATTCGCGGGCGTCTGCCCCCTGTGGTGATTGTGTGCGCCGCGCTCGTGCTGGCGATTTCGGTCCTGATGCTGCTCGGCTCCACTGCATTGGGCTGGGCCGGGCGCCAGTCGCGCGACGCGCTGGAGCGCGGCTTCAGCTTCGTCCGTCGCGCGCTGCCGCCGCTGCTGGGGGTGCAGGTCGTGGCCACCGCCCTCGGGGTCGTCGCCGCAGTCGCGTTCGAAGCCGCGCCGCTGGCCGAACTCGAAAATCCCGGCACCCGCGACATGAAGCTGATGCTGATCGCCGTCGTCGTGATGGGCTTCTCGCTGTGGACCGCGGGCAAGGCGGTGTTCAACCTGCGCCACACGCTTGCGCTGTTCGAGCCGGATCCGCTCGAGATCGACGGACGGAATGTGTCGCGCGCCGACGCGCCGGGCTTGTGGCAATGGGTGGACGGTCTGGCCCAACGGCTCGGCGCACTGCGCCCGGACCAGATCGTCGTCGGCCTGACCGGCGGTTTCTTCGTCACTTCCGGGCCCAAATTGCTGCCGGACGGCCAGCGCTTCGAGGGGCGTACGCTCTATTTGCCGCTGCCCTATCTGCCGCTGCTCCGCCAGGACGAGACCGAGGCGATCATCGGCCACGAGCTCGGCCATTTCACTGGCGGCGACACCGAATACAGCCTGCGCTTCCTGCCGATCTATGCGGGGGTGAATCGTTCGCTCGCCGCGATGGTGCTGGCGGGCCGCGGCGCCGACGGCTCCGACGGATTGATCACCCGCCCGGCAGTCGAACTAGGCGTCTTCGTGATGGAGCGGTTCGATCGCGCAGTGATGCACTGGAGCCGGGTGCGCGAATTCGCGGCCGACGAAGCCGGCGCCCGGATCACTTCGCCCGAGGCGCAGGCGCGTGCGCTGCTGCGCACCGACGCCGTCGAGAGGTGCATTGCCGAGACGCTGGGTGCCGCATTCCAGAAGCCCGAGACCGCGCCGCCCGACCTGATCGCAGCGACCGTCGAACAAGCGCGCACGCACGGTCTCGACGATCCCTCCGGAATTGAGGAACAGCAGCCGCACCCGACCGACACCCATCCGCCGCGGCACCAGCGCCTCGCCGCGCTGGGCGTGACTCCCGGGCCGGCGCTCCTCGCCGAAGTCACCACGCCGCCGGCCGAAGATGCGATGGCGCGGATTTCTGCGCTGTTCGCCGCTCCGGAACAGCTCTTCCGCGACCTTACCGCCGATTTCACCGGCGGTGCCCGCGAGACTCATCGAGCGCATCGTGAATCGCTCGAGACCGCGGCGGGGGCGGTGGCTACGGAGGCAGTGGAGGTGCGGGACAGCACAAAGGCGGGAGGCTGGGCTCTTCTCGTCGGCGGACTGATCTTCGCCGCCATGGCGATCGGCATCAAGATCGAGGAGTCGCAATTGCCTAGCGACATCCGTTCGCTGACCCTGATCGCGGCAGGCATCGCACTGGTCTTCCTGGTCATCGCAGTCGCATTGCTGATCCGTGGCGAGAAGCCGTTCGTGACGCTCCATCCGGACAGGATCGTCCTCGACGGGGTGGATCGTCCGCTACTCTGGCGCGAAATCGAGCAGGTCGGCTATCAGGTGGCCGGCGGCGCCAACAGCAACGGGCTGCGGTTCAGTGTCTTCCTGAACCCCGACGCGCCGCTGCCTGGCCGTGGCAAGGGCGCGCGGCGCGCGAAGATCAACCGCAAGAAACACGGGATCGAGATCGCTTCCAGGCGCCTCCGCAACAAGATGACCGCACAGGCATTCGCCGACCTCATCGAGCAATATCGCATGGCCGATCACGCGCGGAGGCTGCTCGCACAGCAGGACGCGGCCTGAACGAGTTGTCCGCGTCGTTCAGGCGTTGACGAGGGCGTCCACCGCGGCCTGAAGGATATGCGCAGCGGCCATGTTGTCGATCATCCCGGCGCGGCGGGCGCGGCTGAAATCCTGTTCGATGAGGGTGCGTTCCACCGCGACGGTCGACCAGCGCTCGTCCCACAGCAGGATCGGCAGGCCCATATCGTCGAGGTTGCGGGCGAAGGCGCGGGTGGACTGGGTGCGCGGACTATCGCTGCCGTCGAGATTGAGCGGCAGGCCGATGACGAGGCCCTTCACTTGCTGCGCCGCGATCAGCTCGGCGAGCGCTGCCTTGTCTTTGGTGAACTTGGTCCGGCGGATCAGCGACGCCGGGCTGGCGAAGCTCCAGCCGGCGTCGCACAACGCGGTGCCGATCGTCTTCGTCCCCACATCGAGCCCGAGCAGGCGTCCGCCGGCGGGCAGCACGACGCGGAACTCGGCGGGGGCGGTGGTGATCACTTCTTGTACGCCGCCAGCCGGCGCTCGGCGTCACGGCGCACATTCGCCCAGAACAGGCTGTAGTCGAACACGTGATAATTGTTGCCCGGCAGGACATACTGGCCGAAATCGGGCGGACTAGCGCCGATCGTCAGAAAGCCGCGGCCTTCGCAACGCGCCGGGACGCGGCCGATCACCAGCTGCGCGGACTGGAAGTTGGTGTCCGGGATCAGCGTGCCGAGATTGGCCTCCGCCGGCGCCGAATCGTCGGGCTTGCCGGTGATCGGGTTGGTGCAGACCATCGGCGTCCCCGCGCGCGGCTGGCCGGTGAAGCCGGTGGTCGCGTCGAAGGTGTCGACGATCAGCGCCGGATCGGCGGGCTCGGAGAAGCTCTGCCATGACAGGATGCACCCTGCCGCATCGGCACCCGCGCAGGCGGGGAGCCCCATTTTCGGGAGATCGGCCGAAACCGAGACCGGCCAGCCGACGACATAAGCAGCGACGATGCGCTTCGCGATCGGCTTTCCGGCGACCCGATCGACGAGCAGCCGCGAGAGATGGAGCGCGCCCTGGCTGTGGCCGGCGAGGAGGATCGGGCGGTCGCCCGCCTCGATCACGAACTGGTCGAAGGCAGCGAGCACGTCGCGATAGGCGAAATCGAGTGCCTTCCCGGCGCTCGCCTTGCTGGTGAGGAAGGCGCCGAAGGTCGCCTGGCGATAGCGGGGCGCCCAGATTTCGCCGACCGAATTGAATGCGCTCGCCTGACCGCGCAGGAACAAGGCGGCGCGGTTGTTGGCATCCTGATTGTCGAGCGGTGCATTCCACGTCTGCGTGTCGAGGAACGAGGTGGGATGGACGAAGAACACCGCTGCCGCGGGCTTTGCCGCGGGCTGATAGCCGGCCGGAGTCCACAATGCAGGGTTGCCGGGTTTGTCGGGGCGCGCGATCCACATGTCGCCGCGGGCATAAGCGGCGCGATCGGGCGGGGGCAGCGCCGCCACTTCGCCGCCGGGCACCATGAACTGGCGCATCAGCTGCACGGCATAGAAGCGATAGGCAAAGGCCCCGGCGAGCACGAGCACGATCAGGACGACGATGAGATAGAGGAACTTCCGGGCCAAGCCCAATCTCCATGTGCCGCGCGACAGAAGCCGGGAGCGTTGCAATCGCAGTCCCGTGGCGCAGGGTCGGGAAGGATGCAACTGCATTGACGGGAAGGCGCTGCCGAAGGATGCTCGCGAAGGGGAGGGCGGCCCGATCGGCACAGCTCACGAAACGCGCAGCCTTTGCGCATGCCGTGCGGCGACTTTTGCGCCAGACCCCTGATCTGTTCCTCGACCGGAGAATCGCCAGTGCAGACCGACGAAGCCATTGCCGGGGACGGGGCTCCTGCCGAAGGAACATGGGTGGCGCGGCCGCTGATCCTCGCCGCGATCGGGCTTGCCGCGGGGCTCTGCGTGCATCTGATCCTCGGCAGCGGCTATCACAGCCATCTTTCGACGATCGAGGCCGCCACGCTGACCGGCGTGGTGCTGGTCGCGGGGCTCGCCGGCTTCACGCTGGAGCGCCGCTTGTGGTGGGCGTCGATTCTGTTCTCGGCGGCGACCGCGCTGATCGGCGCGCTGATCGTCGGGTGGAGCGGCTCGCCCGAGGACTGGAGCGTCGGCGAAGGCTGGCGGATGGTCAGCCTGCTGCTCGCCGTCGCAATCGCGGCGCCGCTGTTCCAGGCCGCGCGGGACGAGGGAGCGCGCCGTTTCCCCTATCCGGTGGTGCACGATCATGCCTGGACCAACGTGGTGCTGTTCGGCGCGTGCTGGGTCTTCGTCGGCATCGTGTTCGCGCTGGCGTGGCTGCTGGCGATGCTGTTCGATCTGATCAAGATCGATTTTCTCAAGGAGCTGCTCGAGAAGGACTGGTTCTGGCGTTCGCTGATCGGGCTCGCTTTCGGGGCGGCTTTGGGTCTGCTGCGCGAGCATGACGGCGTGGTGCGGCTGCTCCAGCGGGTCGTGGCGATGGTGCTCGCGGTGCTGGCGCCGGTGCTTGCCGTGGGGCTGGTGCTGTTCGTGCTGGCATTGCCCTTCACCGGGCTGAACGCACTCTGGGAGGCGACCAAGTCGACCACTCCGATCCTGTTGTTCTGTGTGGTCGGCGCGCTGATTCTCGCCAACGCGGTGATCGGCAACGCGCCGGGGCAGGAGCGGCGCTTCCCGCTGCTGCGCTATGGCGCAATGGCGCTGGCGGCGGTGATGCTGCCGCTGGCGGTGCTCGCCGCGGTCGCGATCTCGCTGCGTACCGGGCAGTACGGCTTCACCCCCGAGCGGCTCTGGGCAGTGGTGTTCGTGGCGATCGCCTGCCTGTGGGCGGCGGCCTATCTGGTCGCGCTGGTGCGGGGCAGGCGCGACTGGGCCGCACGGGTGCGGCCGCTGAACCTCGCGCTCGCGTTCGTGGTGTGCGGCGTGGCGCTGGTGCTGGCGACGCCGCTGGTGAGCTTCAACGCGATCTCGACGCGCGATCAGTTGGCCCGGCTAGAATCGGGCAAGGTGACGCCCGAGCAATTCGATTGGCGGGCCTTGGCGTTCGACTTCGGCCAGCCCGGGCGAACTGCGCTCAAGAAGCTGCAGGCATCGACGAATGCGGTGATCAAGGCGCGGGCGAACGAGGTGGCCAGGGCCGAGATGCGTTGGGACGTGAAAGATACCGGCCAGCAGGCCAGGAACCGCGCCGAAGTTACGGCCAACACGCGGATGCTGCAGCCGGGTGCCACACTGCCCGAAGGGCTGCGCGAGAGGATGGCGCAGGGGCATAACTGTACGCGCGAGCAGAAGTGCGGCGTGCTGCTGATCAGCGAAAGCGAGGCGCTGGTGTTCGAGGACGGCTGCTTCGCTGCGCCGAAGCCAACCCCCGCGAGGGCATCGCCCCCGCCGCCCGTTCGCATCGCCTGCCGCGACGGCATCCGTTATCGCCTCGAAGATGGCAAGTGGGAGCAGGGGAGCTCCCTGCGCGCGACAGGCGCGGAGGACGATCAGGCGATTTCGGCTGGCTACGCAGCTGGCAAAGTCGAGATCCGGACCGTGCCGCGCCGACAGGTCTATGTCGGCGGCGTGCCGGTCGGCGATCCATTCGAATAGCAATGCTTGAAGGGTGAGGGCGCGGCTGATAGTCGCGCCTTCATGTCCGTAGATACTGCAACCGTGAAGAAGGTCGCCAGCCTCGCCCGGATCGCAATCAGCGATGCCGATGCCGAGCGCCTCGCGCCAGAGCTCAACAACATCCTCGGCTGGATCGAGCAGCTAAGCGAGGTCGACACCGCGAATGTCGAGCCGACCACTGCCGTGATCCCCAACACGCTGCGTCTGCGCGAAGACGTGGTGACCGAGGGCAAGCAGCGCGACGCCGTTCTCCAGAATGCACCGCAGGGCGAGCATGGCTTCTTCACCGTGCCGAAGGTGGTCGAATGACCGACGTTACCGATCTCGGCATCGCGCAGCTGCGCGACGGCATCCGCATCGGCAGCTTCTCGGCGCGCGAAGTCGCCGATGCGTTCGTCGTCAAGGTGAGCCGCGCCAAGGCGCTCAATGCGTTCATCGTCGAAACTCCCGACCATGCCATCGCCGCGGCCAAGGACGCCGATGCCGCGCGCGCCGCGGGCGAGACGCTCAAGCCGCTCGCCGGCGTGCCGATCGGGATGAAGGATCTGTTCGCCACCAAGGGGGTGCAGACCACGGC
Source organism: Sphingomonas psychrotolerans (assembly GCF_002796605.1). Taxonomy (NCBI): domain Bacteria; kingdom Pseudomonadati; phylum Pseudomonadota; class Alphaproteobacteria; order Sphingomonadales; family Sphingomonadaceae; genus Sphingomonas; species Sphingomonas psychrotolerans. The sequence goes on from NZ_CP024923.1 coordinate 242,393, forward strand.
GGCGAGCCATATCCTCGAAGGCTTCAAGCCGGTCTACGAATCGACTGTGTCGCAGCGGCTGTGGGATGCCGGCGCGGGGATGCTCGGCAAGCTCAACATGGACCAGTTCGCGATGGGCTCGTCCAACGAGACCAGCTATTTCGGCAACGTGATTTCGCCGTGGCGGCGCGGCGGCGGTGACAATGCCCCGCTGGCACCCGGCGGTTCGTCGGGCGGTTCCTCGGCGGCGATCGCGGCGCGAGTCGTTCCCGGCGCAACCGGCACCGATACCGGCGGCTCGATCCGCCAGCCCGCGGCGTTCACTGGCATTTCGGGCATCAAGCCGACCTATGGCCGCTGCTCGCGTTGGGGCGTGGTGGCGTTCGCCTCGTCGCTCGATCAGGCGGGGCCAATGGCGCGCTCGGTCAAGGATTGCGCGATCCTGCTCGAGAATATGGCTGGCTTCGACCCCAAGGACTCGACTTCGCTCGAGCTGCCGGTGCCCAAATGGGAAGCGAACCTTTCGGGGAATCTGCGCGGCAAGAAGATCGGCATTCCCAAGGAGTATCGCGTCGACGGCATGCCCGCCGAGATCGAGGCCCTGTGGCAGCAGGGCATCGACTGGCTGAAGGATGCCGGGGCCGAGATCGTCGAAGTGAGCCTGCCGCACACGAAGTATGCGCTGCCGGCTTATTACATCATCGCGCCGGCCGAGGCTTCGTCGAACCTCGCGCGCTATGACGGCGTGCGTTACGGTCTGCGCGAGCTGGCCGAGGGCCAGAATCTGCAGGACATGTACGCCGCCACGCGCGCCGCGGGCTTTGGCGACGAGGTCAAGCGCCGCATCCTGATCGGGACCTACGTCCTCTCGGCGGGCTTTTACGACGCCTATTACACCCAGGCGCAGAAGGTGCGGACGCTGATTGCACGCGATTTCGAAAATGCCTGGACCTATTGCGACCTGCTGCTGACCCCGACTGCGCCGAGCGCGGCGTTCGCGCTCGGCGACAAATCGGCCGATCCGCTGGCGATGTATCTCAACGACGTCTTCACCGTGCCGAGCAGCCTCGCGGGGCTGCCGGCGATGTCGGTGCCCGGCGGGCTCGACAAGGGTGGGCTGCCGCTGGGTTTGCAGATCATCGGCAAGCCGCTCGACGAACAGGGCGTGCTCGACGCGGGGCTGGCGATCGAGGAGCGCGCAGGCTTTACGGCGCGGCCGGAGAGCTGGTGGTGAGAATCGGCATGGCGCTGCCCCGCTGAACGCGGAGCCGTCGCCGGGTCCATGTGCGTAGCGGCGTGTCGATCCAGCGCGTCGCTGCCCATGCGGCAGCGAGCGTGACGAGGACGAGCGCCACCATGCCCGGGACTCCCGACGCGCCGATACGCTCCGCGGAGAAGATCATCGCTGCCAGCTGTATCACCGGCTGGTGGAGCACGTAGATTCCATAAGACACCCCTCCGAGCCCTGCGCCGATGCGGCGGGACAGCGGCGTGGTGCGTGCATTTGCGCCGAGCAGCACGAGCAGGGGGAAGAGCAGGATAGCGGCGAGAAAATCATATGCCGCGCCGAACGCGAGCGCTGTCCCCGGCGCGAACGCCGCGAGCAAGGCGAGGCCGATGAGCCAGTCCGGCAACGCGACGCGGACCGGCAGGCGGCGATGTAGCAGGGCAAGCGCCACGCCGGCGAAGAAGCCGTAGAGCACGCGAAAGCCGCCGCCGACGAAATCGCTCCACCGCGGCCCGGCATCGAGCGATCCGAGCTCCTGCACCGTGCAGGCCAGCAGCAGCGCGCCGGTCAGCAGGAGGGCCGGAAGCAATGGCCCCCGCAGCCGGAAGGCGACGAGCGCGAGGAGCAGATTTGCGAGCAGCTCCCAGAATAGCGACCACGCCGGATAGACGAAGGGGAAGAGATTCGGTCCTGTTGCCGGATCGGGCGGGGCGGGGAGGAACAGCAGGTTCGCCCCGAGCGTCACTGCCCACGTGCCCGCCTGCGCGCCGTTCACAAGCGCGATCGCCGCGGCGAAAAGCGTCGCCAGCAGATAAAGCGGATAGAGCCGGATCAGCCGATCGATCAGAAAGCGACCTCTGCCCTGTCCTTCCGACAGGCGCGGCCACCACGCCCGCGCGAGCACGAATCCGCTGAGCACGAAGAACAGGTCGACCGCCAGATAGTCGCGCGGCAGGAAGGCGACGACGTCGCCGGGCCACGGAAAATGCCGCGTCACGATCGCCAGCGCCGCCAGTCCGCGCAGGAGATCGAGTGCGACGAGGCGGTCGGTCGGCGGCGCGTCCATCGTGGTCGGGCGTGCCATAAAGGCAGTTAACAAAGCGGTGGCAAGGGTGCTGGCGGCGAAGGCCCGCCTCGTGCTAGCGGGGGCCGCATGAGTGATTCCGCAGTTTCCAGCTACCGCATCAAGGGCGACACCGGCGAGTGGGAGGTCGTGATCGGCCTCGAGGTCCACGCGCAGGTCACCTCCAACGCCAAGCTCTTCTCGGGCGCATCGACCGAGTTCGGCGCCGAGCCCAACAGCCAGGTGTCGCTGATCGATGCCGCGATGCCCGGCATGCTGCCGACGCCCAACAAGGAGTGCATCCGCCAGGCGGTGCGCACCGGCATGGCGCTGGGTGCGGTGATCAACAAATATTCGCGGTTCGACCGGAAGAATTATTTCTACGCCGATCTGCCGCAGGGCTATCAGATCAGCCAGCTCTACCACCCGATCGTCGGCGAGGGCCGGATCGAGATCAGCCTCGACGAGAAGGACCCCGAAGCCTTCACCAAGGAAATCGGGATCGAGCGCATCCATATCGAGCAGGACGCCGGCAAGCTGATGCACGATCAGCATCCGACGCGCAGCTATGTCGATCTCAATCGCGCCGGCGTCGCGCTGATGGAGATCGTCAGTCGCCCGGACATGGCTTCGCCCGCCGAAGCAGGGGCTTATGTCAAGAAGCTGCGCTCGATTCTGCGCTATGTCGGCTCGTGCGACGGCAATATGGAAGAAGGCTCGATGCGCGCCGACGTCAATGTCAGCGTGCGCAAGCCGGGCGACGAGCTCGGCACGCGGACCGAGACCAAGAACGTCAATTCGGTGCGCTTCGTGATGGCGGCGATCGAATACGAGGCGCGCCGCCAGGTGGAAGTGCTCGAGAGCGGCGGGCGGATCGTCCAGGAGACGCGGCTGTTCGATCCCGATCGCGGCGAGACGCGGTCGATGCGCTCGAAGGAAGACGCGCACGATTATCGCTATTTCCCCGATCCCGACCTGCTGCCCTTGGTGCTCGACGATGCGTTTCTCGACGCCTGTCAGGCGAGCCTGCCCGAATTGCCCGACGCCAAGCGCCGCCGCTACGAGAGCGATCTCGGGCTGAGTGCGTACAACGCCGCGGTGCTCACTGCCGACGCCGATACCGCGCGCTGGTTCGAGGCGCTGCTGGCCGAGTCGGCGCGGGTGCAGGCCAAGGGCGAGCAGGAAGTCGCGCGTCCCGCGGCCAACTGGCTGATCTCGGACCTGTACGGCGCACTCAATCGCCTCGGCAAGGATCTCGATGGCAGCCCGGTCAGCCCGGTACAGGGCGCCGAATTGCTGGCTTTGGTCGCCGACGGGACGATCTCGGGGCCGCTGGCCAAGCAGGTGTTCGAGATCATGCTCGAGACCGGCGACGGCGCCGCGAAGATCGTCGAGGATCGCGGGCTCAAGCAGACCAGCGACACCGGCGCGATCGAGGCAGTGATCGCCGACGTGCTGGCCAAGAACCCGAACCAGCTCGAGCAATATCGCGGCGGCAAGGAAGCCTTGTTCGGCTTCTTCGTCGGCCAGACGATGAAGGCGATGGCCGGCAAGGCCAATCCCGCGGTGGTCAACGAGCTGTTGAAGAAGGCGCTGGCGGGTTGAGATCTTGCGAGCGACCGGCCCTTCCTTCTACCGTCATCCCGGCGGAAGCCGGGACCTCGAGCGAGGGTCCGTTCGCTAGCCGCCTGAGATCCCGGCCTTCGCCGGGATGACGTGGAGGATGTGGATGCGTTGGGTCGCTGCATTTCTGCTGACGCTGCTGGCGCTTCCGGCGTTCGCGCAAACGCCGGTTGCGGCGCCGGCTAATCCCCGCGTCGCAGTCGAGACGACCGCCGGCCGCTTCGTCGTCGAGGTCTATGCCGACAAGGCGCCGATCAGTGCGCGCAATTTCCTGCGCTATGTCGATCAGAAGCGGCTCGACGGGATCAGTTTCTATCGCACGGTGAAGGTGCAGGACCGGTTCGGCTTCGTCCAGTTCGGCGTGCAGAACGCGCCGGCGAAAATGCTCGCGCCGATCAAGCACGAACCGACCAGCCAGACCGGCATCAAGCATCTCGACGGCACCCTCTCGATGCCGCGGCTGGCGCCCGGCAGCGCGCGCGGCGAGTTCACGATCATGCTCGGCGATCAGCCTTCGTTCGACGCCGATCCAGCCAAAGCCGGGGACAATCTCGGCTATGCCGCGTTCGCCCGGGTGATCGAGGGCATGGACGTGGTCCTCAAGATCTTCGACGCACCGACCTCGCCGACCAAGACGCTGCAGGGTAGCTTCAAGGGCGAGATCCCGGAGACGCCGGTGAAGGTGCTGACCGCGCGGCGGGTAACCGGCTAGTCGATTGCGGGGCGCTCGCGGCGAGCGCCCCGCCGCACCTCAGGCGCGCTTTTTGGTGGTCATGGATTTGCGCGCGTTGCGCGCATATTCCTCGAAATTGCGCTTGAACACGCCGACCAGCTCGTCGAGCGCCGCGATCGAATCCTCGCCCTCCTTGGGCGGGAACAGCTTGAGGCCGTTGCCGCCCCACGCTTTATATTCATAATCGATCTTCTGATCGTTGCCGAACTCGCGGAGCATGAACAGCGTTTTCAGCGAGCGGCCATACATGATGTGCTTCGAGTAGAAGACGTCGGCTACGATCAGCTCGGAATAGCAATTTGCAGTCGAATCCGAGCGACGCGTCTTCACCTTGTTCATCGTCTTGCGCTCGATCGGCGTTTCGTGACGGACCAGGACGGTGCCGGGCTTCAGATTGATCAATGCCTGAAGATCCAGCGCCTGCAGTGCGTCGAGCTGCGAAGGGCTGTCCAGCGCACTGGCGAGCTGCGCCTTGTTGCCGGCATCCTTCTTGGCGTTCAGCGCCGCCCCGACGAGGCCCCCGAGCAATCCGGTGGTCGTGGAGTTCATTCGCTCGGCCGGCCAGAGGTGAAGTTCGCAAGGCGCTGCGCCGGCATCCTGCGCGGCCGCGCCGGGCGAGGCGAGCAGCGCGACGCCGCCGGCGAGTATCGCCGTGAGATAGGCAAGCTTGATCATGATGGGTCCCCCGTTGAAGAAATCGTGTGCGCGCGTGCGCCTATTTGCCGCGCTTGCCCTTGGCGGGTTTGTTCAGCGCCTCGGCGAAGCGCGTGAGATTGGCGACATAGGCGCTTTTCAGATCGTCGCTCGCCGCCTTGCGATCGACGCCTTCCTTGGGCGGGAAAAGCTTGAGCGGCGTCTTGACCCAAGTGCCGAACACCCGCACCGGCGTCACGGCGGGCGCGACACCATCGCCGAAATCGCGGTAGCGCAGCGAGCTTTTGAGTTGGCTGCCGAAGAAGACGTCCTGTTGCAGGAACACGTCGTCGACGATCAGTTCGGCATAGCAGGGCGCGCCGTCGGTGGTGAGCCGTCCGGGCGTGGTCCGGATCTCGCGGCTGGTGAGCGGCTGGGGATGGACGATCAGCCGGTAGCTGTGGAGACCGATGATTCCCTGCGGCTGGGCGCGGTCGAGCAATTCCGTTTGCGAGGCGGCGCCCAGCGGGTCGGGCGGCACCTCCGGATACCCGTCGCGCCCCGTCACCGCGCCATTGACGATGCCCCCGTGAATCCAGCCTTGATAGACCGAATTGAGCTCGCCGCTCGGCCAGACATGAAGCTCGCATCCGCCAGGCGCCGCTTCGTGCCCGCGCGCCGCGTTCGCAGAAAAGCCCGCGACAACAGCCGCGAGCAACAATGCACGTCGAAACACCCTGTCTGCCTCCCCCAAGGCTTGCCCGCCGCGACTATATCCGGCCGGTCGAGTGAAGCAATCCCCGAGATGTCATGAGGCGGGGCTCACCGCGCGCGCTTGTCGAGATAGAGAAACGCCGGGTCGAATTCGGCGACGCGGCGCAGTCCGGCAAGATCGGCGATCGCCACGCGGCTGCTGCGGAACTCGACGAGCTTTCGCTCGCGCAATTCCTTGAGCACGCGGTTGACGTGGACCGAAGTGAGCCCGAGGCATTCGGCGAGATCGACCTGAGTGAGCGGCAAGGCAAATTCGTGTTCGGTCGCGAGGCCGACGATGCCGAGCCGAACCTGAAGCTCGCAGAACAGATGCGCAGCGCGCTGGAGCGCGCTGCGCCGGCCCAGCGAGACTTCCCATTCGCGGTGAATCGCCGCGTCGAGATTGGTCGAGAACCAAAGCACCCGGGCGAGATGGGGGTGCTGTTCGGTGATGCGCTTCAGCCGCTCGTGCGGGACTTGCACGATTTTGGCCGGTGTCAGCGTCATGACGTTGTGATCGAGATGCTTGAGCGTGAAGCTGTGCAGATCGGCGAAGTCGCCGGCTACGTGGAGCTCGGTGATCTGGCGTTCGCCGTCACTGAGATCCTTGTAGCGGCACAGAATGCCTTCGAGCAGCAGCGTCGAACGATCCAGCTCCTTGCCCGCCGTGATGAAAGTGTGATCCGCGGGATAATGGAGCACTTCGCCCAGTGCGTCGTACAGCGCCTGTTCCTCCTCCGCGCTGATATCGTCGCGCGCGCGCAGTTTCATCAGGTGCTTGTCGATCATGTGCCCTCCGGATCGCGCGACAACGCGGTCTCAGGCCATCGGTTGCCCGGGGCTGATACCCGGATCGCCGCCGGGGTGCGGGTCAGGCACGTCCACGTCGGGGGCGGGCGGAGAATATTCGGGGGGCGGGGTGGTCGGCTGCGCGGGCTGCGGGGTGCCGGGATTTTCCGAAGGTGTGGGCTCGGGATTGGCGGGAATCGGCGGTTCGACGGGCATCAAGGGTCTCCTGCTTTGCTCCTGAACGCCGCGCGGGGCCTGCAAGTTGCTTCACGGCCTTGCCCCGGCACCCATGACTGCTATAGAGCCCGCCGACCGGCGGTGCCCCTGCGGGCGTGGCGGAACTGGTAGACGCGCCAGATTTAGGTTCTGGTATCGAAAGGTGTGGGGGTTCGAGTCCCTTCGCCCGCACCAGCACCGCCGCTCTTGATCAGCGTCCCGGCGCCGCGATCCCATTCTAGTTGGAAGCCTGAAGAATGCAGACTGTCGAGACGTTGAACGAAGGCCTGAAGCGGGCCTACACGCTCAAGATCACCGCCAAGGACATCGACAAGAAGGTCGATGCCGAAGTGAAGCGGGTCGCTCCGCAGATCCGCATGCCCGGCTTCCGCCCCGGCAAGGTTCCCGCCAATCTCGTGCGCAAGATGCACGGCGAGGCGATCGCGCAGGACGCGCTCAACAACTCGATCCAGGAAGGCGTGCAGAAGCTGCTCGTCGAGCACAAGCTGCGCCCGGCGATGCAGCCGTCGGTCAGCCTCGAGGGTGATTATGCACCCGGCGCCGATGCCGAGATCAAGGTCGAGCTCGAAGTGCTCCCTGACGTGCCGACTCCGTCGATCGACGGCCTCAAGCTCGAGCGTCTGACTGTCCCCGCCGACGATGCCGCAATCGACGAGCAGCTCCAGCAGCTCGCCAGCAACCAGAAGGGCTGGGACGACGCCCCGGCCAAGCACAAGGCCGCGACCGGCGACCAGGTCGTGATGGATTTCGTCGGCAAGACCGCCGACGGCGTGGCGTTCGAGGGCGGCACCGGCGAGGGCATGGCAGTCGAGATCGGCTCGGGCCGTCTGATCCCGGGCTTCGAGGACCAGCTGGTCGGCGTGAAGGCCGGCGACGAGAAGACGATCAACGTCACTTTCCCCGAGGATTATGGCTCGAAGGATCTCGCCGGCAAGCCCGCGACCTTCGACCTCAAGATCACCGCAGTGAAGACCGCCGGCGAGACGAAGATCGACGACGATTTCGCCAAGCAGCTCGGCCTGCAGGATCTCGAGCAGCTCAAGGGGCTCTTGAAGGGGCAGATCGAGCAGCAGCTCAATGGTCTCACCCGCACCTATATGAAGCGCAAGTTGCTCGATCAGCTCGCCGCAGGTCATGACTTCCCGGTGCCGCCGTCGATGGTCGAGGCCGAGTTCCAGCAGATCTGGCACCAGCTCGTCCACGAGACCGAGCATGAGGCCGATCCGGCCGCGGCGCTCGCCGAGCTCGAATCCGAGCGCGACGATTATTTCAAGATCGCCGAGCGCCGCGTGCGCCTCGGCCTGCTCCTCTCCGAGATCGGCACCGCCAACGGCGTCGAGGTCTCGCAGCAGGAAATGAGCCGGCTGGTTGCGCAGGCTGCCCAGCAATATGGCCCCGAGGATCGCCAGCGCTTCATCCAGTATGTCCAGCAGGAGCCGATGGCGGCCGCCCAGCTGCGCGCGCCGTTGTTCGAGGACAAGGTCGTCGACTATCTGTTCGACAAGGCCGAGATCAGCGACCGCGAAGTGACTCGCGAGGAGCTCGAAGCCGCGATCGAGAGCGACGAGGGCTTCGACACCGGCACGCACACTCGCGATCACGACAATCACAAGCCCAAGGCCAAAAAGGCTGCGGCCAAGAAGCCGGCCAAGGCCGAGGCTGCCGCTGACGAAGCCAAGGCCGAGGAGCCGGCCAAGAAGGCCGCCAAGCCCAAGAAGGTCGAGAAGGCCGATATCGAGCCCGCAGCGCCCGGCGACGAACTCGTCGAGGCCGAGCCGGTGAAGAAGGCGGCGACCAAGAAGGCGCCCGCCGCGAAGGCCGAAGCCGCGGAAGAGGCTCCGGCCAAGCCCGCCAAGAAGGCGCCGGCGAAGAAGAAGGCCGACTAAGCCTTCTGGCTCCAGAAAAGTATCGGGCCCGCCGCTCCACCCCGGAGCGGCGGGCCTTGCTTTTCAGCTCAGGCGAAGACTTCGGCCAGTTGCCCGGTTCCGAGCTTCCGCTGCGCTTCGGCGATGCTGCAGAGCATGATGATCGCGACGACAGCGACGGCAATGTCGGCGGCGGACTGAAACCATAGCGGTCCGGTGCCGGCGTCCGGCCCTGCGGCGATACGCAGGATGGTGGCAAGGAAGCCGTGGCCGAGCCAGAGCGCCCACCACGCCCCGACCAGTCCATTGCCGATCGTATAGTCGCTTTCGCCGTGGCTGGCGTTCCACAGCTCGCGCATGCCCTGATACGGCTTCACGAAGTTGGCGATGGGCACCGCGAACCACCAGATCCGCGATCCCGGAGTGAATTCCAGATCCTGGTATCCCGCTTCGACCAGATTTCGGCCCGCCACGTAGATCCAGCGGCCGAAAACGGCGTAGGTCAGCAGCGTGAATACCGACACTGCGAAATCGACCTGGGAGGCGATTGGGACCACATTTTCCATATAGCCTTCGGGAAACAGCGCCGCGGCCAGCAATATGATTGGCGTTGAAAGCGCTTCGAGCGCCACCATCGCGGCGACGATCAGCGTCAGGATCCGAAGATCGCGTATTCCCATTGCTTTCCCCCTTGCGATGCCGGAATGATCGCCGCGGGGATGGGGAAAAGTCAAAGAACAAATATGTCGAACGGTGCCGAACGCAGCCCTATGGCGGGACAATGAACGCCAGAATCGCCGTCCTTCTGCCCTGCTACAATGAAGAGGCGGCCATCGCGCAGACGATCGCGGGCTTCCACGCGGCGTTCCCGGGCGCGACCATCTATGTCTACGACAATAACAGCGGGGACCGCACGATCGAGGTCGCGCGCGCAGCCGGCGCGGTGGTTCGCAGCGAGCGGATGCAGGGCAAGGGCAATGTCGTCCGGCGGATGTTCGCCGATGTCGATGCCGACATCTATGTGATGGCCGATGGCGACGCGACCTATGACGCCAGTGTCGCGCCGGCGATGGTCGAGCGGCTGATCGAGGAGGGGCTCGACATGATCGTCGGGACTCGCGTGCACGAGGCGGCCGAGGCCTATCGTCGCGGCCACGTTCTCGGCAATCGCACGATGACCGGGATTCTCGCCGGGCTGTTCGGGCGCAGCTTCACCGATATCTTCTCGGGCTATCGCGTCTTTTCGCGGCGCTTCGTCAAGAGCTTTCCGGTGCTTTCCGCGGGCTTCGAGATCGAGACCGAGATCAGCGTCCATGCGCTCGAGCTCAAGATGCCGGTGGGCGAGGTCGAGACGCGCTATTTCGCGCGGCCCGAAGGATCGGCGTCGAAGCTCAATACCTATCGCGACGGCTTCCGGATCGCGCGCACCATCGCCGTGCTCTACCGGATCGAGCGGCCGATGCTGTTCTTCGGGTTCATCGCCACGGTCTTTGCGATGATGGCGGTGCTGCTCGCCGTGCCGCTGGCGATCACCTTTCTCGAAACCGGGCTGGTGCCGCGTTTCCCGACCGCGGTCCTCGCCACCGGACTGATGATCCTCGCCTTCCTCAACCTGTTCACCGGGCTGATCCTCGATACCGTGGTGCGCGGGCGGCGCGAGATGCGGCGGCTGGCCTATCTTGCCCAGCCGGGGCCGTTCAGGGACTGACCGCCGCGACTCCGCGGAAACGCTGCCGGGCGCGAACCACCGCCTCGGCGGCCAGAAAGACCAGCAGCGGCCAGACGATATAGCTGTACCGCGGGATGGGCTGGACGATGGCATAAGGCAGCGCCGCCAGCGCGACATAGGTCGCCAGCAGCCAATAGCCGCGCCGCCGGCGCACGAGGCCGTGGGCGAGCCCGGCAAGCCCGACGATGCTCGCCAGCCCGATGACCAGCGCGCGCAAGTGTCGCGCTTCATTCCAGCCGCTGAAATAGAATTGCCAGGGACGCGGGACGAAGAACTGCGTGAGATGCTCGATGCTCAGCCCGGCGAATTCGGTCGGATGGGCGGCGATCCATGCGCGCGCCTCGGCCCCGAGCGCGGCCGAATAGGCGCTTTCGCCGCCCGCTGCGCGGAGTGCCGTGCGCGCGGCGGGGCTGTGAAACGGGTGCACCTGCAGCAGGCGAGCGGCGAAGGTCTCGTCGGGATGGGAACTGTTCACCGCGGCGGGGTGGTTACCGATCGCCAGTTCGAGGCCGAAGTTGCTGCGCAGCGGAATGGGATCGCCCATGACCGCGGCGTTGCGCAGCATCCATGGCGCGACCAGCAGTGCCAGTGCCGCAGCTGAGGCCGCGCCGAGCCAGGCGGTGCGCTTCCAGTCGAGCCGGAACAAGGCCACCAGCGCCCAGCAGGCATAGATGCCGAGTCCGGCGGCCGGGCTGATGAAGAAGGTGAGTGCGGAGAGCATTGCCGCGGCGAGCATCAGGGAAGAGCTTGCGCTGCGCCGGGAATTGACGCGCGCGATCAGAAGCAGGTTGAGTGCGGCCAGCGCCAGCGCCGCCGCGCCTTCCCAATAGCGGAAGTCGATCGTTTCTTGCGGCGTGAAAACGGGGAGCAGGCAAAGCAAGGCCGTCCCCCAGCGGACGGCGAGGGGATCCATGTCGAACGCGATCGCCAGCCGCCGGAGCAGCAGATACCCCGTGAAGGTTTGTGCCAACGACCAGGCGAGGAGCGCGAGATTGGCGGCGACGCTGCCTGCGCCGAACAGCCAGAACAGGGATCCGGCCACGCCTGGACTTATCGGCAGCAGATGCGCGGTGGGGCCATAGCCCTGATAATAAGCGTCGGCGAAGCTGCCGGTATGCGCGAGGGCGAGCGCCACGCGGGTCGCCTCGCCCGCGCCGTAAAAGCCCGTCAGCCCGTCGCCGCGCGTCGCGAGCAGAAGGAGGCGCAGCAGCAGGCCGGCGCCGACGAGCAGCAGCAGGAAACGGCGTTCGGAGGCGGCGGTCGGCGCAGGCACGCCCGGATCTTAGCCGCGCGCGCGTGGAAAAGTCCCTAACGTTCGATCAGGCCGAGCGCGACCAGGCTCTCGCCCGACGCGAGGATCGCTTCTTCGCGGGACCGTGGTTGCCAGTCGAGCAGGCGCCGCGCCTTTTCGTTGCTGGCGCTCGCGCGGATGCCCAGCCGCGGCACCGCCTCGCGCGCCAGCGGGACAAAGACGGCGAGCAGCCGGACGAGCCAGTCGGGAAGTTCGCGCCGGGGTGCCTTTGCCGCGGCTTCGCCCATACGCGTCCGCAATATCATCGCAATCTCGTGGAGCGACATCGCCTCGCCCGCCACCGCGAGGAAGCGTTCGCCTGCCGCGGCGGGATCGGTCATCGCGCGCAAATGCAGATCGGCGACGTCACGGACGTCGACCACCCCCAGATAGAGGCGCGGCGTGCCCGGCATCTTGCCTTCGAGCATCGACTGGACGAGGAACACCGAGGTCGAGAGATCGCCGCCCAGCGCCGGCCCGAAGATGGCGACCGGATTGACCACGGCCAGTTCCATGCCGTTGCCTTCGCGTCCGACGAACTCCCAGGCGGCGCGCTCGGCGAGCGTCTTGGACTTCATATAGGGCTGGACCGCCGGCCCATCGGGATCGGTCCAGTCCTGTTCGGTATAGGGCGTATCGCTCTGGCCGTGGCCATAGCCGATCGCCGCGAACGACGAAGTGACCACGACTCGCTTCACCCTGGCATCGCGCGCGGCGCGCAGCACCCGCAGCGTGCCTTCGCGGGCCGGACGGATCAGTTCGTTCTCGTCCTTCGGCTGTGCGGGAGGGAAGGGGGAAGCGACGTGATGGACATAGTCGCAGCCCGCCGCAGCCTCGGCCCAGCCCGCGTCCTTCTCCAGATCTGCGGCGACGAAGGAGAGCCGGTCGCCGGCATCCGCGCCCGCCGCGGCCAGCGTCGAACGCACCTCGGCTTCGCGCGTCAGGTTGCGCACGGTGGTGCGTACCTGGTGCCCCGCCGCGATCAGCTTGAGGATCACATGGCTTCCGACGAAGCCCGAGCCACCCGTCACGAGGACCGTATATGTCGCCATCGTAACGATGTGGGTGCACGATGCTGCAGGTGCAATGCCGCGCGTTCACTGCGTTCCCCCCTTGCGCCGCGCAGCCCGAGCGCCGATGTTGGGCGCTTGGGCAAACATCCAAGAGAAAATCCCGCATGCATCCGCTTTCCGGTCAGATGACCATTGATCCTGTTACCGGCGGTCTCGTTCCGATCGTCATCGAACAATCGAGCCGCGGCGAACGCAGCTTCGACATCTATTCGCGGTTGCTGCGCGAGCGCATCATCTTCGTGACCGGCGGAGTCGAGGACCATATGGCCTCGGTGATCACCGCCCAGCTGCTCTTCCTCGAGTCCGAAAACCCGAAGAAGGATATCTGGATGTACATCAATTCGCCGGGTGGTGTGGTCACCGCCGGCATGGCGATCCACGACACGATGCAATATATCCGTCCGCGCGTCGGCACGGTGTGCATCGGTCAGGCCGCGTCGATGGGCAGCTTCCTGCTTGCCTCGGGCGAGCCGGGTCTCCGCGTCGCGCTGACCAACGCCCGCATCATGCTGCACCAGCCTTCGGGCGGGGCGCAGGGCATGGCCTCGGACATCGAGATCCAGGCTAAGGAGATTCTCCGTATTCGCGCGCGGATGAATTCGCTCTATGCCAAATATACCGGGCAGCCGATCGAGCGGATCGAGCAGGTCATGGACCGCGACAGCTTCTTCGAGGCCGATGAGGCCAAGGCGTTCGGCGTGGTGGACGAAGTGTACGACAAGCGGCCGCAGCCGACCGAAGACGCAGCAGCTGCTTAAGATTGTTGGATTATAGTCGCCCGTGGGCAAGTCCCCCGGACGGCGCCAAACCGCTTGGCGGCGCGGATTATGGATTGCCGGACGAGAACCCGCGTGTAGGATGGCGGGTAGTGGCTACGCGTCCGGCGCGTAAAGGATGGATTGAATGACCAAGCTCAGCGGCGGCGACTCCAAGAGCACGCTCTATTGCTCGTTCTGCGGCAAGTCGCAGCACGAGGTGCGCAAGCTCATCGCCGGACCGACCGTGTTCATCTGCGACGAGTGCGTCGAGCTCTGCAACGACATCATCCGCGAAGAGACCAAGTCGGCACTCGTCAGCAAGAAGGACGGCGGCGTCCCCACGCCGCAGGAAATCTGCGACGTGCTGGATGATTACGTGATCGGCCAGAAGAAGGCCAAGCGCGTGCTCTCGGTCGCGGTGCACAACCATTACAAGCGGCTCAACCACGGCGCCAAGGGTGCCGATGTCGAGCTCGCCAAGTCGAACATCCTTCTCGTCGGCCCCACCGGTTGCGGCAAGACTTTGCTCGCGCAGACGCTGGCGCGCATCCTCGACGTGCCGTTCACGATGGCCGATGCGACGACGCTCACCGAAGCCGGCTATGTCGGCGAGGACGTCGAGAACATCATCCTCAAGCTGCTCCAGGCCTCCGACTATAATGTCGAGCGGGCGCAGCGCGGGATCGTCTATATCGACGAGATCGACAAGATCAGCCGCAAGGCCGAGAATCCTTCGATCACCCGCGACGTTTCGGGCGAGGGCGTCCAGCAGGCGCTGCTGAAGCTGATGGAAGGCACCACCGCCAGCGTCCCTCCGCAGGGGGGGCGCAAGCATCCGCAGCAGGAATTCCTCCAGGTCGACACGACCAACATCCTGTTCATCTGCGGCGGCGCGTTCTCGGGGCTCGAGAAGATCATCGGCGATCGCCTGCAGGGCAAGTCGATCGGCTTCGGCGCCTATGTCGCCGCGCCCGACGAGCGCCGTACCGGCGAAGTGCTGCGCTCGACCGAGCCCGAGGATCTGCTCAAATTCGGCCTGATTCCCGAGTTCGTCGGCCGCTTGCCGGTGATCGCGACGCTCGAGGATCTCGATATCGATGCGCTGATCAAGATCCTCACCGAGCCGAAGAACGCCCTGGTCAAGCAGTATCAGAAGCTGTTCGACATGGAGGGGGTCAAGCTCAGCTTCAACGACGACGCGCTCACCGCGATCTCGAAGAAGGCGATCGAGCGCAAGACCGGCGCCCGCGGGCTCCGCTCGATCCTCGAGGCGATCCTGCTCGATACGATGTTCGACCTGCCCGGCATGGACGGCGTCGACGAAGTGATGATCGACAAGGACGTGGTCGAGGGCCGCAAGGACCCGGTCCGCATCTATGCCAAGAAGGAAAAGACCGGCAGCGCCGCCTGACCTTATTGTTGCCCAAACACTGCACAAGCGGCCGGAAAGTCTTCTTTCCGGCCGTTTTTGCATGTGCGCCGATTGACCGACTCGCCCGCGAGGCGCACCCTCTCTCGCAGTAAAGACGAGATGGAGAGGTGACGTATGTCCGATATTGCCATCCTCGACGACGACGAGCGAGAGTATCATTCGCCGTTCGACCTGGCGCTCAACCCTGCCGCACTCGAGACATTCAAATGGCTGGTACTTGGTCACGTCTTGTACGTGGTCGGGTTGGCGATGGTGGTCTACTTCCACGTTCCCAATGGCGCGGTGTGGATTACGCCGCTGTTTGGGCTGCCGTTCGTCTGGCACGAGCGTCATCACCGCGGCGCCGTGAAGGCTCTGGTGTTCTTCGGCGGGTTCGCGCTGATGCACTATGTCGCGCTGATGACCGTCAGCGGCATCAGCGACGATGGCGTCGGCTTCCTGCGCGGTTTCGTCGGGGGTGCGATCGGGGGCGGCGGCTGTCTGTTGCTCTGCGCGATCTTCGGGTTGCTGCGCAAAGGATCGAGCCTCACGTTCGAGGCGTTCGGCACGGTTCTGCTCGGCGCGGTCGGCAGCTTCTGCGTCTATATGTACCTCACCACCGGGGCGACCGGGGATTCGTTCGCGAGCGACGTCGTCCAGCCGCTCAAGATCTACACGCCGTGGCAGATCGTCTTCGCCTATGTGCTGGCCAGAGTGCTCCGCCCGCTGAGCTGACCTGCTACGATCCGGCTCGCGCGGGAGAGCCTCGCGCGGCCGGACCGTTCAGTGCCCGCCACGGGATCACCGCCCATTCGGGAGCGTCGCAGGCGCGCGCGATGCGCGCAAAATAGGCGGCGACGAAGAGACCGTCCGGGGTGAGCCAGGCTTCGGGAAAGCGCCACACTTCCGGATCGTCGTAATTGCAGCCGTCCGCCTCCGAAGCCGCCATCTCCGCAGGATGATGGCGCTTGAGCAGTGCCACCAATCCCGGGGCGAACACCGTGCCGCGATAGGCATACCATCCGTCCGCCCGTTCGGGCGGAGGTGGCGCCTCGCCGAAGCGGAGCAGATCGTCGAGCTTGATCTCCGCACCGGTACGCGCGTCGTAAATGATGCCCTGCGCTCCAAAATCGGGATGCGCCGCGCCCGCACAGCCCCAGCTGGTCCGCCATGCATAGCTGACCCGGGAATCGTCGAGATAGACTGGCCCGGCCTCGTCCGAATCGATCCCCGCGCCACCGTCATAGCCTGGGCAGCCGAACCAGTTGCGGACATGCTGCCACTGCGTCACGTTCAGCGCGGCGTTGATCTTGTGCAGCGCCGTGGCGGCGTAGCCGCTTTCGATGCGGAACAGGCGGGTTCCGGTCAGGCGCTCGGTGTACCAGCGGATCGTGCGCGTGCCGATGCGCTCGGGCGGCCCAGCCTCGAGCCGTAGACCCGCGAGCTGCAGGCGATCATAGCCGCCGAGATCCGCGGGAGCGCCCGCCGGCGCTGGCGGCGGCGTGGCGGGCGCGAGCGAGACGGGGAGCCGCTTGCCTTTGGCAGTGGTCAGCGTTCCCGCCCAGCCCGTGCCCACCGGCTTCAGGGCAAGGCGGTCGCCGGTAGACCGTGCGCGCAGCGTGAGTCCGTCCGCGCCCCGTTCGCCATCGAGCGCGATGTCGAGGCGGGTGCTGCGATAGAAATAGCGGCCACTCGGCGCGCCGTCGCCTTCGTCGAGCTCGACGATGATCGGCGCGGTGCCGGCCTTGCCTTCGTAGAGCTGTGCCGAGGCGGCGCCGGGGAGCGCCAATGCGGCAAGCGCGGCAAGGGGCCAGAGCCGCGCCATCATTCCCCGCGGCGCGGGCTACGCTGCGCAGCTTCGACTGCTTCGGAGCGCTTGAGGATGCGCGAGGCGGGGTCGATGACGACATGCGCATCGGCCGGCACCGCGATGCTGCCGGTTCCGCCGGTCATCGCCAGCGTCTCGACCTTGCCGTCGATCTGCACTTCGACCGGAAGCGGGAAGGGCTTGTCCCTCGGCGTCTTCCAGCGGAGCGTCAGCCGCCCGCCCTCGCGCGTCTGGAGCAATTCGGGCAGCGCCGCCTCGCGCAGATACACGTCGAAGAACCAGGTCATATCCTTGCCGGTCACCTGATTGACGATACCGACATATTCGGGGGTGGTCGCGAAGCGCGGCTGGAAATTGCCCGGCTTCGGATCGGGGCGACCATAGACCAGCCGACGCGTGACGTCCCAGAAGGCCTTGTCGCCGATCAGGTTCCGGAGCGTGTGGAGCACCCACGCGCCCTTGACGTAGATGTCGCCGCCGGGGCCGCCTTTTTCCTCCTCATAGACCTCTTCCTCGGTCAGGATCCGGCCGGAGACGATCGGTGCCTTGTTCTCGATCTGGTTGCGGAATTTCTCCATCATCACCGCATAGCGCGCCTCGCCCTCGCGCCAGCGGCCGTAGAGCGGCTGCATATACTGGCCATAGCCTTCGTGGAGCCAGTAATCGTCCCAATTGGCGGCCGACATCTGGTTGCCGAACCATTCGTGGGCCAGCTCGTGCTGGAACAGCCAGTCGAACCCGGTCGCATCCTTGGCATAATTGTTGCCATAGGCGTTGATCGTCTGGTGCTCCATGCCCATGTGCGGCGTCTCGACCACGCCGAGCTTCTCGTCGGACCACGGATAGGGGCCGACATTGGCCTCGAAGAAATCGAGCGTCGGCGCAAATTCGGTGAACAGCCCCGCCGCCCCGGCCTCACGGCCGGGCAAATGCCAGTAATAAAGCGGGATCGTGTTGCCGAACCGGCTGCGATAGCTGCCCTTCATTTCGACATAGGGCGCTATGTTGAGCGCCACCGAATAGGGGTTGGGGCTGCGCGCGCGCCAGTGCCAGGTCGTGCGGCCGTCGGCGAGCGTGTCGACCTTCTGCAGCACGCCGTTGGAGGGCGCGGAGAGCCCCTTGGGCACCGTGATGTGCAGATCGACCTTGGCCGGCTCGCCCGCGGGGAAATCGAGGCACGGCCAGAACAGGTCGCAGCCATAGCCTTCGGCGGTGGTCGCGATCCACGGCTTGCCTTCGGGGGTTTTGCTCCAGACGATGCCGTCGTCCCATGGTGCGCGCACCGCAACGTGCGGCGTGCCGCCATAGGTGATCCGGACGATCGCCTGGTCGCCGGCGGCGAGCGGCTTCGGCAGGTTGATCGTCAGTCGCCCCTCGGGGTTCGACCAACTCGAATGGGGCAGAGGCGTGCCGTCGAGGCTGATCGCAGTGACTGGCAGATTCTTGTCGAGATCGATCAGGAGACGGCGCTGCGGGGCAGCGGTGGTCAGCGTCAGCGTGGCGATGCCCTGGAGCTTCTGCGTCTCGGGGAATATTTCGATCGCCAGATCGACATGCTCGAGCCGCAGCGCCGCGCGTTCGGGATCGATCGGCCCGCCGGATGCCTCGGTCAGCGCAGTGATCGGCGGCTCGCCGGGCCGGATCTGGCCGTGGGCGGGTGCGGTGGCGAGTGCGAGTGCCGAGGCGGCGAGCAGAAAACGAGTGGTGATAGAAACCTCCATCAGGCGAGCGATCCTCAATGTCGCGATCTCGTAGGCAGCGCCAGTCCGCAGCCAATCAATCCACGACGATTGATGCGGCTGGCGCGCGCACCATATATAGTGGAGAACAGGGGCCGCTCGGGCCCAGGAGTATTCATGAAGCAGTCCTATCCCGTCCTGCCGCTTCGCGACATCGTCGTCTTCCCACACATGATCGTGCCGCTGTTCGTCGGCCGCGACAAGTCGGTCGCCGCGCTCGAAGCCGCGATGGCGGACGACAAGGAAATCTTCCTCGTCGCCCAGCTCGATCCCGCCGAGGACGATCCCGGCCGCGAGGATCTGTACGACACCGGCGTCTCGGCCGAAGTGCTCCAGCTGCTCAAGCTGCCCGATGGCACGGTGCGCGTGCTCGTCGCCGGCAAGGAGCGCGGAGCGCTCGATACGGTCGACGAATCGGGCGCCTTCCTCACCGCGACGGTCAAGCCTGTCGAGGAGACCGCAGTCGAGGGCGCCGAGATCCAGGCGCTGATGCGTTCGGTGATCGATCAGTTCGAGAATTACGCCAAGCTCAACCGCAAGTTGCCCGCCGAAACCGCGGTCCAGCTGGCCGAGCTCGAGGAAGCCTCGCGCCTCGCCGACGCGGTCGCCGCGAACATCGCGGTCAAGGTTTCCGACAAGCAGTCGCTGCTGGTCGAGAACGACCCGCGCAAGCGTCTCGAGATGGTGTTCGCCTTCATGGAGGGCGAGCTCGGTGTGCTGCAGGTCGAGAAGAAGATCCGCAGCCGCGTCAAGCGCCAGATGGAGAAGACCCAGCGCGAATATTACCTCAACGAGCAGTTGAAGGCGATCCAGCGCGAGCTGGGCAATGAAGGCGACGAGGGCGATGGCGACGAAGTCGCCGAACTGACCCAGAAGATCGCGACGCTCAAGCTCTCCAAGGAGGCGCGCACCAAGGCGACGTCGGAGCTCAAGAAGCTCAAGACGATGGCGCCGATGTCGGCCGAAGCCACGGTGGTGCGCAATTATCTCGATGTGCTGCTCGGCCTGCCCTGGGGCAAAAGGTCCAAGCTCAAGAAGGACATCGCCGAGGCGCAGGGCGTGCTCGATGAAGACCATTATGCGCTCGAGAAGGTCAAGGACCGGATCGTCGAATATCTCGCGGTGCAGGCGCGCACCAACAAGTTGAAGGGGCCGATCCTGTGCCTCGTCGGCCCTCCCGGCGTCGGCAAGACCAGCCTCGGCAAGTCGATCGCCAAGGCGACCGGCCGCGAATTCATCCGCCAATCGCTCGGCGGTGTGCGCGATGAAGCTGAAATTCGCGGCCACCGCCGTACCTATATCGGCTCGCTGCCCGGCAAGATCGTGACCAATCTGCGCAAGGCGGGTGCATCGAACCCGCTGTTCCTGCTCGACGAGATCGACAAGCTCGGCCAGGATTTCCGCGGCGATCCCGCCTCGGCTTTGCTCGAGGTGCTCGACCCCGAGCAGAACAACAAGTTCAACGACCATTATCTGGAGATCGACATCGATCTTTCGGACGTGATGTTCGTGTGCACGGCCAACTCGCTAAACCTGCCGCAGCCCTTGCTCGATCGCATGGAGATCATCCGGCTCGAAGGCTATACCGAGGACGAGAAGCTCGAGATCGCCGAACGCCATCTGATCGAGAAGCAGATCGAGGCGCACGGCCTCAAGGAAGGCGAGTTCACCCTCACCACCGAGGGCCTGCGCGCGCTGATCCAGAAATATACGCGCGAAGCCGGCGTCCGCACGCTCGAACGCGAGATCGCCAAGCTTGCGCGCAAGGCGCTGCGCAAGATCCTCGAGGGCAAGGAGACCAGCGTCACGATCACGCCGGACAACCTCCACGAATATGCCGGGGTGCAGAAATATCGCCACGGGCTGGGCGAGGAGGAAAACCAGATCGGTGCGGTCACCGGGCTCGCCTGGACCGAAGTCGGCGGCGAGCTGCTGACGATCGAGAGCGTCACCGTACAGGGCAAGGGCGCGATCAAGACCACCGGCAAGCTCGGCGACGTGATGAAGGAATCGGTCGAGACCGCGTTCAGCTTCGTCAAGGCGCGCGCGCCGACCTATGGCATCAAGCCGAGCCTGTTCCAGCGCAAGGACGTGCATGTCCATTTGCCCGAGGGCGCCGTCCCCAAGGACGGACCGTCGGCAGGCGTCGGGCTGGTGACTGCGATCGTCTCGACGATGACCGGGGTGCCCATTCGCCGCGACATCGCGATGACCGGCGAAGTCACGCTCAGGGGCAGGGTGCTGCCGATCGGCGGGTTGAAGGAGAAATTGCTCGCGGCACTGCGCGGCGGCATCAAGATGGTGCTGATCCCCCAGGAGAATGAGAAGGATCTCGCCGAGATCCCCGCCAACATCCGCGAGGGGCTCGAGATCATCCCGGTCAGCCATGTCGATGAAGTGCTGCGGCTGGCGCTCACCGAGCCGCTCACGGCGATTGACTGGACCGATGCCGACGAGCTGGCGGCGCAGCCGCCGGTGCACGTGCCGGGGATCGGCGAGGCCGTTCATCATTGAGGAGGCGTAACTTTTGCGGCGAAATCCGCCGTGGAGGGTTTGACAGCGGTGGCGGTCGCGTGCTGACTGGCATACTCGGCCTGCCGCCGACTCATTTTTAGACGCACTCACTCAGGGGGAATCCACCAGCATGAACAAGCAAGAGCTGATCGGGACGGTCGCCGACACCTCCGGCCTCGGCAAGGGCGACGCCACCAAGGCAGTCGAAGCAGTGTTCGATGCGATCTCGACTGCGCTCAAAAAGGGCGACGAGGTTCGTCTGGTCGGCTTCGGCACTTTCTCGGTCAGCAAGCGCAAGGCGTCGACCGGCCGCAACCCCCGCACCGGCGAGGAGATGACGATCAAGGCGTCGAACCAACCCAAGTTTAAGGCCGGCAAGGGCCTCAAGGACTCGGTCAACTGATCTGACCGGAAACCGGGCCTTGGGGCTGGACAAGCGCGCCCCGCACCGCCTAAAGGCCCGCTTCCATTTTGGCCTCCGGGCCAATGGGCGCGTAGCTCAGTGGTAGAGCACTGTGTTCACACCGCAGGGGTCGCTGGTTCAATCCCAGCCGCGCCCACCATGTAGAGAAGCCTCGGAAATCTCAGGATTTCCGGGGTTTTTTCGCCTTTGGCGCAAATACCTAGAGAACCGCTTCTCGCCGCTCCTGACACGAACTTGTCACAGGAGAATAGAGTGGCAACTATCAGAAAACGGGCTGGCCGATGGTCCGTGCAGGTGCGTCGCAAGGGGTATGAGCCGGAATACCAAACCTTTCGGTCTAAGGATGCGGCGGAACGATGGGCTCGCGAACGAGAAGCTCTCATCGATCAAGGGCGGCAACCAGTTAGCCATCGCGAATTGCGGAGCCAAACTTTAGGCGACCTGATTCGCCGATACCTCGTTGAAGTGACACCCACCAAGCTGAGCGCCGACACCGAACGACTCAGGCTCACTAAGATGCTTCGGGCTGCTCTTTGCGATATTTCCTTGGCAGACCTGACGTCCGCTCCTGTAGCGGCCTACAGGATGCCAGAGCGAAGGAAGTAAGGTCAGGGACCATCGCCCGCGAGCTTTCCCTACTACACAGCGTAATCGATGTAGCGCGGCGGGAGTGGGGCGTTGGGCTACCGACCAATGTGGTTGCTCAGGTGCGTCGGATGCCGGTTAAGAATGCTCGGGATAGGCGGCTCCAACCCGGCGAGTTGGATAGGCTCGTAGCCGCGCTTTCGAAGACCCGAAACGCATTGGTGCGTCCGGCTATCATGCTGGCGATAGAGACAGGCCTTAGGCGTGGCGAACTGCTGAGCCTCGCTTGGGCCGATATCGATCTAGATAGGCGCACGGCGCATATCCCGCACACAAAGACGGGTTATGCTCGTACTGTACCGCTCACCGACTCCGCAGTGGCGTTGTTGCGAGCTATGCAGCGCGCAGGGGCTAAGGTGTTTCCTATGACGCCAATGTCGTTGAAGCTCGCTTGGAACCGCCTCCGCGTAAGAGCGGGAATGCCGGACCTGCACTTTCACGACCTTCGCCATGAAGCCATCAGCCGCTTTGCCGAAATGGGCCTTAGCACCGTCGAGCTATCAGTGATTAGCGGGCACCGGGACCCTCGGATGCTCTTCCGCTACGCCCATCTTCGACCGGCCGACTTAGCTAGGAAGCTTGCAGGGCGATCATGGGAACGAGAGGTAGGAAGCCTGTGAGGTTCGTGACGAAAGACAGGAACACACTTCAATCATCCCTTCCAACCAGTGCCTCGCGTAGAAAATCCGCGATATTTGGTGACATTTAGATCGGGAATAGGTTGATATTAGGAAGCAAATTAACAACGCTAAGTTTATAGAATGCTTCCAATTGCTGTAACGCCTAAACATACACCAAACTTACCTTAACTTTTCTCAAAAACCGGATTGACAGTGTCAGCGGTGTGCGCCAAATGGCGCGCATTGCTGGCCTATCAAAAAGTAGGCACCCGTTCTATAGATAGAGTAAACGAATGCATACTTTACGTTTCAACATGGGAGTGGATTTTCTCTTTCTCATGGTGAATGTATGTATGTCTTTGGTAAGAGTTCGTTTGCTCAAGAATCATTCGATCTTTTGATTGCTGATCTTATTTCATTTGGAAATGAAGTTTCTCATGAAGAGGGAGCTTCTCTAAGAGCTCTTCTAGAGACGTTCTTTGATGCCCTTTCCGGTGATCTTCCTTCAAAATTCTATCTGAATTCTCTTCCTCCCGGCTCAGGAAAAACCCAAGCCATTTCCTCCTTCGTAAGGGTATGGAAATCCAAAGGCTTCCAACCCTCAGGCGGTATCCTGATCGGCTTGAAGACCAAGGATGAAATCGCGGGACTCGTTCGCCGCCTTGGCATCGGGCCCGAGGACTTCGCCTGTTTCACGCGGGACGACGCCGTTAACGCCTTGGGCCGCCCCGACGCCGAGAATGCTCCCGTCCTCCTAACGACGCAGCAGATGATTATCAGCCGGACGAATGACCGGTCTTTTACCGCTGCTCGGGATTTCCATTTCCTCGGTCAACCTCGGGCTCTGCGGATTTGGGATGAGTCCTTCACGCTCGCCGAGCCAGTCTCCGTGACGCTTTACGCATTGCAACGACTGCCGGGGCTCTTGAATCGTCGATTTGCCGATATGGCTCATCGCATTTCCATGATGATCGATGGAGTCCGCACCGCCGACTCTAAGGGTGTAATCCGCGTCCCCGCCTCGCTAGGGGGCGGCCTTGCGAAGATCATGACCCTCACCAAGGAAGGCAGCGTCAGCGTTCCTGCCGCGGAGATGGGCGTCATCGAGAAGCTACATGCCGCTGCCGGCCGGGACCTTCTGATCCGGCCTACTGGCGGGAGTTTTGACCGCGCGCTCGTAGGATCGACACGTCCAATCCCCGAGGACTTTGCCCCCGCGATAATTACCGATGCTTCTGGTCGCGTCAGAGAGACTTACACCGTCTTGCATGCGAATCGTGGCAATGTCGTGCACCTACCTTCGAGCGTTACCGACTACCGCAATCTGCACATTCACCTGTGGCAGACAGCTTGCGGAAAGGAGGTCCTTGAGGACGCCACTGCGAGCAGAGCCATCTACCGCAAAATCGCAAAGCAAATGGAAGGAAGCCGAGAGCATTGGCTTATCATTTCCCATAAGGCGAATGCGGGGCTGGACGTGCGTACCGCCCTTGATGATGCAACCGGCGGCACCGTGCCTTTCGAGTACCTCCATTGGGGGCGGCACTACGGCACCAACACCTATAATCGTATCAAGAACGTGGTCGTGATCGGAACCTATTTCTACCCAAACGAAGCGTATGAGGCTCTTGGAATGGCTGCCGCCGGCCTGCCAGCGGAGGACGCTCCGTCGTCCGATATGAAGACGCTCCGGGCCGGGGAGTTTAAGCACAACATGCTACAAGCGATCCTACGCGGAAACGCCCGCAACAGTCTCAATGGGGTGGCCGGCGAGTGCAATGTCTACATCGTCGCGAGCACTCGGATCGATGCCAGAACGCTCCTGCGGGACACCTTTCCGAGCGCCACGATCAGCGATTGGGGAAAGGCTGATGATAAGCCGCTGCCGGCGCACGCAAAGGCGGTGATCGCGGCGCTAGAAGCTCTGTTCCTAGAGGGCGTCAAAGAGGTTCGAAAAAAGAACGTCAGTGAAGCGGCCCGCATGACCGCGCAAGAGCTCCACAGGCAGCTTAAACGGCCCGCGCTGGTCGCCTATCTTAGCTCGAAAGGCCTAGTGTCGAGCGGGCAACGGATCGAAAGGCATGACTATCCCTAAGGAGAGCGCACTTTGACGACACCATGTCCCGTAATCTATCTATCGCTCCCCGCCTTTGCATATTGACCAATAAAGCTTACGTTGAACCCATAAAGCCCAAGGGTATTATCCTCATCTACAATTAACTTGCCTTTACCATCAAGTTCTAGGCAGGTCCGCGCTAGTTTGGCTTCGGTAAAGCCACTGCTTTTTCGTTCAAAGATAATAACGCCGGTGTCATACATGATGCCTTCAAAATCTAGAAATCCCATGTTTGGCCCACCAGCCACTGTTCGAATGGCCATCCCGGTGACGAAATACCTAGGGTACCCCTCTACACTATCGGGAAGCGGTATTAGACTCAGGTCCGCGCTATCGGTGCCGGCGCCGAGACGCAGGTATTGACCTGCATAGGGATCGCGTGGCGGAGTCTGGATTTCTCCGAAGTGGACGCGCTGGGCGAATGCGGAAGCAAGGCTAGTACTGAGTTCTAGTTTAAAAGCTTTTACCTCTGCAATCGTAATTTTCTTGGACTGTGATGTTACACTATCGTACTGATCATGGTGATCTAGGCATAAAAATGCTAGATTGGTTTCAACGTTGTTGCTGTTGTCGTGATCTAGATGAGCTATCTGCCCACTTTTCAAACGAGTGTCTCGATTAAGTCCAAAGCAGATGCAGCACCTTCGCCGGCAGTCAGTCAGGATATCAGCCTGAACGTCTGAGGGTATCTTTATCCGTGCCATGTGCCTTCGTTGTCCTCCGCAACGCATGAACCGTCTGGAACCCGACGATGCGGTTTGCAACCGGCGATGGTTTGCAGGTCTAAAACTTCTCCCTACCTAGCGTTCCTTTTATGTTCTATTTAGGGGCATGGAACGATTCGCCCCCAATCCAGCCGTTATGGCGTCCGCGATCCTGGCTGCGCCCGGTTGGGCGCGCGTCGGAATAACCGTAGCTGACGAACGGATGAGGGAACGTGCCGCGCAGGAGCTTGCCCGATCCATTGTGGAGCAACTGAACCCGGCACCAGCGGACGCTGCGGACCAGTTGCCGCTAGCGCTATAACTAGTTGCAAGTGCGACGTTTCTCGATATTTTTAGCGTCGGCTGTAAACGCAATCCTGCGACGTTGGGCGCAATTATCTGAGTCTTCGGCTTGGCTTAGCCGCCGAACGTTCGTGCTGCCCAACCAAGCTGAACGGGCTTAGGGGCTGGCGCATCGTGCTGAACGACATCCGCCTTCTGACCAACTGGCCCTTGGCGCTGCTGATCGGCGATGATCGAGCGGAACCGGCCGTACCAATCATCAAGATTGCGAATGGCATCGTTGACCGGCTCACTGCCCGCGATCCCGCCGCCGAACAGGATTTCGAAGCATGGAGAGTGGAGGTCGTTCACGAAGAGCTTGAGCGACAGCTTCGTGATGATCGTTGTCGAATGAGACGTGGAGCTTGTTTTAGCCCCGGCGAGCAGACCGCCTACCGGGCCAGCTAGAAGGGTTCCAAAGGCGGCACCTTGCGTGTCGATCTTGCCCTTGGTCGTGGTGATCGTCTCCCCGTCACGGTCCACTTCCGCAGCTACCAACTGGCTAAAGTGGTACAGGCGGGGTTTCGCGCCGGGGATGGCGATGGCAAACCTGCTAGAGCCAGGATCGATAGCGACGCCGTAGTTGGCCGGTGCGCCTTCGTAGACGATTGCCGGTTTGAAGCCTTCGATCAGAGATAGGCTTGCTACTTTTTTAGCTTCACTCGCCCTAGCCTCTTCGACACCCTTTGACAGGGAGCTTGCGAGCATCGTCCCGATCGCCGCGAGAATGACCAGCACAGCGCCAAGTAGCACCCACATCATTTTATCTCCCCCCCACCAACGACAGGGACGCGTTGTCACAGTTTTTGTGACTTTTGCAAGATGGTGGACAGGCTCGTTCATGCCCGTAAGGCGAACGACCAGCCCCGGATTCAATGACGACCGCTATAGGGCCGTTATCGTCACGCTTCTGGAACGGCGGAAGCAGTTGGGCATAAGCCAGCAAAGCCTAGCGGAACGGTTGGGGCTGCATAAGCAATTCGTATCGAGAGTGGAGCTTGGCGAACGCCGACTCGACTTCGTTGAGTTCGCCGACTTCGTCCGGGCGCTAGGCTTAGAGCCGGATGTGCTGATCGCTTCTGTTCCCCTTCCGCCCAGACGGGCTGACGAAGGGTAGCGCCTTACGGAGCGGGCGTACCGGATGGTTAGGCGGCGTCCGCTAGAGCCCTATAAACGCTGCCACGCCCGATTTTAAGCTGACGGGCGATATCGGTAGGCGAGACACCTTCCGCCCTTAGCTGGCGCACCTGATCGACAGGCACCGAAGGCTTGCGGCCCTTGTAGACCCCGCTGCTTTCGCTTTGGCGATCCCTTCCATCTGCCGATCGCGACGGATCGCTGTTTCGAATTGCGCGAACACCCCTAGCATTTGGAGGAAGGCAATCCCCGCAGGGGTGCTGGTATCAATCGGCTGTTCCGTTGCCCGAAGGAAGGCACCTTTGGCCTTCAACTCCGCAACGATCTTCTCCAAGTCGGCTACAGAGCGGGCCAGGCGGTCTACGCGTGTGACCAGTAGTGTATACCCTTTTGATCACTCGCCCTAGCCGTAGCCACTAACGGCTATAGCAAACCATCGTCAGCCGAATTGAACTGGGCCACTTGCTCCCGCAGCAGATTACGAGCCACAACGACTTTATCCGCAAGATTTCCCAGAACGTTCACGGCATTAGTGTGGACAACCCAGTAGTTATCGTCTGACGTAATAACACCAGCCTCAAATTGACTCTTGGAGTCGGTAAGTTCCGACCATCTAGCTCGGAATCTATCTCTGTCACCAACCGGAACTCTATCCCGCAAGCTACTGATTAATTCCTTCGGTCGCATAAAAAGATGAGTATCCAGCCAACTTGACAAACCAAATCTATAGTATCGATTGATAGTCAAAAGCCGATCTCCGATCCCATCGATACCAAATCCCTGTACTGCACCGTCCTTTCCGACGTAATACCTATCGGATAAAAATTTCAACATACCGCCCGGGTCGACTGCGGGGTCAAAACGCTCAAATTGAGTTGCCGTATCTTCCAGCAAAGGTAGGGCCCACAGCTTATCAACCAAGATCGGGCTCATTTCCCTAAGCAAGGTGCCCGCGCTCTCAGTATTATTCCGAGACATAATTATATTCGTGTATTCTGCGTCCTTCTCGCCGCGATATGTCGCGACAAAGAGAGCGGCAAAATATTCTTGAAAAGAGCGATGCACGAATGTGTACAGAAGGCCGTCCTCCTGAATAATGCATACACTTTCAAATAAATCTCTCAATACAGCCGCCGGTTGAGCCGAAATGCCGCAATACTTTAACGACTTTTCTATAAAGGCGATCAGCTCCGATCTGCTGAAAGCGTATTTATTCTTTGCGTAGCTCGAAAAACAAAACGCCGAGAAAAACCTCTTAAAATCATCGACACTTATGTTTGTGTATCGCTTTCTTTCGTAAACGCCCTTAGATAGATCGTGTTTAAAGAAAAGGGTCTCAAAGGCTTGATCATAGAATATATGTATTTTATCGCCAGCATTAGCGAATTGATCGTACCTGAGTAACATAATGGTAGCTAGTAGAGGATTAGTTAAGAAGCTCTCGTGTTTTTTATATAAGTGAGCAGCGAGGTCCTTGAGAAACTTTTCTTTTATAGTTTTATCGAAATTGATCTTCTTTATTACAGATGTAACTTGGCGCTTGTCCAAGGGGAGCACCCTAAAGCAATAGAATCGCGCCCATCCACTCAGACTAGCATCCTCTCGGGATGATATGATCAATATATTATCAGGGTATTTGGCTGGAATCTTTATAATTTGCTTATGTATCGATTCCCTATACTCCGGATCAACTTCATCTAATCCGTCAAGCACGATCAAAAAAAGCCCACCCGTTAGAGCTTTTTCAAAATTATCAAATGTCATTTTACTTTTCTTGGACGTGGAGTCCTCGAATATAAGCTGCTCTATGGGCTTACCTTTTGTGTAGTCCAAGGTGCGTAATTCTATAAAAATCGGTATACGTCCCCGTGGATTCTCAAATCGACATAGGGCTAGGTACTTCATGAACATAGTCTTGCCAGACCCGCCACCCCCTTGAACAATTACGTTCTTATATTCTTCGAGGTTCTCGATTATATAATTATCAGTGAGTTTTGCCTTTTTTAACCCCAACTTAATGGAAACGTACTGACTGAGCAACTCTACGGGCTCGTCTCGATATATGAGTGTCTTTATCTTATAGCATTTGTCGAACGTCGTTTGTAGATGATGGGAAAATCCTAGACCCAGCGCGGAAGAGATGCGCTCTGGGGTCTTCCGCGCTTGGGTTGCCGCTATAGCAACAACCTTCGGACCGGATGCGACCAGCGCTTTCGTTATGACTGCACTCGCATCGAAATTAGTAAGCGCGTCAATCAGAGACTTCGCTACCATTCAGCTCTCCCTATCTTAATTACAACCATCTCGGTCAACCGGCAGCCATCGTCAAGGCGCGGACCACAGCCCGTGTATTCCGTGGGCGTTCGATGATCGATGGGGGAGGGCGGGTTTTAGGCAGCGTTAAGCGAGTCCGCATGCCGCTTTGATGCCTCTATACGCATGAGGCGCGGTAGGCAGCGGAATGGTGTCGAACGACGCGCCTGGGCAGCGAAAGGGGCGGTTAGCTAACTAAGTAGCCCGCCCCTTCGATCACCCCTATGGCGCGGATATTAACGGCGAAACGCTGTCAAAATCGGTCGGACTTACCGCTGCGGTCTCTCGCGGTCTCGGCGATCCAATTCTAGGCTCAAAGCAGCAATGGCATCCGGGTCCTCTTTGCCATCTTTTCGGCAGTTCCGTGGCATGGGGCGCTTGGCGTGCTTGGCACAGTTAGCTGACGGGCAAACAGCTATCTGCTGTAGCCATCCGCCGGATGAATCGGGATCGTATATGCAGTCTTTGCAATGTTGGTCGAAGTCTTTTCGTAACGTAGAAATAAGTTATCCTTAGTATTTAGCACTCCTTTCACTCGCCACGCCGAATGCGTGCATGTTTGAACAATGGTGCGGATAGATTATACTGAGGCCCTCGCCGACCAGCAATGGCTGGTGCAGAGATTTCCGAGGCGGGCTGCCTAGGTCATCCTCTTCTCGACGCGTTGTATTGCGGCTCTTGAGACGCCGTACTGCTTCGCTAAGCTTCCTAGGGATAGTCCGTTGGAACGTGCTGCGAGAACGGCTTGCTGCTGCTCCTTGGTCAGCGCTTGCGGCCGGCCTAGCGCCTTACCTTCCGCCTTAGCTCGGCTAAGCCCCGCTTGGGTTCGTTCGATGAGAAGGTCACGTTCGAACTCCGCCACGGCGGCAATGACGCCCATAGTCATCTTGCCCGCCGCGCTGGTTAGATCGACCCCGCCAAGAGCTAGGCAATGAACTCGCACCCCATTTGTGGCCAAGCGCTCAACGGTAGCTCGCACGTCCATTGCGTTGCGCCCGAGGCGGTCTAGCTTGGTAACGATCAGCACATCATTCGCCTCAAGGCGATCAACGAGCTTGGAGAAGCCCTTGCGCTCCATCGCAGCCACGGAGCCTGATATCGTTTCTGCCACGATGCGCTTCGGATCGACTGCGAACCCCGCGCTCTCAATCTCGCGCACCTGATTATCTGTAGTTTGGTCGGCGGTGCTGACCCGGCAATAGGCGAAGGTTCTACCCACGAAAGCTCATCCCCTGTATCGATTCGGTGTATCGATACTATCATGTGTATCGAAATTTCAAAGGCTATATTTTGTCATGCTCGTGATGGCTGTATCTAAATCGTCCGATTTAGAGACGAGTGCTCATAGCTGTTGATAACCGCCAGATGCTCTGTGGCAGTATCGTACGACCGGCCCTAGGCTGACTCAAACGGTGGGGAGGGTAAATTGGGCATCGGCGAGGTTTTCAAAGAATTCATCGGCAACCTTGCGGTCGACAATGCGCAATCCATTTCCGACCGATATGGTGAAATTACCTCTGCGCTCAACAAGGCGTTTCGCGACACCGAGTCTAAAACAGCTAATACGCTGCAAGTCGGATCGTATGGACGCTGGACCGCGATTCACGGCATTTCTGATTTGGATATGCTTTACATTATGCCCAAGGGGCAGTGGGCGACTTACGATAAGGAGGGGGGGCAAGCAAAGCTGCTTTCCGACGCCGCCGCCGCGATCAAGGGACGTTATCCCAAAACCGACATTGGGGTGGACAGGTTGATTGTTCGGGTGCGCTACTCAAACTTTCACGTCGAGGCTCAGCCAGTCTTCCAAATGGAAGACGGAAGTTTCAAGTACCCAGATACCTACCGGGGCGGACATTGGAAAATAACCAAGCCTTTGGAAGAAATGGCTGCTATGTCGGAATTCGATCAGCAGAAGAATAAAAACCTACGCCGACTCTGTAAGATGGCGAGGGCTTGGAAAAACAAGCATGGAGTCGGAATGGGTGGGTTGTTGATCGACACACTGGCACATAAATTCATACAATCGACGGCGCAGTATGACGATAAGAGCTACTTGTACTATGATTTGATGAGTAGGGACTTCTTCCAATATTTATCTAATCTTCCTAAGCAAGAGTATTTCATGGCCCTAGGTAGCGGGCAGCGCGTCAAAGTTAAAGCGAACTTCCGCAAGAAGGCTGCAAAGGCATATGATCTATGCCTTAAGGCGATAGCGGCTGAGGGCACCGATAAACAAAATGATAAATGGAAGGCAGTTTTCGGCCGACCGTTCCCGTCTCAAGTTAAAGTTGCGAAGGCGGCACTATCCGAGGCTAGGTTCCGACACACGGAAGAGTTTGTAGAAAATTCTTTGAGAGTTGATGTTAGGTATAACATAACTATCGATTGTGATATTACGCAAGACGGCTTTAGACCGGCATCGTTGCGGGATATGCTTACAAGGGGAGTATTCTTACAGCCTAGGAAGCGTCTGCATTTTTCCGTAACAACAACCGACGTGCCGGGGCAATTTGGGCTGTTTTGGAAGGTTCTCAATCGCGGGCCTGAGGCGGAGAAACGTGACATGATCCGGGGACAGATTGTCGCGGATAAGGGTCACAGAGAAATTGTTGAGTACACCACGTTCAAGGGGGATCATGTAGTAGAATGCTACGCGGTGCAGTACGGAGTCGTTGTCGCGACTGACAGAATTCATGTTCCAATTAGTTCAAATTCGGATGATGACGATGGATAAGTCTGCTCTTTTAAAGTGCTTAGCCGAAACGGGATATAATGTCGGGTTTGGCGCTAAGAAGCATTTCGCGACTTATGATATTGTTGGCAAGGTTCCCGGTCTTATTGGCTTCCTATCGTTGTCGGTTGGTACACTTGCCTTAGTGTTTGATGAGTTATCAAAAAAGCTACCGTCAGCTTTGATGGTTATACTTGGAGTGGTGGCGCTCTACATCGCCTTTTACGACCATTCTCGCGAAAAATACAACGAAGTAGGTGTTAAGCTAACTAAGATATATAACGAGTTACGAAAATTGTATCGTGACGTTCAATCTGGCAATGCGGGCGCTTTTGTCAATGAAGAGGCTGAATTGCATAGGCTAGAGAATGAATACTATAGCCTATCCATAACTAAACAGATTATGTTTAGTGACTGGTATGCTCACTATAAGTTCTTTTGGCAACATCAAATTGACTGGATTGAAGAGCAAAAGAAGTTCAGTTTCTGGCGAGATAAGATGCCTCTTACTGGCACCGTTGTGCTCGTTATGATCGTTTTAGGCTCCGTCGGGTGGGGCGTTTGGCTACTGTGGCGTTGACACTCGGACGCCACAGCACGGCATTGCATCTGACACAATTTGTCCTCAAAATGCGAGTGGGAGTGTCGAGCTAGAGCACGCAATTTCTAGGGTTTTCTGCATGGGTTGCGGTGTCTGCACTGTGTTCACACCGCAGGGGTCGCTGGTTCAATCCCAGCCGCGCCCACCATGTAGAGAAGCCCGCCGGTCACTCGATCGGCGGGCTTTTTCATTGCGTCATTTCGCCAGCGGCGCGCGCTCTTGCTCCAGCCGTTCGTCGAGCGCCGCCGCGAAATCGCCCGCATAAGTGCGGCAGGCGCCCGGATCGATGAACGGATTGGGCTTGGCCCCTTGGTCGAAGCGCCGGCGCTTTTCGTCGCCGCCCGACTGGCTCGGATGGGCGCTGATCAGGATGTCGCAGGGCATGCGGCGCATGATGGCGAAGGTCCGGCGAAACGACGCGACCAGCCACGCATGGCCAGGATCGGAAAAGCGATAGTCCTGCGGCGCCGCTGGGTTGAAGCTCGCGGCGAAGACGATCGTGCGGCATTGGCGCCCTTCGCAGCTTCGCCAGGTCCAGCTCGTGCTCCCGCGGGTGTGCCCCGGCGTGGCGCGCGCAGTGACCGTCACCGCGCCCAGCCGGATCCGCTCGCCGTCGCGCACGGTCCGCAGCCGCGAGACGGCGGGGAAGGGTGTCAGCCAGCGCGCCTGCGCGTCGAGGGGATCGGTGCCGCCGCGCAACACCGCGGCCGCGGCCGCGCCCGCCACCACCGTCGCGCCGCTGTCGCGCGCGAGGGCGGCGATGCCGCCGGCGTGATCATAATGCGGCTCGGTGCTGAGGATGTACTTCACATCCTCCACGCGAAAGCCGAGCTTGCGGATATTCGCCTCGATCGCCCGCACCCCTTGCGGGACGGCGCCGTCGATCAGGATCAGCCCCGCGCCGGTATCGATCAGCCCGACATTGAGGCCTTCGAAGCCGACGAGATGGAAATTGCCGAACACGCGGATCGGTGCCTGCGGCCCCAGCCATTTCGCCGCGCTTTCCGGGGCGATCGGGCGGAGCAGCGGGTCGTCGGCCTCCTGGGCCGTTGCCGGTGACAATGCGAACAGAGTGGCGGCGAGCGCGACGCGACCTGGCTTCATGACGGATACTCCTTGTTGACCATCGGGAAGTGGTCTCGACAGGCGCCGCGGCGCAAACCACCATTTCTGGGAAGAGCCATTAGCCTGGCTCATGGCTCGTTTGCCGTGGATCCCGCAGGGTTGATGCTGCAGCGCAGCGCAACTAAGCCGCCGGTTGCAAGGCGGGGAGGGACACATCATGCTCTGGGCAGGCGCGACGATCGCGGCGGCGGCGTTTCAGGTCGGCCGCAACGCGCTCCAGCGCGGAATGATGTCGCGTACCGGACCCTGGGGCGCGACCTTGGTCCGCTTTCTGTTCGGGCTGCCGTTCTCGTTGGTCTTCGTGGCGGTCGCCTTCGCCTTCACGCCGGACGTCGCGCCCCGCTTCGGCGCCGCCTTCTGGTGGCCGGCGCTCACCGGGGCGCTGGCGCAAGTGCTGGCGACCGCGGCTCTGCTTCTCGCGATGCATTATGCCGGCTTCGCGATCGGGACGGCGCTGCAGCAGAGTTCGGTGCCGCTCGCCGCGATCGCGGGGCTGCTCGTGTTCAGCGACAATCTCTCCCCGCTCGGCTGGTCCGGAGTGGCGCTCACCACGCTGGGGCTCGCGATCCTCGTATGGCCGCGCCGGACCGGGGGCGAGGAGAAGCCGGTGCTGGGCGTCGCGCTCGGGGTCGCATCGGGGCTGCTGTTCGGGTTCGCGCTCAATGCGTTTCGCCACGCCGGGCTGCGGCTCGAGCCGCACCACCCCTTCTTCGCAGCAGTGGCGAGCGTCGCGATCGTCCAGGCGGTGCAGGCCGGCGTGCTGATCCTCTATCTGCTCTGGCGCGATCGTCCCGCACTCGTCGCGGTGATCACCGGCTGGCGCGAATCGCTGGGAGCGGGGCTGTTCGGCGCGCTGGCTTCCTCTGGCTGGTTTTTCGCGCTCAATCTCGCTCCGGCGGCGGCGGTCCGCGCGCTGGGCGTGATCGAGATGCCGATCGCCGCGCTCGCCGGTCACCGCTTGTTCCGCGAGGGCCTCACTCTTCGCCAGATGCTCGGCGTACTGATCGTGACGATCGGGGTGGCGCTCACCGCGGGGTTGTGATCGCGCCGGCACCGGATTGTTGCGGATCTGCAACGGCGTAACCGGATTGTCATGCAAATGTCTCGCAAGAGTCTCTGAACTCTCGCGGACGAGTCACGCAAGCCTCCTAGCGCAGCGTTCGTGATCGGCAGGGGGAACCGAGTCGATCCCGTCCATTCTCGCCCACGCGCAAACCGGCATACGCCGGAACGGAGACTTTATGGCCCGCTTCCAACGCCTCAGCCTTATCCTTTTGTCGAGCTGCGCCGCGCTCAGCCTCGCGGCCTGCGATGGAGCGAGCAGCGTCGCTTCCCCCGGCGAAGGCGCTTTCCCGCCGGCCGCCCCCGCCCCGACCCCGGCTCCCAGCCCGACTCCGACGCCCACGCCGGGTACGCCGGCCGCTGCGTGCCCGACCGGCACCGGCCAAGCGCTCACCGACGTCGGCACCATCGGCGCGTTCCGCATTTGCCGCCTGCCGACGCTGATCACCAATCTGACGCTGCCGAGCAAGGCCGCTGCGCCGGGCGTCGCCTATGAGATCAACGGCCGCGTCGACGTCGGCGTCGATCGTGGTTCGCAGGGCCTGATCGGCCAGGCCGGCTCGTTCACCATCGGTGCGGGCGCGGTGCTGTTCGCCAACACCACCAATGCCGACAACGACTTCCTGATCGTCAATCGCGGTTCGACGATCAATGCGCAGGGCACTGCTGCCGCGCCGATCATCTTCACTGCGCAGCAGAACCTCGCCGGCACCACCAATGACGACAGCCAGGGTCTGTGGGGCGGCGTCATCATCGCTGGCCGCGCGCCGGTCGCCAATTGCATCGCCGGTGCGAACGACGCCGCCGGCAGCAGCACGACCTGCGAGAACGTCGTCGAGGGCACCGGCAACGCGCTCTACGGCGGCAACGCCGCAGGCGACACCTCGGGCGTGTTCCAATACGTCCAGATCCGCTATTCGGGCACCGTCATCAGCCCGAACAACGAGCTTCAGGGCCTCACCCTCGCCGGCGTCGGCTCGGGCACCACGATCGATCACGTTCAGGTTCACAACAGCTCGGACGACGGCATCGAGATCTTCGGCGGTACGTCGCAGGCGCGCCACCTCGTGATCACCGGCGCCGACGACGACGGCCTGGACTTCGATGTGGGCTGGCGCGGTCTCGTCCAGTTCCTGATCACTGCGCAGAAGCCGGGCCTGACCACCACCGACACCTATTCGATGGAGATCGACTCGAGCTTCGCCCCCGCGACCGGCGCCAATCCCGAGGACGCACTTCCGCGCACCTGGGGTCGGGTCGCCAATGCGACGCTGATCCAGACTAATACCAGCACGAGCAACCCGCTGGCGGCGATCCGCCTGCGCGGCAGCGCCGATCTGACCTTGGTCAACTCGATCCTCGTCACGCCGGGCAACTGCCTCGTCACCGAGGCCGGCACGGCCGATCGCGGCACTGTCCGCGCCGCCAACCCTGCATTGCAGGATCAGGGGCCGCCACGCTTCAACTCGATCTACTTCGCCTGCGGCACCGCGCTTACCCGCGAGAACACCGTCAACGGCCAGTTGATCACCAACGCCGAGCAGGCAGCGTTCTTCACGACGGCGCCGAGCTCGGGCAACACCACCGACGGCACTGCGGCAAACGCGCTGCAGAACGGCTATTTCCCGACAGCGACGACGCTGGCAGTGGCGCCGTTCAACGCCGCATCGCTCAATTCGTCGGGCTCGGCCTTCCTGACCACCACCACCTATATCGGTGCGGTCAGCGGCCCGACGGACACGTGGTTCCAGGGTTGGACCTGCAATTCCAACCGGGCGAGCTTCGGCACGACCAGTGGCGCCTGCACTGGCTTCTAAGCACCGGAACGCGGGCAGCGGGGGCGGCGGCTTGGCCGCCGTCCCCAAGCCTTTTCCGACGCCCATACCCCAACAGCGGATACCCCGATGAAGAACCAGCTCGCCTTCGCCAGCCTTTTGGCCATCACGACCTGCCTCGTTGCGCCGGCCGCGTTCGCGCAGGCGGCTGACGGCTCGCCCCAGACTGCCAGCCCGCCGCCGGCGGCACAGGCGCCTTCCGAGACCCCGCAGGATGCGGAGCAGGCGCCGGAGCGGGAAGTCGAGATCTCCGCACCGGGCGCCGGCGGCGAAGAATATGGCGACATCGTCGTCATCGGCCGCAACATTCCCAATGTCGTGCGCAGCACGCCGCAGGTGGTGTCGGTGCTTTCCGCCGAAGACATTGCGCGGACCGGTGAAGGCGATATCGCCGGCGCGCTCCAGCGCGTCACCGGGCTCAGCGTCGTCGGCGCCGGCTATGTCTATGTCCGCGGCCTCGGCGACCGTTACTCGCTGTCGCTGCTCAACGGCCTGCCGCTGCCGAGCCCCGAGCCGCTGCGTCGCGTGGTGCCGCTCGACATCTTCCCGACCAGCGTGATCGGGTCGTCGCTGGTCCAGAAGACCTTCTCGACCAATTATCCCGGCGAGTTCGGCGGCGGCGTGATCAATCTCACCACCAAGGCGATCCCGGAAAAGTCGTTCATCTCGATGGGCGCTTCGGTCGGCTTCGACCTCGAGACGACCAGTGAGCTCGGCTACACCTATGACGGCGGCAAGCACGACTGGCTGGGCTATGACAGCGGAACGCGCAAGACGCCCGGCTTCGTCCTCCAGGCCGGTGCCGATCGCGCGACGATCCCGACCAGCCAGGCAGTCAATCTGACCAACGCAGAGACGACCGTCCTCTTCGAGAACTATCACATCCCGCCCAATTTCTCCGGCGAGATGAGCCTCGGCGCGTCGACCGATATGGGCGGCGTCCGGCTCGGGGTGATCGCGGGCGGCGGGATCAATAACACCTGGCGCACTCGCGACGCGGTCTCCGGGGTGCGCAGCATTCCCAGCACGACCTTCCGCCGGGTCACCACCGATCACCGCGCGCTGGTGAACGGCCTGCTCGGCTTCGGCGCCGAGTTCGGCGAGCACCGCATCCGTTTCACCAATCTCTATATCCACGACACGCTCAAGCAGGGCCGCCTCGGCGCGGGCAC
This sequence comes from Sphingomonas psychrotolerans, assembly GCF_002796605.1. Taxonomy (NCBI): domain Bacteria; kingdom Pseudomonadati; phylum Pseudomonadota; class Alphaproteobacteria; order Sphingomonadales; family Sphingomonadaceae; genus Sphingomonas; species Sphingomonas psychrotolerans. The sequence continues at coordinate 280,469 of NZ_CP024923.1, forward strand.
TGCCGAGAATTTCGAATCGCCGATCGACGGCAAGGCGCCGGTGATGGAGCAGAACACCAACTGGTTCGAGCGGCAGCTGTTCACCAGCCAGGTCGTCGGCGAGTTCGATTTCGGCGCGCTCGATGTCGACGTGCGCGGCGCCTATGCCAATACCAAGCGCAAATCGCCTTATGAGCGCGCGTTCCGTTATCTCTACGACGCCGGGATCGGCGATTATCGCAACACTCTCAACGGCGGCTCCTACGCCACTGTGGCGTTCAGCGACCTGAACGAGAATCTGTGGGCCGGCGGCATCGACTTCGCTTATGACCTGAACCTCGGGCGGCCATTCAGCCTGCAGGCGGGCTATGCCTATCAGGATACCGATCGCTCCTCCTACCGCTATACCTTCGATTATGTGATGCCGGGCGGCAGCGCGCTGCCGGATCCCTATTCGCAGATGCGCCCCGATTTCCTGCTGTCGGACTATACGCTTCAGACCAACGGCATCGTGCTGCGGCCGTCGACGACCAGCCAGGGCGCACGCGCTTATGATGCCGAACTGACCACCCATGCCGGCTATGCCCAGATCGAAGGCGAGATCGCCGACGGGATGCGAGTGACCGCCGGCGTGCGCTACGAGACCGCCGACCAGACGGTGGTGCCGACCGACAATCTGCCCGCGACCGTGCTCAGCAACGATTACTGGCTGCCTGCGGCAACGCTGACGTGGAACTTCGCGCCCGATATGCAGTGGCGCCTCAACGCATCGAAGACGATCGCCCGGCCCCAGTTCCGCGAACTCGCGCCGCAGCAATATCTCGATTATGATTCGGACCGCGTCTTCTACGGCAACCCGTTCCTCGTCGACAGCAAGCTGACCAACATCGAGGCGCGCTACGAGTGGTTCTTCGGCAAGGATCAGCGGATCACCGCGGCGGGCTTCTTCAAGAAGATCGAAGATCCGATCGAGACGGTGAGCTTCCAGGTCGCCGGCAGCAACAGCACCCAGATCAACTTCGCAAATGCGCCCGAGGCGCAGCTTTACGGCGGCGAGATCGAGCTGCAGAAATATGTGCCGCTCGATTTCATCAACAACGACCTGTTCACGAATCGCCGGCTCGTGCTGATCGCCAACTACACCTACACGCATTCGGAAGTGTTCGCGGGCAACGAGCTGATCCGCGATCCGATCAACCCGGGGTCGGTGACGCGCCCGGCCAATCAGATATTCGTCTCGGGCCAGCCGCTGGTCGGCCAGTCGGACCATCTGGTGAACCTGCAGCTCGGCATCGAGGACACCACCAAGCTCTCGCAGCTGACCTTCCTGTTCAATTATGCCAGCGACCGCATCGTCGCGCGCGGCTTGCTCTCGGGCGGGGGCTTGCCGCCGATCGTCGAGCGGCCTGGCGTCCGCCTCGATTTCGTGCTGCGGCAGGGCTTCAACGTGCTCGGCGGCGAGTGGGAACTCAAGCTCGAGGGGCGCAACCTCACCGGCACCCGCTTCGTCGAGTTCCAGGATTATGGCGGCACCACCGGGATCGCCGACACCAACAGCTTCGATCAGGGCCGCATCTTCTCGATCGGCCTCAGCACCAAATTCTGATCGGTTAAAAGGGGGAGGGGGCTCCGGCCGGGCAATGCCCGCCGGGGTCCTTTCTGCGTCACCAGCCCCAGGGACGCTCGCGGAACCACTGGGTGATCACGTATTTGGTGCCGGCGCGCACCTTCATCGCGTGGTGGATGGTCGAGGGATTGGGCGTGCCGTTGGCGCGCAGATTGTTCCAGGCGAGCACCTTGCCGACTTCGGGCTCGACCATCTTGTCGATCGCCTTGAAGCGCGTCACCCCGCCGGCCTCGACCTGGTTGAGATAGAGCATCACCGTCCACGTCCGCTGTCCCGAGACGCTGCAATATTTGTCGTAATCGGCCCCGGTCGGCTCGAAATAATCGGTGTGCGCCTTGAACTCCTGGCCTACATCGTAGCGCTGGCCCTGCATCGGCTCGGCACGCGCCGGGTCGAGCCCGGTCAGCGCGATGATCCGGCGTTTCAATTCCACTGCCAGCGCGTCCTCGGGATCGAGATCGCAGGTCTCGCTGGTGCGGAAGGCATAGTCGCCATTGGCATCGGCAATCGTCGAGGGGCGACGCCGCGAGTCGATCTGGAGCATCAGCAACTGGCAGAGCTCGGGCTCGAGGAACTTCTTGCCGATGAACATCGCCACCTTGGGATTGGGCACGCGCTGGACGCCGGTCTGGCGCAGGAGGTGCTCGATCACGGGCTCGGAAGGATGGCCGCCACCGAAATTGGGGGGCGTGGCTTGCGGGGCGAGGGTCTGCATCGCACGGATTTGCCAAATCCCGTCGCTTTTCGCCAGCGCGGCGTGATCAACATCGCAGCGTAACAAAAGCGCAAGCAAGCCGTCACATTGCGCGGGCAGTCGAGCAGGATGGCCGTCGACACGCAGCTCGAAGCCGAAGTGCCGCTGGACGCGCTGGGCGTGCCGGCGCGGCTGGGCGCGGCGCTCGAGCAGGCCGCGGGACGGCTCACCGGGCTGATCGCGCTCGCCGGGCCGGGCGCGGCGGAGACCGCGGCCGCGTTGCATCGGCGCTACGGCATCGCATTGGGCGGCGTGATCGCCGACCGGATCGCCGCCAATCTGCTGATCGAGGCGGCCGATCGCGGGCTGGTGCTCGCCTGGTTCGACAGCGGCGATGCGGTCGGCACCATCCTCAACCTGCGGCGGCTGGCCAACGACCGGTTCGCGCTGGCCGCGGCACTGCGGCTGGTGATCGCGCAGCGGCTCGCGCCGGGGCTGTGCCGCGCGTGCCGCGAGCCGATCCAGGCGTTCGGTTCGCGCGCCGCTCTGCTCGGGCTCGATCCGGGTGCGATCCTGTGGTCGGCGCCCGGCTGCGAGCAGTGCGGCGGGAGCGGGGAAGGCAGCCCGGTGCGGATCTTCGAGGGTTTCGAAGTGGATGCGGCGATGCGCCGGCTGATCTACGACGGCGCGGACGCCCCGTTGCTGGCGCGTCACGCGTTTCTGTCGGCGGCGAATTTCGCCTCGGCGGCCCGCGCTTTGGCCCGCGAGGGCGTGATTGCGCCCGAGGCGGCGGTCGGCGCATCGCGCAATGATCTTGCGCTTCGCGAAAGCCCCCGCTAAGCGCCCATTCGTTCGCGGCGACCGTAGTTCAATTGGTTAGAGCGTCGGCTTGTGATGCCGGAAGTTGCGGGTTCAAGTCCCGTCGGTCGCCCCATTCTCCTTGGCCCGGAATTTTCCCTTGAAAACCGACTGGGGCTTCCCCGATTTCGACCAACATGAGGGCGTTCACCTCTTCACCGACCATGCCAGCGGGCTGAGCGCGATTATCGCGATCCACTCGACTGCATTGGGGCCGGCAGCGGGCGGCGTGCGCTTCTGGCATTATGCCAATTCGGACGCGGCGATCACCGACGCGCTGCGGCTGTCGCGGGGGATGAGCTACAAGAACGCGATGGCCAACCTGCCGATGGGCGGGGGCAAGGGCGTGATCCTCGCCGCCGAGCCCGGCGCGACAGTGACGACTGCCCAGCTCGAGGCCTTCGGCCGCGCAGTCGAATCGCTCCAGGGCAAATATGTCACCGCCGAGGATGTCGGCATGTCCGAGGCGCGGATGAAAATCGTCGCGACCCGGACGAAGCACGTCTCGGGCCTGCCGGTCGCGGCGGGCAGCGCGGGCGGCGATCCCGGCCCGGTGACCGCGCGCGGTGTCTATCTGGGCGTCAAGGCGGCGGCGAAGCGCGGGCTCGGGGCCGATTCGATGGCCGGCGTGCGCGTCGCGATCCAGGGCGTCGGCTCGGTCGGCGGCGGGCTTGCCCGGCTGCTGGCTCAGGACAATGCGAAATTGGTGCTCGCCGACGTCAATGCCGAGCGAGCAAAGGCGCTGGCCGCCGAGCTGGGCGCCGAGGCTGTCGACGCCGGGGATATCCTGACGCTCGATACCGACCTGTTCAGCCCCAACGCGCTGGGCGCGATCCTGACCGAACAATCGATCCCGGCGATCAAGGCGAAGGTGATCGCGGGCGGCGCGAACAACCAGCTTGCGACGCGGGCCGACGGTGCGCGGCTGCACGATCGCGGCATCCTGTACGCGCCCGATTACGTGATCAACGCGGGCGGGATCATCAATGTCGGGCTCGAATATCTCGGGCAGGGCAATATGGCCGAGGTCCAGGCGCGGGTGGACAAGATCCCCGAGCGGCTGACCGAAGTGTGGGACGAGAGCGACCGCACCGGCGATCCTGAGAGCGAAGTCGCCGACCGAATCGCGCAGCGGCTGATCGGGCGCGGGTGATTCGGCGGGGCTGCTGTTGGAAACAGCGGGTCTGGTTTCACGGTTTGCGCGGTGAATCGGCAATTTAGTTGCCGGCGGTGACGATGTTGCGTTTGCGCCTGGCGCTTGCTTGCGTTCACCGGTTCAAAGAGCGTCTCGGACGTAGCGGACGAAGATCCTACATTTGAAGGGTGTCACCACCGGCCGCTTCCTCGTGCGGCGGGCTATCCAGAAACCCAATTGTCACCCCGGCCCTGTGCCGGGGTCCACCGTGCGGTGAGGAAAGTCGCACGAGGCGAGAGGGGCTCGCCCGGGGAGCAGTGGCCCCCGGCACAAGGCCGGTGACCGAGGTTTGTGGTTCTGTCATCGCCCCGGCTAAAGCCGGGGCCTCGGGCCGCGAGCGCGACGCCTGAGATCCCGGCTTTCGCCGGAAGGACGATTATGGGGGGAGCGCGCACAAAAAAATCGCGCCCCATGTCACATCCGGGCGCGTCGCCTCGTCATGTCTTCGTACCCATAAGGAGACTGACCATGACTCAACGCCTCGATCCGTTCGCCGCCGCGCCTGTCCAGATGCAGGCATGGCTCGACATGTCGCTCAAGATCGCGCCGGCGATCGAGCATAGCCTGCTCGAACTGGTCAAGATCCGCGCCTCGCAGATCAACGGCTGCGCCAATTGCATCAACATGCACACCGCCGATGCGCGCAAGGCGGGCGAGACCGAGCAGCGCATCTATCTGCTGAGCGCATGGCACGACGCGCCGGTCTTTTCGGCGCGCGAGCGTGCGGCGCTGGCATGGACCGATGCACTGACTCTGATATCGACGGCGCGGGCGCCGCGCGAAGTGTACGATGCGCTCGCCGCGGAATTCACGCCGGAGGAACAGGTGCAGCTGACCCTGATGATCAACGTGATCAACGGATGGAACCGCCTCGCGGTCGGTTGCGGGCTGTTCTACGAGGGCAAGCCGGCCACGGCGCGGGCCGCGTGAGCGACGCGGCGATCTCGTTCGATCCGCTGCGGCCGCGGCTGGCCCGCATCGCCTATCGCATGCTGGGCTCGGTCGCGGACGCAGAGGACGTGGTGCAGGATGCGTTCCTGCGCTGGATGGGTGCGGACCGCGATGCGATCCGCGAGCCCGAGGCGTTCCTGCGCCGGGTGGTGACGCGATTGTGCCTCGATCAGCTCAAATCGGCGCGGGCGCGACGCGAGACCTATGTCGGGCCGTGGCTACCCGAGCCGGTGGTCGAGGAGGGGGAGGAGGCGGACGACGTCACCTTGCCGCTGATGCTGGCGCTCGAGCGGCTGAGCCCGCTCGAGCGCGCGGCGTTCCTGCTCCACGACGTGTTCGGCGTGCCGTTCGACGAGATCGCCGAGACGATCGGTCGCGACGCCGCCGCGACACGCCAGCTCGCGAGTCGCGCCCGCACCCATGTCCGCGCCGCGCGGCCGCGCTTCGAAATACCGAAGGCGCGCGGGCTTGAGATTGCCGAAGCGTTCTTCCATGCTTCGCGCAGCGGCGACATGGGCGCGCTGCGCGGTCTGCTTGCCGACGATGTCTCGGTCTATTCGGACGGCGGCGGCAAGGTCCATGCCGGGCTGCGGCCGATCCTCGGCATTGAGGACGTGATGAAGCTGCATGGCTCGCTGGCGCGCTTCTTCGCGAAGGAGATGTCGCGCATCGAGCGCTGGGGGATGATCAACGGGCTGCCCGGATTCGTGACCCGCGAACCCGGCGGCGTGCTGCAGACCACGGCGCTGGCGATCGAGGACGGCAAGATCCTGGGCATCTACATCATGCGCAATCCGGACAAATTGCGGCATCTTGGCGCGGTGCATTAGAGTGGGCCGACATTCTTTTCCCTGTCACCCCGGACTTGTTCCGGGGTCCACTGCGCCGCGAGTGCCGGCAAAGAGCCTCTATCGCATCGCTCGGACGCCTGGAGGGCCCCGGAATAAGTTCGGGGTGACAGAAAGGGGGGAATCTTTCGGCGCGCGCGCTTCCGGGCAGGGGCGGTGGGGCCGGTTTTTTCTCCCGTCCGGGGCCTCCCGCCCCTCTGGACAATAAAAGTACCGGCCAGTATAGAAAGCTCTTGACGCACCGCAGCGCGATTTCTATACCAAGCGGTATGGAAGTGATCCGTCACCTTCGCAACCGGGACCAGACGAAGGAGCTGCCTATGCGTCAGCCAACCAAACAGCGAGATCGGGCCACGGCCTGAACCATCGGCGCCTCGCGCGCCGATCCACATTCGAGGCCCAGCCATCCTGCCGCGCGAGCATCGCTCGGGCGAGGAGGGTCTGCGCTTTCGCGACAATAATCACCGGTGATCCCGCGGCCCAGTCGCCGCGGGCAGGGGAGCGGTACGTCCGCCACCGGTTGGAAGGGAGAAAAACCATGGCCTATCTGAATTTCGCGACGCTGCAGGGCAGCCCCGTCGCCACGCCCGACGACGTCACGACCACCGACGTCACGGCCGCACCGCGCACCCGCACCGGCCTTTCCGCGCTGGAATGGCAAGTGGTGGCGATCGCCCAGCACGACCGGCTCTCGTCGCTGGCAAAGCCGGGCCGGCTCGCCACTGCGCTCACCATGATCTTCGGCGGCCAGCGGCCCAATCCCGAGCTCGCCGACTCGCGTCTCGAGGCGCTCCGCCGCCTCGCCGTCCATGCGTGGCACCGCGGCTATTCGGTGCCGCGCGCCGCGATCCGCGCCTTCCACGAGGCCGGCTTCACCATCGAACAATATGAAACGCTGCTCGCCAGCATCAGCCGGGGCCGGGCAGCTCTCAATCAGGGAATTCGTGCATGAACATGATCACGCGTATCGACCCGGTCGAGCCCGCTGCGGCCGAAGCGGGCCCGCTCGACCGCCGGCGCCGTCCGCTCTGGCAAAAGGGCGCGCTCGTCGCGCTGCCGGTGCTGCTCGTTGCCGGAGGCGTCGGCTTCTTCAATCGTGAATCGCCGGCGATCGCCGCACCGCCGCCGCCCACCGTCACCGTCGCCCAGCCGCTGGTGCGCCAGGTGAACGAATGGGACGATTATGTCGGCCGCTTCGAGGCGAGCCGTAGCGTCGAGGTGCGTCCGCGCGTCTCGGGGCAGATCACCGGCATCCACTTCACCGATGGCGCGATCGTCCAGAAGGGGCAATTGCTCTTCACGCTCGACGCGCGGCCGTTCGCCGCGGCGCTGGCCGAAGCGCGTGCCGGCCTCGCCAGCGCGCAGAGCGAACAGGCGCTCGCCGAATCCGATCTCGGCCGCGCCGAGCGGCTGGTCGCGGTCGAGGCGGTGTCGAAAAGCGATGTCGAGCGGCTCCAGGCGCGGGTCCGTGCGGCGCGTGCTTCGGTCGCCGCGGCGCAGGCCCGGGTTCGCGCCCGTTCGCTCGACGTCGAGTTCACTCAGGTCCGCGCGCCGATCGCCGGCCGGATCTCGGATCGCAAGGTCGATGCCGGCAATCTGGTCGCAGCGGGCGAAGGGGCGGGCGGTTCGCTGCTCACCACGATCAATGCGCTCGACCCGATCTATTTCAGCTTCGACGGTTCCGAGGCTTTGTTCCTCAAGGCCAAGCGTGCGGCGGCTGCCGGCGGCGCGGCGTCGCCGGTCGAGATCCGCCTGCAGGACGAGCCGGACCATCGCTGGAAGGGCCATCTCGACTTTACTGACAACGGGCTCGATCCCCGCTCGGGGACGATGCGCGGCCGCGCGGTGCTGAGCAATCCGGGGATGTTTCTCACCCCCGGCATGTTCGGCAACATGCGGCTCTCGGCGGGTGGCACCACCACCGCGCTGATGGTTCCCGATTCGGCGATCGGCACCGATCAGGCGCGCAAGATCGTCGTCACGGTTGGCAAGGACGGCACGCTCCAGCCCAAGCCGGTGGTTCTCGGCCCCGTGGTCGACGGGCTCCGCGTCGTCCGCTCGGGGCTCACCCCGCAGGACCGCGTCGTCCTCGCCGGCGGGCTGATGGCGCCCCCGGGAAGCAAGGTCCAGATCAAGCCGGGCAAGATCGAACCCCAGGCGGTGGCCGCCGCACCCGCCATCTCGGCTCCGGTCACGGGCGAAGCAACCTTCGCCCGCTGACCGACCTGCCGCCGGGCGGTCCCCAAGAGCCCGGCGGCAGGACCCTTTTCAGAAATCCCTCCAGCGAGGAGTAGGCCATGCGCCTCTCGCGTTTCTTCATCACGCGTCCGATCTTCGCCGCGGTCATCGCGGTCGTGATCACGATCATCGGTGCGATCGCCTATCTGGCGCTCCCGATTTCGCAATATCCCGACATCGTCCCCCCGACGGTGACGGTCACTGCCGGCTATCCCGGCGCCTCGGCCGAGACCGTCGCCGAGACCGTCGCCGCGCCGATCGAACAGGAAATCAACGGCGTCGACGACATGCTCTACCAGTCGTCGCAATCGACTGGCGACGGCAACGTCACGATCACCGTGACGTTCAAGTCGGGCACCGATCTCGATGCCGCGCAGGTGCTCGTCCAGAACCGCGTCGCGGTCGCAATCCCACGCCTGCCGGAGGAAGTGCAGCGCCTCGGCGTCGTGACGCGCAAGACCACCCCGGACTTCCTGATGGTGGTCAATCTGATCTCGCCCGACAAATCGGTCGATCGCAGCTACATCTCCAATTACGCACTGACCCAGGTCAAGGACCGGCTCGCCCGGATCAACGGCGTCGGCGACGTGCGGATGTTCGGCGCGCGTGACTATGCGATGCGGATCTGGATCGATCCGGGCCGCGCGGCGGCGCTCGACCTGACTGCCGGCGATATCGTCCAGGCGCTGCGGTCGCAGAACATCCAGGTCGCGGCGGGTACCCTCGGCCAGGCGGGCTCGCAGCCGAGCGGCAGTGCCTTCCAGCTCAACATCGAGACGCAGGGCCGTCTCAAGGACCCGAGCGAATTCGGCCAGGTGGTGATCCGCACCGATACCGACGGGCGGCAGGTGCGCGTCAGCGACGTGGCGCGCGTCGAGCTGGGCGCGGCGGACTATTCGTCGAACACCTATCTTTCGAACCAGCCCACTGTCATCCTCGGCGTCTTCCAGCGCCCGGGCTCGAACGCACTCGCCGCGGCGACGGCGGTCGAGGACGAGCTCAAGGCGATGTCGAAGAACTTCCCCAAGGGCCTCGAATATCGCGTCATCTACAACCCGACCGAGTTCATCTCGCAGTCGATCGACGCAGTCTATCACACGCTGGGCGAAGCGATCCTGCTCGTCGTGCTCGTCGTCATCGTGTTCCTCCAGAAATGGCGCGCTGCGATCATTCCGGTGGTCGCGATCCCGGTCTCGCTGATCGGCACGATGGCAGTGCTGCTGCCGCTCGGCTATTCGCTCAACAACCTCTCGCTGTTCGGCCTGGTGCTGGCGATCGGCATCGTCGTCGACGACGCGATCGTCGTGGTCGAGAATGTCGAGCGAAACCTGTCGCGCGGCATGACCCCGCTCGAGGCGGCGCGCACGTCGATGGACGAAGTGTCGGGCGCGCTGGTTGCGATCGTGCTGGTGCTGCTCGCGGTGTTCCTGCCGACCTTGTTCCTCAACGGTCTGTCGGGCGCCTTCTACAAGCAGTTCGCCGTGACGATCTCGGTCGCGACTGCGATTTCGCTGCTGGTCTCGCTCACGCTCTCTCCGGCGCTCGCCGCAGTGCTGCTCAAGGGGCATGAAGGCGAGCCGAAGGGTCCGATCTCGCGCGTGATGCGGCGCGGGGCGGACGCGTTCAACCGCGGCTTCGAGCGGATGAGCGACAGCTATTCGCGGCTGACCCGGACGCTGGTGATGCGGCCGAGGCGGATGATGGTGGCCTATGCCGGCCTGATCGCCGCCACGGTCGGGCTGTTCTGGGTGACGCCGGTCGGCTTCATCCCGGCGCAGGACCAGGGCTATTTCCTCACCGTGATCCAGCTGCCGCCGGGCTCGTCGCTCGAGCGCACCGACGAAGTGATGCGCAAGGTCGTCGCGCGCATCCTGCCGATCAAGGGCGTCAAGGGCTCGGTGATGCTTGCCGGCTTCGACGGCCCGTCGCAGACCCTCGCCCCCAATAGCGCCGCGGCGTACGTTCCCCTGCTCTCGTTCGAGGAGCGCAAGAAGCTCGGCGTCAGCTACGCCGAGATCATGAACGAGGCGCGAACGCGCACCGCCGACATCAACGAGGCGATGCTGCTCGTCGTCCCGCCGCCGCTCATCCAGGGCATCGGCTCGGCCGGTGGCTATCGGATGATGGTCCAGGATCGCGGCGAGCATGGCTATGCCGAACTCGGCAAGACGGCTTATGGGCTGATCGGTCAGGCCAACCAGACCCCCGGCCTCCAGCAGATCTACACCTTCTTCAACACCGCCACGCCGCGCGTCTTCGCCGATATCGACCGGCGCAAGGCCAATCTGCTCGGCGTGCCGCCCGAGCGGGTGTTTGAGGCGCTCAACGTCTATCTCGGCTCGGCCTTCGTCAACGATTTCAACATGCTCGGCCGGACGTATCGGGTGACGGCGCAAGCAGACGCACCGTTCCGCGCAACCGAGGCGGACATCGCCAACTTGAAGACCCGTTCGAACTCGGGGGCGATGGTGCCGATCGGTTCGGTCGCGACCTTCGAGAACAAGACCGGGCCGTATCGCGTGACGCGCTACAATCTGTTCCCGGCAGTCGAAGTCGATGGCGATACCGCGCCGGGCTATAGCTCGGGCCGGTCGCTGGACACGATGGAGCAGCTCGCGAGCAACTTGCCCGCCGGCTACAACGCCGAATGGACCGGCATCGCTTTCCAGCAGAAGATGGCGGGAAGCACTGCGGGCCTCGTCTTCGGGCTGGCGGTATTGTTCGTCTTCCTCGTGCTCGCGGCGCAATATGAGAGCCTGACGATGCCGCTGGCGATCATCCTGATCGTGCCGATGTGTCTGCTCGCGGCGATGGCCGGGGTGAACCTGCGGGGGATGGACAATAACGTCCTCACCCAGATCGGCCTCGTCGTGCTGATCGCGCTGGCCGCGAAGAACGCGATCCTTGTGGTCGAGTTCGCCAAACAGGCCGAGGAAGAGGACGGGCTGTCGCCGGTCGAGGCGGCAGTGCGCGCCGCGCGCGATCGTCTGCGGCCGATCCTGATGACGTCGTTCGCCTTCATCCTCGGCGCCGTGCCGCTGCTGATCGCGACCGGCGCAGGGGCGGAGCTTCGTCAGGCGCTCGGCACTGCTGTGTTCTTCGGGATGATGGGCGTGACCGGCTTCGGTCTGCTCTTCACGCCAACCTTCTACGTCGTCTGCCGCGAGCTTGGACAGCGTCTCGCGCGCAGGCGGCGTGGATCCGCGGATGGCCACGAGCCGGTGCTCCAGCCCGCCGAGTAATAACCGTCGTCCCGGCGAAAGCCGGGATCTCAGGCGGCTCCATCCCGCCATCGCCCGAGATCCCGGCTTCCGCCGGGACGACGGGCAGGAGGAAGTGAAATGACCTACCGCATATTCTTCGCCACCGCCTCGGCACTGGCTCTAGCCGCCTGCGCCGCCGGCCCCGATTACGCCGCTCCCGTCCACCCGCAGACCGCCGCCGGCAATTTCATCGCCGCCAGCCCCGCGGTCACTCCCGAGCCGGTCAAGGGCGACTGGTGGCGGCTCTACAACGATCCGGTGCTCGACAGCCTTGTCACCGACGCGCTGGCGGCCAACACTGACGTCCGCGTCGCCGTCGCCCGCATCGCCCGCGCCCGCGCGGCACTGCGCGGCGCCCGTGCCGATCGCTTGCCGCAGGCCGGGGTGAGCGCCGGAGCCAATTACGGCCGGGTTCCCGAAGGCCAGCGTCCGGCCGGCGCCCCGCGCGAGGATTGGCAGATCGATGCCGGGCTCGACGTTTCCTACGAAGTCGATCTGTTCGGCCGGGTGTCGCGCAATGTCGAGGCGACGCGCGGCGATGTCGCCGCCGCCGAGGCCGATGCCGACGCGGTTCGAGTGATCGTCGCCGCCGAAACCGCGCGAGCTTATGCCGATGGCGCCTCCGCCGCCGAACGGCTCGCAGTGGCCGAGCGCATCGTCAAGCTGCTCGACCAGTCGATCGACTTGACCGAGCGCCGCCGCAATGTCGGGCTCGCGACGCGGCTCGACACTGCCCGGATCGGCGCGTTGCGCAACCAGCGGCAGGCCGAGGTGCCTGCGCTCGCCGCCCGGCGCGATGCGGCCCTGTTCCGCCTCGCCACGCTCACCGGCCGCGCCCCCGCCGATCTGCCGCAGGCGGCGCGGGCCCGCACCGAGACGCTGCGCCTCGACCAGCCGATCCCGGTCGGCGACGGCGCCGCGTTGCTCGCCCGCCGGCCCGACATCCGTGCCGCCGAGCGCCGCCTTGTGGCCAACACCGCGCGGATCGGCGTCGCCACCGCCGATCTCTATCCCAAGATCAGTCTGGGCGGGTCGGTCGGTTCTACGGGCAATGATATCGGCGAGATCTTCACCGGCGGGCCGCTGCGCTGGCTGCTCGGGGGCTGATCAACTGGGCAGTCAATCCCGAACCGGCGCGCGCCCGCGTCGCCGCGGCGGAGGCCGACACCCAGGCCGCGCTGGCCACCTTCGACGGCGTCGTGCTCGGCGCATTGCAGGAGACCGAGACTGCGCTCTCGGCTTATGCCCATGCGCTTGAGCGCCGGGCCGCGCTGCAGGCGGCGTGGAACGAGGCGCAGGCCGCGGTGAACATCTCGCGCGCGCGCCAGCGCGAAGGCGACATCGACTCGCTGGCCTTGCTCGATGCCGAACGCACCTTCGCCGATGCCGAAGCCTCGCTTGCCGCCGCCGACGCGCAGATCGCCGATACCCAGGTCGATTTGTTCAAGGCGCTCGGGGGCGGGTGGCAGACGCCGCAAGCTTAACCATTACCATAACCGTCACCCCGGCCTTGTGTCGGGGTCCACCGGGCAGGAAGAGAGAAGCATGCGGCTCTTGTGGCGACGTCTCCACAGGAGCCGCTATGTGTTCGCAGTTTGAGAAGTGGACCCCGGCACAAGGCCGGGGTGACGCGTGAGGATTGAGGTGGGCTCAGCGCCCCTTGCGCTCCTCCGCGATGCGCAACAGCCGAAGCACGTTGCCGCTCCACATCTTCTCGATATCGGCCGTCGAATAGCCTGCCTGGCGGAGCCGCGCGGTGATCTTGGGCAGCGCGTCGATATCCTCGAAGCCCGGCACGCCGCCGCCGCCGTCCCAGTCGGCGCCGAAGCAGACATGGTTGACCCCCGCCACTTTGATGAGGTGGAGCACCAGTCGCATATAGGTCTCGAAATCGGCGTCCTGCACCGGCGAAGTGGCGTCGAGCGCGCGGATTTTCCGGACCAGCTCCTTCTGCTCGGCGGGCGAGAGCTTGCCCATCTCCTCGGCCTGGTCCGAAAGCGCGATGCGCTCGGGCGTCGAGCGCATCGTGTTGAGATAGGCGGCGTTGGCGCAGATCGCTCCGCCCGAGGCGGCGAGCTTGCGGATGCGCGCATCGTCGAGATTGCGCGGATGGTCGAAGATCGCCTTGGCGCCGCTATGCGACAGAATCACTGGCGTTTTGGATAGCTCGATCATCTGATCGAGCACCGCGTCCGAGGCGTGGCTCGCGTCGAGCACCATTCCCAGCTGGTTCATCTCGGCGACCCATTGCCTGCCCAGCGGACTGAGCCCGTTATATTTTGGCTTGTCGGTCGCCGAATCGGCGAACTGGTTGTTCCGGAAATGCACCGGCGACGCCATCCGCACCCCGCGCTGGTAGAATTGGCCGAGCAGCGACAGATCCTCGCCGATCGGATAGCTGTTCTCGATGCTGATATAGCCGAAGCGCTTTCCTGCTCTGTCGAGCCTTGCGGCGTCGGTCGCCTTGGTCGCTAGTCCGATCCGGTCGGGGAACTTGGCCAGCGTCGAATGGATCTCGTCCGAACGCTTGAACGCGAAGGCCTTCGCGGCGGCATAGCCCTCGGCAGTCAGCGGCCCCTGCGCGGTATAGATCACGAAAAAACCGCCATCGAGGTCGCCTTCGTCCATCCGCCCCAGATCGACCTGCACCAGATCGTCCTCGTAGCGGTGCCGCTCGCCGAAATTCCAGCCGGGGCGGCTGAAATAGACCGGCGTGTCGAGATGGGTGTCGAGCGTCAGCAGCCGCTTGTGCAGGTCGCCATCGTCCCCCGGCGCGGCGCGCGAGGTGGCGCAGGCGGCGGTGGCGAGCAGGGCAAGCAGGACGAGTTTCTTCATCGGGCACCTCGGGTCAGCGACTGCCCATAGCTATGGCGTCGGCGGCCGTCCCCGTACAGCCCGCCGAAATGGCGATGCCATAGCGCATCTGCATATCGCGCCCGCGCCGCAACGTCCTGCGCTGCGCCGCGCAAACCCGCGAGCGTGTCGATCTACCGCTATTCGGCCGCGTTCGCCGCCAGCGCCGCACCCTTGCGATAGGCGAAATTCGTGAGGCTCGATGCTTTCATCTCGATCGAGAAGCCCGGTGCGGTGGGTGCGCGATAGGCGCCGCGCTCGATCACGCACGGGTCCACGAAATGCTCGTGGAGGTGGTCGACATATTCGATCACCCGTCCCTCGGTCGTTCCCGCGAAGGCGAGATAGTCGATCATTGCGAGATGCTGGACATATTCGCACAGGCCCACGCCCCCGGCATGCGGGCACACCGGCAATTCGTATTTCGCCGCCATCAGCAGAACGCTGAGCACTTCGTTGACGCCGCCCAGCCGGCAGGCGTCGATCTGCACCACGTCGATCGCGCCGCGCATGATGAACTGTTTGAACACCACCCGGTTCTGGCACATCTCGCCGGTGGCGACGCGCATCGGCGCCACGGCCTCGCGGATCTGGCGGTGCCCCTCGACATCGTCGGGGCTGGTCGGTTCCTCGATGAACCACGGATCGGCGAAGGCGAGCGCACCCAGATGGGCGATCGCCTGATCGACTTCCCAAACCTGGTTGGCGTCGATCATCAATTTGCGGTCCGGACCCAGCGCGCGCCGCGCGATCCCGACGCGGCGGATATCATCCTCCACCGATCGCCCGACCTTCAATTTCACATGGTCGAAACCCTCGGCAACTGCCTCGTGGCACAGTCGTTCGAGCTTCTCGTCCGAATAGCCGAGCCAGCCGGCCGACGTGGTGTAGGCCGGATAGCCTTTGGCGCGCAGCGTCGCGATCCGATCGGCCTTGCCCGGCGCGCGCGCCTCGAGCAGCGCGAGCCCTTCCTCGGGCGTGATGCAATCGGTGATGTAGCGAAAGTCGATCAGCCCGATCAGCTCGGCGGGCGACATCTCGCCGATCAGCTGCCACAGCGGCTTGCCCGCCGCCTTGGCGAGCAAATCCCATACGGCATTGACGACGGCGCCGGTGGCGAGGTGGATCACGCCCTTCTCGGGGCCGATCCAGCGCAGCTGGCTGTCGCCGGTGATGTGCCGCCAGAAGCGCGCGCCGTCTTCGCGGATCCAGTCGAGGTCGAGCCCTTCGACCAGCGGCGCCAGCGCCTCGATCGCCGCGCAGACGATGTCGTTACCCCGTCCGATGGTGAAGGTGAGGCCGTGGCCTTCGAGCCCGCCATCGGTTTCGAGGATGCAATAGGCAGCCGAATAATCCGGATCGGGATTCATCGCGTCCGAACCGTCGAGCATCTTCGAGGTCGGGAAGCGCACGTCGAGTACGCGTATTTTACGGATGGTCGTCATCGTGCTGCGCCCGCGGCCTCCCGATCCAGATTCCGGCTTCTTGCGCGCGCGTCTTTGGCCATCGTTCGCTGCCTCTCCTGCACGGCCCGCACTGTGCCGAGCGATACTAGTTTATGTTTGCAGATGATCGTGATTTTCATAGGTGGGAATTGACGACGGCGCAAGTTTCCTGTTGGGCGCAAGCCAGCGGACAAATGCGAGAGGAAAGAAGATGGCACGGCGGCATTGCTTCGCGCTCGATCTTGTCGACGATGCCGCGCTCATCGCCGAATATGAGGCGCGGCATGCGCCCGGCGCGGTGTGGCCGGCGGTGCTCGCGCATATCGCGGCGCAGGGCGTCGAGGCGATGGAAATCTGGCGCACCGGCGACCGGATGGTGATGATCGCCGAAGTCGCCGACGACTATCCCCGTGCCGTCGCGGCGCCCGCCGAGATCGCCGAATGGGAGACGCTGATGTGGCGCTTCCAGCGCGCGCTGCCGCACGCCGTCCCGGGCGAAAAATGGGTGCCGATGCAGCGCATCTTCGCGTTTGGCGACCAGCAGTGATCCCGCTCCGGCGCTTGCCCGGCAGCGGCCTGGCGCTGCCCGAACTGGGGTTCGGCACCGCGCCGCTCGGCAATCTCTACCGGAGCGTTTCCGACGCGGATGCCGCCGCGACGATCGCCGCCGCGCTCGCCGCCGGGATCGGCTATGCCGACACCGCGCCTTATTACGGCTTCGGCCTTGCCGAGAAGCGGCTGGGGGCGGGGCTTGCCGGCCAGCAGGCGATCGTCTCGACCAAGGTGGGGCGGTTGCTCGCGCCAGCCGAGGGGCCGTTCCCGGAGGAACGCCACGGCTTCCGCTCGGCCGAGCCGTTCGAGCCGGTCTACGATTATTCCTATGACGGGGTGCTGCGCTCGCATGCGGCCAGCCTCGCGCGGCTCGGCGTCGAGCGGGTCGACATTCTGCTCGTCCACGATATCGGCCGCCAGACCCATGGCGCGCGCCACGCCGAGCGAATGGCCGCGCTGACCGGCGGCGGGCTTGCCGCGCTCGAACGGCTGCGCGACGAGGGCGCGATCACGGCGTTCGGGATCGGCGTCAACGAATGCGAAGTCGCGATGGAATTGCTCGATCGCAGCCCGCTCGATCTGATCCTCCTCGCGGGCCGCTACACCTTGCTCGAGCAAGGCGCGCTCGATGCGGTGCTGCCGCGCTGCGCGGCGACCGGCACCGGCGTGGTGATCGGCGGCCCTTATAATAGCGGGATATTGGCGGGGCGGGGGCTGCGTGCCGACGCGCGCTACGATTATGCGGCGGCCCCGGCGCCGGTGCTCGACAAGGCCCGCCGGATCGAGGCGGCCTGCGCGCGGCATCAGGTCGATCTCGGTGCTGCGGCGCTGCAGTTCGTGCTCGGCCATCCGGGGGTTGCCAGCGTGGTGCCCGGGCTGGCGAGCGCAAGCGAGGTCGCCGAGACCATGGTCCGCTACACTGGGGCGATACCGGCCCAGCTCTGGGCTGAACTCAAACACGACGGGCTGCTCCGCGCCGACGCGCCGGTCCCCGAGACAAAGGAGATTCATACGGCATGACTGGCAGGCTCGCGGGCAAGACGGCGCTGATCACCGGCGCCGCACATGGGATCGGTCGCGCCACTGCCGAGCGCTATATTCAGGAGGGCGCGACACTCTGGGCAATCGACCGCGACGCCGAAGCGCTCGCCACACTCGACGGGTGCGTGACGCGCGCCGTCGACATCTGCGACGCCGCGGCGGTCGCGGCGTTGATCGCCGAGGCGCCGGCGCTCGACATATTGTTCAACTGCGCCGGCATGGTCGCCGCCGGCACGATCCTCGATTGCTCCGAGGAAGACTGGCAGCGCTCGTTCGATCTCAACGCCACGGCGATGTACCGCCTCATCCGCGCGGCTCTGCCGGCGATGATCGCCAAAGGCGGCGGCTCGATCGTCAACATGGCCTCGGTGGCCGGCTCGATCACCGGGGTGCCCAACCGCTTCGCTTATGGCGCCTCGAAGGCGGCGGTGATCGGCCTCACCAAGGCAGTGGCCGCCGATTTCGTCGGCCAGGGCATTCGCTGCAACGCGATCTGCCCCGGTACGGTCGACACGTCCGCGCTCCACCAGCGGCTGCGCGCCACCGGTGATTACGCGAATGCACTGATCGCCTTCAACGCGCGCCAGCCGATGGGGCGGCTGGGCACGGCGGAGGAGATCGCCGCGCTGGCGCTGTATCTCGGCTCGGACGAATCGGCCTTCACCACCGGCCAGATCCACGTGATCGACGGCGGCTGGACCGTCTGAGCGTCAGATCCGGCTGTCGCCTTCGACCAATTGGTCGGAGATCTGCGCGGCCGCCTGCTGGACCAGCTCGCTGGTCTCTTTGGGCGAGACCGAGGATTGGAGCTTCTTGAGATAGGGCACGGTGAGCGCCGCCGCCGCCATTCCGCCGCGCATCACCGGCGCGGAGATGTCGGTCACTCCCGCGACGAACTTGCTGGGGGTGAGTTCGACCTGGCGTTCGCGGATCTCGTCGGCGTGCTGGCGGAACGCCGCGAGCCCGGCTTCGTCGAGCGGCGGGTCGAGCAGGCTCTCCCAGCGCCGGCGCACGTCCTCGGGCTGAAACGCGTAGAGCACCAGCCCGGACGCCGCCTGGACCAGCGGCCGGCGATAGCCGACGCGCACCGAGAAACCGAGCTGCTCGCTCGATTCCATCCGCGCGACGACGACCATCTCGCCCTGGGTATGCAGAGCGAGGTGGCATGATTGGCCGACGCTGGACGCGAGCTGGCGCATCACCGGCAGCGCCGCCTCGATCAGATTGCGGGTGCGCGGCTGCTGCATCCCCAGCGAGAACAGCCGGTCGGTGAGCCGATAGCCTTCGTTCGAGGGGTCCTGCTCGATATAGCCGCGGAACTCGAGCACCTGGACCATCCGGAACAGCTCGCCGTGCGAGCGATCGAGCCGGTTGACGATGGCGGTCAGCGTCATCGGTCGCGCCTCGATCGCCAGCAGTTCGAGGACGTCGAGCCCCTTTTCGAGCGCGGGTGCGCGATAGCGCGAGTCGATCTCGCTCTTGTCTTCAGCGACCTTCTTCACGGCACCCCCTCATGGCGTTCTTGCCGGCACCGTGTATCTGTTGCCGGCCCCGGAATGAAGATGGGCAGGACAGAAGGCGCGGCGAGCCGGTTGCATTTGCATGTGAAAAAGTTTTTATATGCGCAAGCCCCGCAGAGGGCTGGCAGGGGAGAATGAGCGTGGAAGCCAGAGCGCCGTCAGACGCACGGGGATTGTCGTCGGGGCGCACCGTAGCGCTGCTCCCGATCGTGCTGATCGTTGCCTTGTTCTTCCTGTGGGGCGTGGCGAACAATCTCAACGACGTGCTGATCGCGCATTTCAAGAAGCTGTTCACGCTGAGCGATCTGCAGGCAGGGCTCGTCCAGTCGGCTTTCTATCTCGGCTATTTCTGCCTCGCTATTCCCGCCGCCTTGTTCATGCGCGCTTATGGCTATCGCGCCGCGGTGCTGGCCGGGCTGGGGCTCTATGGCGTCGGCGCGCTGCTGTTCTGGCCGGCGGCCGGCGCGCAGAGCTATCCCTTCTTCCTCGCGGCCTTGTTCGTGATCGCCGGCGGGCTGGCCTTTCTCGAGACGTCCGCCAACCCGCTGATCGCGCGCCTCGGTCCCGAGGAGACCGCGTCGCGTCGGCTCAATCTTGCCCAGGCTTTCAACCCGCTCGGGTCGATGACCGGGGTGGTGCTCGGCAGCCAGTTCATCCTCTCGGGCATTTCGGTCTCGCCCGGCCAGCTCGCGGCGATGGACCCGGCGGCGCGCGCAGCGTGGCGCGCAAGCGAGGCCGCGTCGGTACAGATTCCCTATCTGCTGATCGCGCTCGTCGTCATCGGCTGGGCAGTACTGATCCGCGTCGTGCGCTTCCCCCCGGTGGCGACCGAGCGCGACGTGGACGAGGGTGTCGGCGCGTTCGGCGATTTCCGCGCATTGCTGCGCGAGCCGCGCCTGATGTCCGGGGTGATCGCGCAATTCTTCTATGTCGGCGCGCAGGTGGGGGTGTGGAGCTATCTGATCCGTTACACGCAGGTCGCCGTGCCGGGGACGGGCGAGCACGAGGCCGCGGGCTGGCTCACGCTCTCGCTGGCATTGTTCATGGTCGGTCGCTTCGCCGGTGCCGCGCTGATGGGCCGGGTCGCCGCGCTGCCGTTGCTGGCGAGCTTTGCCGGCATCGCCGCTTTGCTCTGCGTCGCCGCCGCCCTGGTGGGCGGGATGCCGGGTGTCGTGGCGCTGGTCGCGACGAGCTTCTTCATGTCGATCATGTTCCCGACGATTTTCGCCGAATCGGTGGCCGGGCTGGGGCCGCGCACCAAATCGGCAGCGGCGTTGCTGGTGATGGCGATCATCGGCGGCGCAGTCCTGACCGCGCTGATGGGCTATGTCTCGGATGCGAGCGGCTCGATCCTGTGGGCGATGCTGGTGCCGGCGGGCTGCTTCGTCGTGGTGCTGGCGTTCGCGCTGCAGGCGAAGATCCGACCGGCTTGATCGACGCGCATTGGGCGGGCCAAATCGATCGCCTGGCGCATCTGGACGACCGGACGGCGGAAAAGGGAGTTAAACGCCGCCCGGCCGCACCCCTTAGGGGGGAACCCTGCGGAGCCTAACCTTCATACTCCTGAATGCGTCTTTCGGCCAGTACGCAAAATCCCCGAAGTGGTACAGCTCACGGTAGCGGGCGGATGTCCTCCGCGCGCACTTTCCAGCCGCGTCGCGGGAATCCCGGCGCGACTCCGTCCGACCCTTCCCAACCCGCGGCCATCATCCCCACTGCCAGCAGCAGCGAGCCGTTGGAGGGGAAATACGTCTCGGCGGCCCGCGCGAAACCGGGTCCATCGGGGCCAGGACCCGAAGTGCCGGCAGCCGGGCCGATCAGCTGCTTCTCTTCCTGCAGATGCACGCGCGGCGTCATCCCGCTCACGCCCCAGCGATTGTTGGGCACATCGCGGAACAGCCATTCTACCGCTTTCTCCGGATCGCCCAGCCGCGCCGCGGTCATCGCGATCACCGGAAAGTCCCAGCCCCAGGTCTGGCGCAGGTCCCAATGCGCTTCGGTGGCGGCGAGGGTGCGGCGCATCGTCGCGCGATCTACCCGGCTCCCGGGGATCAGCCCGAACGCCATCAGGAAGGAGGGATGGTCGCGGTTGAGGCAACGCGGCGGCGTGGCGTGGCGGCTGCATTCGGGTGCGGCGCTGGTGCGCCAGAAATCGGGTCCGCTCTCGACCGGCAGATACAGCCCGTCGCGCTCGGGGGGCGGCGCGAGCCCGGCGATCACCCGGTCCCACTCCGCATTGCGCGCAAGGCCGCGCCGCTCGCGCCAATGCTGTGCGGTGCGTAGCGCCCAGCGATAATATTCGAGTTCGAACGCGGGGTTCAGCGTGGTGAGCGGCGGGTGATTCTCCTGCACCGGGATGATCGGTGGCCCGAGCACATAGCGACTGCCTTCGCGCCGCGGCCAGCTGGCGAGCAGCGCCGCGGTCTGCTCGACCATCTCGCCATATTTCGCCAACGCCGCCTGATCGCCGCCCGCCCGATAGACGAGTTCGGCCAGGTAGATCGGATGCGGCTGCTGCCACATGATGAACGGATTGACCGTGCTCGGGCTGTTCCACCCGTTCGGCCCGGCCATCTTGCTCCACCACGCACCCCGCACTCGGTGACGCCGGGCGAGCTGTTGGGCCTGGGGCAACATCTTCAGATACCAGCCGAGGCTGCGTTCGAGCAATTGGGGCCGGCCCCAGCTCGCCCAATGCCCGGTATGGAAGATCGGCATCTCGAGGTGGAACTTGCCGTTCCAGCTGTTCGAGAACAGCCCTTCCTCCTGCGGCGGAACCTCGCCGGTCTGATTGATCGCGGCGAGATATTGCGAGAGCACCACGCGCCGTTCGAGCTCTGCGGCCCGCGCGTCGGTGCTGCCGCTGAAGTCGATCGCGCCACCGTGCATCCAGTAATCGCGCCAATGCGTTGCGACCGCCGCAACGGCATAGGCGCCGGGCTGTTGCCGGGTACGTTCGAAGCTGACCGTCGCATCCAGCCGGTCGCCGCCCTGACGAAGCACACGAAAGCGATGCGGGCCGGCTCGCGCGATCATGCCGCCCGGCGCGCCGATCGCCGAATAATAATGCGTCGTATCGAGCGTGCGCTCCGCCACCAATTGCCCGGCGCGCTGGCTCAGGACCCGCGTGCGATGCGCCTCGTCGTGCGTCCAATCGGACGGATCGGGATTGAGCTTCGCGGATATGCCGGGATAGCGGACATCGACGCCGATCCTGCCCGAAGCGACCAGCGGCGAGCGGATCGACACCATCACCATGTCGCGGCTCGGGTGCACGCGCGTCTCCACCGTCACCGGCTGGCCGTCGAACACGAAGCTGCTGACGAGCGCGCCCGACCACAGGTCGAGCCTCTGGCGGGTCCCGGTGATATCCGCGAACCGCGCCTGCGTGCCATCCGCCCGGAGCAGCGCGAGGCTTACCCGGCCGAGCGAGAAGCGGTGCGGATTCTCACGCAGCCATTGCAGCGCGGGCCTTTGCGCGATCTCGGACCAGTCGCGGATCCACGGATAAGGCTGCGCGCCCCGGCCGGGGACTGGCACCATCACCAGCCCGTCGCGCTCGGTATAGCCCCTGGGGTTAGGGAAACTGTGCCACGCCCATTGCGCCATGGTCAGCAGCGGCGCGATCGTCGAATATTGCTCGGGAAAGGTCTGCAGCCCGGTGATGTCGGCAGTGAAACCCAGATTGCCGTTGCCGAGCATCAATGGGGCGTGCGGGTCTACGCGGGTGAGTGTCACATTGTGGCGGGTGACCAGCGCCTGCCGGTCGATTGGCTGGCCGGCGGCCGGGGAGGTGAGGGCCGTTGCCGCGAAGACGAGCAGGGGCCACCGCATCTCGCGCCGCCTCATATAACCCCCTCACCCCGGCGAAGGCCGGGGCCCAGAGCCACAAACGCTGCCCTGCGAGGCTCTGGATCCCGGCCGGCGCCGGGATGACGCGGGAAGGGGAGCGTCACTCTACGCCCGCTGCATCCGCGGCGGCTGCGCCACCGGATCCTTGTGCCCCGGCATCTTCGGATAATCGGGCCAGTCGAGCCCGCTGACCAGCTCGCCGATCTTCACTGGCTTGCCGGTCTCGAAGCAGCGGTTGGCGGCAACGCCGATCAGGATCGAGGCGGCCCCGCTGCGCTCGTCGGCGGCGCGCAGCAGCGGGTCCTTCGGTGCGTTCGGATCGAAGATGTCGGCGAGCATCACGGCGTCGCCGCCGCCATGCCCGCCCGCGCCGGTCGCCGGCACGATGTCGCGCGGATTCCCGCGCATCGGCACGATCCGGGTCTTGATCCGGTCGCTCTCGTCCTGGCCGCTCGCACCGGCGACGCCGGCCTGCTCGACCACGCTGTGCTCGAGCCGGCCCTTCGTGCCGTTGAAGGCGATGTGATAGCCTTCCCACGCATTGAACGCGTTGAGGCTGTAGCTCAGCGTCGTGCCGCCGGCATAGCCGACGATCACGTTCATTGTGTCCTCAATGTTGATTTCGGGGCGCCAGACGCACTGATCGCGGAAATAGCCCTCATATTTCTCGTTATCGAGGAACAGCGCCTTCAATCCCGGATCGGCAGCCATATCGAAATAGAAATTGCATTCGGCCTTTTCGGGGCAGGTGCGGCAGCGCTGATGCGGCCCCTGCAAGCCGAAGCGGCGCGCCATCTCGGGGGTGTAGAATTCGCGTTTGCCGGTGGCGTTGACGCTGACCGGCAAGTCCGAGAGCCACCAATTGACCAGATCGAAATGGTGCGTCGCCTTGTGCACCATCAGCCCGCCGGAGATCGCCTTGTTCGAATGCCACCGGCGGAAATAATCGGCGCCGTGGACGGTGTTGAGCAGCCACTGGAAATCGATCGACAGTATGTCGCCGATCTCGCCCGACATCAGCAGCTCCTTCACCTGGCTGCGGAACGGCGAATAGCGATAGTTGAAGGTCACGCGGATGTGCCGCCCGCTGCGTTTGACTGCGTCGAGGATGCGCTGTGCCTTCTCCGCGGTGGTCGTCATCGGTTTTTCGGTGATGACGTCGCAGCCGGCGTCGAGCGCGCGGACGACATAATCGTCATGGAACGCGTCGGGCGTGGTGATGATCACTGCGTCGGGCTTGAGCTCGCGCAGCATCTTGTCGAAATCGGCCGCGAGATACGGCGCTGGGGGCTTCGCGCCGGCCTTGGTTGCGCGGGCGGAAATATGATTGAGCCGGCCGGGATTGGTGTCGCAGGCGGCGATCAGCTCGCCATGTGCCTTGTGGGGTCCCCACAAAGCTTCCTGGTACAGGCGATTGCGGCTGCCGACGCCTACCGCGACATAGCGCTTGCGCTTGTCCGCGGCGACGCTTGCCGCATTGGCGTCGAGCGCAGTCGCGAGCGCGGTGCCCGCCGCGAGTCCGCCCAGAACGTCACGCCGCCGAACGGCGGGTCCTTCGCTACGATCCATGCTCAATCCTCTCCTGCCGGGCTTTTGCGCCCTTCTTTCGAACTTCAGCGGCGTGTCGTCTCCACCAGCGCGTCGCGGGTGATCTGGTCGATGCTGGTGCAGCCGGTCAGAGCCATCGCGACTCGCATCTCGGCCTCGACCAGCTTGAGCATGTGGCTGACGCCCGCCTCGCCGCGTGCCGCTAGCGCGAAGGTCCAGGCGCGGCCGAGCAGCACGCCCTTCGCTCCCAATGCGAGCATCCGTACCACGTCGAGTCCGGAGCGCACTCCACCATCGGCGAGCACGGTCAATTTGTCGCCCACTGCGTCGGCGATCGCCGGGAGGGCGTGCGCAGTCGAGGGAACGCCGTCGAGCTGGCGGCCGCCATGGTTGGAGACGACGATCCCGTCGGCGCCGATCTCGGCCGCCGCGCGCGCGTCCTCGGCGTCGAGGATGCCCTTGATGATCAGCGGGCCGTTCCAGCGCTCGCGGATGAAGTCGAGGTCGCGCCAGCTCACCGTGGGGTCGAAATTGCCCCGCATCCATGCGAAGAAATCCTCGAGCCCGGTATTCTTGCCGAGCACCGGGGCGACGTTGCCGAGCTGGTGCGGGCGGCCGTGCACGCCGACGTCCCACGCCCAGCCCGGGCGCTGCACTGCCTGCCACATCCGGCGGAGGCCGCCGGACATGCCGCTCGCGCCGGCAAGGCCCGAGCGATAGTCGCGATAGCGTGATCCCGGAACCGGCATGTCGACGGTGAAGACCAGAGCGTTACACCCCGCCGCGGTCGCCTGGTCGAGCAATTCGCGCATGAACCCGCGGTCGCGGATCATGTAGAGCTGAAACCAGAAAGGCGCACTCGTCCCGCGCGCCACTTCGCCCAGGGGGCAGGCGGAAACGGTGGAGAGGCAAAAGGGAATGCCCGCTTTCTCCGCCGCGCGTGCCGCCTGCACTTCGCCGCGCCGCGCGCTCATCCCCGCCAGCCCGATCGGCGCCAGCGCGACCGGCATCGCCAGCTTCTGCCCGAACAGCTCGGTGGTGAGATCGAGCGACGAGACGTCGCGCAGGATGCGCTGACGCAGTGCGATCGCCGCGAGATCGTCGACATTCCGTTTCAGCGTCACTTCGGCATAGGAGCCGCCGTCGATATATTCGAACAGGAAATGCGGCAGCCGCCGGCGGGCGAGCTCGCGATAATCGAGGGTGGAAGCTGCTTGTCTCATTGCGTGATATGCTGTGCCATAAGATGGAACCCGCTGTCGAGCCAGCTTCGGCGGTCGTCACGATGCGCGCAAGGCTTGGCGCTGACCAGCGGTAAATGATAGCGCTCCCAACCGCCGGCGGCGACCGGTGGGGGAGAGCGCATATGTGGAAGTTCGTGAGCCTGGCTGTGGCGCTGGCAATGCCGGCGGCGGCGCAGGCGCAGGCGACCTACACCAATCCGATTCTCTATGCGGACTATTCCGATCCCGACGTGATCCGCGTCGGGCAGGATTATTATATGGTGGCCTCGAGCTTCCATTTCTCGCCGGGCATCCCGGTGCTCAAGTCGCGCGACCTCGTCCATTGGACGATCATCGGGCATGTCCTGCCGCGGCTGCCGTTCGGGCCGCTCTACGACATGCCCGGCCCGCACACCCTCACCGACAAGATCTCCAAGCCGATCGGCGGCACCAAATATGCCAGCGGCGTCTGGGCGCCGAGCATCCGCCATCACGCCGGCAAATTCTGGGTCTATTGGGCGACCCCCGACGAAGGCGTGTTCATGGCCACCGCCAGCGATCCGGCAGGCCCGTGGACCGCGCCGGTCGCGGTCATCGCCAAACCCGGCCTCGAGGATCCATGCCCCTTTTGGGATGACGACGGGACTGCCTGGCTCGTCCACGGCAAGGTCGGCGCCGGCCCGCTGGTCCTCCATCGGATGCGCCCCGACGGCACCGGCGTGCTCGACGAAGGCACGGTGATCGCCGAGGACAAGGAGAAGCTCCCCGTCCTCGAAGGCCCCAAATTCTACAAGCGGAACGGCTATTATTACATCTGGGCGCCGATCGGCGGGGTCGGCACCGGCCCGCAGGCAGTCGGCCGCGCGCGCGACATACGTGGTCCGTACGCGTGGCGAGTCGTCCTCGATCCCGGCACCACCCCGGTGCAGGGGCCGCACCAGGGCGGCTATGTCGAGACGCCGTCGGGCGAGGGCTGGTTCGCGCATTTCAATTCGACCGGGGCATTCGGCCGCATCGTCCATCTCCAGCCGGTGCGCTGGGCGGACGATTGGCCGCTGGTCGGCCAGCCGATCCCCGACAAACAATCCGGACAGCCGGTGCTGACATATCGCATGCCAGCCGCGGCGACTGCCGATCGCCTGCAGGATTCGGATGAATTCGCCGGCCGCACGCTCGGCCTGCAATGGTCGTGGAACCACAACCCCGTCGACAGCGCGTGGAGCCTGGCACGGCGCCCCGGCTGGCTCCGCCTCACCGCGATGCCCGCCGACCATCTCGTCACTGCGCGCAACACGCTCACCCAGATCCTTCAGGGGCCGCGCACCCGCGTCACCACACGGCTCGACATCGGCCATATGGCGGAGGGCCAACGCGCCGGGCTTACCTTGTTCGGCGTGCGGCCGAGCTGGATCGGCGTGGTGCGCAGCGCCGGCATCAATCGAATCGCGGTTGCGGCGGAAGGCGAGGAAACCGCCGGCCCGCGACTCGCCGGCGCGACGGTGGTGCTCGCCGCCGAAGTGAGCGAGGGACAGGCGGTGCGTTATTCGTACAGCCTCGACAATGGGCGCAATTTCGCCCCGCTCGGTCCGCCGCTCTGGCTGGCGCGCTTCTCATGGTGGAAGGGCTCGCGGCCCGGAGTTTTCACCTTCACCCGCGGGTCAGCCGGCCTAGTCGACATAGACTGGTTCCGTGTCGCGCGCAGCGACCGTTGAACGCCGGTCGCCGACGCAAACCCTAATCACACATGTGGCATTTTTGCCGCAAGTCACGGGTTTCGTTTTTGCATCGCGGCAATGAAAGCGCGACCATCTGTTAAGTACTAGAAATTGTTTGGAAAACTATCGCACACAGAGCATGTGTTCGACTGTTGACAACGTAAGACAATTTGGTAGCGTTAACATCGAGTGGCGACCACGCCGGCTCATATAAAAAACCATGCGGCGTGCTTTCGGCATGCTGACGAGGAGGGGACAGATGAATAGCTTACGGCTCACGCCGGCGCTCGCGCGCACGGCTTCCGCAATCGCCATCACCGCTTGCCTGATGATGCCCGGCATCGCAGCGGCGCAGGACGCCGCAGCGGCGCAGGCAGACCAGACAGCGCAGGACGATACGGCCACCGGCGAGGACATCATCGTCACCGGCATCCGCGCGTCGCTGGACCAGGCGATCGCGATCAAGCGCAACTCCGCCGGCGTCGTCGACGCGATCTCCGCTGAAGACATCGGCAAATTCCCCGACACCAACCTCGCCGAGTCGCTCCAGCGTATCACCGGCGTATCGATCACCCGCGCCAATGGCGAAGGCTCGCAGGTCGCAGTCCGCGGCTTCAGCGGCGGGTTCAACCTCGTGACGCTGAACGGCCGCCAGCTTCCCTCCACCAGCATCGACACCAGCACCGGCAACGCCTTCGCGCGCGGCACCGGCCGCTCGTTCGACTTCCAGAACCTCGCGTCGGAAGGCGTCGCCACGCTGGAAGTCTACAAGACCGGCCGCTCCAACATCCCTTCAGGCGGCATCGGCGCGTCGATCAACGTCGTCACGCGCCGCCCGCTCGACGCGCGGGAAGACGGCTTTTCCGGTTCGATCGGCGCCAAGGCGCTGTATGACCGCTCGGTAGAGGATGCCGAGGGTGATCTGAGCAAGATCACGCCCGAAGTCTCCGGCCTGATCAACTGGAAGAACGATGCCGGAACCTTCGGCGTCACCGTGTTCGGCAGCTACCAGCTGCGCGAATCGACTTCGATCCAGTCGAACCCGAACTATTGGAACATCGTGCCGGTGGCCGCCTTCATGGCTCGGGACGGCGTCTACACCACGCCGACCACGAACATCACCAACGCCCCGACGACGCCGTACGTCCAGATCCCTAACGACAGCCGCTACCAGTTCTCCGAGAATCGCCGCGAGCGCATGAACGGCCAGGCGGTCGTCCAGTTCAAGCCGTCGGATGCCATCGAGATCACCGTCGACGGCCTCTATGCGCGGAACAAGCTGAGCGACGAGCGCAGCGAGCAGACCAACTGGTTCCAGCGTCCGTTCAGCGACGTCACTTTCGACGACAACAAGCAGATGCAGAGTGCCGTCATCCTCGCCGAGGCCAAGCAGGCGGACAAGGGCTACGAGCAGCAGCGTTTTGCCACCGATACCGAATTGTATTCGATCGGCGGCAATCTGAAGTGGAACTTCACCGACGCCCTGTCGCTGACGCTCGACGCCAACCACTCGAAGTCGACGACCAATCCGGACAATTCGAACGGCTCGTCGGCGACGACGATCTCGATCGGTGCGCCGGTCCGCGCAACGCATCGCGTCGACTTCACCAGCGGCTTCCCGCAGCAGTCGGAAACGATCAACGACTGCAACGCGACCAACGGCGGCCGCGGCGGCAACTGCAACAACCAGCTCGATATCGGCGATATGGGCACGCAGATCGCGCGCACGATCACCTCGGAGCAGGAAGCCCGGATCAACCAATACGGTGCGGAATTCGCCTGGGACCTGGGCGAGGGGAGCCGCTTCACCTTCGGCGGCGATTATGTCGATGCGAAAATGCGGTCGGCGACTTCCGATACTCAGCAGATGCTGGGTGACTGGGGCATCACCGACACCGGCCTCGTAAACCAGCTGGCCAGCGATCTCGTCAAAACCTACTGCATGACCTGCAAGTTCGACAAATATGATCCGGCTTCGACCGGGTCGGCGCTGGTCGCGTTCCGCGGAAACGCAGTCGATCTGCTCAATGTCTTCTCCCCTTATTATACGAACAGCGGGATCGCCGGCAGGGGCGTCATGCAGCAGGGGTCGGCCGACGACACGGTGGGCGAGAAGACCTGGGCGGTCTACGGCCAGATGGCCTGGTCCGGCGAAATTGGCGGGCGCCGTGCAAATGCGCTGATCGGCGCCCGCTACGAGCAGACGAGGGTCAATTCGCTCAGTCTCCAGTCGGTGCCGGCGGCGATGCGCTGGACGCAGGACAACGACTTCAACGTCGACGGTGGACCCGCCGGCGGTGCCGTGACCGTAAAGGCGAAGTACGACAATCTGTTGCCGTCGATGGACTTCAACATCGAGGTGCTCGACAACGTGATGGCGCGTGCCTCGTTCAGCCAGACGCTCGCCCGGGCGGACTATGGCAATTTGTTCGCATCGGTGACTGCGAACGCGCCGAACCGTCCGACGGCACTCGGTGCGGCGCCTGCGGGCGCAACCAGGCAGGATCCGGCGCTGCTGCCGCTCGAATCCGACAATTTCGACGTGTCGCTGGAGTGGTATTACAAGCCTTCGAGCTTCGTCTCGGTCGGCTTCTTCAACAAGAATGTGCGCAACTTCATCGGTAACCAGGTCACCAACGGCAACCTTTTCGGCCTGCGGGATCCAGGCTCGGGTGCCGCGGGCTCACGTTCCGGCGTCGCGCTGAATTATCTCAGGTCCAACGGAATTGCCCTGAGCGACATCAATCTGTTCGCATACACCGCGCTTCTGGTGCAGAATAATGGAAACGCCGCGGCCGCAACCACGGCGTTCCAGGCGAACTATAACCCCGTCACCGGCAATCTCGACCGGATCAGCGGAAGCTTCTACAATAATCTTGCCACCTCGGTCGACATTCTCGGGGATGCCAACGATCCGCTCGTCAACTTTGCGATCAGCGGTCCGGTCAACAACCGCGAAGGCAATATCCACGGCTTCGAAGTCGCCTGGACCCACTTCTTCGGGCAAACCGGCTTCGGCTTCTCGGCGTCGTACACCAAGGTCGACGGCGACGTGAACGTGGATCCCTATGCCGATCCGAACGTCAACATCTTCGCGCTGACGGGGCTGGGCGACAGTGCCAACCTCACTGCCATCTACGACAAGGGCGGTCTTTCGGCCCGCGTCTCGTACAACTGGCGCGACAAGTATCTGTCGGGAACCAACCAGGGCGGCAACCGCAACCCGCTGTTCACCGACACCTTCGGCACGCTGGACGCGAACATCAGCTACGACATAACCCAGAACTTCTCGCTGTCGCTCGAGGCGGTCAATCTGACGAGCGAGTCGTTCCGGCAATATGCCCGTACCGAGACCAATTTGGTCTATGTTCAGGAGCTCAAGCCGCGCTTCTGGCTTGGCGGGCGTTTCCGCTTCTGACCGAATTCGGGAGTGGGCCCCGGTCCACTCCCGATAAAGGGGGAGAAAGGCCGCCGCGCGCTGTGCAGCGGCCTTTTTCTTTTGTCGGTTGCAATCGCGCTGATAGACCTGAGCCGAAACAGGAACGGAGCGGATGAACCCCGTACAGATCAATAATATCGATCATGCCGATCTGCGCGTCAGCCCGAAGGCGGGCGCCGCGTTCGGCGACGCCGCCAATCAGGCTCTGGTGTTCCCCGCCGAGTTCGAGGAGCTCCAACGCGAGTTCGCGATCATATTCCGCCGTCGTGAGACCGGGCTTCAGGCCTATGCATTGCTGGGGCTGGACCGAGACGAAAACCTGTACTTGTCCGGCGATCGCTGGACGAGCCGCTATGTGCCCGCCAGCCACCAGCGCGGACCCTTCTCCATCGGCATATCGCGGGACTCCGTCGATGGTGCGCCGGGCGAGCCGATGATCCATGTCGACATGGACGATCCGCGCGTCGGGGAAAGCGAAGACCTGCCGCTGTTCCTCCAGCATGGCGGCAATGCGCCCTATCTCAACCAGATTTCCGGCGTGCTGCGGCTGCTTTACGAGGGGATAGAGAGCGCTCCGCCCGCTTATGCCGCGCTCGACGACGCCGCGCTGCTCGCGCCGGTTACGCTCAGCATCGATGTGAGCGAGGATCGCCGTTACACCGTGCCCGACGTGCTCGTGGTGGATATCGAGCGGCTCGCCGCGCTGGCCGGCGAACCGCTGGAGCGGTTGCACCGCTCGGGCGTGCTGCGGCTGGCCATCCTCGCCACGGCATCGCTCGGCAACGTCCAGCAGCTGATTGCACGCAAGCAGGCGCTACCGGATCCGATCGGCTGATCGCGATGCATGCCATCACCCGACGCACGCGTGTGATCGAAGAGGCGGACGCCGGCAGTCTGCCCGTGGCCGATCTGATCGCCGATGGCCGCCCCGCGATCCTGCGCGGAATTGGGCGGCATGTGCCGCTGGTCGCCGCTGGGCTGGAAAGCGCCGGGTCGGCGATTGCCTGGCTCAAGCAGTTCGACGGCGGGCGCCCGGTTACGGCTTATGTCGGCGATCCGGCGATCGGTGGCCGCTTTGGCTATGATCAGGATTGCACTGCGCTCAATTTCGCCAGGGAACGCGGATCGCTGTCAGGCTATCTCGACCGGCTTCTCGCCGGCATGGGCGATTCCGATGCGCCGGCTATCTATATCGGCTCCACCGATATCGATCAGTATCTGCCCGGCCTTCGCGCGCAGGCGGCGCTGCCCTTCGGCGATCCGCAGCTGGCGGCGCATCCGCCGCTGGTCAGCATCTGGATCGGCAACCGGACTATCGCGTCCGCGCATTACGACATGTCGAACAACATCGCCGTCACTTTGGTCGGGCATCGGCGCTTCACCTTGTTCCCGCCCGATCAGGCCGCCAATCTCTATCCCGGCCCGCTCGATCTGACGCCTGCCGGCCAGGTGGTCTCGATGGTCGATTTCGACGCACCCGATCTGGTCCGGCATCCCGGCTTCGCCGAAGCGCTTGCGGCGGCCGAGGTGGCGGAGATGGAGCCGGGCGATGCGCTGATCTATCCCGCTTTGTGGTGGCATCAGGTGGAGGCGCTCGACTCGTTCAATGCGATGATCAACTATTGGTGGAACACCTCGCCTGCGTTCATGGATACGCCGCAGAACACGCTGCTCCATGCGCTGCTCAGCCTGCGCGATCGCCCGGCGCACGAGAAAGCAGGGTGGAAGGCGCTGTTCGACTATTACGTCTTCGGCGATCCGACCCGCGCCGGCGCGCATCTGCCCGAAGATGCCCGCGGCCCGCTGGGGCCTCTCGACGAAATCAAGGCGCGGCGGCTCCGCGCGCAACTCCTGAACAGGCTGAATCGATGACCGAACAACGCGTGCGGCGCGTAGTGATCGCCGGCGGCGGAACTGCGGGATGGGTCGCCGCGGCGGCTCTGGTCAAGCAACTCGGGCCGATGCTCGACATCACTTTGGTCGAGTCCGACGAGATCGGCACGGTGGGGGTAGGGGAGTCGACGATCCCGACCGCGCGGCGTTTCCATCAATTGCTCACGATCGACGAGCGGATCTTCATGCGCGAGACGCAGGCGAGCTTCAAACTGGGCATCGCCTTCGAGAACTGGACGCGCGACGGTTCGCGCTATTTCCACTCCTTCGGCCAGATCGGCCGCCCCTCGACATGGATGGCCGATTTCCACCATTTCTGGCTCGAGGCGCGCGAAAAGGGGTTCGGCGGCGATCTCGGCGACTATTGCCTCGAGCTTCAGGCAGCGGCAGCGGGGCGTTTCGCCACCGGCCCTGACGCGACGATCCAACATGCCTATCATCTCGACGCGACGCTCTATGCGCGCTTCCTGCGCCGGCTGAGCGAAGGGGCGGGCGTGCGCCGCGTCGAGGGCAAGATCGCCCGCGTCGAGCAGGATCCGGAGAGCGGCTTCCTGACTGCACTCGCGCTCGAATCGGGCGCGCGGATCGAAGGCGATCTGTTCCTCGACTGCACCGGGTTTCGCGCATTGCTGATCGAGCAGACGCTCGGCGCCGGGTTCGAGGATTGGGGCCATTGGATCAGCACCGACAGTGCCTTCGCGATCCAGACCCGCGCCACCGAGGATGCGGTGCCCTACACGCGGGCGATCGCGCATCAGGCGGGCTGGCGCTGGAAGATCCCGCTCCAGCACCGCGTCGGCAACGGGCTGGTGTTCTGCAGTGAGTTCCTCTCGCCTGACGCGGCGCGGCAGCAACTGCTCGACGCAGTCGAAGGCGAAGTGCTCACCGAGCCCCGGCTGATCCGTTACAAGACCGGGCAGCGGCGCAAGGTCTGGGACCGCAATTGCATCGCGCTCGGGCTGTCGAGCGGCTTCATCGAGCCGCTCGAATCGACCAGCATCCACTTGATCCAGGTGGCGATCACGCGGCTGATCCAGACCTTCCCCTTCTCAGGGGTGGGCGAGGCGCAGGCCGAACGCTTCAACGCGCAGGCGCGCCACGAGATGGAGCGGATCCGCGACTTCATCATCCTGCATTATCATCTCAACGCCCGCGACGGACCGTTCTGGCAGCGCTGCCGCGAGATGTCCGTGCCCGATACGCTCGTCGAGCGGCTCGCTTTGTTCGGCGAGGCCGCGCATGCCTATCAGGCGGCCGACGACCTGTTCCGGGTCGACAGCTGGGTGCAGGTGCTGTTCGGCCAGGGGCTGGCTCCCCGCGGCTATCACCAGCTCGCGCGGATGATGCCGCCGGAAGAGCTGCGCAACGCGTTTGGCGGGATTCGCGGCGATATCGCCGCGGCGGTGCAGGCGATGCCCCGCCACGGCGATTTCCTGAAAAGCTATTGCCCCGCCGGCGATGCCTGAGCCTATTCGGCCGGCTGGGCCTCGTTGCCGCCTTCGTCGCGCGAGACGCGGGCGGTCATGCCGGTGGCGTCGGCATCGTCCTGGGTCTGCTCGTCCGAAGTGAGATCGGAGGGGACCGTCTCGGCAGGAGTCGTGGCGGTGGCGTTGTCGATCACGGTCGCCGGCGGCGCTTCGTTCGCCACCGGGGCGGCGGTGTTCTCCGCTTCGATCGGCGCCATGTTCCCGACATTGCTCGTCGGCGCTTCGGCCTCGTCCTTGCCCGAGCAGGCGGCGAGGGCGAGAGTGCCGGCCGCCGAGGCGAGCAGGGCGATACGCTTGAACTTCATTCGATGCTCCCTTTTCAACGTGCGGCGACGGCGGTGATCGCCGAGCGCCTTTCGATCTTCGCCGCGAGCGTCTTGTCCCAGCCATAGGGGTCGCCGCGGAAGTTCATCTGGCCGTTCGCGCTGGCGAACGCGGTCCAGTAGAGCAGATAGACCTGCACCTGGTCCTGCGGCTGGAGCTGGACGCGCAGCGTCTTGCCCTTGCCCAGCGCCTCGTCGATTTGCTCGGGTTGCCATGCCGGATCGTTGCGCAGCAGCAATTGCGCGAGCGGACCCGGCTTCTCGAGCCGCACGCAGCCATGGCTATCGAGCCGGTCGAAGCTCGCGAACTTCGCCTGCGCCGGCGTGTCGTGGAGATACACCGCATAGGGGTTGGCGAAGTCGAACTTGTAGAGCCCGAGCGCGCTCTTCGGCCCCGGCTGCTGCTGGATCCGGCGGGCCGCGCCGGTGCCGATGATCTTGTAATTGTTGCGCGCCAGATAGGCCGCGCCCTTGGGGAACAGCTCCTTGGCGGCGATCCCGGCCGGCACGTTCCACGGCGGATTGAGCACGATCGAGTGGATGCGCGACTGGAGCATCGGCGTCTCGTTGCCCGGCCGCCCGGTGACTGCCTTCATCGAGGCGATCGGCGCATCGCCTTCGAACACCGTCAGCACCGCCGCGGCGATGTTGACCTGGATGCGCTTGGCCGGAAGCTCCGAGGGCAGCCAGCGCCAGCGCTCCATGTTCGCCATGATCTGGCGCACGCGATCGGCGGCGGGCACGTTGAGCGCCCGCAGCGTCCCGGTCGACACCAGCCCGGTGGGATTGAGCCCATAGCGCCGCTGCGCCCGGACCACCGCTTCCTTGAGCGCCGCATCGAACTTGTCGCCGCCGGCGGCGACCTCGCTGTCCTCGACCGCGAGCCGCTTGCGCAGCGCCGCAACGCGCGGCCCGCTCGCGCCGACCGCGAGATCCGGACCGGCGGCAAGCGTCGCCCAGCCGCCATTCGCCTCTATTTTCCGATAGTTGACGAGCCCCTTTTGCAGTCCGTCATAGCCGGCATAAGGCGGCGGCAGCGCGCGGAACCACGCGGCGATCCGGTCGCGCTTCACTGCGTCGGCAAAGGCGGGGACGGGGTCATAGGCGACCGGCCGCAGCCCCCAATCCTGCTGGAAGTCGCTGATGTCGAGCCGGCCCGAATGCACCGCGCGGGCATAATCGAGCGCGGCCCGGACGACTGCGTCATTGCCGTCGAGCCGCGGCTTCGCGGTGCCGTCATGGCGCAGCCCGTGGGCGAACCCGGCATCGGCGAGCAATTGCCCGAGCTGCGCGGCCTGCGCGGCGGAGAGCGTCGGCAGCGGCACGACCTGAACCGGCGCGACAGGCGGCACCGACTGCACCACCGGCGCGGCCGGGGTCTGCTGCGCAAGGCCGGGCACACTCACCAGCCCCACGACGCTCGCCACGGCGGCGCCAAGCTGCACGGATCTGCCCAAACTCACTCGCAATTTCACTGGTCATTACTCCTGCCCGGCTGTCCACCCCCCGGTAAATCAGCTGAATCGCGTTGCTAATAGGCGAATTTCGGGTGCGAGTGCGAGCAACTATTGACCCGCGGCCGATATATGCCGGCCGCGGGTCAAAACAGGGGCGCGGATTACTGTCCGAACCCGCGCCCGGCACCCGCGCCCGACCGGGCTCCTTCTCAAGAACGACCGCAGCCGCCCGACCTTGCCAGCTTTCTTCGCGTCCCGCTAAGCTCGCGCGAAATTCGGCGCGATCCAGCCGCCGGGACAGGAGAGATCATGGTCGTCCGCCGCGGATTCCTCGCCGGTGCGCTCGCGCTGCCGCTCGTCGCGCATGCCCAGCCCCAGGAAAGCTGGGAAGAGAAACGCCAGCGCCAGCTCAAGGACGATTGGCCGTGGCTCGGTCGCTATGCCGAGGAGAACCGCCAGCTGCGCGCCGCGGGCACGAAGACCAACATCGTCTTCATGGGCGATTCGATCACCGAGGGCTGGCGGGGCCAGCGCCCGGCTTTCTTCAGGCCCGGCCGCGTCGGCCGCGGGATCAGCGGACAGACCACCCCGCAAATGGTGCTGCGGATGATGGCCGACGTGGTCGGGTTGAAGCCGCGTTACGTCCACATCATGGCCGCGACCAATGACGTGGCGGGCAACACCGGCAAGATCACACTCGCCCAGACCTGCCACAATTTCCGGATGATGACTGCGATCGCACAGGCCAATCGCATCCACGTGCTGCTCGCCTCGGTGCCGCCCGCCGATCATTTCCCATGGCGCCAGGGGCTCGAGACGGTGAAGCCGATCCGCGCGATCAACGCGTGGCTCAAAGACTATGCGAAGACCGCCGGGGCGACCTGGATCGATTATTGGCCGGTGCTCGCCGACGAGAAAGGCGCGATGAAGCCCGGCCTCGCCACCGACGGGGTGCACCCGACCGATGAAGGCTATGACCGGATGGCCACCGTGATCGAGCCGTTCCTGCGGGCGCGGAAACTATGAGGCGAACGGGGTTTTTCGCCTTCTGACCCCATCGCCCCAATTGCGGACGTACTGTCTTCAATCAGACTGTTCGGATGAATGAAGAGAAGCCTTCCGAACGCCTCATCGAGCAAAGGCTGCGAAACCGCATAATGGAAGAACTTTGGGGCCACTCCAGAGATCATACATGGATCAAGGAGGTCGGGGCGGTCGAATGGTTCGAAAGCTTCTTCGATCACTTTCCTTACGAGGGGCAGCCCCACGGGTACCCCGCCATGACCACAGATGAAGCGACCGCTGTCGGGGCCGTGTGCCTGACCATGCAGCAAGCAATTGCAGACCTCCCGAAAAACCCGACCGTTCAACAGATAATCCACTCCGGCTGGCCCGATCGAATCAGGCCAGTAGCTCAAAGTGCGCTTGACCTGTTGACGGTTCGGGGCAGGCTCGCAGAGGAGTTCGAGGAGGCAGAGCCAAGCTCCCCCATACCTTGGCCGCCGAACGGCAGCTAACGCCAGCTTCAGCCATTCAGTGCTCCTGCGAAGGCAGGAGCCCAGGGCCGTGCAGCCCTCCGCTATCTTGGGCTCCTGCTTTCGCAGGAGCACGAGAAGAGAACGGCAGATAACCCCCAAATCCCGGACGCCCTGTTTCCGGCTGTAGCGCGCGGGTGCCCTGAACCTGCCGTTCCGCTTAGGAAACCTGCCGGGCGGCGAGTGCTCCAATTGCGGACGTTGACCGCCGCCGATGATCGCGCGATCCTGATATATGCATCAGGACATCGCCGTGGCCTTCGTCGCCCTCTCGTCAAGGGCGAAGATCGCCGTTCTCGCTCGGACCATTCACATGGAAACGATCCATGTGCGCGGCGCACATCTGGATCATCCCGATGACCCGATGCGCCTTTACCAGTCCAGCGAGTTCATCCACCGCCTGTCCGGATTCATCATGAGACTTACCCGCGATCCAGACCTGGGTGAGCGCGATATGACACACGCGGCCGCGTCATTGGTCGAAGGTATCGAACCGCGTGGCCAATATTATCTGGATAGGCTCAGCGAGTGGATCGCCGAGGCAGAGGCAATTTCCTGACGACCGCTTCACCATTCGCGGTCATTCCCGACCCAGCTGGCGGTGCGTGTTGCCCGAAACCTGTTGGCCCGCTTTCGGCGGTAAGCGGACGGCAGCTACCATCCGCCAACGGATGTTCATCTATTGGAGAATGCGAGCGAAATCCTCCGCGAGTGGCTTGCCGAGCAACGGGCGGACAAGATCCACGGCGGACGGAGAACCGTCAAAGGCTTCGATGAACTCGTCGCGAATGGCCTCCCGAATGCGCGAGTCGTTCGAGCCGTACAGGTCTTCGATCGCGGCAATTCCGCGCGACAGTTCGGGCATGACCGTTCCAGCCGCGGCAAGGGTAGCGAGGTAGCGGGCGAAAGCCGCCAGGATGACACCTGGCAGATCGTCGCAATCATCGACCAGCACATATTCCTCCGAAAGCGCGAATGCTGGAAAACGCGCTTTCAGCGTCGGGACAACGGCCAGATAGCTATCTTCGATCGGAACGCCGGGTAGCTGCATCGATTGAGGATGCAGCGATCCGCCGACGTCCGCAATCCCGGACATTCGGGCGGGGCCTGGTGCGCGGGTGCCCTGAACCTGTCGTTCCCTTTTGGGGCGGCAAACCTGCCGGTCGGCTATCCCCCGGTTGCGGACGTTCAGATATTCTCCCGGTCAGCCAGGGCGACCACCTCACGCTGCCGATTGAGATCGTCGTCAACGTCCTGAATGATCGTCTCCAGCTGCTCGGCAGTCAGAATCCAGGGGGATGCGGCGCCCTGCAGGAAGTCTCTCTTCTCGTCGCCGCGCATCGACCACCATCCGATATTCACACTGTCTTTGAGCACCCTCTCCGCGATCTGGAGCAGGGCCATCCTGTCGAAACATTCTCCCGCCGCGGGTCGCTTATGGCCCGTAGCCGCGTAAAGCTGGTTGATCAGGCCCGGGAGTTGCGGATGGAACATCGTCTCAACATCGAAACGCTCGCCAAACTTCGATTTCATCAAAAGGGCGAGCATAATGGCCGCGCCGCCGTTCAGGCGGATCGAGTCGGAATCAGCGTCATAGGTTGGGAAGGTCATCCAGCCCTCTGGGATTCAGTTAGACGCCGCCATACAGGCGCGGGCTCGTGCGACCAATGTCGCTAACCACCACTTACGGCTATTGGCGATTTGCGAGATCGCTTCCACGGTTCTGCGGCGAGGGTAAGCTCCGCGCCCGTGCGCATCGATGGCAATATTCTCGGACAATAAGTTCCATTCGCTGCAGTTTTGGGTAGTCTGAGGGCGACCACCGGATTCGTGCGCCTGCGAAAGCAGGCGCCCAGGATCACAAGCGAACCGGTCTGAAACGCTGGCTTCCGCTTCCGCGGGAGCACGGCAGGAGAGAGATAAGATGCGGGTCACGCCGAGGGACGCCATCATTGTCGGTATCGCGGCGCTGTCGGGCTGGGCGATCGCCGCATCTGCGCAAACCGCTCCCGCAAAGCTCGGCCCTGCGGTGTTCGACTGGGCGAGAATGGAAGCGAAGACCACCGATGTCGGCGCAATCCGGAATCTCGTCCGCCAGCCCACCGCGACGCTCGACGAGCTCGAGATGCACGTCACCACGCTCAATCCCGGGCTCGCCTCGCATGCCCCCCACACCCATCCCAATGAGGAATTGGTGATCGTCCGCGAAGGCATTGTCGAGGTGCTGAACGGCGGGACCTGGAAGCGTCTCGGCCCCGGCTCGGTGATCTTCAACGCTTCCAATTC
Source organism: Sphingomonas psychrotolerans (assembly GCF_002796605.1). Lineage (NCBI taxonomy): Bacteria > Pseudomonadati > Pseudomonadota > Alphaproteobacteria > Sphingomonadales > Sphingomonadaceae > Sphingomonas > Sphingomonas psychrotolerans. The sequence goes on from NZ_CP024923.1 coordinate 320,291, forward strand.
GCCGCACGCGCTGCGCAATGTCGGTGCAACACCGGCGACCTATCACGTGATCAACTGGAAGACGCCGGCAACGCCCGCGAATTGAGGAGAAGATATGCACCGTCGCACGATGCTCACCGGCGCCGGACTGGCCGGAATCACCGCCGCGCTGCCGCCCGAGCTGCTCGCCGCCCAGTCGCAGAGCCAGGGCAATGCCGTCTCCGCCGACGCCGCGCCCGCCGGCCCCGAACCGACCGCGAAGCACCGGATCAAGTTCGGCGTGATCGGCCTCGATCACGCGCATATCTATGGCATGACCGACGCGATGATCCGCGGCGGCGGCACGCCGGTCGCCTTCTTCGCCACCGATCCGAAGCAGATCGAGACGTTCGGCAAGCGCTACGGCAACGGCGTCAAGCTCGCGAAGAGCGAAGACGAGATCCTCGGCGACAAGGGCATCCAGCTGATCATCGGCGCGCCGATCCCCGATTTGCGCGCGCCGCTTGGCATTCGCGCGATGCGCGCCGGCAAGGACTATCTCGGCGACAAGCCCGCGGTCACCAGCCTCGATCAGCTCGCCGAGGTCCGCCGCGCGGTGAAGGAGACCGGCCGCAAGTTCGCGATCATGTATTCGGAGCGGCTCGAGGTGCGCGCCGCGGTCCATGCCGGCGATCTCGTCGCGCAGGGCGCGATCGGCAAGGTGATCCAGACGGTCAATCTCGCCCCGCACCGGGTCAGCGCGCCCAGCCGCCCCGACTGGTTCTGGGACAAGGCTCGCTACGGCGGCATCCTCACCGATATCGGCAGCCACCAGGCCGATCAGTTCCTGTTCTACACCGGCTCGACTTCGGCGCAGGTCGTCGCTTCGCAGACCGGCAATCTCCATTGGCCCGACAAGCCGAAATTCGAGGATTTCGGCGACATGATCGCCACCGGCAACGGGGGGACGGGCTATATCCGGGTCGACTGGTTCACTCCGGATGGCCTGCCGACCTGGGGCGACGGCCGCCTGTTCCTCGTCGGCACCGAAGGCTCGATCGAGCTTCGCAAATATGTCGACGTCGCGGGCCGTCCGGGGGGCAACCACCTGTTCATCACCGACAAGAAGGGCGTGCGTTATGTCGATTGCTCGAAAGTGCCGCTGCCGTTCGGCCCGCAATTCGTGACCGACGTGGTCGAGCGATCGTCGATCGCGCAGGATCAGGATCAGGCGCTGCTCGCCGCCGAACTGGTGCTGACCGCGCAGAAGAACGCGACCCGGCCCAAGCTGGGATGATGATCAATCGTCGTCCCGGCTTTCGCCGGGATCTCGGGCCGCGAGCGAACGGTCTGCGGCATGAGGTCCCGGCTTTCGCCGGGACGACGGCGGAATAGGAGGACAGTCGATGACTCTCGAGACAACCCGACGCGGCATCCTGAAGACCGGCGCGGCGCTGGCCGCCCCGACGATCGTCCCCGCCAGCGTGTTCGGCCAGAATGCGCCGTCGAACCGGGTGGTGATCGGCGCGATCGGCGTAGGGCGCATCTCGCGCATCCACGACATGAAGGAAGTCCACAAGCACAAGGACGCCCAGATCGTCGCGGTCTGCGACGTCGACACCGTCCGCCTGGGGGCGGGCAAGGAACTGGTCGACTCGCGCTACACCGCCAGCACCGGCAAGCCCTATGCCGGCACGCGGATGTACCATGATTATCGCGAGCTGCTGGCGAACAAGGAGATCGATGCGGTCCTGATCTCCACGCCCGATCACCAGCATGCGCCGCAGGCGGTGCACGCGGTCCGCGCGGGCAAGCACGTCTATCTCCAGAAGCCCGCCGCGCTGACCATCGCCGAGGGCCGGGCGATGGCCGATGCGGTCAAGGCGAGCGGGCGCATCGTGCAGATCGGCTCGCAGCAGCGCGCGCAGGATCCGTGGCCGCAATTCCACCGCGCCTGCGAGCTGGTCCGCAACGGCCGCATCGGCACGCTCCGCCATGTCGAGGTGGGGTTGCCGGGCGATCCTTCGGGACCCGAGGCGCCGGCGATGCCCGTACCGCGCAACCTCAATTACGACGCGTGGCTCGGCACCACGCCCGAAGTGCCCTATACCGAGATCGGCGTGCATCCGCAGGATTCGTTCGAGAACCGGCCGGGCTGGCTGCGCATCGAGCAATATGGCGCCGGGATGATCACCGGCTGGGGCTCGCACCATATCGATACCGCCCATTGGGGCATGGACATGGAGCATTCGGGCCCGGTCGAGATCTGGGGCAAGGCCGAATTCCCCAAGAGCGGCCTGTGGAACGTCCATGGCGCCTTCGAGACGCATGCCCGCTACGCCAATGGCGTGACGATGACCGTGTCGGGGGCTTTGCCCAACGGCGTGAAGTTCATCGGCGACAAGGGCTGGATCTTCGTCACGCGGAGCGGCGCGGTGACCGCTTCGGACCCGAGCGGGCCGCAGATCGATCCGCTGCAGGCGAGCGATCCCAAGATCCTGACCAGCGTGATCGGTCCCAACGAAGTGCACCTCCTCAAGGTCCCCGAGCAGCATCGCAACTGGCTCGACGCGATTTTGACCAGCGTGCCGGTCAGCGCGCCGGCGGAGGTGGGGCACCGCGCCTGCTCGACCTGTCTGCTCCACTGGACCGCGATGAAGACCGGGCGCCGGCTCAAATGGGATCCGAAGGCGGAACGCTTCCTCGGCGACGATGAAGCCAATGCTATGCTCCGTCGTCCACAACGCGCAAAATACGCGATCTAGCGTCGCTCGACCAAATTCCCCGTTCCCGGGCAAAACGCGCGCACGCTCGACGCGGCCGGTGTCAACTTCGGCGTGCGCATGTTCCACCTTTTCCCTATGCCGCCCGGAGAAAGTGCAAACCGCCAAAGGACCCCTGAATGATCCGCACTGGACTGATCGGCTACGGCCTTGGCGGCTCGGCATTCCATGCTCCGCTGATCGACGCCGTGCCCGAACTGGAGCTCGCAGCGATCGTCACTTCGCGCGCCGACGCAGTGGGGGAGCGCTATCCGGGGGTGCAGGCGGTGCCCGATGTCGCGGCGCTGCTCGTCGATCCGGATATCGCGCTGGTCGTGATCTCTACTCCGAACGACACGCATTTCCCGCTGGCCGGGGCCGCGCTCGAGGCGGGCAAGCACGTCGTGATCGACAAGCCCTTCGCCAACACCGTCGCCGAGGCCGAAGCATTGATCGCGCTGGCCGAGGTGAAGGGCAGGGTGTTGAGCGTCTTCCACAACCGCCGCTGGGACGGCGACTTCCTCACCCTGCGCAACTTGGTGGATCAGGGAAGTTTCGGAGAAATCACGCTTTATGAAGCGCGCTGGGATCGCTTCCGCCCCGCATTGCGCGACAGCTGGCACGAAAATGCGGGGCCGGGCGGCGGTATCCTGATCGATCTTGGCCCCCATCTGATCGATCAGGCACTCGCACTGTTCGGCCCGCCCGAAAGGGTGACCGCCGACATCACCGCGCAGCGCAAAGGTTCGCTGGTCGACGATTATTTCGAGCTGACGCTGCATTATGGGCGGATGCGCGCATTGCTCTCCTCGGCCTCGATCGTTCCGGCGCCGAGGCCGCGCTTTGCCGTTCACGGCACCAAAGCGAGCTTCGTCAAACATGGGCTCGACCCGCAGGAAGCGCAGCTGCGCGCCGGCGCGCGCGCCGACGACCCGTACCACGGCGTCGAGGAGCCGGCGCAATATGGTGTGCTGGTCTCCAGTGACGGATCGAAGCAAACCGTTCCTTCTGAGCGCGGCGACTATCGGCGCTTCTATTCGGGCGTCGCGCAGGCAATCTACGAGCAGGTACCGCCGCCGGTGGCCCCGGCCGATGCGCTTGCCTGCCTCAGGATCATCGAGCTGTCCCGGCAGAGCGCGGCAGAGGGCCGATCGTTACCGTTCTGATATGATCGGGCTCGGGCATTTCCCTTAGGTGGGACGGCGTGGCGATGCGTCTATACAAAACGCTTTCCGCGGCCGCGTTCCGAGACTAGGGATTTTGCATGCTGAGCCTTCTGGCTGCGCTGTCCAATGGCAGCTACGCGCCGCATGGGGCGGCCATGGCCTGGCGATCCGACCTTTTATGGTCGAATGTCGCCGCCGACGCGATTCTGGCGCTTGCTTATTTCTTGATCGCGCTGGGCCTCGCCGTGCTGATCCGCCGCCGCCGCGATTTCGCGTTCGGCTGGATGTTTTGGTGCTTCGCGCTTTTCCTGGCCGCGGACTCGCTCAATCATTTAATGAGCATTGTCACTTTGTGGCATCCTTTCTATGGCTTGCAGGCAATAGTTAAGGGGTTGACCGCTGCTGCGTCGATCGCGACGGCGATTGCCCTCTGGCCTCTCGTCTCAAAGGTGATTTCGATGCCCTCGCGCGCGCAGCTCTCTGCCGCAAATGCCGAACTGGAAGCTATCGTCGAGGAGCGCGACGCCGCACTCGCCGAGCTTCGCGAGCAGATCGCGCATCGGCGCGATCTCGAGGCAGCGTTGCTCCAGTCGCAGAAGCTCGAGGCGATCGGCCAATTGACCGGCGGCATCGCGCACGATTTCAACAATTTGCTGCAGGCCGTTGCCGGCAATCTGGAGCTGATCGCCCGCAAGCCCGACGATATCGACCGCGTCGTCAGCTGGAGCGCTAGCGCACTGAATGCCGTCGAGCGCGGACGGCTGCTCACGGGGCAACTCCTCGCCTTTTCGAGCAAGCAGCGCGTCGACCTCCAGTCGGTGCGGCTCACCGAACTGATCGGCGGAGTCAAGGATTTGCTCGAGCGGGCCGTGGCGCCGCTCGGCCAGGTGGGAGTCGAACGGATCGACCCCGGCCTCAACGTGGAAGTGGATGCGCTCCAGCTCGAACTGGCGCTGCTCAACCTCGCCTTCAACGCGCGCGATGCGATGCCCGAAGGCGGCACGTTGACGATCTCGGCCGAGCATCGCAGCGGCGCGGTGTCCCCCGAGCTGCCGGTCGGCGATTATGTCGCACTTATTCTGTCGGACACCGGCGTCGGCATGTCACCGGAAGTGCGCGCCCGCGCGGCAGAGCCGTTCTTCACCACCAAGGCGGCGGGGAAGGGCACCGGCATGGGGCTTTCCATGGCGCTCGGCGTGGCGCGTCGCTCGGGCGGATCACTTGCGATCGATAGCGAAGAGGGGCGGGGAACCGCGATCACGCTGTTCTTGCGGGTGGCCGCCGGTCAGCCGCGGCGGATCGTCGGCGACGATGCCCGGTCGGATACCCGGATCGATCTTTCGGGATACACCATCGCGCTGGTCGACGACGACGCGCAGGTGCGCGGCTCACTGGCCGATACGCTGATTTCGGCCGGAGCGACGGTGCGCGAGGCAGCGGACGGCGGGGCAGGGGTCGAACTCGTCCGTAGCGTTCGCCCCGATCTGCTGGTGGTCGACTTCGCGATGCCGGGGATGACCGGCGCCGATGTCGTCGGGCAGGTGCGCGAGGAACACCCCGATCTGCCGGTCGTACTCGTTACCGGCTTTGCCGACACCGCGAAGCTCAACGCAGTTGCCGACGCCAGCGTGGCGGTGCTGTGGAAACCCTTCGAGGCGCAGGAATTGCTGCGGAAGGTCGCCGGGCTGCTCCGCCGCTAGGGCAAGGCGCGGCGCAGTTCCTCGATCCATGTCGTCGCGACGCTGTCCGAAGGCGCCCGCCAGTCGCCGCGCGGGCTGAGCGCGCCGCCGGCCGAAACCTTGGGGCCGTTGGGCATGGCCGAGCGCTTGAACTGGCTGGTCTGGAAGAAGCGGAACAGGAAGGTCTCGAGCCATTTGGCGATGGTCTCTAGATCGTACTCGTTGCGCCCCGCCTCGAAGCCGATCGGCCACAGTCCGGCTTCGCGATCCCGCCATGCATGCCAGGCGAGAAAGGCGATCTTCGAGGGGCGCAGACCGTGGCGGACCACGTAATGGAGGAAGAAATCGTGGAGCTCATAGGGGCCGATGCGGTCCTGCGTACTCTGCATCTTGCCGTCGGCGTCCGCGGGGACGAGTTCGGGCGAGATCTCCGTGTTCAGTATCTGGTCCAGCGTGGTGGCGGCATCGTCGGCGAACTGACCGGTCTGCAAGGTCCAGCGGATAAGATATTGTATCAGTGTCTTCGGAACCCCCGCATTGACGCCATAATGGCTCATCTGATCGCCGACGCCATAAGTGCACCAGCCGAGCGCCAGCTCGGACAGGTCGCCGGTGCCGACAACGAAGCCCTGACGCTGGTTGGCGAGGCGGAAGAGATAGTCGGTGCGCAGTCCCGCCTGAACGTTCTCGAAAGTCACGTCATAGACCGGCTGGCCTTCGGCGAACGGATGGCCGAGATCGGCCAGCATCTGCCGCGCCGTGGGTCGGATGTCGATTTCCTCGCCGGTGACACCCAACGCCCGCATCAGCGCCCAGGCATTCGCCTTCGTCGCTTCCCCGGTCGCGAAACCGGGCATGGTGAAGCCGAGAATCTCCGAACGCGGCCGGCCGAGCCGGTCCATCGCCTTGCACGCGACGATCAGCGCATGCGTCGAATCGAGCCCGCCCGAGACACCGATCACAAGATGCTTGCTGCCAGTAGATTCGAGCCGCTTTCGAAGGCCCTCGACCTGGATGTTGAAAGCTTCGTAGCAATCCTCCTCCAGCCGCGCAGGGGTATTGGGTACGAAGGGGAAGCGGCGTAGCGGGCGGATGAGCCCACGATCGGCCATGTCGGGCTGATGCGCGAAGGCGATGCGGCGGAAGCGCATCTCGGGATGGCTGGCGTAGCGCGTGCTGTCGTTGAAGGTGCCGTTGCGCATCCGCTCGAGCCGCAGCCGTTCGAGATCGAGATCGGCGCACACCACTTCGGTGGTCAGCTCGAAACGTTCGGAGCGGGCGAGCAATTCGCCGGATTCGTAGATCAGGCCTTGGCCGTCCCAGGCGAGATCGGTGGTGCTCTCGCCGGGACCCGAGGCCGAATAGAGATAGGCCGAAAGCGTCCGCGCCGATTGCGCGGCGCAGAGCATTTCGCGCTCGCGCCCCTTGCCGATCACGATATTCGAGGCGGAGAGGTTGCACAGCACCAGGGCGCCGGCGAGCGCCCCATCGGTGGAGGGCGGGGTGGGCGCCCAATAATCCTCGCAAATCTCGATGTGGAAGACGAAGTCCTCGAGGTCGGACGCGGCGAAGATCAGATCGGCCCCGAATGGGGCGGTTTGCCCCGCGACAGTGATATCGAGTCCGGCGAGGCCCAGCCCCGAGGCGAACCAGCGTTTCTCGTAATATTCGCGGTAATTGGGCAGGAACTGCTTGGGCACCACGCCGAGGATGCGGCCGCGAGCGATCGCCAGCGCGCAATTGTAGAGCCGGCCGTTGCGGCGAAGCGCCGCACCGACCAGCAGCACCGGCTTCAATTTCGTGCTGGCCGCGACGATCGCGGCGATCCCCGCCTCGGTCGCATCGAGGATCGCGTCCTGCAAATGCAGGTCGTCGATCGCATAGGTTGTGACGTTGAGCTCGGGAAAGACCAGCAGGTCGGCGCCCTCGGCATCGCCCTGCTGCGCCAGCGCGATCGTCGCGGCGGCGTTGGCGGCGGGATCTCCCACGACAACCGAGGGCGTGCACACGCCCGCGCGGATCATACCCTGGCGGTGGAGCGAGAAAAACGGGTGGGACTTCGCCATCACAGCGCCTCCGATAGCATTTCAAGCCCGACGCGGAGGCATTCGATTCGCACCGGCCCGCGGCCGATGTCACCGAAATGCGCTTCGCGGTGCTCGGTCGGGCGACCGTCGCGTGCGCAAGCGAAATGGACCAGCCCCGGCTCGTCGCCGGGCGCACCCGCGCCGGCAAACCCGGTCACTGACAATGCGACCTGTGCCTTGCTGAAGCGCAATGCGCCCTCGGCCATGCGCCGTGCCACGGCTTCGCTGACGGCGCCTTCGGCTTCGATCAGCTCGGGAGCGATTCCGAGCATCTCGGCCTTGGCTTCGTTGGTATAGACGACGAAGCCCCGTTCGAACGCGTGGCTCGCGCCCTCGACATCGGTGAACAGCGAGGCGAGCAGACCGCCAGTGCAGCTTTCCGCGGTGGCGATCGACAGATCTTTGTCACAGGCACGCTCGAGCAGCTTGCGCGCGGCGGCGTCGACCTCATCGGGGAGGACCGGCGAAAGCGTTTCGGTCATGCAATGGTCCTAGTCCGGGGCACGGGATAATGCCAACCCGGCGCGGAGCGGATGGTTGCCTCGCGAGAGCGGCAGGGTTCTAAGGCGTGCGGGTCCTCCGTTCGCGGGGTTGCCCTCCGGTGTTCGCGATTGCAGTTTGTGTTCGGCTCAGGATCGTGGTGCCGTCATATGGCACCAGGTGCCAAAGATTGAATTTACCGAAGCCGGCAGCATTGCCGGAAATCTTGGAGGGGAACATGCCGAACGCCTCGCTCGGAACCATCGTCCTGCCATTGACCGTTGCGGTTTCCTTCGTGCTGGTGGCTCCCGCCGCCGAAGCACAGCTCGCCGGACCTGCCGGCGGGATGCATCGCGATTTGGTAACGGATGTCGCCGATGCTCCCACGCGGCTCAAGCCGGCCTATCCGGTTCCCTATGGTCGGCCCGCGGAGGCGGCGGTCAAGGCGGTGATGGACCGCGTGCTTGGCTATATCGATCGCGAGACCTCGACCAAGCTGATCGGCGCCGCCGGCAGGGAACAGGAGCCGGACGAGGCGCTCGCGCCGGGCAGCCGCTTTGCCTCGGCCTATCGCCTCACCAGCTACGAGTGGGGCGTCACTTATTCGGGCGCGCTTCTCGCCGGCACTGTTACCGGAGACGCGCGTTACACGGGCTATGTCGCGGATCGGCTTGGCGCCGTGGTGAGTGCGGCGAGCCGCTATCGTCGGCAGGAGACGGATCCGGAACGGACGCCGGTCCGCCAGATGCTGGCGCCCAACAGGCTAGACGATACGGGCGCGATGGCCGCCGCACTGATCAAGGCACAGCGTGCCGGAGTGGTTACCGAAGGTCGCACGCAGATCGACATCTATCTCGACTGGATTTCGAAACGGCAGTTCCGCCTGTCTGACGGTACGCTCGCCCGGCAGGTGCCTATGCCGAGCAGCCTGTGGCTCGATGATCTCTACATGAGCGTCCCCGCACTCGCGCAAATGGGGGCGCTGACCAGCGAGCGGCGTTATTTCGACGATGCGGTGCGCCAGATCCTGCAATTCTCGCGGCGCATGTTCGTGTCCGAGACAGGGCTCTACCGACACGGCTGGGTCGCCGGCATGGACCCGCATCCCAGCTTCTTCTGGGGACGCGCCAATGGCTGGGCGATCATGGCGACGATCGAACTGCTAGAGGTGCTGCCGGTGGACCATTCCGGCCGCGCGGCGATCCTCGGGCAACTGCGCGCCCACGCGGCCGGCCTCGCCCGGGTTCAGTCGGGGACGGGGCTGTGGCATCAATTGCTGGATCGGCCCGACAGCTATCTCGAGACCTCCGCCTCCGCCATGTATGCCTATGCACTGGCCCGCGCGGTCAATCGCGGCTGGCTAGATCGGCGGGTTTATGCGCCTGTGGCCGTGCTCGCGTGGAATGCAGTGGGCACCAAGGTCAACGCGGCCGGCGAAGTGGAGGACGTGTGCGTCGGCACCGGCATGGCCTTCGATCCGGCATTCTATTACTTCCGCCCGCGCCACGTCCGGGCGGCGCATGGCTACGGGCCAGTGCTGCTGGCGGGTGCCGAAATCATCGCGCTGCTGCGCAAGGACGCCGCCGGCCCTCGCGAGAACCTTCTATTCCGATGAAAGCCGCCGCGTCAGACCTTGGCGGAATAGATCATCCGGCCGGGGCCGAGGCGCTCGAACACCTTGGCGAGTTCGTTCTCGCCCACTGCGAAACAGCCCTGGCTGCGGCCGAGCTTGCCGTGCTTCGCGACCATGTCGGCATTCGAATACCACGCCGAATGGACCACGATCGCGCGATCGAAGGCGTTATTGTTGGTCGGATCGAGCCCGAGCAGGCGCTGCGAATCGCCGTGCTTGCCGATATAATAATCGGCGGTGAGGAACGCACCTTCGCTGGTCGCCTCCGAGTTGATCGCATTCGAGAAGCTGTGGAGCAGCCCGGTATGTTCGGGATCCGAACCGATGCCGTGCGCGACGAGGAAGCTCTGCACTTCGCCGCTGCCGAGATTCACGATGTGAAAACGCGGCCGATAGGACGGAGTCGCGAAATCGGCGATGGCGATTCGATCGTGCGAAGGCACGCGGATCGAATGCCGGTCGAGCGCAGCGACTGCGCGCTTGAACAGTTCGGGACGGATATTGCCGGGCGCCCTGGGGGTCGCCTTCGCCACCCTTGGCGCAGCCGGGATCGGAACGGGCGCAGGCACCGGGACGATCGGCGCCGGCGCGCTCGCGAGATTCAAGGTCCGCGTCGCGCAGGCCGAAACCGCCGCGCCGCTGGCCATCACAAACGCCGACCTGATCAGCGCGCGGCGCGTCTGCACCGAATCGAGAGTGTCCGTCACTGGTTACCCGCTACCCGCCATTATGCCCGGTCTTTGTACCAAGCTTAGCTTTGATATGGGGTGAACGTCCGCCCCACGCTGGGCAACTCACCGCAATCGCTGCCCATTTCACCCGGTTATGCCGCCGATGGGGAACTAAACTTTGCCGGGCCCGCGTCGACGAGGCCCGATTCGCGGTCGCTGGCAAAATAGGTTAATAATATTTAAGATATGGGTGCGAGCTCCCGCGGCATGAGGAAGACGATGATGATCCCTGGCGTGCGCGCACTGTTGATGATGGCCGCACTGGCGTTCGTTCCTGCAGTGCCAGCCAGCGCCGATCCGCGCGCGGCAGCGAGCCAGCCGGCGATACCGCAGCTGAAACCCGGCCAGTCGATCTGGTTCGAAACGCCTGAGCTGGTGAAAGCGAGCACGCGCACGGACTCGCCGGTGCGGGTCGTCGTGGCGATCCGCCAGCAACAGGCCTTGGTCTATCAGGGCGACAGGCTGGCCGGAGTCACGACCGTCTCGACCGGATCGCCGGGCTATGAGACGCCGCTCGGCGAATTCACCATTCTCGAGAAGAAGGTGTTCCACCGCTCCAATCTCTACAGCAATGCGCCGATGCCCCATATGCAGCGGCTCACCTGGGGTGGCATTGCGCTCCATGCCGGTGTGTTGCCGGGCTATCCCGCCTCGCATGGCTGCATCCGGCTCCCCAAGGCATTTGCGCGCCAGCTTTTCGATCTGACCGCGATGGGCGGGACGGTATTGGTAGTCGACGATGTGGCCGACGCGCCGCTTTATCAGCCACATCTGCTACGCGAGCCAATGCTGATGGCGGACACCCGCAGCCTCCGCACCTCGGTGACCAGCTATACGCCGCCGGCGCCGCTGCTCGCCGCAGAGACGCAGAATCTGGCGGGCGGCGCCTATGAGGTGCTGACGATGGGCGGCGGACCGCCTGCGGGCCAAGCCCTGGGCGCGCGCGGCTCGCGCTAAGCAAAACCTTCTGCAATCCGTCATAGTCGTGCGCTAGACGGGCGGCATGACGGGGATCCACTTTGCCGAGGCCGTGCCGGCGCTGATCGCAATCGGACGGCGGCTCGATGCGCGCGGCTGGGCGCCGGCGACATCGGGCAATTACTCGGCGCGGCTCGATGACGGCAGTTTCGCGGTTACCGTCTCGGGCACGCACAAGGGGCGATTGGACCCTGACGGTATCATGCGAGTCGATGCGGCGGGGCAGGGACTGACGTCGGGCAAGCCCTCGGCCGAGACCGCGCTCCATCTTGCGCTCTATCGGATGTTCCCCGAGGCCGGGGCGGTGCTGCACGGCCATTCGCCGCAGGCGGTGGGCCTCAGTCGTGCTGCGAGCGAGGCCGGCGAATGGGTGTTTCGCGGGCACGAGATGCTCAAGGCATTTCCCGGCGTGGCATCGCACGAAGGCGAGATGCGACTGCCGATGATCGACAACAGTCAAGACATGGCCGAGATCGAAGCGAGGGTACGTCCTGCGCTGACCGCGCCGGGCGCGACGCCGGCCTATCTGATCCGCAGCCATGGGCTCTATGCCTGGGGCAAGGATCTCGACGAAGCGGAGCGCGTGCTCGAGGCGACCGAGTGGCTGATCGCGGCCGAGCTTGCCGAACGGAATTTCAGGAAGGCATTGTCGCGATGACGCAGCTCACCGTTTACACGCTCGACGGCGAGCCCGTGCTCGAGACCGAAGAACCGGCGCGCATCGCCGGGGCGCTCGCAACGATCGGAGTACGCTTCGAGCAATGGCCGTCGCGGGCGCTTCCCGCCGGGGCTGCGCAGCAGGCGGTGCTCGCGGCGTTTGCGTCCGAGGTGGGGCGGCTCAAGGCGGAGAACGGCTATCGCGCGGTCGATGTGATCCGGATGACGCCCGATCATCCCGAATGCGGGACGCTGAGGAGCAAGTTCCTGTCCGAACATCGCCATTCGGAGGACGAAGTGCGCTTCTTCGTCGAGGGGGAGGGGCTGTTCACCCTGCGTGACGAGGACCGGGTATATGCGGTGCTTTGCCGGGAAGGCGATTTGATCTCGGTGCCCGCGGGAATGCGGCACTGGTTCGACATGGGGCCGAGCCCGCGCTTCACTGCGATCCGGCTGTTCGTCGATCCCGCGGGCTGGGTCGCGAACTTCACCGGCGACGCGATCGCCGATCGCTTTCCCAGGCACGAACCGGCCTGATGCCGGAGATCGGCGCGGTCCTGCTCGACATCGAGGGGACGACGAGCAGCATCGCCTTCGTCTCGGAAGTCTTGTTTCCCTATGCGCGGGCGCATCTGCGCGATTTCGTGGCGAGGCATGCCGATGCAGTGGCGCCGATCCTCGCCGAAGTGCCCGGCGATGATCCGGTAGCGACGTTGCTCCGATGGATCGACGATGACCGCAAGGCAACGCCGCTCAAGACGCTGCAGGGAATGATCTGGGCGGAGGGCTATGCCGACGGGACGCTCAAGGGACATGTCTATCCCGACACGCCCGTCGCACTGCGGCGCTGGCGGGGAGCGGGGATCGCAGTGCATATCTATTCCTCGGGCTCGATCGCGGCGCAGAAATTGCTGTTTCGCCATTCGATCGAGGGGGATCTGACCCCTCTGATTGCCGGCTATTTCGACACGACCAGCGGGCCGAAGCAAGAGGCGGGGTCCTACAGAGTGATCACGGCTGCGCTCGGGCTGGCGCCCGGCGCGATCCTGTTCGTGTCGGACGTCCAGGCGGAAGTCGACGCCGCCCATGCGGCGGGGTTGCAGGCGCTGCTGATCGCCCGGGAGGGTGGGGGCGAGGTGCGGAGTCTCGGGGAGGTGCTGCCGTGATTCTCGAGGGCCAGCATCGGCGATCGATTGCGCGCACGGCGGACGGCAAGGGCGTGCGCATCCTCGATCAGCGGCTGCTGCCGTGGGAAGTGCGCTGGGTCGAGCTAAGAAGCGCCGAAGCGGCGGCGGTGGCGATCCACGAGATGTGGACCCGCGGCGCCCCGATGATCGGCGCCACCGCTGCTTATGGACTGGCGATGGCGCTGGCAGACGATCCGGGCGATGCGAGCCTTTCGCGTACCTATCAGGCACTGCTCGCGACGCGGCCGACGGCGGTCAATCTGCGCTGGGCGCTCGATGAAGTTCGGACCGCAGTCGCGGCGCTACCCGAGCCGCAACGCGCCGACGCTGCGTTCGCGCGTGCCGGTGCGATCTGCGAAGAGGATGCGGCCCTGTGCCGCGCGATCGGGGAGCATGGGCTGGCGCTCCTTCGGACCCTTCACGCTGCCAATCCGGATCGTCCGCTCAACATCCTCACCCATTGCAACGCCGGCTGGCTGGCGACGGTCGACTATGGCACCGCGACCGCGCCGATCTATCTCGCGCACGACGCCGGCATTCCGGTGCATGTCTGGGTCGACGAGACGCGGCCGCGCAACCAGGGTGCGCTGCTAACTGCGTTCGAGCTCGCCAATCACGGAGTGGCGCACACCGTCATCGCCGACAATGCCGGCGGGCTATTGATGATGCAGGGCAAGGTCGACGCAGTGATCGTCGGGACCGATCGGGTCACCGCCAATGGCGACGTTTGCAACAAGATCGGCACCTATCTGAAGGCGCTTGCGGCGGCGGACAACAACGTACCCTTCTATGTCGCACTGCCCTACACGACCTTCGATCCAGCGACTCCTACGGGTGCCGATGTGCCGATCGAAGAGCGCGCTCCCGAGGAACTGACCCGGCTGACGGGGCCGGCGGCGGGCGGGATGGCGACCGTCAAGATCACCGATTCGCCCGCCGCCAACCCGGCCTTCGACGTCACCCCCGCGCGGCTGGTGACCGGGTACATCACCGAGCGCGGGGTTCTCGTCAGCGTCAGTTAGGCCCGGTCTCGACTGTGGTCGTGGTGGTCGTAGTCGTCGCCGGACGCGCGGGGTTTACCTTGCGGGTGGTCTTGCGGACCGTCGTCTTCTTGCGCGGGCTCGAATAGCTGCGCGCCGGCGCGGTGGTCTGCTCGACCGTGGTCACCGTGGCGCTCGCTTGCTGGGCCGCCGCGGCGCGCGCTGCGGCTGCTTCCGCGGCCGCGGCCGAGCTGGCCGCAGCCTGCTGCGCCTGCGCCGCCCGAGTTTCGGCAGCCGCTGCCGCATCCTGGGCAACTGCGCGCTGGCTGGCTTCGGCGCTGGCTTGTGCCTCGGCATTGAGACGCGCGTCGCGCTCGGCCGAGGCAGCTTGCGTCTTGTTGCGCTCGGCGGTGGTCAATGCCTCATCGGCGAGCATCGACGCGCGGCGGGCCTCGTTGATCGTCGAATCGCGATGGTCGCGGGCCAGCTGGTCGCGCGCGACGCGCAGCGACTCCTGTGCCCGTGCCATCGTCTCGGCGGCATAGGTCGCCGCACCCGCCTTTTCGGCGGCGTCGACTCTGGCGGTGGCTTCGGCGACCGCGGTGCGTGCGCGATCGATCCGGCTCTGGGCGAGCGACGGCGTCGCGACCAGCAGCGCCGCGATGCCGGCGCCCTGCATGATAATTTGATATGCTCGCATGTTTGCAACTCCTGGTTGCCCCGCTGGCGAACGGCTCCGGTAGACAAGGGTTGCTGTTGCGACGACGAACCGGTGCTGGCTACCGACCAAGCGTGTCCCGGGCTGCGATAATGCGTGCAATGGCTGCGTCGAGCGTCGCGTCTTCCTTGACGAAGCAGAAGCGCACGACGTGCGTCACCGGCGCCTCGGCATAGAAAGCCGAGACCGGGATCGCGACGACGCCGGCTTCGACCAGCCGATCGCAGAAGCTCCGATCGTCGAGCGCGATTCCGGAGGCAGCGAGATCGACCGATAGGAAATAGGTCGCCGCGCTCGGCAGCACCGCGAGCCCGGCCGCGGCCAGGCCGACCGCGAGCCGGTCGCGGCCCTGCTGGAAGCGGTGGCGCGCTTCCTGCACCCACGCGTCCTGCGTCGCGAGGCCCTCGGCCACTGCCCATTGCAGGTTGGGCGGAGTGGTGAAGGTGAGGAACTGGTGCGCGCGGGCGAGCACGCGGGCGAGCGGCGGCGCGGCGCACATCCAGCCGACCTTGAACCCGGTGAGCGCGAAGATCTTGCCCGCGCTGCCGATCTTGACCGTGCGCTCGCGCATGCCGGGAAAGCCGATCAGCGGCAGATGGCGCGCGCCGTCGAAAGTGACATGCTCCCACACCTCGTCGCACACCGCCACCAGATCATGTGCGGCACAGAATGCCGCCAGCGTCGCCAGCTCCTCGGCGCTGCACATCGTGGCGGCGGGGTTGAGGGGGTTGTTGAGCACCAGCAGCCGGGTGCGCGGGGTGATCGCCGCTTCGAGCGCCGCGATATCGATCCGCCAGTGCGGCGGTTCGAGCCGGACGAAGCGCGGGACGCCGCCGGCTTGGCGGACCAGAGGCACATAGGCGTCGTAGAGCGGCTGGAAGAGCAGGACTTCGTCGCCGGGCTCGATCAGCGCGAACAAGGCGGCGGCGAGTGCCTCGGTGGCGCCCGAGGTGACGATCACTTCCTCCGGCGCGAGATCGAGGCCCTGATGGCGGACATAATGGTCGGCGACTGCCTCACGCAGTTCGGGCAGTCCGGCCATCGGCGGATATTGGTTGGATTTCTCCAGCAATGCGCGTGCCGCCGCCTCGAGAACCGCTTCGGGGCCGCGCCCGTCGGCGAACCCCTGGCCGAGGTTGATCGCGCCGGTTTCGCGTGCCCGGGCCGACATCGCCTCGAAGATCGTCGTGCCCATCTGCGCGTAGAGCGGATTCATGCCCGGCTTGTGACCGCTTGCAACCAACCACGCAACCGCCGCATTAGCGGCTCGTTGAAGCATGGCGCATCAGTAAGGAAGATCATGAGCAAGAAGCCGCCTGTCCCCGCCGAAAACCAGTCGCCCTATCCGATCGCGGAACCGCCACACGACCACGCCCAGGACAATGAGACCGTAGCGATCGTGCGCGAAATGGCTGCGGCGAAGCAGCGCCGCGTCGGTCCTACGTCACGCCAGCTCGGCATCGGCGCGGCGGTCGGCGTCGGCTCGGCCGCGATCGTCGCAGGGCTGCTGTTCTGGCGGGGCAACCGCAAAGACAGCAAGTAAACGATACGGTCGGGGCGGTATCCGCCCCGACACATTTTTTCGCAAAATAGCCTCGCCACGCAGCATTCGGTCTGTTAGGGGCGCGCTTATGCTTCGAAAACCGCGAACTACCACGCGAATTACCAAACGCGCCTGAGCCTCAGGCGCGCGCGAAGCGGAGCTTTGCGGCGAAGCAACTGGAATGCACTGGCATTCCGCCACATCTACCACCAATGAACCGCTCGTCGCCGATCGTGCGACGATCCTGATGGAAGGACGAAAATGGGCTACCGTGTCGTGGTCGCTGGCGCCACCGGCAATGTCGGGCGTGAAATGCTGAACATCCTTGCCGAGCGGGAATTCCCGATCGACGAGCTGGCGGTGCTAGCCTCGGCGCGCAGCCAAGGCGACATGGTCGATTTTGGTGAGACCGGAAAACAGTATAAGGTCCAGAATATCGACCATTTCGACCCGACGGGCTGGGACATGGCGCTGTTCGCGATCGGCTCGGAAGGCTCGAAGCTGCACGCGCCCCGTTTCGCCGCGGCCGGCTGCACGGTGATCGACAATGCCTCGCTCTACCGGATGGACCCGGACGTGCCGCTGATCGTCCCCGAAGTGAACCCCGAGGCGATCGACGGCTACAAGAAGCGCAACATCATCGCGAACCCGAACTGCTCGACCGCGCAGATGGTCGTGGCCCTCAAGCCGCTCCACGACGCCGCGAAGATCAAGCGCGTCGTCGTCGCGACCTATCAATCGGTTTCCGGTGCGGGCAAGGCCGGCATGGACGAGCTGTTCGAGCAGAGCCGCAACATCTTCGTCGGCGATCCGGCGACGCCGAGCAAGTTCACCAAGCAGATCGCGTTCAACGTGATCCCGCACATCGATAGCTTCCTCGACGACGGTTCGACCAAGGAAGAATGGAAGATGGTGGTCGAGACCAAGAAGATCCTCGACCCGAAGATCAAGGTGACCGCGACGTGCGTGCGCGTGCCGGTGTTCGTCGGCCATTCGGAAGCGATCAACATCGAATTCGAGGACGAGATCTCGGCGGCCCAGGCCAAGAGCATCCTGCGCGAGGCGCCCGGCGTCATGCTGATCGACAAGCATGAGGACGGCGGATACATCACGCCGATCGAATGCGTCGGCGAATTCGCCACCTTCATCAGCCGCGTCCGCGAGGATTCGACCGTCGAGAACGGGCTGAGCCTGTGGTGTGTCAGCGACAATCTCCGCAAGGGCGCAGCGCTCAACGCCGTGCAGATCGCCGAGCTGCTGGGCCGACGGCACCTGAAGAAGGCGGCCTGATTCCTGTGCCCCGGCTTCGCGCCGGGGCGCATGCTTGACTCGCTGGCGTTTGTCGCCGGGCGAGTGACATTGGGACCCGAAAGCCGAGCGCTTCATCGGCGACGACGAGGCGAATGCGATTCAGCCGGCCACAGCGGGCGAAATACGCGATCTAGAAGTTGACACTAGCTTGACACGATGTCGGGTTTTTCGCGCGGCGTTGATACGTCATACTCAACGATAAAATTCGTGGCGTGGTTGACGCGGGGCGCCGGGCGCGCCTGTTCGCGGCACCTACGCGTCAGTCACGCGCCATGCGCGTTGACGCCATCCTGGAGAGAGATCGGGCCGACGATGTCAAAGAGCCCGTGGCGAGACCGACCATCCCTCAGGCGGAGAGCTCGACAACGGTGGAAAAATACAGTCGTCCCGGCCTTGAGCCGGGATCCCGCTTCTTCTGCTCGACGAAAGGCAGCGGGACCCCGTCTCAGGGCCGGGGTGACGAGGGAATGAGGCAAGCAGACGAAATCCTACATTGCAAGGATGAAGGACCGGAATGGATGATGATTGGATCGCGTGGCTCGGGGCCGAGTGAAATCGCCCCGCCTTAGTGCCCCGCCGCTGCCGGATCGGGCTTCTCGGCCGGACCCTTCGGGCGGCGGAGGAAGATCACCAGCGGGATCGACAGCGCCGTCACGATCGCCATTCCCCAGAAATCGTTGAGATAGCCGATCATCATCGCCTGACGGTTGATCTCGGCATCGGCCATCGCATAGGCGGTCTGGCCGACGCCGCCCAAAGCCTGAAGGAAGCCGGGATCGAGCCCGTCGAACGTCTGTGCCGAAATGTTGGGCGCCAGCGCGGCGTGGCTGGTCTGGATGCTACGCGAAAGTATCGTCGTCACCAGCGAGATGCCCACCGACGCGCCGATGTTGCGCGTCAGATTCATCAGGCTCGAGCCTTCGGTGCGGTATTGCGGCGGCAGAGTGGCGAAGGCCATGCCCTGGAGCGGCATGAAGATCATCCCGAGGCCGAGTCCCTGGATGAACCCCGAGAGGATGACCGGAGTCGAATCCATCTCGAGCGACCAGTGCGTCATCTCCCATAAAGAGAGCGCGGCGATCATGAAGCCGGTGCCGACCAGCCAACGCGGATCGAGGCCGCGCTGCACGAGCTGCGCCGAAATCGCCATCGTCAGCACCACGCCGACGCCGCGCGGCATCAGCAGCACGCCGGTGTCGAACACCGAATGGCCGTAGAGCGTCTGGAGCATCGGCGGCAGCAGCGCCATCGTCGCCATCATCACCAGGCCGATCACCAGCATGAACAGCACCGCAGTGACGAGGTTGCGGTTCTTCCACAGATCGCGGTCGAACATCGGGTTCTTCGCAGTGAACATGTGCACCGTGAACATCCAGAAGGCGATGATCGCGATGAGCATCTCGATCCACACTTCGGTCGACTGGAACCAGTCTTCGGTCTGGCCGCGATCGAGCACCAGCTGGAGCCCGGCGATGCCGAGCGAGAGCATCGAGAAGCCGAAGATGTCGAACTGGCGTTTGCGCACTGGCCGCGAGGGTAGCAGCCACCACAGGAGTGCGATGCAGATCACGCCCAAAGGCAGATTGACGTAGAATACCCAGCGCCAGTTGAAATTGTCGGTCAGCCAGCCGCCGATCACCGGACCCATGATCGGCCCGACCATGATCCCCATGCCCCAGATCGACATCGCCTTGGCCTGGCGCTCGGGCGGATTGATGTCGAGCATCACCGTCTGGCTGAGCGGGTTCATGAAGGCGGCGGAGACGCCCTGGAGCAAGCGGAACGCTACCATCTGCTCGAGATTCTGGGCCATGCCGCACAAGGCCGAGGCGATGATGAAGCCGACGGTGGAGAGCAGGAACAGATTGCGCGAGCCGATCCGGTCCGAGAGCCAGCCGGTGATCGGAATCGCGATCGCCGACGCGACGATGTAGCTGGTCAGCACCCAGGTGACGGTGTCGGCGGTCGCGCCGAGCGATGTCTGCATGTGCGGCAGCGCGACGTTGGCGATTGTCGTATCGAGGATCTGCATGATCGTCGCCAGCATCACGCCGAAGGTCAGCAGCCCGCGATTGGCGACGGGAAGCGCGGCGACGCCGGGCGTCGGCTTTGGCTGGGCGGTGGCCATTCAATCACTCTTCGCTGGTTTTTTGAGTGGGTGCCGCGCCGGTACGCTACAAGGCTCGACACCCACCCGCATTCCCCTCCCCGCGAACGGGGAGGCGGATGTTCAGTTCATCTGCACTGATTCTGGAGATCGACCTCGACGTCGGATGACAGGCCGGCGATCAGCGGACGCGGGCTCTTCTCGTCGATTGCGAGGCGCACCGGCACACGCTGGGTGACCTTGACCCAATTGCCGTTGGCGTTCTGCGCGGGAAGCACCGAGAATTCCGAACCCGTGCCCGCGCCGATCGACGCGACATGACCCCTGAGCTTGAGCCCGGGATACGCATCGAAGCGCACCTCGGCGCATTGGCCGACGCGCATCCTGTTGAGATCGGTTTCCTTGAAATTCGCCTCGACCCACGAAAGCTCGCTGGTGACGATGGTCACGGCAGGCAATCCGGTCATCATCTGCTGCCCTACCTGCAGGCGGTCGGCCTGACTGACCACGCCGTCGGCGGGAGCGTAGACTCTGGTGCGGCTGAGGTTGAGCAACGCCTGTTCGCGCTGGACGCGGGCGGCGGCGATCTGGGGGTTCTCGCCGGGCACCGCGGCGCCGGTGGCGAGCTTCGAGCGGGCCTCGGCCGCGTCCGCCTCGGCGTTCTGCAGCGCGGCACGGGCCTGCTCAACCGAATGCTCGGCCGCTTGGAAATTGACTCGCGTGGTGAAGCCGCGCTTCATCAGCTCGGCCTGACGCGCATAGTCTTCCTGTGCCTGCGCGATGCGATCGCGCGCGGCCTGAATGTCGGCGCCGGTGCCAGCATAGCTGGTCCTGAGCGTCTGGAGCTCGACCTGCGCGTTGGCGATCGCGGCATCGGCCTGGGCGACGGCGATGCGATAGGGCGCGGAGTCGATCTCGAACAGAAGGTCGCCCTTCTTGACGCGCTGGTTCTCGCGGACCGCGACCTTGACGATGCGGCCGGCGACTTCCGCCGAGACCGAGACCTTGTCCTGCTGGACATAGGCATTGTCGGTCGAGGCGAAGCGGCCCGAGGTCAGCCAGAAGAAGCCGACCACACCGAGAATGACGATCGGCACACCGAACAGCAGCAGCGGACGCAGCCAGCTGCGTTTGGCGCGCACTTCCACGTTTTCGGACGCCGGCGCCGCCGGTGCGGGTTCGAGCGTGACCGGCTCGGCGGTCGCCCTTTCGATCCTGGGATCAGCCTCAGCCATTGGCCGCCTCTTTGCTTGCGTGGGTCTGGGTCATGTTCGATCGGATGATGTTGAGCGACGCGATCAGCGCGTCGCGCTGTGCAGCGTCCAAGCCGTGAAGCGCCGCTTCGATCATCTCGCCGGCGATATCGTGGAGCTCGGCGAGCACCGGGCGGGCCTTGTCGGTCAGATAGATCTGCCACGCGCGGCGGTCGGTGGGGTCGCGGCGGCGTTCGACCAGTTCGGCTTCCTCGAGCCGGTCGATCATCCGGCAGCAGGTGATCGGCTCGACTTCGAGCAACTCGGCGATCTGTCCCTGGTTTAGACCCTCATGTCGTTCGAGGATCTTGAGCGTTCGCCATTGCGCGCCCGTCGCGCCGCTCTTGCGCGCGCGCTCATCGAAGCGGCGGCGCATCAGGCGCGAGACGTCGCTCATCAGAAATCCGAGGCTTTCGGGCATGACATACATATAGTAAGCAGGCTCATAGATTGCTATCCAGGACGGGATTGCTTTGTGCGCCGCAGCAATTGCAGGGAGAGCAATCATGGCTGAGGAAATGACCGGCGGGTGCCAGTGCGGCCGGGTGCGCTACCGGGCAGTAGTGCACGACGACGAGGCCTATCTCTGCCATTGCCGCATGTGCCAACGCGCGACCGGCGGGGTCTCGATCGCGTTCGTGAACCTGTTCAAGACCGACGTGCGCTGGGATAGCGAGCCTGATCGCTACGCCTCCTCGCCGATCGCGGAGCGCGGTTTTTGCTCGGCGTGCGGTACCCCGCTCACCTACGAGGCGTATGAGCACGACCGGATGGACCTGACCGTAGGCAGCTTCGATTACCCGTTCCGGTTCAAGCCCACCGAGCATTCGGGCTGCGAGAGCTGGCATCGCGACTGGCTTGACACCAGCCAGTTGCCGGCGTCACGGACCGATCAGAACCAGGGCCTGGTTCAGCGCTGGATGAGAAAAATTGGCAGACTTCCCGATTGAAACGCACCGCTTCCCCAGCTTCGACGGCGTCGAGTTGGTGTGGACCGAAATGGGGGAGGGCAGGCCTCTGGTGCTGATCCATGGCTATTTCTCCACGGCGGAGGTCAACTGGATCAGATACGGCCATGCCGCGAAGCTGGCGGCGCGGGGCTTCCGCGTGATCCTGCCCGATCTGCGCGGGCACGGGCTGAGCGACAAGCCGCACGATCCCGCCGCCTATCCGCCCGACGTGCTGATGCGCGACGGGCTTGCGCTGATCGAGCATCTCGGGCTGATCGACTATGATCTCGGCGGCTATTCGCTCGGCGGGCGCACGACGCTGCGGATGCTGGTCCACGGCGCGAAGCCGCGGCGCGCTTTGCTGTGCGGGATGGGGCTGGCGGGGCTGACCGACACGCAAGGACGCGGCACCTATTTCCGGCGGGTGCTCACCAATCTGGGGACCTTCGAGCGCGGGACGTCCGAATGGATGACCGAGGCCTTCCTCAAAACCACCAAGGGCGACCCCGAGGCGCTGCTGCTCATCTTGCAGACCTTCGTCGACACCGCCGAAGCCGAGATCGCTGCGATCGACATCCCCACGCTCGTCGTGACCGGCGCCGAGGATTTCGACAATGGCTCGGCGCAGCACGTGGCCGATCTGTTGCCCGATGGCCGTTTCGTCGAGATCCCGGGCAACCATATGAGCGCGGTCTCCCGGCCGGAGCTCGGAGACGCGATCGCCGACTTCCTCGCCGCTTGACGCCCGCCGGGCGGCGCGCGACTGTCGCGCCATCCACAGATCCGCAGGGGCTCTTCACATGATCCGTACCGGCATTTCGATGCTCGCGCTCGTCTCGTTCCTCGCCGCGCCCGCGGTGTCGCAGACCGCGCCGGCGAACAGCGCGTCGAGCGCGCCCACCGCCGCCGAGGCGCAGGCGTTCATCGATCGCGTCCAGAAGGAATATACCGAGTTCAATCTCATCGCGTCGCGCGTCGCGTGGATCAACGCGACCTATATCATCGACGACACCGATGCGCTCGCCGCCGAATATGGCGCGCGCGGCACCGAGATGGCGGTGCGCTATGCGCTGGAGGCGGCGAAATACCAGAACGCGCCGGGCCTGAGCGCCGAGCAGAAGCGCCAGCTCACCATGTTGCGCAGCGCGATCACGCTCCCGGCGCCGACCACACCGGGCGCCGCGCAGCAGCTTTCGGACATTTCGACCAGGCTCGGCTCGATGTACGCCAAGGGCAAGGGCACGCTGAACGGCAAGCCGATCAACGGCAGCGACATCGAGGCGGCGATGGGCGACAGCCGCGATCCGGCAGCGCTGAAGGAGATGTGGGTCAGCTGGAACGACAATGTCGGCGCCCCGATGCGCGGCGATTATGCGAAGATGACCGACATCGCCAATCAGGGCGCGACGGGGCTCGGCTTTCCCGACACCGGCACGATGTGGCGCTCGGCCTATGACATGCCGCCGGAAGACTTCGCGAAGCTGACCGATAAATTGTGGGACGACGTCAAGCCGCTCTACGTGGCGCTCCACACTTATGTCCGCCGCAAACTCAACGAGAAATATGGCGATGCGGTCCAGTCGAAGACCGGTCCGATCCGCGCCGATCTGCTCGGCAACATGTGGGCGCAGGAATGGGGCAACATCTACGATGTCGTCGCGCCGGCGGGCTCGGGCGATGTCGGCTATGACGTCAGCGAACTGCTCAAGGCCAAGAGCTATGACTGGAAGAAGATGGTCCAGGCCGGCGAGGGCTTCTATTCCTCGCTGGGCTTCACGCCACTGCCCGAAAGCTTCTGGCAGCGTTCGATGTTCCTCAAGCCTGCCGACCGCGAAGTGCTTTGCCATGCCTCGGCGTGGGATCTGGACGAGAAGGACGATCTGCGCATCAAGATGTGCATCAAGGTCAATGCCGACGATTTCGTCACGATCCACCACGAGCTCGGCCACAATTATTACCAGCGCGCGTACAAGGCGCAGCCCCAGCTCTACCGCAACGGCGCGAATGACGGATTCCACGAGGCGATCGGCGATTTCGTCGCGCTCTCGATCACCCCCGAATATCTCGTCCAGATCGGCCTGCTCGACAAGAGCGCGGTGCCGGGTGCCGACAAGGATACCGGGCTGCTGCTGCGCCAGGCGATGGACAAGGTGGCGTTCCTGCCCTTCGGTCTGCTGGTCGACAAATATCGCTGGCAGATCTTTTCGGGCGAGATCAAGCCCGACGGCTATCAGGCCGGCTGGGACAAGCTGCGCCTCCAATATCAGGGCCTGAAGCCGCCGGTGGCGCGTGACGAGACGCGGTTCGACGCGGGCGCCAAATATCACGTCGCCGGCAGCGTGCCCTATACGCGCTATTTCCTCGCGCGGCTGCTCCAGTTCCAGTTCTTCAAGGCGGCGTGCGACCAGGCGGGCTGGAAAGGGCCGCTGCATCGCTGCTCCTTCTACGGCAACAAGGAAGTCGGCGCGCGGCTGAACAAGATGCTCGAGATGGGCGCGTCGAAGCCGTGGCCCGACGCGCTTCAGGCCTTCACCGGCACGCGCGAGATTTCGGGCAAGCCGATGATGGAATATTTCGCGCCGCTCAAGAAATGGCTCGATCAGCAGAATAAGGGGCAGCCGGGCGGGTGGTGAGCCTGCAGTTGCCTGACATCTTTACCAAAAAGGGAAACGACATGATCAAGCATGGAATCGCGCTGGCACTGCTCGCGGCGCCATTGGGCGTGCCGCTGGCGGCGCAGGCGCAGTCGGCGACCGCGGGGCAGGTCTCGGTCGAGATCGTCTCGACCGGCCAGGTAAGCGTGCCGGCGCAGCGTTACCGGATGTCAGTGACGCTCACTGCCAAGGGCAAGGACGAGGCGGCCGCGGGCGCAGCGCTGGCGGCCAATCGCGCGAGGCTGATGCAGGCGCTGGCGGGGCTGAATATCCGCGAGGGGCAGGGCGATATCGGCACGACCAACTCGCTGATGGGCCTGATCTCGTCCTTCGCCGGCGCCAAGTCGAAGCCGAGCTTCAGCCTCGAGACGCTCGACGAGGATAGCAAAGAGACGCCGCAATCCACCGCCACCGAGACGCTGCAGTTCGACGCGCCGACGCGCACCGCGATCGAGAGCGCCAAAGCGGCGATCGAGGCGAATGGCGGCAAGCTCGACGACGACGTGCTGCCGCTGCTCACCGATTATGTCGCGCCGACCCGGGCCGCCAAGGCCGCGGCGATCAAGAAGGCACAAAGCGAGGCCGATGCCTACGCCGCGACGCTGGGGCTCAAGCGCAGCGCGATCGTCAAGGTCAGCGAGAAGCAGGACCCGACCGCCGGCGCGCTCGCGCTGATCGGCGAATTGGTGACGATCGTCGCGCCGAAGAAGGAAGGCGGCGTCGATCAAGTCACCGTCAACGCCAGCCTGGTAGTGGAATTCCAGCTCAGCCGCTGAGGCGGGTCATTCGGGCATTCCGTCGGGGATCGTGTTTTCGTCCGCGATCCCCGCCTCGAATTCGACGGAGGAATCGGTGCCGTCGGGTTGGTGCGCGTGCGGGGTCTCGGTTTCGGGCTGTTGCTCGGGATCGATCATGGCGTGCTCCTTTCGAAGCTCAATGCGGCGCCGGCACAACCTGTCCGTCATCCCGGCGAGCGCAGGGATCTCGTGCCACATGCCGTTCGCTCGCTGCCTGCGTTTGCCGGGATGACGATCGTTACCGGAACGGCGGCTCGTTGAACGCGCGGAGCTTGCGGCTGTGGAGCTTGGCGCCTTCGCGGCGGAGCTCCTCGACGGTCTCTATGCCGATGCGGAGATGCTCGTTGATTGCGCGCTCGTAGAAGCGATTGGCTTGGCCGGGCAGCTTCAATTCGCCGTGGAGCGGCTTGTCCGAGACGCAGAGCAGAGTGCCGTAGGGAACGCGAAAGCGATAGCCCTGGGCGGCGAGCGTTGCCGATTCCATGTCGACCGCGACTGCGCGGCTCAATGAGAAGCGCAATGCGGTCGCCGAATAGCGGAGCTCCCAATTGCGATCGTCGGTGGTGACGATCGTGCCGGTGCGCAGCCGCTGCTTGAGCTCGTCGCCCGACTGTCCCGACACCGTCTCCGCGGCGCGGGCAAGCGCGACCTGGATTTCGGCGATGGCCGGGATCGGGATCTCGGGGGGCAACACGTCGTCCATGATGTGATCGTCGCGCAGATAGGCGTGTGCGAGGACATAGTCGCCGATGCGCTGGCTGGGGCGCAGGCCGCCGCAATGGCCGATCATCAGCCACGCCTCGGGGCGGAGCACTGCGAGGTGATCGGTGATCGTCTTGGCGTTCGAAGGGCCGACGCCGATGTTGACGAGCGTGATCCCGGTGCGGCCGGGCGCCATCAAATGATAGGCCGGCATCTGGTGGCGGCGCCATGCGCTGTCGGAGATCAGCCGGTCCATGTCGTCGGCGCTTTCGACGACGATCCCGCCCGCGCCGGACACGCCGGTGAAGCGGCTGGGCTCGCCTTGTTCATTTGGGCCGAGCTGCGAGCAGGCCCAGCGGACGAATTCGTCGACATAGCGGTGATAGTTGGTGAACAGGATGTACTGCTGGACGTGCTCGGTCGGCGTGCCGGTATAGTGGCGGAGGCGGGCGAGCGAAAAATCGGTGCGCAGCCCGTCGAACAGCGCGAGCGGGCGGGTGCCGTCGTGCGACAGCCACAGCCCGTCGGCGATCTCGTCGCCGATATGGGCGAGTTCGGTCGCGGGGAAATGGCGGGCCAGCTCGGTCGCCGACACTTCGTCGAGACGCAGCGCATGGCCTGGATCGAGGACATAGGCGAAGGGGATTTCCTGCCGGCCGGTGGCGGCGTCGACTTCGACGTCGAAATCCTCGATCAGGAAGGTCAGCTGCTCGATCAGATAGTCCGAGAACATCGCCGGCTTGGTGACGCTGATACGGTACTCGCCGGGATCGACCAGCCTGCCGAACGAGCGCGGCGGGGCGGGGCGATCATTGCCGCCGCGATAAGTTAGCCGGATTTCGGGATAAGCGAACGAGCCGTCGGTGCGGCTCGACGGCGCAGGCGGCGTGCCGTCGGTCAGATAGCGGTTGAGTGCGGCCTGCAGGCGGTCGACCGAGGCGCGATAGAGGCGGTCCAGCTCGGCGACGATGTCAGATGCTTGTGTCATCTTGGATCGCTAATGCGCCAAGATGACTCTGGCAAGACTTGGGGCAAGACCAGCCCCCTCCCGCGGGGAAGGGGGCCGATAGCTCACTTCTTCGACTGCGGCTCCTTGTCGCCGCCCAATTGGGTGGCGGCATAGACCGCGCCGCCGACCGCGGCCGCAGCACCCGCGGCAACTGCCGCTGCCGCAACCGGGTGTTCCTTCACTGCCTGCACCGTGGCATCGACTGCGCCGGCGACGGTCTCCTGCGCCGCGGC
Source organism: Sphingomonas psychrotolerans (assembly GCF_002796605.1). NCBI lineage: Bacteria > Pseudomonadati > Pseudomonadota > Alphaproteobacteria > Sphingomonadales > Sphingomonadaceae > Sphingomonas > Sphingomonas psychrotolerans. The sequence goes on from NZ_CP024923.1 coordinate 347,866, forward strand.
GAGGAATGACTTTTCGGATCCCTGGCTCTGGCTGGCGCTCTCGCCGTTGCCGGAACCGCTCGTACTGTTGCTATTGTTGTTGGCCATGAAGCTTCCCTTTCGCAGAAGTTACCTGGATCAACTCGCGCACCCGCACGGCAGTTCCGTTTCGCAGCCGATCCTTACAGCCGGCCGAGCAGATAATCGGCCGAGCTGACCTCGAACTGGCCGGGCGCCTCGACATGAAGCTGCTCGACGACGCCGTCATTGACGACCATCGAATAGCGCTTGCCGCGGGTGCCGAGGCCGAAGCCGCTGCCGTCCATCTCGAGGTCCACTGCCTTGGCGAAGGTGCCGTTGCCGTCGGCGAGCATCGTCACCTTGCCGTCGACGCCCGAAGCCTTGCCCCACGCGCCCATCACGAACGCGTCGTTGACTGCGGTGCAGGCGATCTCGTCGACGCCCTTGGCCTTCAATTCATCGGCCTTTTCGACGAAGCCGGGGAGGTGCTTGGCCGAGCAGGTCGGCGTGAAAGCGCCGGGCACCGAAAACAGCGCGACCTTGCGGCCGGCGAAATATTCGTCCGAGCTGATCTGCTCGGGGCCTTCGTCGGTCACCTTGACGAGCTGGGTGGTGGGAATGCGGTCGCCAACCTGAATGGTCATTTCACTCTCCTTTTGAGGGTCTGGGCTCCAATCGGCGCGGACGATGACATTTTCAAGCGTGACGGACCCGAAACCGAAGCGATAAGTTGACCGGGCATGGATTCGACACCCTACCTCACCGGCCAGTTCCTCCTCGCGATGCCGGGGATCGGCGACCCGCGCTTCGAACGCGCGGTGATCGCAATGTGCGCGCATGACGACGAAGGTGCGCTCGGCATCGGTATCGGCGAGACGATCGAGGGGCTGGGGCTGCACGAATTGCTCAAACAATTCGAGATCGACCCGGGCGACGCACCCGACGCGCCGGTCCATTTCGGCGGCCCGGTCGAGCCGCGGCGCGGCTTCGTGCTCCATTCGACCGATTGGGGTGGGCAGGACACGATCGACGTGAACGGACGCTGGGCGCTGTCGGGTACGATCGACGTGCTGAAGGCCATTGCGGAAGGCAAGGGTCCGAGCCACTGGCTGATCGCGCTCGGCTATGCCGGCTGGGCCGAGGGCCAGCTCGACGAGGAGATGACCCGGCATGGCTGGTTCAGCACCAGCGGCGACACGAAATTGCTCTACGACGTCGATGCCCGGCGGCGCTGGGTGGAGGGATTCGAGATCGCCGGTATCGATCCGCGGCTGCTGGCGAACAGCACCGGGACGGCGTGAGTCGCGACTGAGAATCAGCCCTTCGCATCGGCCCGGGCGAACTCGCGCAGGGCGTCCTTGCCGATCCAGCGGGCGGTCTTGTCGGGGGATGCGGCGAGGGTGGCGGCGAGATCGCGCGCGGCGGCGCGCAGGGCGGGACTCCTCCTGACGCCGATCGCGCGGAGCGCCCAGCTGACGCCCTTCTTGACGAAATTGCGCGGATCGCTGGCCGCGGCCTCGATCAGCGGCAGCCGGGTGCGGTAATCTCCATCCTCGCCCTTGCGGTGCACCGCGGAACTGGCGAGCAGCACGAACGCCGCGCGCCGGCCGAATTCGTCGGCGAGTCCCGCCCAGCGATCGATCATCGCGAAGGCGTGCGGGGTGCGGTCCCACAACTTGAAGCAGACCGTGTCGGTGACTGCCCAATTGTCGAAATCGGCGCGCCAGCGGTCCATCCGTTCGGGCGTCACCGTGGCCGGATCGTCCACCATGCAGGCGACCATCCGGCCTTCGTAGACACCGCTTTGCCATAACGCCTCGGCCAGATCGGGATCGCGGCCAAGCGGCTTGGCGACGGCGTGGATCCGCGCCATCGGGACTCCGAGGACACGGTCCGCAGTGACGATCCCGAAGCGCGGACCCATCTTGTCGCGAAACACCGGATCGGCATGCGCCGCGAGCGCGCGGAGGATGGAGGCGGTGTCATGGGCCATTGTCGCGCAGGATAAGCCGCTGTCCGATCCTGCCAAATGGTTTCGCTTCGAGGTTCAGAGACTGGAGATCCGCAAATATCTTGCTGGTTCGACTGCGTATCAGGAGCGTTTTAACCTTTTACGGTAGAATGATTGCAACATAGCCAAAGTAATCTGATGGTACGCGCTGCGGGGCAAGAGGGGAATCACATGGCGACGTTCAACAATCGCGAGCTTCGGTACAGTGCCGATGACGATGCGCCGGCCACCGAGGAAGCGGTGATGTTCACCGTCGCCGAAAATCAGACCGATGTTGCCATGATCGTTTCGAGGAGCGGGATCGACAGCATTTCCAGTTACGCCATCGTCGGCGGCGACGATGCCGGCTTGTTCGTCATCGATCCCGCTACCGGCGCACTGCAGTTCGCGAGCGCGCCGGACTATGAGGCCGCGGGCGATTTCGACGGCGACAATATGCATCATCTGCGGATCGCGCTGAGCGGCGTGAACGGCGAGAGCGAGATCCAGTCGATTTCGGTCACCGTGGCCAACGTCAACGAAGGCGTTCACATCCTTGGCAATACCGGGACCTATCAGGGCCATTCCTTCTACGAGAACACGACGCTGGTCGATACGATCCAGGCGGTCGACGCCGATGGCGATCCGGTCCATTTCACCTTGAGCGGGTATGATGCCGACAAGTTCGCGATCGATCAGGCGACCGGCGAACTGCGCTTCCTCGTCGCCCCCGATGCCGAAGCGCCGGGCGGGAGCCGCCTGCCCACCGTCTATTATGTCGACGTCACGGCGAGCGACGGGGTGTTCAGCGACACCGTGAAGATGGCGTACGGGATGATGAACGCGCCCGACGCGCCCACTTTTATCACGCCGGCTGAAATCCTGGTTCAGGAGAATCAGACGCAGATCGTAGCGCTGGAGGCGCGCGACATCGACGGCGAGCAGATCCTTTATTCGATCGCCGGCGGCGCCGATGCGGCGCTCTTCACGGTGAACGGATGGGGAGATCTGCTCTTCAACGCGGCTGCCGATTTCGAAGCGCCGAGCGATGCGGACGGCGATGGCGCCTACGAAGTGATCGTCGCCGCGACCGACCAGAGCGGCACCACGACGCAGGCGATGTCGATCTCGGTCACCAACGCGCTCTACGGCTATGATTCGTTTCATTTCACCTCCGATGGCGGGGGCGAGACGGCGGCGGTGCAGGTGCAGGAAGGCAGCATCGGCGTCACGACGGTCCGCGCCACCCACGGCGAGGAAGGCGCGATAAGCTATCGCCTGTCCAATGCGGGAGAATGGTGGCTGTTCACGCTCGACTCGGTCACCGGCCTGCTGCAGTTCAAGGACGCGCCTGATTTCGAGGCTCCCCAGGGGGGACCCGGCGAGACCGATCCCGACAATGTCTATACCGTCGAAGTGATCGCCTCCGCCGAGTGGATGACGGTCAGCCAGACGCTCACCATCACGGTCGCCGACGTGATCGAGTTCGGCATCATTTCCAATGGCGGCGGGGATAGCGCGAGCATAATCGTTGCGGAAAACACCCATTTCGTGACCGACGTCGCGGTGCAGGGCGCGGCCAACCCGGCCCAGTTCTACATTTACGGCGGTGCCGACGCGGCGCTGTTCGGGTTCGACGGAAGCAGGCTGCTATTCCGTGCCGATCCCGATTTCGAGCAGCCGGCCGATGCGGACCATGACGGCGTCTATGACGTGACGATCGTCGCGGTCGATTCGACCGGTGAGGGGACGGGTCAGCACGATTTTCAGCATTTGAGCGTCCGCGTCGGCGATGTCGGCATCCCGCAGATCGTTTCCAACGGCGGCGATTCAAGTGCGATGGTGCTGCTCCCCGAGAATAGCAGCTCCGTGACGACCGTTGCGGTGAAGGAAATTTCGAGCGACACACGATTCTCGATCGGCGGCGGCGCGGACGCCTCGCTGTTCACGATCGACGCGGTCACCGGCCGCCTCAGCTTCGTCACAGCGCCGGATTTCGAGCAGGCGACGGACCAGAATCGCGACAATATTTATGACGTCGCCGTCTACGCCTCGACGCATGAGCACAGCGCGAGCCAGTTGCTGCGCGTCCGCGTCGAGAATGTCAGCGAGTTCGGCATCACCTCGAACGGCGGCGGCGATACCGCTGCGCTGTCGATGGCCGAGAACCTCCAGCTCGCCACCACGATGACGGTCGGCGGTCCCGAGACGCTCGACAAGTTCTTTATCGTCGGCGGCGCAGATGCGCACCGTTTCACCATCGATACCAGGAGCGGCGAGCTGCGCTTCACGAGTGCGCCCGATTTCGAGAGGCCGACGGACTATGATCACGACAATCGCTACGACGTGACCGTCGCCGCATACTCGACCTCGGGGAGCAGCGACATTCAGCGGCTGACGATCAGCGTCACCGATGTCGACCAGCATGGTGTGCGGATCAACGGTACCACCGGGTCGGACATCATCAGCGAGACGAGCACGGTCGCGGGGCAGCCACGAGCCACCCAATGGGCTGATGGCATCTTCGGCCTCGGCGGCAATGACCAGCTTCGGGGCGGCGGCGGTGACGACACGATCGACGGCGGCGCGAACAACGACATGCTCTGGGGCGGGGCAGGCGCCGACGAATTGTTCGGCGGCACCGGCGCGGATCAATTCCATTATGCCGCAGTGAGCGATTCCTTGTGGGTCGACCGCGATCGCATCGCCGACTTCAAGCGCTCCGAAGGCGACAAGATCAACCTTTCCGCGATCGACGCCGACCTCGCGGCCTCGGGCAACCAGGCGTTCAGCTTCATCGGGACGGCGGCGTTCAGCGGGATAGCCGGGCAGTTGCGGTATCAGGTTTCGGCGGGGCAGACGCTGGTCAGCGGGGACGTGGACGGCGACGGCGTCGCGGACTTCGGCATCGCCCTGCAAGGCAATATCGCGCTGATCGGAACCGACTTCTATCTTTGAGCCAGGCGACGCGAGGAGCGAGGCTGTGAAAGGGTTTCGCTCCGGCGTCAGTTAGCGCTAACATGCTCCTGAGACCGGAAGCGATGCCGGCCATGCGAGGGGGGCATATGATCAGGCATTTGCTTGCGTGCGCGATGATGCTCGGCGCGAACCCGGTGGCGGCGCAGACCGTCGGGATCTTTTCGAACCATGCCGATATCGGCGAGACCGCGACCCCGGGGCGCGTCAATCACGACGCCGGCCGCTACCGGATCACTGCGAGCGGGGCGAACATCTGGGGCGAGAAGGACGCGTTCCACTTTGCCTGGGTGCAGCGATCGGGCGATCTCCACATCGCCGCCGACATCGCGTGGGAAGGCAAGGGCAAGGATCCGCACCGCAAGGCCGGACCGATGATCCGCCAGAACCGCACCCCGGGGTCCCCTTATGCCGATGTCATGGTGCACGGCGACGGAATGGTCTCGCTGCAATATCGCGCCGATCAGGACGGGCCGACCCGGCAAATCATCTCCGCCATCACGCATCCGCGGCGGGTGCGGCTCGAGCGCGAGGGGGACTTCGTCACTTTCTCGGTGGCGGGCGCGGACGGCAAGCTGGTTCATGCCGGCGGGAGTTATCGGATCGCGTTTCAGGCGCCGGTTCTGGCCGGGCTGGCAGTGTCGGCGCATGACGACACCGTTACCGAGACGGCGATTTTCGCCAACGTCGAGATCGGAGTGCCGAGCCTCGCCTACGTGCCCGACACCGGATATCCGGCGAAGGTCGAGAGTACGCTCGAGGTGATCGAAGTGGCGGGCGTGCAGAGCCGCAGAGTGGTCCGCCATTTCCCGGGCAAGATCGAGGCGCCGAACTGGACGCGCGACGGCAAGGCTTTGGTCTACAATTCCGAGGGCCGGATCTGGCGGATTCCGGTGGAAGGCGGCGAACCGGCGGCGATTCCGACCGGGCGCAACATCAAGAACAACAACGATCACGGCATCTCGCCGGACGGAACGCGATTGGTGATCTCGGACCAGTCCGAGCCCGATAATCTATCGCGGATATTCGTGCTGCCGCTCGGCGGATCGGACGCCCCGCGCGAAATGGTGAGCGACCCCAAGGCGCGGTCCTATTGGCATGGCTGGAGCCCGGACGGGAAGACCCTGGCCTATGTCCGCGTCGGCACCGACGACGACAGCTACGACATCTGGGCGAAGGATCTGGCGGGCGGTCCGGCTCGGCCGCTGATCGTCGGGCCGGGGGTGGACGACGGCCCCGAATATTCGCCCGACGGCAAGTATCTCTATTTCAACTCGACCCGCAGCGGCGCGATGCAGATCTGGCGGGCGAACGCCGATGGGTCGAACCCCGTGCAACTCACCCGCGATGCCGAACGGCGCGACTGGTTTCCGCACCTTTCGCCCGACGGCAAGTGGATCGTGTTCGTGTCGTTCGGGCTCGATGTCGCGCTGACCGATCACCCGCCCAATCGCGAGGACGTGGCGTTGAAGCTCATGCCCGTCGACGGCAGCGCGCCACCCAGGGTGCTGACGCGGCTGTTTGGCGGGCAGGGGACGATCAACGTGCCGAGCTGGTCGCCCGACGGGAAGCAAGTGGCGTTCGTGAGCTATCGACTGCTGCGGTGAGCGGCACGCATCATTTCTTTTGCCGCGCCTTGATCGCCTTGAGGGTTTCGGGATCGGGGATCAGCGGCGACAGATCGGCGATCACTTCGTCCGCATCATTGAAGAGCGCGGCCGTCATGCCCGGTTCGCCGCGGTTGCCGGTCTTGAAGCCCGCCGAGGTAAACCCTCCGGCGAAAAGCGGCATGATCACGAAGCCCTGATGGCCGCGCTTCTTCGCGAGCAATGCGGCATGCAGCGAATAGGCATCGAGGGCGACATCGCCGCTGGCGTAGAGGAACATTTGCTCCATCTGGAGCGAGCCTGCCGCCGGCTTGTCGATCTTGATCACCAGTTTGGACTTGTCGGTGCGCCAGACCTGCTTCGACACCGCCTGATAGCTGCTCGCCGGGTCCATCCCGGGGAGGAGCCAGAACAAGGTCTTGTTGTCGCTATCCTTGGCGAGGACCTCGGCGCGCCTGGTATCGAGGCGCTCGCGCCACAGCGCTTCCGGATCACGCGCGAGGCCGCCAATCAGATCCGCGGGCGGGGCGCCGGCGCGGAGTCGGCGATTGGTCTCGACGACGCTGCCGAACGAAGCGGCGACCCATTGCGAGCGCGCCGAGAACAAGCGGCGTGCGCCGGCAAGGTCACCGCTCGCCGCCATCTGAAGGATCGCGTGGAGATCCAGCAGCTCGACGATCTCCGAACCTCCGGACTCGGGTTTGCCCTCGGTCCGCCGTTTGTCGAAATTGGCGCGTGCCGCCGCGATGCGTTCCGCGGCGATATCGGCGTGCCCGGCCAGGGCATGGGTGACGGCCGCCTTGGCAAGCCACGCCGAATTGAGCAGATCGGGCCGGAAGCTGCGATCGAAGTCGACGAGCGCGTCGCGCACCTGCGCCGCCTCGGCGAATCGGCCCGCTTCTTCGAGACGATCGGCTTCGAGGCCCGATACGACGGCGGCGCTGCGGCTTCGCCATGTCAGATAGCTGGTCTCCGCCTCTGACAGCGAGGGCCCGTCGAGAAGATATTGCGGCACGCCGAGCAAGCTTAGCACCGAGTGCCGGATCGCAGGGCTGCCGCGCAATGCCACTTCACGGGCTTCGTCGGCGCGGTTCAGGCGATACAGGGCCGCGGCCTCGACCAGGTCCGAGGCGCGACCGCGCGAGCGCGCATAATAGGGATCGGCCATCAGGCCCGCGTTGCGCGCTTCCGCGCGCGCCAGCGCGGCGTCGGCTATCGCGGCTTCATATTTCTTCGCTTCGATGTGATGGACGGCACGGCCGAGGATCAGATCGACCCGGCGGGAGACATTACCTTCCATGCGCTCGCCCTCGATCAGCGGCGTGCATGCCGCAACGCCTTCCTCGGCGCGCTTTCGTTTCGATGCATCGGCCGCCTCGGGGCGCGGCGCGAACAGGCCCAGCAACGTCACGGCGCCCAACAATCTCGCCGCCGACTCTCCCGTGGTCATGTTGTTCGGTTGACCGTCGCATTGAAGATAGAGCGAGCCCGGCTTTTCCTCGTCTGGCCCGGCGCGACCCTCCGGAGCGGCATGAACGGGCGCCGCGATGACGCAGGCAATGGCGATTGCGCTCAGCGACGAGCGCGCGAAAGGCTTCATTTGTCGATACTCCCCCTGTCCCCGGAGCGAGATTTGCAGGGCTGCACAAAGCTGTCAATCGCGCGAAGCGAGGCTGCGATGCCCCTGTGGAACGCAGGACGGCTGGCGGGTGGACGGCCTATCCGGCCGGCACGAAGCCGGTATTGCCCAGCCGGAGCCGGCGCAGGTCGACACCCATCTCGTCGCGGAAGCGCGCGACCGCCGCATCACCCAGCCGGCGCTGGATGGCGCGGTCGCCGCGTTTGAGCGCGTCGGTATAGGCGGCGTGCTGGACGAGGAAATTGAGGATGAAGGTCTCGGACATCTCCTGGCGCTGCGCCTCGCCGAGCGCCGCGTGGCCCGGATTGGCGGCAAGGATCGAACGGACCTGCTCGCGCACCGCCAACGCCTGCGCGCGATTGCTGTCGGCACTATTCGCCATCACCCAGTTGAGTATCCAGTAGCTGGTCAGCGCATCGGCCATATCGCCGGTGCGCAAGCCGTCGGCAGCGACGAGCTGCGACCAGTTCGCCACCGGATCGGTGCGCTCGATCGCCGCGGCCAGCGGGCGGGCATTGGCGACGCCGATCTTCCCACCCATCGCGGCGATGAACTGCCGCCGTACGCGCGCGCTCACGGCGGGCGAAGGGCGATAGCTGGTCTGGGCGCGGGTGGTGGGGGGATTTGCGGTCTTGCGCGTCGGGCGTGCAGGAGCGCCCGCGCGTGCCGGGCGCGTGCCGATCGCCGCGTCGATCCGCTGGCTGTTGAGAATGTCCGAAAGCACATAATTGTTGGGCAGGACGGTGGGCATGTCCTGCGCCGCGGCGGGCGACGCGAGGCTCGTGAGAAGGGCCAGGATCGCGACGCGAAACGGCATGCAATCATCTCCCGTGGACCGATCTTTGCGGATGCTGATCTATCGGAAAGCCGCGGGGCGGGCGATGGCGCCCGACGCGTTTTCGGGGCGGTCAGTCGTCCGGGATGCGGCGTGGCGCCGCTTTCGCGGGGCGAGGCGCGGGCGCCGGCGGGTGGCCCACGTGGCGTTCCGGCGTAATCATTGGGGCCCTTTTCGAGCGGGATCGGAGATTGTTCGGGATGCGATATCGTCTTGCAGCTTTCGTGGTCCTGCTCGCCGGAGCGCCCGTGGCGGCGCAGGATTTTCCGGCTATCGGAAGCCAATATATCGACTTCGGCGCCTCGATGGCGTCGGTCGGGCAGATGAACAATGTGCTGGGGGCGACGGTCCGCAGCCGGGCCGGGCGCCCGGCAAGCGCGCAGCCGCGCTCCAATGCGACGGCGAGCACGCGGTATCGCGGGTCTCCGGTGGTTTCGGCGAGGGTTCGCGCGCAATTCGGCGACTTCGTGGCAAAGGCGGACCCTGCCAATGCCGGCCGCTTGCGCAACGCCGTTCTGCAGCAGGATCTGCTGGGTGCGTGGGAAAAGCATGTCGCGGTCGACGGGCTGCGGCGCGGTGACGTGGCCGATGCGATGGCGGCGTATTGGGTGCAGAACTGGCAGATCGCCAACAAGGTGCCGTTCGCCAGCCGGGCGCAGGTTCAGGCGGTGCGCGGGCAAGTGTCGCGGGCACTGGCGGCGAGCCCCGCCTTTGCGAAGCTGGATGATGCCGCGCGACAGGAGATGGCCGAGACCTTCATGCTCAATTTCGTCGCGCAAGGTTCGGCCTTTTCCGACGCCACCGCCCGGCGCGATGCCGGAGCCGCCGCCCGGCTCTCCGACGCTGCCGCCGCACGCTTTCGTCAGGGGATGAACCTCGACCTGCGGCGGCTCAGGCTGACTGCGGCGGGCTTCAGCGCAGACATATAAAGATATCTTTATATCTGACTTGCGCATTCCCATCCGACGTTGTAGGGCGCGCCAATCGCGGCCGGCGAGTCCGGCGCGCCGACCCTTTTACTGCTGGAGATTCAGCCCGTGGCTACCGTGCTCGACAAGACCGATTACGTCATCAAGGACATCGAACTCGCCGCTTTCGGCCGCAAGGAAATCGAAATCGCCGAGACCGAGATGCCGGGCCTGATGAGCCTGCGCGACGAATTCGGCGCGTCGCAGCCCCTCAAGGGCGCGCGGATCACCGGTTCGCTCCACATGACGATCCAGACCGCAGTGCTGATCGAGACGCTGACCGCGCTCGGCGCGCAGGTCCGCTGGGCGACCTGCAACATCTTCTCGACGCAGGACCATGCCGCCGCCGCGATCGCCGCGACCGGCGTGCCGGTGTTCGCAGTGAAGGGCGAGAGCCTGGCTGATTATTGGGACTATGTCGGCGACATCTTCAACTGGGGCGCCGACAGCGACGGCACCACCGCCAACATCATCCTCGACGATGGCGGCGACGCGACGATGTTCGCGCTGTGGGGCGCCAAGCTCGAAGCCGGCGCGACTTTGGGCGAGCCGGAGAATGACGAGGAAGTCGAGTTCCAGCGCGCGCTGAAGGCGTTCATCGCGAAGTATCCCGGCTATCTGACCGAGACGGTCAAGAATCTGAAGGGCGTTTCGGAAGAGACCACCACCGGCGTTCACCGCCTGTACGAGATCGCCAAGAAGGGCGAGCTGCCGTTCCCGGCGATCAACGTCAACGACAGCGTCACCAAGTCGAAGTTCGACAATCTTTACGGCTGCAAGGAATCGCTGGTCGACGCGATCCGCCGCGCCACCGACGTGATGCTCGCCGGCAAGGTCGCCTGCGTCGCCGGCTTCGGTGACGTCGGCAAGGGCAGCGCCCAGTCGCTTCGCAACGGCGGCGCGCGCGTGATGGTCACCGAAGTCGATCCGATCTGCGCATTGCAGGCGGCGATGGAGGGCTTCGAAGTCGTGACGATGGAAGAGGCCGTCCAGCGCGCCGACATCTTCTGCACCGCGACCGGCAATGCCGATGTGATCACCGCCGATCACATGAAGGCGATGAAGCCAATGGCGATCGTCTGCAACATCGGCCATTTCGACAGCGAGATCCAGATCGCCGCGCTCAGTAACTACGAGTGGGACGAAGTGAAGCCGGGCACCGACCTGGTCAAATTCCCCGACGGCAAGCAGATCATCATCCTCGCCAAGGGCCGCCTCGTGAACCTGGGCTGCGCCACCGGCCACCCGTCATTCGTGATGTCGGCGTCGTTCACCAACCAGACGCTGGCGCAGATCGAGCTCTTCACCAAGGGCGAGAACTATCAGAACCAGGTCTATGTGCTTCCGAAGCATCTCGATGAGAAGGTCGCGGCTTTGCACCTCGAGAAGCTCGGCGTGAAGCTGTCGAAGCTGACGAGCAAGCAGGCCGGCTATATCGGCGTGCCGGTCGAAGGGCCGTTCAAGCCGGATCATTATCGCTACTGAGGCTTTCGAGCATCAGTTGAAAACGGGCCGCGTCTCCACCGGGAGGCGCGGCTCTTTTTCGTTTCAGCAACCACAAGGTGTTGCAGCAGCGCTATCTTATCACGGCCGCCAACGGTGTTGCATTGCAGCGGATCGGAAACACGACAGAACGTAACGAGCACGAAGTTGGGTAGTTTGTGCAGCACATCAAGGCCAGACTGTTCTGACGATCCGCTGCGTCGCAAGGTGCGCGGTACTGCGTAATAGGGGGAAGGGCTTGGCGCGAGCGGGCCTTTTTGCGTGGTGCGCGGTGGAACGTCGACCGCTCCAGTCCACCGATCCGGCATTTGCTTCGGACCGTCGCGTCGACCCTGCGGCGGTTGGTGCTGAGCAGGCGCTTGCTTCGTTGCTGCCTGGATTGTGAGAGATGAAGCGAGCCACGATGCCGGGCACGCACGCGAACGGATCGCCGAGATCTTGCGTACGGCCATGGGCGCCCCCGAAGAGGATGGGCTGGAAGACGAGACGCGGCGGCTGATGCTGCATCTCTCGGTCGACCAGCCCGACGAGGCCGTTCCGGCGCCGGAACTCGCGACGCTTCCCATTTCCGCACGCATGCCTCTGCTGCAGCGTCTGTTGCGCAAGCCAAATGGAGACATGGGCGCCTAGACCACCAAGTCGCTTTCCGATCCGCCAGGCTTTGCCTAAGGAATGGCGATGATGGCACAGCGAAGCCGTGGAGTGGCCGGTTGATCGAGCTTCCGCAATCGGCGGCGATAGTGGCGGGGGCGGTGCTGGCCGTGCTGCTGCTCGGCGCGACGTGGATGCTGTTCGCTGGCCTGCGGGCACGTGCGCAAGCGCGCGAGGCGATCGATCGCAACACCCGCCTGACGGGGTTGCTGGCCAATTCGCCGGCACAGGCGATGATCGTCCGCCCCGATGGACGAGTCGAGGTTCCGCGGCGGCTGGCCGATTGGCTGGGCCTCGATCTGCTGCCCCGAGAGCTTTCGGACCTTGCCGGGATCGAAAGCGGTCTCGTCGCCGGCGACGCCGAGGCGCTCGAAAATTACGTGACCGCCGCGCAGAAAGCCGGGCAGCCGTTCAGCCTGGCGGTTCGCGCGCAGGGGGCCGAGCGCGCGCTGCTGGTGATCGGCGAGCGTGTCCCCGATGGCGCGCGCGGACAAAGCGGCGTGGTTCTGTGGTTCCTCGACGCGACCGAGAGCCAGAGCGAGATCGACCGGCTGCAGCATGAGACCACGCGGCTGCGCGCTGCCTTCGATGCGCTTACCGCGCTGATCGAAGCGGCGCCGATGCCGATGTGGTATCGCGGACCCGATCTGAAGCTGCTGATGGTCAATTCGGCCTATGTCAGCGCCGTCGAGGGCGGCGACAGCGAGGAGGTGGTGGCGCACGGGCTTGAGCTGGTCGAAGGCGCCGGACTAGGCGGGCCGCTCGCCAATGCCGCAATCGCGCGCGATACCGGCGAGGCACAGACCACCGCCATGCCTGCGACGATCGGCGGCGCGCGGCGGATGCTGCGGCTCCACGACGTGCCGCTGCCGACCGGCGGGGTCGCCGGCTTCGCGGTGGACATCGAAGATTACGAGCAGATGCGCGGCGGATTGAAGCGCTTCGGCGAGGCCCAGCGGGCGATGCTCGACCGGCTTTCGGCGGGCGTCGCGCAGTTCGCGCCCGATCGCAGCCTCGCTTTCTGCAACCAGCCGTTTCGCCGCATGTTCGCGATGAAGGTCGAGTGGCTGGCCGACCGCCCCGAATTCGACCGGGTGCTCGATCGGATGCGCGAGGCCAACCGCGTACCCGAAGTTCGTGACTATCCGGCGTGGAAGGCCGAGCGGCGCGAATGGTTCACTGCGCCCGACGCCGTGGAGGAGACGTGGAGCGTCGCCGGCACGCATCTGCGCGTCGTCGCGCAGCCGCTGCCCGAGGGCGGGCTGCTGCTGATCTTCGAGGATCGCACCCAGCAATTCGAGCTGCAGCGCGAGCATGGCGAGATGCAGCAGGTACGGACTGCGACGCTCGAGAGCCTCGCCGAGGCGGTCGGCGTGTTCGGCAAGGGGCGGCTCCAGCTGTGGAATCGCAAATTCCGCCAGGTGTGGGGCTTCGAGGATGCGTTCCTCGACGGGCATCCGCAGATCGGCCAATTGGTCAAGGCAGTGGGGTCGAAGCTAGCCAATCCGGGGCGTGCCGAAGTGCTGGGCGACCTGATCCGGCTGGCGGCGAAGGACCGGCAGACGCGCGGGAGCACCGTAGCGTTCGCCGACGGGCGGCATTTCGACGTGACCGCGGTGCCGCTGCCCGACGGCAACGCACTGGTGACGATGCTCGACACCACCGACCATCACCGCGCCGAGCGGGCGCTGCGCGATCGCAACGAGGCGCTAGTCGCCGCGGACCGGGTGAAGACCGCATTCGTCGCCAATATGAGCTACGAGCTGCGCACGCCGCTGACCTCGATCAAGGGCTTCACCGAGATGCTGCACGGCGGGTTTGCCGGGCGGCTGACCAAAAATGCCGTCGAATATACCGAGGCGATCCTGACGTCGGTCGACCGGCTGAGCGCATTGGTCGACGACGTGCTCGACTTGACCCAGAGCGAAGGCGCGCCGCTGGAGAAGGTGCCGGTCGATCTCGAACTGGCCGCCAACGCCGCCGCCGAGGCGATCGCGCCGCTCGCCAAGGCCAAGAAGATCGACCTGGTGGTCGAGGATGCGGGGACGGCAGGGACTGTGACCGGCGACCTGCGGCGGCTGCGGCAAGTGATCGAGCATCTGTTGCGCCACGCAGTGGCTTGCACGCCCGAGGACGGGCGAGTGCTGCTCCACCTCGACGGCAACGATCGCGTGGCGCGGGTGATCGTCTCGGACGATGGGCCGGGGATGAGCCGCGACGCAGTGCGCCGCGCGTTCGACAGTTTCGCGCAGCACGGGATTTCGCGGAGCGGCGAGCGGGCGCTGGGCCTCGGCATGCCGCTGGCACGGCAGTTCGTCGAGGCGCATGGCGGACGGATCGAATTGATCTCCGAGCCCGGCGAGGGGACTCTGGTAACGGTGGAGTTGCCGCGGTGAGAGACCTTCCAATCCCCCTCCGGGGAGGAGGATTTTAGGTGTTGCTCGCTTCGCCCGAAGCCTCGCTGGCGCTGGGTGCGGCGCTGGCGGAGCTGGTCCGCCCAGGCGACGTGATTGCGCTGTCCGGCCCGCTCGGCGCCGGCAAGACCAGCATCGCGCGGGGCCTGCTCGCAGCCTTGGGGCTGGAAGAGGAGGCGCCGAGCCCGAGCTTTGCGATCGTTCAGCCCTATGACCGGCCCGAGGTGCGGTTTCCGGTGCTGCACGTCGATCTCTATCGCATCGAGCATGCGGACGAAGCGGAGGAACTCGGGCTCGACGATGCGCGTGCCGATTCGCTGCTGGTGGTCGAATGGCCCGAGCGGCTGGGCGACGCATATTGGCGCGATGCGCTGTGGCTCAGCCTGGAACCGACGCCGGACGGCGCGCGTGTCTTGACAGCGAAGGTGCCGGCGGCATGGAGGGACCGATGGCCCCTGATATGAATCCGCCCGCCGCGGCACCCGACTTCCTGATCGCCGCCGGATGGGAGGGGGCCGAGACGCGGCCGCTCGCCGGCGATGCGTCGTTCCGCCGCTATTTTCGCGTGGTGCATCACGATCGTAGCGCGATCCTGATGGACGCGCCGCCGCCGCACGAGGATCCGCGGCCGTTCATATCGATCGCGCGCTGGCTGACCGATCGCGGGTTCGCGGCGCCCCGAATCCTGTTCGAGAATCTGGAGCACGGGCTCGTCCTGCTCGAGGATTTCGGCGACGCGCGACTGCGCGAGACGGTGGACGCGGCGCCCGAGAGCGAGCTGCGGCTGTACGAGGAAGCAGTCGATCTGCTGATCCGGCTCGGCCAGCACCCGGCCGCCGATATCCGCGCCTACGATCTCGCCGAATATCGGCGCGAGGCGGCGTTGCTGCCCGAATGGTACACGCCGGCGGTGGGGCTCGAAGTCGACATGCCGGGCTATGTCGATGCGTGGGATACGGTGCTTGCGCCGGTGCTCGCGGGTCATACGCCCGTCACCGTGCTGCGCGATTACCACGCCGAGAACATCATGCTGATCGAAGGCAGCGAGAGTTTGGGCCTGCTCGACTTCCAGGACGCGCTGGCGGGGCATCCCGCTTATGACCTCGTCTCGCTGCTGCAGGATGCGCGGCGCGACGTGGCGACCGAGCTCGAGACGGCGATGCTCGACCGCTACAAGCGGATTACCGGGGCGGGCGGCGCGTTCGATGTCGCCTATCATGTGCTCGGCGCGCAGCGGAACGCCAAGATCGTCGGCATCTTCACACGATTGTGGAAGCGCGACGGCAAGCAGCGCTATCCCGGGCTGTGCCCGCGCGTCTGGGGTTATCTCGAGCGCGACCTGAAGCACCCTGCGCTCAAGCCCGTCGCGGACTGGTTCGACGCCAACGTGCCCGTCGAGCTGCGCGGCGATCCGCTGACGATCGTCGGCGCATGAGCGCGATCTATTCGTTGCGGCCGCAGCCCGACGCGGCTGTGCCCGAAACCGCGATGGTGATGGCGGCGGGGCTGGGCAAGCGCATGCGCCCGCTCACTGCGACGCGCCCCAAGCCGCTGGTCGAAGTCGCCGGCAAGACGCTGATCGACCACACGTTCGATCATCTGCGCTCGGCGGGGGTGAAGCGCGCGATCGTCAACGTGCATTATCTCGCCGACCAGATGGAGGCGCATTTGCGCGCCCGGGCGAGCGACATCGAGGTCCTGATCTCCGACGAACGCAAGCAGCTGATGGAGACCGGCGGGGGGATCGTCCAGGCGCGCGAACTGATCGGCGAGCAGCCGTTCCTGTGCGTCAACAGCGACAATCTGTGGATCGATGGCCCGGTCGACGCGATCCGTGCTCTCGCCGCGCAGTGGGACGATGCGCGGATGGATGCGCTGCTGCTGCTGGTCCCGCTGGCGCGCGCCAATTGTCACAAAGGGCACGGCGATTTCCGGCTCGACGCGATGGGGCGGATCACCGAGCGGCGCAAGCCGGGCCGGTTGGCACCGTTCGTGTTCATCGGTGTGTCGATCCTGTCGCCGCGACTGATCCGCGACTGGCCCGAGGGGCCGTTCTCGACCAACCTGTTCTTCAACCGCGCGCTCGAAGCGGGGCGGCTGTGGGGCGTGGTCCATCAGGGGCTGTGGTTCGACGTCGGCACGCCCGCGGCGGTGGGTGCGGCGGAGGCGGTGCTGGCGGAGATGTGACGCGTTGCCGCCGGGGCCTGCGACTGCCAGATTAGGAGCATGAAGAAATCTACTGCTGCGGCACTGGCCCAAATCGAGTGGAGCAAGGTCCACAGTGTTACCTTCTACAAAATCGATCAAATCACGACCGATCTCATCTGCTGTGACGTCTCGACGGATGCCGAGGTCTGGACGCTTCATGAAGAGATGAGCGACTGGGGCGCGTTTCTCCGGGAGATCGAGCTGCTGCCGGGTTTTCGCGCCGATTGGTTCGCAGAAGTTTCACAGCCTGTTTTTGCCGAAAGCCGCTTCCTGGCCTTTTCTCGCTGATGCCCGAACGCCTTCATCTCTACACTATCCCGCCGCACCGCGCGTTCGCCGATGCGCTGGCGATCGGGCTGATCCGGCGGTTCGGGAGCGATCCGCTCAAGCTGGCGCGCGGCTGGTGCTGCTGCCCAACAACCGGGCCAAGCGGGCGATTCAGGATGCGTTCGTCCGGGCGAGCGCCGGCGGGCTGCTGCTGCCGCGGCTGGTGGCGGTCGGCGATCCCGAGCTCGACGAGGCGGTGTTCGATAGCGCCGATGACGAAGAGCCGATCCCGCCCGCTGTCGAGCCGCTGCAGCGGCGAATGATCCTCGCGCGGCTGATTCAGGAAAGCGGCGCGCCGGTCGACGCGGCGGAGGCGGTGCGGCTCGCCGGCGACCTCGCCACTACGCTCGACCAGTTGCTGATCGAGGAAGTCGCGCCGCGTGCGCTCAAGGAAATCGAGCTCAGTCAGGAGCTGTCGGCGCATTGGGAGCGCTCGCTGGCTTTGTTCGAAGTGGTACTGACACGCTGGCCGAAGGAACTCGAACGGCTCGG
The DNA here is from genome assembly GCF_002796605.1 of Sphingomonas psychrotolerans. NCBI lineage: Bacteria > Pseudomonadati > Pseudomonadota > Alphaproteobacteria > Sphingomonadales > Sphingomonadaceae > Sphingomonas > Sphingomonas psychrotolerans. The sequence goes on from NZ_CP024923.1 coordinate 365,476, forward strand.
GCGGATCGATCTCGCCGAGCGGCGGCGCCGGCTGATCGACCAGGTCGCGCGCCGCTGGCGGAGCGCGCCGCCGGCGGGTTTCGTTTGCGCGGCCGGCGTGGCGGCGCCGGCGCCGGTCTTCGCACGATTGCTGCGCAGCATTTCGGGGATGCCGCAGGGCATGGTGGTGCTACCGGGGCTGGCGACCGGAATCAGCGATAGGGAATGGGACGCGCTCGGACCGCACAAGCCCGATCCGGTGACCGGGCGCCGGCGGCGCAGCCTCGAGAGCCACCCGCAATTCCATCTGAAGCTGCTGCTCGACCGGATGGGCGTGCACCGCAGCGAATTCGACCCGTGGCGCGCGGCGAGCGAGCATGACGCGCCGCCGGCGCGCAGCAAGGCGATTGCTTCGGCAATGGCGCCGCCCGAGCTGACGCATGGTTGGACCGCGTTGCCGGCGGCTGAGCGGCGGCTCGACGGCGTGCGCGTGCTCGAAGTCGCGACGCCGGCCGAGGAGGCGCAGGGGATAGCGCTGGCGCTGCGCGAAGTGCTGGAGACGCCGGGGCGGACGGCGGCGTTGGTGACGCCGGACCGGGCGCTGGCGCGGCGCGTGGCGGCGCATTGCGCGCGCTGGGGAATCGCAGTCGATGATTCGGCCGGGCAGAAATTGTCGATCCTGCCGCCGGGAACCTTGCTGCTCGCGCTCGCCGATGCGGCGGCGCAGGGCTTTGCGCCGCTGCCGCTGTTGACCTTGCTCAAGCACCCGCTGGTGATGGCGGAGCGCCGCGGCGAATGGCTCGAAGGCGTGCGGCTGCTCGATCGCGCGCTGCGCGGACCGCGCCCGGCGCCGGGGCTCGGCGGGATCGACCGGCATCTCGGCGAGCAGGACGGACGCGACGGGCACCTGCGGCGCGCTGCGCTGCGCTGGTGGCCCGAAGCGCGCGCATTGCTCGCGCCGTTGGAGGAAGTTTTTGGGGGCGGCGCGCAACCGGTGCCGGCGCTGCTCGCCGCATTGCGCGAGACCGCGCAGGCGCTGGGCGGCGATGCGCTATGGGCACGCGCCGAAGGACGCGAGGCGGCGAATTTGCTCGACGCCGCCGAACGCGAGGCGGCGAACGGCCCGCCGCGCGCCGAGCCCGAGGCGCTGGCGCCGATGCTGCGCACGCTGATGGACGAAGTTGCCGTGCGGCCGTCGCAGGGCGGGCATCCGCGCCTCGCGATCCTCGGCCTGATCGAGGCGCGGCTGCAGACCGCCGATCTGATGATCCTCGGCGGATTGAACGAAGGCGTATGGCCGGGGCTGCCCGCGCCCGATCCGTGGCTCGCCCCGCGGATCCGCGCCGAGCTGGGTCTGCCCGGGCTGGAGCGCCGGATCGGGCTTTCGGCGCACGATCTCGCCGGGGCGCTCGGCGCGCCGCAGGTGCTGCTCACCCGCGCCCGGCGCGACGCGAGCGCGCCGACGATCGCGTCGCGCTTCTGGCTGCGGCTCGAGGCATTGTCGGGCGGGCTGACACGCGCCGGCGAGATTGCGGCGTGGCTGCGCGGGATCGACGATCCGGGCGATCATCAGCCCGCGAAGCGACCGGAGCCACAGCCGCCCGTCGAAATACGGCCTAAGGCGCTATCGGTCACCGAAGTCGATCGGCTCAAGGCCGATCCATACGCCTTTTACGCGCGGCGGATGCTGCGGCTGATGCCGCTCGATCCGGTTGACGCCGATCCGAGCGCGGCATGGCGCGGAACCGCGGTGCATGCGGTGCTCGAACGCTGGTTTGTCGAGGACGATTGCGCGCCGGAGAAATTGCGTGCGCGGGCCGACGCTCTGCTGCGCGACGAGAAGACGCATCCGATGATGCGCGCGCTTTGGGGGCCGCGATTGAAGGAGGCGATCGACTGGATCGCGGCGCAGATCGCCGCCGATCCGGCGCGCAAGGTGATCGCAGTCGAGAAGCGCGGCGTCATTCCGTTCGCGGGGGTGGAGCTGAGCGGCACCTTCGACCGCATCGACCGGATGGGCGACGGCAGCCTCGCGATCGTCGACTACAAGACCGGCAAGCCGCCGAGCCTGGCCGCGGTGCGCGAGGGTTCAGCCTGCAATTGGGCCTGCTCGGGCTGATCGCCGAGCGCGGCGGGTTCGAGGGAGTGGAGGGGCGCGCGAAGCAGTTCGAATATTGGTCGCTGTCGAAGAACAGCCGCGGGGCGTTCGGCTATGTCGAGAGCCCATGCGATCCGAAACGCCGCGATTATCTGCCGGCGGACGAGTTCATCGATCGGGCGGTGGCCCAGTTCGAAGGTGCGGCGCGGATGTGGCTCACCGGGGACGAGCCGTTCACTGCGAAGCTGCATCCGGATTATGCGCCTTATGCCGAATATGACCAGCTGATGCGGCGCGACGAATGGTATGGGCGTGACTGAGGTCCGCGCCCTCCATCGCCTCAAGGGCAATCAGCGTCGCGCCAGCGATCCCGCGCGGCATATCTGGCTGTCGGCCTCGGCCGGCACCGGCAAGACGCAGGTGCTCGCGGCGCGCGTCTGGCGGCTATTGCTCGCCGGGACCGATCCCGGCGCGATTCTGTGCCTGACCTTTACCAAGGCGGGCGCCGCCGAAATGTCCGAGCGGATCACCAGCCGGCTGGCGCGCTGGGTGCGGGCGAGCGACGCCGAACTGGTCGCCGATCTCGAAGCACTGGGCGAGAGCATCGCGCCCGAGGGACGCGCGCGGGCACGCACCTTGTTCGCCAAGGTGCTCGATGCGCCGGGCGGGGGCATCCGTATCCAGACGATCCACAGCTTTTGCCAGTCTTTGCTCTCGGCATTTCCGGTCGAGGCGGGGCTCGTGCCCGGTTTTCGGCCGCTCGACCAGCGCGAAGAGGCGGTGCTTGCGCGTGAGGCACTGGCCGAGATGCTGGTCGATGCCGGGCGTGAGGGGCGTGCCGGGCTGATCGACTCGGTGGGCGCGCTCAGCCTGCGGCTCGGCGAGGGCAAGGCCGAAGCGTTCCTCAAGATCTGCGCATCGAATGCCGAAGCGATGGCAAGGCTGCCGAGCGGGATCCAGCCGTTCCTGCGCCGCGCGATGAACTTGCCGAGCGGCGACATCGCCGCGGAGATCGAGGCGTGCTGCAGCGACGACGCATTCGACTGCGCCGGGCTGCGCGCGGTCGCGGCGATGAACGCGGCCTGGGGGACCAAATCCGGGCTGGCGCGTGCCGAGGAAATCGCAATGTGGCTGACCCTGCCGCCGGGCAAGCGCGCGCTGCGGCTGGCCGACCTGCATTCGGTATGGGCCACCGCCAAGGGCGAGCCGCGCTCGTTCGGCAAGGGGCAGGCGCCGCAGGAAGCGGGCTATGCCGATCTGGCGATGCGGCTGCATGGACGCTGCGGCGAGCTGATTGGCATGAAAATGCAGGCCGATTTCACCGATCTGCTGGCGCGCGGGCTCGAGGCGGGGCGCGCTTATGCCGACACTTATGCGCGGGCAAAACGCCGGGTCGGCGCAGTCGACTTCAACGATCTGATCCGCAAGACCGTCGCGTTGCTCGCCGAGCCCGGCATGGGCGAATGGGTGCGCTACAAGCTCGATCAGGTCACCGAGCATGTTTTGATCGACGAGGCGCAGGATACCAATCCGCAGCAATGGGCGATCGTCAGCGCGATCGCCGACGAGTTTTTCGCGGGGGAGGGCGCGCGCGGCGAGGCGGTGCGCACCTTGTTCACCGTCGGCGACTACAAGCAGGCGATCTTCGGCTTCCAGGGCACCGATCCGATCTACTTCCGCGCGGCGTTCGAGCGGTTCTGGCAGGCTTCGCGGGTGCGGGCGGATTACGACGTCGAGGCGCGCGAACTCGAATCGCTGTCGTTGACGCACAGCTTCCGCTCGACCCGGCCAGTGCTTGAATTCGTCGATGCGGCGCTGGGCGGATTGCCAGTGCCGGGGATGGGCGACCTCAGCGACGCCGAGCCGCATGCCAGCGAAGTGCCGGGGCCGGGGACCGTCACCTTGTGGCCGGCGACCGCCGAGGGTGGCAGCGATTCCGACGAGGAGGAGTGGGTGGGCGACACCACGCGCAAGCTCGCCGGCGACATTGCGCGGGCGATCAAGCGCTGGCTCGCCGAGGGGCTGATGCTCGAGAGCAAGGGCCGGCCGCTGCATCCCGAGGACGTGATGATTCTCGTCAAGCGGCGCGGCGAGCTCGCCTCGCTGATCGTCGCACGGCTCTATGCCGAGGGGGTGCCGGTAGCGGGGGTCGACCGGCTGCGGCTCAACGCGCCGCTGGCAGTGCAGGACTTGCTCGCCGCGGTGCGTTTCGTGTTACAGCCGGAGGACGATCTGTCGCTGGCGTCTTTGTTGGTCTCGCCGCTGCTCGGCTGGAGTCAGGAGGATCTGATGGCCGCGGCATTGCGGCCGAAGGGCAGGTCGCTGTGGTCGCACCTTCGCGATGTCGCCAGGGACCGGATCGGCCCGCTGGAGGCTTTGCTCAATCGCGCCGACTTCACGACGCCCTATCGCTTCCTCGAGGAGATCCTTTCCGGGCCGCTCGACGGGCGTCGGAAGCTGCTGCTGCGGCTGGGCGAGGAAGCGCGCGATCCGATCGAGGAATTGCTCAACGCCGCGCTCAATTTCGAGAATGTCGCGACACCTTCGCTCCAGCGCTTCCTCGACTGGTTCGATCGCGGCGATGTCGAGATCGTCCGCGACGCGGCGCAGCCGGCGGGGGCGGTGCGAGTGATGACCGCGCACGGTGCCAAGGGGCTGCAGGCGCCCTTGGTGATCCTCGCCGACGCGACCGTCGACCCGACGCGCTCCCCGCGCGATTTCCTGCTCTGGGCGCCCGAAGACCATGACGCCGCGCCGTTTCCGATCTTCCGGCCGCGCGCGGCGGAGCGCGGCGGGCCACTCGACGCGGTGCTGGAACAGGCCGACCGGCGCGAGCTGCAGGAACATTGGCGGTTATTCTATGTCGCGGCGACACGGGCGGAGGAGCGGCTGGTGATCGCCGGCGCGCTTGGGCCGCAGGCCAAGGGCGTGCCGCCAGCGGCCAGCTGGTACGCCGCATGCGCGCGCGCGCTCGATGCGCTGGGGGTACCCGAAGGGGAGGTGCGCGAATTCCGGGGAATTACGCCGGCGGCGCCCGTCGCATTGATGGCTCCCCGGGCCAGACTCGAACAGACGACCAATCGACTGCCCGAATGGATCAAGCAGCCGGCGCCCGCCGAGGCGCGGCCGCCGCGGCCGCTCGCACCGTCGTCGCTGGGCGAGGATCTGGCCGCCGATCCGCCGCCGACGCCGGCGTTGCGCGTCGCCGCCGAGCGCGGGCGATTACTCCACGCGCTGTTCGAGCGATTGCCCGCGCTGGCGCCCGATGCGCGCGCCCATGCCGCCGAACGCTGGCTCGCCGGACCGGGGGGCGTGGAGGAAGCGGGCGCGCGGAGCGAAATCGCCGCGGCGGCGCTGGCAGTGCTCGGGGATCCGCGCTTCGCCGAATTGTTCGCGCCCGATGCGCTTGCCGAGGCGCCGATCGCGGCGGTGGTCGAGGGGCTGGTGGTCTCGGGAACGGTCGATCGGCTGGTGGTCGGGTCCGATATCGTGCGCGTGGTCGACTTCAAGACGGCGCGGCGGGCGCCCGCCGCGCTCGACGCCATCCCACCTTATCATTTGCGCCAGATGGCGGCCTATGCCGCGGCGCTGGCGGTGATCTTTCCAGGCAAGCGAATCGAGGCGGCGCTGCTCTACACCGCGGGACCGACGCTCCACGTGCTGCCGGCGGAATTGCTCGCGGCGCAAAAGGCCGACTTGGTCGCAACGGAGCAAAGCTTGGGCTCGCGCGCTTGAGCCCGGACCTCCGCACACATAAGTAAGCACGCAAGACCCCTTCAGGAGATTTTCCATGGCCACCCAGGCTACCACCGATGCCAGCTTCGACGCCGATGTCCTCCAGGCCGACAAGCCTGTGCTCGTGGACTTCTGGGCCGAGTGGTGCGGGCCGTGCCGCATGATCGCGCCGGCGCTCGAGGAACTCGCCGCCGAGCTCGGCGACAAGGTCAGCATCGTCAAGCTCGACATCGACGAGAATCCCGACGCGCCGACCAAATACGGCGTGCGCGGCATCCCGACGATGATTCTGTTCAAGAACGGCCAGCCTGCTGCGACTCAGGTCGGCGCGATGCCCAAGAACGGCATCAAGCAATGGATCGAGCGCGAACTCTGATCGCCGCGGGCGACGCGGCGTCGCCCTGAGATTTTGCCGACATAAGGCGCGGTCGTTCCTCGATGGAACGGCCGCGCTTTTCGTTGGGGCGCCCTAAATCCTCCCCGCTGCGGGGGAGGATTGAAAAACGCTGCCGAAACCAATTGACAAAATGCTTTATTTAATCGAGTTTCGCGAGGCTGACAGGGCCGGCCGCGTGACCAGACCCTGCTGCCTATAAAGATTGGGTCGCAAAAGCGGCCCGCGGGAGAAGGGGTCGACGATGAAACTGGGTGTCCGCACGCCGAATCAGAGTCCGTCGATCGGCCGCGTATCTGGCTCCCTTCTCCTGCTGGCCGCCACCGCGCTCTCGCTGGATCCGGTTCAGGCGCAGCGGGCGCAACCCGAGCCCGTCGATGAAGCCAATCCGCTGGTCGGCACCGCACCACTCGATAAGCCGGAACTGATCGGCAATGCGCCGCCGGCCGGCGAGCCGCTTTATTCGGGGCTGACTTCGCCCGGCGCGCGGCTGCCGCACAGCGCAGTCGAGTCGGCGCCGGTCAATTCCAATGTCGAGCTGAGCTATCCTTGGGGCGTCGCGACGCCTTATTATTATACCAGCCCGACGATGATCGGCTTCACCGGCGGCGGTGGCCCGACTTACGGCGCACGTGCGACGCCGACGCTGATGCCGGTGGTCGGCGACTGGACGGTGCCGCCGGTCTACACCCAATCTTGGTACGACAAAGCGCGCGAGACCGCGGCGCCGGGCTATTATTCGGTGTTCCTCGACACGTTCAAAACCAGAGTCGAACTGACCGCGACGCAGGCGACCGCGCTGATGCGTTTCACCTTTCCGGCGACCGAGCGCGCGCACGTGATCCTCAATCTGCAGGGGCGCGGCGGCACCGTCGAGATCGTCGGCGATCGCATGGTGCGCGGCGTCGTTGCGTCACACAACGACAATGAGACGCGCGACGGGCGCTATTTCGTCGCGGAGTTTTCGAAGCCGTTCAAAAGCTATGGCAGCTTCCGCAAGGCGCCGGGCAATGCGCGCGGCTATGGCATCGGCGACAAGGATGTGCAGCCCGACGCGCGCAGCATCGAGGGCGGGTTCGCAGGGTCCTATCTCGATTTCACGACGGCGCAGGGCGAAGCGGTGCTGGTCAAGATCGCGCACGGCGCCAGCTACGAGGCGGCCGGCCAGCGGCTGCGCGCCGAGAGCCCGGGCTGGGACTTTGACGGCGTGCGGGGCAAGGCGCGGGCCGAATGGGCGAAGCTGCTCAACCGGGTGCAGGTGACCGGCGGCACGCCGAAGCAGCGGATGTTGTTCTATTCGACGCTGCTCCAGTCCTTCGCCAGCCCGCGGCTGGTTGCGCGCAAGGGCGAGCAGTTCACCACCGCGAAGGGCGCGGTGCAGACCGCGCGCTACGACCGCTACGGGCCGGTGCCGTTCTGGGATACCGGGCGCAACCAGATCGTATTGCTCGAGCTGATGGAGCCCGAAGTGGTGCGCGACATCATGGAGTCGGAGCTCGACATGGCGCGCGAGCGCGGGTTCATGAACACCTCGTTCCATGCCGACAATGCGGTGTTCCTCTATCTCGGCGCGATGCGGCGCGGCATCGCGTTCGATTATGCCGCGGCATACGAATATCTGCGGAAAAACGCAGTGGATCCCAAGGGGCCGCGCGACTTTCTCGCCGAATATGACAAGCAGGGCTGGGTCTCCGACGAGATCCCCAAGGGCAATCCCAGCCCGCCGCATGCTGGCGGCAAGGCGGGTGTGGCCAAGACGATGGAATATGCGTGGGACGATCACGCAATGGCCGAGATGGCCGAGCGGCTGGGCAAAAGCGACGATGCGCGGCTGTTTCGCAAGCGCGCGGGCAATTGGCGCAATGTGTTCGATCGCTCGATCGGCTTCGTCCGCGGGCGCACCGCCGACGGCAAGTGGATCGCGCCGTTCGATCCGGCCGAGCCCTATTACAATTTCATGATGAAGGAGGCGTCGGGCTGGTCGACGCTCTGGCTGGTGCCCCACGACGTGCAGGGGCTGATCGACGCGCTCGGCGGACGTGCGGCGTTCAACGCCAAGCTCGATGCCTTCTTCACCAGGCCCTATAACCCCAAGGGCATTTGCCGCGACTGCACCGGCATGATCGGCCAGTACGTCCATGGCAACCAGCCCGACCAGCAGGCGCCGTTTCTCTATGCGTGGAGTGGCCAGCCGTGGAAGACGCAGGAACTGACCAGGCGCATCCTGAACGATCTCTATGGCAGTGACGAAAGCGGCTATGGCTATTCGGGGATGGACGATCAGGGCGCGACTTCGTCCTGGTATGCGATGGCCGCGCTTGGTTTCTATCCGGTCGATCCGTCGAGCGACGAATATATCATCGGCAGCCCGATCTTCGATCGCTCAATGCTTCAGATGGGAAATGGCAAGGCGCTCGAGATCGTCGCGCGCAACAACTCGGCAAAGAACCTCTACATCCAGTCGGCCACGCTCAACGGGCTGGCCTGGAGCAAGCCGTGGTTCCGCCATGCCGACATCGCGGGTGGCGCGAAGCTGGTGCTGACCATGGGTCCGAAGCCGAGCACATGGGGCAGCGCCCCCGCCGACGCGCCGCCTTCGATGTCGCGGCACTGAGGGAGAGCGGCATGCGTATGATGATCCTCGCTTCCGCGCTGGCGCTGCTCCCCGCCACCGCTCTCGCCCAGCAGGCGCCGGCGGACGCGGTCTATACCGGCGCGATCACCACGCGCTGGGGCAAGGCAGTGACGCCCGAAAATGCATGGCGCAGCTATCCGCGGCCGCAGCTCCAGCGCGACAAATGGCAGAACCTCAACGGGCTGTGGGACTACGCCATCGCCAAGGCCGGCACGCCGCAGCCGCAGGCGATGGACGGCAAGATCCTCGTGCCCTTCCCGGTCGAGTCCCGCCTGTCGGGCGTCGCGCGCAAAGTGCTTCCAGAGGACCGCATCTGGTATCGCCGCCAGTTCACCGTGCCCGCCGACTGGGCCGGGCAGAACGTCAGGCTCAACTTCGGCGCTGTCGATTACGAGGCAATGGTCTGGGTCAACGGTGCCGTGGTCGGCGCGCACAAAGGCGGGTCCGACAGCTTCGGCTTCGATATCACCGCGGCGCTCAAGCCGGGTACGAATGAGATCGTCGTCCAGGTCGCAGATCCGACCAGCGCCGGCAGCCAGCCACGCGGCAAGCAGATCCTCGATCCCGACGGCATCTGGTATACCGCGGCCAGCGGCATCTGGCAGACGGTGTGGCTCGAGCCGGTCGCGAAGCTGCACATCGCCGATGTCCGCGCGACGCCGAATATCGACACCGGCAAGATCGAAGTCGACGTCGCGTTGAGCGCGTGGGCGAACGACACCGACGCCGTGCGGTTGAGCGTGCGCTCGGGCGGCCGGACGATCGCCTCGACGATCGTCCGCGCCAATCGGCATGCGAGCATCGCGGTGCCCGACGCGCATCTCTGGTCGCCCGAAGATCCGTTCCTCTACGACCTCGTCGCCGAACTGGTGAGCGTGAAGGACCCCTATGCCGGCAAGCCCGAGCGCGACCGCACCGCTTATGACGCGCGGTTCACACGGGGCGAGAGCGACACCTATGCCGCGGCGCAGATCGCGGGAGCGCCGCGCGATACGGTCAACGCCTATTTCGCGATGCGCAAGATCTCGGTGGGGCCGGGGACGGTAACCGGCCAGCCGATGCTGCTGCTCAACAACAAGCCCTATTTCCAGAACGGCACCCTCGATCAGGGCTGGTGGCCCGATGGGCTGCTCACCCCGCCTTCGGAAGAGGCGATGCGCTACGATCTCGAGTTCCTGAAAAAGGCCGGGTTCAACATGGTGCGCAAGCACATCAAGATCGAACCGGCGCGCTATTATTACGACGCCGATCACATGGGCATGCTGGTCTGGCAGGACATGCCGTCGGGCGGCGGCGAAGACCAGTTCCTAGCGGGCACCAGCCAGAGCCAGGCGGTGCTGTCGTCCGACGTGATGAGCGACCAGCAGGCCGAGCTCTCGCAGATGATCGGCGACCTGCGCGCCTTCCCCTCGATCGTGATGTGGGTGGTGAACAACGAGGGCTGGGGCCAATATGATTCCGCCACGCTGACGCGCTTGGTGAAGGGCATGGACCCGAGCCGGCTGGTCAATGCCGACAGCGGCTGGCTCGATGTCGCGGCGCGCGATTCGGACGTGTTCGACATCCATACCTATGAGGACGTGCCCAAGGTCCCGACGCGGCAGAGCGGACGCGCGATCGTCATCGGTGAATATGGCGGGGTCGGGCGTCCGGTCGAGGGCCATCTCTGGCGCGCCGGCAAGCGCAACTGGAGCTACCAGGTCGCGAAGGATTCCGCCGACTATCTCGCGCGCTACCGGCGCAAGTTCGAAGAGATCGTGCGCCAGGCGAAGGTCCATGGCCTGAGCGCGTCGGTCTATACCCAGACCACCGATGTCGAGGGCGAGATCAACGGCTTGCTGACCTATGACCGCGCGGTCGCCAAGGCGCCGGCCGAGGCATTCGCCGCAATGGCCAAACCGCTTTGGCAAGAGCTCGGCGACCCCGGCGCGGCACCGACCACACCGTAATTTCGAGGATTTCTGCGCCTCGCCGACGGCCTCGATAACGGGTCGTCGGGGGCGAAACACAAACTGACCCGATCCAATTGACAAATTGCTTTTAATATTCTGCAAAGGGATCGAGTGAGTTCATCGCGGCGCGTCAGCCGCGGCGTTCACAACCAGCCGGAGGCGAGGACGTCCCGGCAAAAGGGAGGAGAGAGGGAATGAAGTTTCAGAACAATGAGCAGGGCGGCGTCTCGCGCAAGCGGATCGCGCGCGACCTGATGGTATCGGCAAGCGTGCTCGTCGCGCTTTGCGGCACGGCCCATGCGCAGGATGCCACGGCAACGCAGGGCGCCGGCACGGCACAGGAAGACCCGGCCCAGGCGGATCCGGCCGAGGGGCAGGACATCGTCGTCACCGGCTATCGCGCTTCGATCGAAGAGAGCCTGTCGCAGAAGCGCCAGGCCAATGCGTTCGTCGACGTGATCACCGCCGAGGATGTCGGCAAATTCCCCGACAAGAACGTCGCGGACTCGTTGCAGCGCGTGCCCGGGGTCATCATCGACCGCGATGGCGGCGAAGGCAGTCGGGTCAGCATCCGCGGTCTCAGCTCCGACCTGACGCTGACCGAGCTCAACGGCAACTTCATCGCCGGTGCCGACAGCGACGATCCCTCGCGCTCGTTCAATTATCTGCTGCTGCCCTCAGCCCTGATCGGCAGCGTCGAGGTGTTCAAGTCGTCCGAAGCGCGTCTCGATGAAGGCGGCGTCGGCGGCGTGATCATCAACCACACGCGCAAGCCGTTCGACCTCAAGCCTTGGTCGGGCAGCGTCTCGGCCGAAGGTACCTATTCGGATGTCACGAGGAAGGTCGAGCCGAACGTTTCAGGGCTGGTCTCGTGGCACAATGAAGACAAGACCCTGGGCTTCCTGGTCGGCGGCACTTATCAGGTGCGCACCAATCGCTCGCTCAGCGCGAACAGCGATAGCTGGCACTGGTGGACCGACAACAAGGCCACCGACCCCGCGACCGACGTCGACGGTAACACCTTCGCCAATGATTCCGCGATCGACTATTGGAACGACGGCAACAATGCCGGGCAGACCACCCTGGGCGGCACGCGGTACAGCGGCTATTGGGCGCCGCAATCGGTCAGCGAGACGATCATGGAGCAGAAGCGCAAGCGCCTCGGCATCCAGGCGACGATGCAGGCGAAGCCGTTCGACAATCTCGAGATCACCGCGAACTATTTCCGGTTCCAGCTCAACGGCGACTATACGCGCAGCACGATCAAGGTCCCCGAATGGGGCTTTGGCAGGTTCTTCTCCGACGCGACGTTCGACAAGAGCGGCACGATCATGACCGGCGCGACCTTCACGGTTCCGCCGGAAGGCACCGGATGCCGGGTGACGTTCTGCACGATGGAGACCCCCGCGCCGCAGGACACCTATGTTCGCGAAAAGAGCGTCTCGAACACCTATGACGTGCGCGGCAATTGGGAACTCGGCCACCTCAACGTCAATTTCGTGTTCGGCAAGACCAAATCCACCGGCGGCCCGTCGTTCCAATTCTATGCCCAGGCCAAGCCGCGCAACGGCACCGTCAACGGCAATGCGCTCAGCCAATGGAACTTCACCGATCAGTCGATCGCGATGGCGTTCTCGCCCAACGTGATCGAGAACATGCTGAACGGCGTTGCCCAGATCGATCTCGGCTCGACCGGGTCGGGCTTCACCAACAGCTCGATCTCCCAGCGCTACGCGCAGGTGGACGTGACCCGGAGTTTCGACGCGTCGTTCATCGACTCGATCCAGGTCGGCGCGAAGTGGCGCGACGGCCGCATTCATCGCGAGACCGGCAAGTTCGAATGGTATTCGGACGCCGCCAACACGCGGCGCTTCCAGGATACGCCGGGCGGCGCACTGGCGTTGCCGGAGATCTTCTACCCGAAGTCGCTCGGCAACATCGCCGGCGGATTCCAGACGACCGCGTTCCCGGCGATCAACATCCAGAACTATATCGCCTATCTGAACAAGACCTATAGCGGTCCGGTTCGCGTTCCCGAGCCGCAGAACGTGTACAACATCCAGGAGAAGATCTGGGCCGGCTATGCCCAGGCGAACTTCAAGATGGACAATGTTCGCGGCAATATCGGCGTGCGCGTGGTCAATACCAAGCAGGACGGCACGTCGACCGACCGCATCACCTACCAGAACGAATATTGCGTGAACGGGCCCGGTGGTCCGTTCGATCCGAACAAGCCCGTGGGCGCCGACGGCAACTGCACGGTGATCCCGGAAGCGCAGCGCCAGACCCGTGTGTTCAGCCCCAATTCGGAGAGCAAGAGCTACACGGACTTCCTGCCGAGCTTCAACATCTCGTGGGAGGCGATGCCGAACCTGCTGCTGCGTGCGGCAGCGTCGAAGGTCATCGCACGGCCGGGTTATGGCGATCTGGCGGCCTCGCGCGGTCTGACGTTCAACTCGGATGCCTTCGTGTTCGATCGCGCGGAATTCGGCGCGCGGCCGGGCTGGTTCGGTGATGGCGGAAACTTCGATCTGAAGCCGTTCAGCGCATGGCAGTATGACCTTGGCGCGGAATGGTATTTCAACCGCGGCTCGGTGCTGGGCTTCACGCTGTTCCGCAAGGACGTGTCGAACTTCATCGTGCCGGTGGTGATCGACCTGGAGCAGGAAGTCGCCGGCCAGACCGTGACGGTCCAGCAATATGCGACTCAGGCAAACGGCACGAGCGCGGTGTCGCAGGGTGTCGAGCTCTATGCCCAGCATACGCTGGACTTCGGCCTCGGCGCGCAGGTGAACTTCACCTATAACGACACCTCGCAGGCCGCTGTCACGCTGAACGGGACCAAGCTGGGTGAATCGGCGCTGGTCGGCAGCGCGAAGACGCAGCTCAACGCTTCCGTATTCTACGAACACGGTCCCGTCCTGCTGCGTGCTTCGTACAATCGCCGCGGCGAGGTCGTGCGTGGGCTGGCTTCGGGTCTCAACATCTATGACGATCCGTACGAGCAGATCGATCTGAACGCTGCGTTCGACGTGTTCGAGAACTTCCAGATCACCGGCTCGATCATCAACCTGACCAAGTCCGAACAGCGCCAGCATCTGGGCAACGACACGAAGGACCGCTTCATCTCGAACGTCTATTCGGGTCGCCGCGCCTATCTCGGCCTTTCGTTCAAGTTCTGACGCGCCAGCCCAGCTGACGCACGCACGTTACAGCCCCCCAAGGCTCCTATGGAGGTGACCCGCTCGCGGGTCACCTCCACCTTTCTGCAAAAAGGGGATTCCGTGCGACAAGCCGGCCACACCGGCGCAACATTATCGTTGGAACAGGCGGCATGAAGCGCACCATCCTGACCGGCCTCGCCACGGCGGCGGCCCTGCTCCTCACCGGCTCCGCGCCCGCGCCCAACCCGATCGTGCCGGGCTGGTATGCCGACCCCGAGATCCATGTCTTCGGCGGGCGCTACTGGATCTATCCGACCTATTCGGATCATGGCGCGGTGCCGGACGTCTCGCCCGGCTTCACGCCGGCGCAGACCGAATTGCGCAAGCAGAAGATGGTCCGACCGTCCTACGGCATCCAGACCTTCTTCAATGCTTTCTCCTCGCCCGATCTGGTCCACTGGACCAAGCACAGCCACGTGTTCGACGTGAAGAATGCCGCCTGGGCGGCGTTCGCGATCTGGGCGCCTTCGGTGATCGCGGCGAACGGCAAATATTACATGTTCTTCAGCGCCAACGACATCCAGAAGGACGGCGAGACCGGCGGCATCGGGCTGGCGGTGAGCGACAAGCCCGGCGGCCCGTTCAAGGACGCGATCGGCAAGCCGCTGATCGGCAAGTTCCACAATGGCGCCCAGCCGATCGACCCCTTCGCGTTCCGCGACAAGGATGGGCAGGTCTATCTCTATTATGGCGGCTGGCAGCACTGCAACGTCGTCAAACTGAGCAAGGACTTGAAGTCGATCGTGCCGCATGCCGACGGCTCCTTGTTCAAGGAAATCACCCCGCCGGGCTATGTCGAGGGATCGTTCCTGATCCAGCGCAAGGGCGTCTATTATCTGATGTGGTCCGAGGGCGGCTGGACCGGCCCCGATTACAGCGTTGCCTACGCAATGGGCCCGAGCCCGGTCGGGCCGTTCAAGCCGATGGGCAAGATCCTGCAACAGGATTTCAGGATCGCGCGCGGGGCGGGACACCATTCGGTGGTGCAGCTTCCGGGCACCGACGATTGGGTGATCGCCTATCACCGCCGCCCGCTCGGCGAGGAGCGCGGCGAACATCGCGAACTCGCGCTCGATCGCATGGAGTTCAATGCCGACGGTACGATAAAGCCGGTGGTGATGACCAACGAAGGCGTCGCGCCCCGGCCGATCGGGCGGGCGAGATGAAAAAAAGCTTGTTCAGGGGAGACCTGCGTTGAAGACCTTTGCTCGATCAATTCGCGGTGCCGTCGCGCTGCTCGCGACCACCGGGCTGTGCCTGCCCGCGCCGATCCTCGCGCAGGCGGCGCAGCAGGAGGCTCTGGTCGATCTGGCGAACCCGTTGATGGGCACCGATTCGAACTACGAACTCTCCTACGGCAACACCTATCCCGCGGTCGCGGTGCCGTGGGGGATGAACTTCTGGAGTCCGGTCACCGGCGAAATGGGCAATGGCTGGGGCTATACCTATGACGCCAACCGGATCAGCGGGATCAAGCAGACTCACCAGCCCAGTCCGTGGATGAACGATTACGCCGCGTTCGAGCTGATGGCGATGACCGGCCCGCTGCGGATCAAGCAGAAGGAGCGCGCCTCGTGGTTCAGCCACAAGGCGGAGGAGAGCAAGCCCTACAAGTACAAGGTCTATCTCGCCGATCACGACGTCACCGCCGAAGTGGTGCCGACCAGCCGCGCCGCGCAGTTCCGCTTCACCTTCCCGGCGAGCGACGACGCGCACATCATCCTCGACGCGTATAACGAAGGCTCGATGGTGACGGTCGACAAGGCGCGGCGGCGGATCACCGGCTATGTCCGCAACAACAGCGGCGGCGTGCCGGCCAATTTCCACAATTACTTCGTGCTCGAGTTCGACCACGACTTCACTGTCTCGCGCACCTGGGACGAGAATTGGCAGCTCCGCGACAACGCGAAGAGCGAAGGCGCGCATGTCGGCGCGGTGGTCAGCTTCAAGACGAAGAAGGGCGAGCAGGTCGGCGTCAAGGTCGCCTCATCCTTCATCAGCCTCGATCAGGCCGAGCGTAACCTCACCCGCGAAGTCGGCCGCGACAGCTTCGACCAGACCGAGGCCAAGGCGCGCCAGACCTGGGAGAAGGAATTCTCGCGCATCCGGGTAAACGATCCCAACCTCGAGAACCGCCGGATCTTCTATTCGGCGCTATACCGGATGCTGCAATTCCCGCGCACCTTCCACGAAGTCGACGCGAAGGGGCAGACGGTCCATTACAGCCCCTATGACGGCAAGGTGCATCCCGGGCCGATGTTCACCGACAATGGCTTCTGGGACACGTGGCGTGCGGTCTTCCCGTTCTTCGCATTGATGTATCCCGAGCAGGACAGCCAGATCATGCAGGGGCTGGTCAACACCTATAAGGAGTCCGGCTGGCTGCCCGAATGGGCGAGCCCGGGGCATCGCAGCGTGATGATCGGATCGAACTCGGCGATCCTGATCGCCGACGCGTATCTCAACGGCGTGCGCGGCTTCGACGTCGAGACTTTGTACGAAGCGATGGTCAAGAACGCGACGACGTCCGAAGGCCGCCCGCGCGATGCGCGCGGCAAGGTGCTGACCGCGGTCGGGCGCGAAGGCGTCGAATATTACAACAAGCTCGGCTATGTCCCTTATGATGTCGGCATCAACGAGAGCGCGGCGCGCAGCCTCGAATATGCCACCGCCGATTTCGCGCTGTCGAAGCTCGCCGCAGCGCTCGGCAAGACCGCGGACGCGCAGAAATATGCGGCGCAGGCGCAGAATTACCGGAAGCTGTTCGACAAGCAGTCCGGCTGGATGCGCGGGCGCAACCAGGACGGCAGCTGGGCGACGCCGTTCAACCCGCTCAAATGGGGCGATGCCTTCACCGAGGGCAATTCGCTGCATTACAGCTGGTCGGTGATGCAGGACGTGCGGGGGCTCGCCGATCTGATGGGCGGAGACAAGGCGTTCGTCGACCGGCTCGATTCGATCTTCTCGACCCCGCCTCTGTTCGACGACAGCTATTACGGCCAGACGATCCACGAGATCCGCGAGATGCAGATCGTCGACATGGGCCAATATGCCCATGGCAACCAGCCGATCCAGCACATGACCTATCTCTATGATTGGGCCGGCGCGCCGTGGAAGACGCAGTTCCATGTCCGCAACGTGATGGCGAAACTCTATTCGTCGGCACCCGACGGCTATCCGGGAGACGAGGATAATGGCCAGACCTCGGCCTGGTACGTCTTCTCGGCTTTGGGCTTCTATCCGGTGACGCCGGCGGTCGGCGAATATGCGATCGGCAGTCCGCTGTTCCAGAATGTCGAGCTCAGCATGCCGGGCGGCAAGAAGCTGACGATCGAGGCGGCGAACAACGGCGCCAAGAACGTCTACATCCAGTCGGTGACGTTCAACGGCAAGCGCCACGACAAGACCTGGCTGACGCGCGAGGCGCTGCAGGGCGGCGGCAATCTGCGCTTCGTGATGGGGCCGACGCCGAACAAGCAATGGGGCGCCGACAAGGCAAGCGCGCCCTTTTCGATGAGTGCATCTGGAGAGCGTAAATGAACCGTCGTGACGTGATCGCAGGCGCCGGAGCGCTCGCCGCCGCGGCTTCGCTGCCGGCGCGTGCGCTGGCTGCCGACAGCTTCGTGTCGAAGCGCCCGCCGGCGAGCGCGCGGCGCTTCGTCAGCAAGGCGGTCGAGGCCGAGATCAAGGCGGTCAAGGCGCGGATCGCCGACCCCGAGATCGCGTGGCTGTTCGAGAATTGCTATCCGAACACGCTCGACACTACAGTCGCCCAGTTCGGCACGTTCGACGGCAAGCCCGACGCAGTGGTGATCACCGGCGACATCAACGCGCTCTGGCTGCGCGACAGCTCGGCGCAGCTCCAGACCTATGTCCATCTGGCGCCGAAGGATGCCGAGCTGCGCCGGCTGTTCCACGGGCTGATCCAGCGCCAGGCGCGCTGCATCCTGCTCGATTCCTATGCCAACGCGTTCATGGCGGACCTGTCGGCGAAGACCGATCTCGAATGGTCGCAGACTGACAAGACCGACATGAAGCCGGGCGTCGCCGAGCGGAAATGGGAAGTGGATTCGCTCTGCTATCCGATGCGCCTCGCGCACGGCTACTGGACCGCGACGCGCGATAAAGCTCCGTTCGACGAGCTCTGGTCGCAAGCGGCGAAGCGCGCCGTCGCCACCTTCCGCGAGCAGCAGCGCAAGGACGGGCCTGGGCCCTATCACTTCCAGCGGGTCGACAAATCGCCCACCGAGACGGTGATGCTCGGCGGCTATGGCGCACCGACTGCCAAGGTCGGGCTGATCCACTCGATGTTCCGCCCCTCGGACGATTCGACGGTGCTGCCGTTCCTGATCCCGTCGAACCTGTTCGCGGTGTCGGCACTGCGCCAGCTCGCGCAGGTCCACCAGGAGGCCCGCGGCGATGCCGCGGCCGCGCAGGACTGCCTCGCGCTCGCCGCCGAAGTGCAGGCGGCGCTGAACGCCTATGGCAAGATGCCGGACGGGCAGGGGGGCGAGGTCTGGGCGTTCGAAGTCGACGGTTATGGCAATGCGATCTTCATGGACGACGCCAATGTGCCGAGCCTGAGCGGGCTGGCGCTGCTCGGCGCCGCGGATCGCAACGACCCATTGTTCCGCCGCACCGCGGCGCTCGCGTGGAGCAAGCGCAACCCCTGGTTCTTCGAAGGCAAAGCGGGGAAGGGGATCGGCGGGCCGCATGTCGGGATGGACATGATCTGGCCGATGTCGATCATCGTCCACGCGCGCAACAGCAACGACGACGCGACGATCCTCCAATGCCTGCGCTGGCTCAAGGCGACGCACGCCGACACCGGCTTCATGCACGAGAGCTTCCACAAGGACGATCCGACCAACTTCACCCGGAAGTGGTTCGCCTGGACCAATGGCCTGTTCGGCGAGCTGATCCTCGACGTGGCCAAGCGCAAGCCTTCGCTCCTCGCCAGCCGGATTTGATGACGATGATCACTGCAAATCGCCGCCAGTTGCTCGCCGGCACCGGGCTCGCCGCCCTGGGCACCGCGGCGCCGGGGCTCGCGCGCCCGCAGGCAATCGCCCCCAAGCCCGATCTGTTCATCGGCACCGGCGGGCACGGTCACACCTTTCCGGGGCCATCGCTGCCCTTCGGCATGGTCCAGCTCGGTCCCGACACCGACAATAGCCGGTGGGACGCGTGTTCGGGCTATCACCGCACCGACGGCTCGATCATGGGCTTCTCGCACACTCACCTCTCCGGCACCGGCATCGGCGACATGCTGGACGTTTTGGTGGTGCCGACGCGGGGGCCGCTAGAGCTCGATCCGGGCAAGCTCGACAACCCCGACACCGGCTATCGCCAGCGCTTCTCCGAGGAGCATGCCGAGCCCGGTTATTACCGCGTCAAACTCGAATCCGGGGTGCTGGCGGAACTGACGGTGACCGAGCGCACCGGTCTCCACCGCTATCATTTCCCCAAGGGCGCCGGGCACATCCTGATCGACTTCGCCCATATGATTCTCGACGTGTGGGACAAGGGCACGATCGTCGATCAGGCATCGCTGGCGATCGACGCGGACGGGGTGCTCACCGGCACCCGCCGGGTGCATCGCTGGGCCAAGGGCCGGCAGATCCATTTCGCGCTGCAGCTCTCGCGCAGGCCGAGCCGTGTCCAGTTCTTCGGCGACGGCAACAAGCCCGCGCCAGCCGGCGCCAAGGGCATTACCGGCAACAAGCTCAAGGTCGCGTTGTTCTTCGACGAGGCCGGCGGCGAGCCGATCCTGATCAAGACCGGCATCTCGGCGATCGACGTCGCAGGGGCGAAAGCTGCGCTCGCAGGCGAAGCGAAGGGCTGGGACTTCGACCGCACCGCCACCGCCGCGCGACGCGCCTGGGGGGAGCAACTCGGCTGCGTCCGCGTCGAGGGCGGGACCGGGGCGCAGCGCACGATCATGGCGAGCGCGCTCTATCATTGCTTCCTCGCGCCGACGCTCTTCACCGATCGCGACGGCCGCTATGTCGGGATGGACGGCCAGGTGCATCAGGCGCCTGTCGACACGCCGGCGTTCAGCACCTATTCGCTGTGGGACACCTATCGCGCGCTGCATCCGCTGCTGACCTTGGTCCAGCCTGAGCGCGCGGCGATGTTCACCCGCGATCTGATCCGCCAGACCCAGCAGAGCCCTTATGGCCCGCCGGTCTGGCAGCTCCAGGGGATCGAGACCGGCTGCATGATCGGCTGGCATTCGGTGTCGGTGCTCGCCGAGGCGCGCTTGAAGGGGATCGAGGCCGATTATGCCGCGGCGTGGCCCAATATCCGCCGCCGCGCCTTCGATCGCGACTATAAGGACAGCGACGGCTCGCTCGGTCGGGGATATTATTACGATCTCGGCTATATCCCCGCCGACAAGATCTGGGAGTCTGTCAGCCGCACCCAGGAATATGCCTATGACGATTGGGCGATGGCGGTGCTCGCCGAGGCCGCGGGCGCGAAGGACGACGCCGAGAAGCTGCGTCAGCGCAGCCGGAACTATCGCAACGTCCTCGACCCGGCGACTCGCTTCGCGAAACCGAAATTCTCGGACGGCAGCTGGTGGGCGAATTACGATCCGATCCAGATCGGCCACGACGTCAAGAAGCACCGTGATTACACCGAGGCCAATGGCTGGCAGGCTACCTTCCTCAACCAACATGACGTTTACGGCCTGATCGACCATTTCGGCGGCGATGCGGCATTCGAGAAGCAGCTCGACGCGCTGTTCAACGCGCCGTCGACTTTGCCCGAGAATGCGCCGCCCGACATTTCGGGGCTGGTCGGCCAATATGCGCATGGCAACGAGCCCAACCACCACGTCGCCTATCTCTATGCCTTTGCCGGCGCGCCGTGGAAGACGCAGGCGATGATCCGCCGGCTGTGCACCGAAATGTACAAGGACGACCCCGACGGCGAGATCGGCAACGACGATTGCGGGCAGATGAGCGCGTGGTTCGTGCTCAGCGCAATGGGCTTCTATCCGGTCGATCCGGTGAGCGGCGTATATGTGTTCGGCTCGCCCTTGTTCGATACGGCCGAGATGCGGATGGGGCGGGGGAAGACCCTCCGCGTGATCGCGCGGGGCAACGGGGACGGTGCGCCCTATGTCCAGTCGATGCGGTGGAACGGCAAGCCGTGGACCCGCAACTGGATCAGCCACGCCGAACTGGCAAAGGGTGGCGAACTGGTGTTCGAGATGGCGCGCGAGCCTTCGCGCTTCGGCACGGCCAAAGCCGACCGGCCGCCGTCGTTCGGGCGGGTGCCGGCGTGACACGGCAGGAAGACCTGGGCGGAGCTTTTTACGGGGCGACCGCCTGGCAGCGACGACCGTCGCCGACGACAACCACCCTAATCCCGATCGTCAAACCCGGCCATCGATCTCAGATTGGCGAGGGAGATGTCCGCCTTGCCCGGCAGGCCATTGGGCATGTGGGTGAAATAGTTGAAGTCGAGTTCAATCTTGTCCTGTAGATCAGTTGCGTAGTTCGCGGGATATAGCGATTGCTCCGCCCGAGGCAGATCGTTGAAATGATCGAGGACTGAACTGAAGAAGTTCGTGAGTTTTCCGCTTTTTTGATATTCGTCCATAGCGGCGGCCACGGCTTTTATCCGCCATGCTTGTTCTTCTTCGTTCGCCTGACGGTGAGCGGCATATTTCTCGTTCGTGGTGAACGTTCCGCTTTCGTCATTCGCGATCGCCGAGAGTTGATCGCGCGAACGTCCAGCAAATGGGTTCGGCAGGCGCACGTCGGCAACATATGCGTTTGCCGCCGCGGCGGACGCCAGTGCATCGGTATCGCCGGGTTCCGGCACCTCGGCCGACTTCGCTGCAATATTCTGCGGGGTGCGCTCGTAGCTTATCTTTTCGATATTCTTCCGGACCTTTTCGCCGAGATCGTCGCGGTCCAGTTTGGCGCCCGCCGCGTCGGAGTGCGCAGAAGCCCGGCTCAATCTACCGGCAAGCGAGGACACATTTACGGCAACGCCCCCCGTTTCTGTCGTGACAGGCGATGCGACAGCAGCAGATGCCGCGGCCGGCCCCGGTGAAGCGGCCTTCGCTATCCGGTTCGTCCAGGAATGTGCGGAAGAGGAGATTTGCATGGCACCCGCTGCGTAAAGGTTACTGACGAACCCTGCGTCGCAGGTCGGTCGACCGGCCGTAAAATGCCAATCCTAGTCATCTCGTTAAAATCGAGCATCGGCTCCCGGCGCTCAGCCTGAAGCCTTCCACAAGGCCGCCTGCTTGGGCAGCAGGAAGTGACTGAACGGCAGGATTGCCGCGCCGACCGCGGGCGCGTCTTCGGACAATGCCGCGCGAATGACCGGCGCCACGGTCGGGAGCATGCCCGCACGCTCCTGCATCAGTTCGTTGGCACGCTCGGCCAGCCGTTCTACGATCGCGGTGGGAAGCCGGCCGCCGACCAGCACCGCGGCGGGGTTGATCAGGCAGTTGATCGCGTCGAGCGGCACGGTGAGCCGCTGCGCCGCGTCCTCGATCCATGCGGCGACGCAGGCCTTGGTCGCCGTGTCCGGGTCGGCGTCGCCCATCACGTCGGCAAGGCTGCAGCCGTTCTGCTCGAGATGCCGCGCCAATCCCGACAGCGAGACCATCTGCTGGACCTGCTCGCCGGGCGCCGCGCCGTCCGCGGCACGCATGAAGCCCAGCTCGCCGCTGCGCCCGTCGGCGCCGCGCAGATACGAACCGTCGACGACCAGCCCGCCGCCGAGCCCCGACGAGATCAGGATGTAGAAGAAGCTGTTGTTGGTATGGCCGAGCCCCAATTGCATCTCGCCCATAGCGGCGGCGGCGGCGTCGTTCTCGACGAAGGTGGGCAGGTTGAGCGGCTCGCGGAACAGCTCGGCGATGTTGACACTGTCCCAGGTCGCATAATCGGCGGGCCGCCCGGGCAGGTCGACCAGCCCGAGATCGTCGGGAATCGCGATGCCGAGTCCGACGACCTTGGCGATATCCACCTTGGCCTTGCGCAGCATGTTCTTGATCGAGCGCCGATACAGCCCGCGGACATGATCGGGCAAAGCGAAGTCGACTTCCTCGGAGACTCGCATCAGCGTCTCGCCCGAAAAGTCGACGAGCACGATCGTGATGTGATCGCGGTCGATATTCACTCCGATCGAGTAACAGGCGTCGGCGCGCACGACGAGCTTGGTCGGCGGCTGGCCACGGCCGCCGCGGCGCTGGCCGGCCTCGTCGATCAGGCCGTCCTGGAGCAGACGCTTGGTGATATTGGCGATCGCCGGACCGGTCAGTCCGGTGATCCCGGCGAGTTCGACGCGAGTCAGTGGTCCGAGCACGCGGATCGCGTGGAGCGTCACGCGCTGATTGTGATCGGCGGCACGCTCGAGATTTGTGCCGGACAGGCGGGGGCGGGTGCGGGTTGTCGTGGCCGTCATGCGGTAGCGCTATCAATCATCTTCAAGCGTGTCATTCCCGGCCCTCGACTGTTCGTCCCATCGTCTCCAGCGAAACCCCGCGCGTTTCGGGGTAATAGCGCCAGACCACCCCAGCCTGCACCAGCATCGCGCCGGCGAACAGCCAGAACGGCAGAGCCTGGGTATATTGTGCCACTATTGGAAAGCCAAAAGCGATCAGCGCATTCATGCCCCAATGCGTCGCGCTGCCGAGCGATTGGCCGCGCGCGCGGACTGCGGTCGGGAAGATCTCGGAGAGATAGACCCAGATGACGGCACCCTGCGAGACCGCGAAGAACAGGATGAAGCCGATCAGCGAGGGGAGCAGCCAAGCCCGTCCCGCACCGGTCGAATAGATCAGGGCGACGGCGGCAAGCGCCACGGCAGTGCCCAAAGCGCCGATCAGCAGCAACGGCTTGCGCCCGACCCGGTCGATGATCGCCATGCCCAGCATTGTCGCGGCGAGATTGGCCACGCCGATCGCCACGGCCTGCAGATCGGCCGAGACCGTATCGAAGCCGGCGGCGGCGAAGATGTCGCCGAGATAATAGAGGATCGCGTTGATCCCCGAGAGCTGGTTGAACATGGCGAGCCCGATTGCCAGCAGGATCGGGCGGCGGTGCTTGCTCCAGCGCAGCCTCGCGTCTCCCGGCGCGGTGGCGCCCTTGGCGAATTGCGCGAACAGCGTGTCCGGGTCGCCCATGCGCAGCGTTTCGATCGCCGCCTTCGCCTCGGCGGTCCGTCCGCGATGAAAGAGCCAGCGCGGGCTCTGCGGGACCCGCAACATCAGGAGCAGGAAGAGGATCGCCGGGGCCGCCGCGACGCCGAGCTTCAGTCGCCAGGCCAGCTCGCCGTCGCTGGCCTGGCCGATCAGGAAATTGCTGACATAGGCGCCGAGGATGCCGAGCACGATGCTGAGCTGGAAGAAGCCGACCAGCATGCCACGCCGCTCGGGCGGGCTCACTTCGGCGATGTACACCGGCGCCAGCACCGACGAGCCGCCGATCGCGAGACCACCGAGAAAGCGGAAGGCAACGAGCATCGCGAGACCGCTGCTCAGCGCCGAGCCGAGCGCCGAGACGATATAGGCGACGGCGATCCAGAGGAGGATATTGCGGCTGCCATAGCGGTCCCCAGGTCGGCCCGCGCCGAGCGCGCCGACCAGGGTGCCGACCAGCGCGGCCGACACCGCCGCGCCCAGCTGCGCCGCCGAAAGGTCGAACGTGCCGCGCAGCGCCTCGGTCACGCCGGCGATCACCGCGGTATCGAATCCGAACAAAAGCCCGGCGAGGCTCGCCGCGATGATCGCCGAGGGGTTCAGCTTGCGGTTGGTTGCGCTCATCGCAATCCTCTCCTCGGCCATTGAATTATGAAATTTGGATTATTAATGCGGGCGCCGGGCCGTACAAGCCCAAGGATTCTCAGGCGGACAATAGCCGCGAATGGAGGGGGAATGTCGAACGGTTTGCCGTCGTCCGTCGGAGTAAGCGTATCGGACGGCGCTGCGGCGGGCGAGCGACCCTATGCGGGCGTCGAGCTGGGCGGCACCAAATGCGTGTGCACGCTCGCCTTCGGGCCTGATCGCGTGATCGATCAGCGCACGGTTCCGACCACCAGCCCGGCGGACACGCTCCCGGCGCTGCTGGCGGTGCTGCACGAATGGCATCGGGACGGCGGCTTCGCCGCGCTCGGCATTGCTTCGTTCGGTCCGATCGAGCTCGATCCGAAGTCGCCGCTTTACGGTCAGATCCTCGCGACCAACAAGCCGCGTTGGCCGGGCACCGACGTCCGCGGCGTGCTGTCGGCGCCGTTCGGAGTGCCGGTCGGCTTCGACACCGACGTCAATGGCGCGGCGCTGGCCGAGATCGCCTGGGGCTGCGGCCAGGGGATGGAAGACTTCGCCTACGTCACGATCGGCACCGGCGTCGGCGTCGGGCTGGTCGTTCACGGCCGGCCGACCCGGGGATTCGCGCATGGTGAGTGGGGGCATATGCGGGTGCCGCGTCTCGCTTCGGACACGCATCCCAGCGTCTGCGGTTTTCACGACGATTGCGTCGAGGGGCTGGCCTCGGGTTCGGCGCTGGTGTCGCGGCTGTCCGGGCGCACGGTCCGCGAACTCGCCGAGGACGACCCGGTATGGGACCCGATCGTCGGCTATATCGCCGCGATGGCGCATGCGCTGGTCTGCGGCGCGGCGCCCCGCCGCATCGCGATCGGCGGTGGCGTGCTCACTGCCCAGCCGCATCTCCTCGGCCGGATCGAGCGTAGGCTGCTCGAGAGTCTCAACGGCTATATGCAGATGCCCGAGGGCGGGCAGTATGTGACGAAGCCCGCGCTCGACGACATGGCGGGGCCGCTGGGATCGATCGCGCTCGCCGCTGCCGCGGTCGACGCGGCGTGATCCACGGCGCGGCTGGCCAAGCCGGCAAAGCCGTGCAAATTAGACAAACAAACATAAGAAATGCGGGCGCACCGCGGCGCCCGCGGCATCAGGAAGGATAAGGCCTTGGCGCGATCGAGCTCCCGGAGCACCACGCTGGCATTCGCTGCGGTGACGACATTGTTCTTCGCCTGGGGGTTCATCACCTCGCTGATCGATCCGCTGGTCGCGTCGGTGAAGGGGATCTTCACGCTGACCAATTTGCAGGCGCAGGCCGCGGCGTTCGCCTTCTTCATCGCTTACGGCCTCGTCTCGTTTCCGGCCGCCGCCTTGCTCTCGCGTGCCAAATCGATCCCGACGATACTGATCGCATTGGGGCTGATGATCGCCGGGTGTCTGGTGATGCTCGCCGCCGCCAATCTCGCGGTGTTCACGCTCGTGCTGCTCGGGCTGTTCATCCTCGCCAGCGGGATCACCATCCTGCAGGTCGCGGCCAATCCGCTCGCGGCGGCGCTGGGAAATCCGAAATACAGCCACCTTCGCCTGACGCTGAGCCAGACCTTCAATTCGTTCGGTACCTTTCTCGGCCCGCTGCTCGGCGCACATCTGTTCCTCGCCGGTATCGAGGTCAAGGACGGCACGGCAGTCACCGACGCGGCACGCAGCGATGCGCTGGCCGGCATCGATTCGGCCTATCTGTGGATCTGCGGGCTGATCGCCGCGCTGGCGTTGTTCTTCTGGCTCAGCCGCCGCGTCGTCACCGAGGCCGCGCCCCCGGTGGCTTCGACCGCGGGTCTGTTCTCGGCGCTCAATTCGCGCTGGGCGCTGTTCGGCGGGCTGGCGATCTTCCTCTATGTCGGCGCCGAAGTCGCGATCGGCACCCAGATGGCGCTGCTGCTCAACGACAATAGCGTCTGGGGGCATTCGGATGCGGCGTTCGGTGTTCCGGTGCTCGGCTATCTGATGGGCAGCGATGGCGTGCCCGGCGTGTCGCTGCAGGAAGCCGGCAAGGCGGTTGCGCTCTATTGGCTCGGCGCGATGGTCGGTCGCGCGATCGGCTCGGCGTTGCTCGCAATGGTCCGCGCGCATTTGCTGCTCGCGTTGTTCACTGCGATCGCATCGGCGATGTGCTTCTACGTCTTCGCCGTCGGCGGGGTGACCGCGGGCTTCGTGGCGCTGTCGATCGGGCTGTTCAATTCGATCATGTTCCCGGTGATCTTCACGCTCACGCTCGAGCGTTCGACGGGGACGGTGGAGTCGACCTCGGGACTGCTCTGTACCGCGATCGTCGGCGGCGCCTTGCTGCCGCTGCTGGTCGGCGCGGTGTCCGATGGGAACGGCTATGCTTTTGCGCTGATCGTGCCGGCGGCCTGCTACCTCGCTTTGTGCGTGTTCGCATTCCTCGCCGGACGCGCACCGATCCTGCGGCGGGAGGCGACGACTTCGGTCCACTGACCGTCTGCACCGGATCTGCACGAGATGCGCATCACAGGCTGACGCGGATCACCGCACGATCGGCACACCGACCGGCGAGGAAGCACCCTGAACATTGGGGAGCTTCCTGTGCAGCTACGGATATCATCGAGCTTCGTCGTCAAGGCCGTCGCCGCGGCCGCATTGGTCGGGCTGGCGGACCGGCTGTTCTGGGTCGGGCGCGGGGTCGGCACGACGCTCGGCTTTTTCGCGCTGGCGTGGATCGTCGCGACGCTGGCGCTCTCGCCGAGGGTGTGGCGCGACCGCCGTAGCTGGATCGCCGCCGCCGGCGCGTTGCTGCTGGCGGTGCCGTTGCTCGATGCTCCCGGGTTGCTGGCATGGCTGCTGTTCTGGACCAGCCTGACCATGGCGGTGCTGCTGCCGCGCGCGCCGGGCTTCGATCATGCCGGCCGCTGGGTGCTGCGGCTGATCCTCCACGGCATCGCCAGTGTCGTCGGTCCGTGGCAGGACATGTTCCGGCTGCGCAGGCCGCTCGGGCGCAATTTGCCGAGGCAACGGATCCTGCCGCTGCTGCCGCTGCCGCTGCTGGGCGGCGCGGTGTTCCTCGCCTTGTTCGCCAGCGCCAATCCGGTGATCGGCGATGCACTCTACCGCATTGGCATGCCACGCGTCGACGATGCCACGCTCGGCCGGGTCCTGTTCTGGATCGTGATCGCCACGACGGTCTGGGCGACGTTGCGCCCGCGCCGGATCGGCCTTCCCGCGATTGCGCCCCGGACCGGCGCACCGCTGACGCTGCCGGGCGTCTCGACCGGGTCGGTGCTGCTCGCCTTGTGGACCTTCAACGCGTTGTTCGCGCTGCAGAACGGGCTCGACATCGCCTTTCTGTGGAGCGGTGCGCCGCTGCCGGAGGGCGTGACCTTGGCCGATTATGCGCATCGCGGCGCCTATCCGCTGATCGCCACCGCTTTGCTCGCCGGCCTGTTCGTGCTCGTCGCGCTGCGGCCCGGCTCGGCCACCGCGGCGGTGCCGGCGATCCGGCAGCTGGTGGTGCTGTGGATCGCGCAGAACATATTCCTCGTCGCCTCCAGCATCCTGCGCACGATCGACTACATCGAGGTTTACTCGCTGACCGGGCTGCGGATCGCGGCGTTGATCTGGATGGTGCTGGTCGCGCTGGGGCTGGTGCTGATCGTCTGGCGCATGCTTCGCGGACGGAGCGCGGGATGGCTGATCAACGCTAATGTCGCCGCCGCACTGCTGGTCCTCACGGG
Organism: Sphingomonas psychrotolerans; assembly: GCF_002796605.1. NCBI lineage: Bacteria > Pseudomonadati > Pseudomonadota > Alphaproteobacteria > Sphingomonadales > Sphingomonadaceae > Sphingomonas > Sphingomonas psychrotolerans. Next base: position 394,034 of record NZ_CP024923.1, read on the forward strand.
ATGCACGATGGTGGATCTCGGATCGGTCGCTGCGGCGTGGAATATCCGCCACGCGCGCGAAGTGGGCGGCAAGGGCGCCGAACTCGACCTTTGCTATCTCGGCAGCCTCGGTCCTTCGGCGCTGACCTCGCTGGTCACGCTCGAACTGCGCCCTGATCTGCGCCCCGATTTCGCCGAGCGCCTGGCATGGGTCCGCCACGACGTGCTGATCCAGACGATCGACGGCCAACTGGGCGGCGACTCGACGTGGCGCAACGGCCGACGTCTGCGCGAGATCAGGAACATGCTTGCAGGGCGCAAGCTGCAGGCAGCGCCGCTTCGAGGACCTGCCGGCCGTGATTGCGACGGTGCACTCAGGCCACCGCCGGCGCCGCCCGAGCCTGCGCCGCAGCCCGAGAACGCGCCGACCGCCTCGGTCGCCGAGCAACTCGTGCCCCGGCCGGCATTGACGAACGAGGCCGCGCAATGATCATGTGCCCCATGCCGCGCACCATCCTCATCGCCGACGACGACCCGCATATCCGCCAGCTGCTCGCCTTCGCCTTTGCCAAGGCCGGGCTCGACACGATCGAGGCGGACGACGGCGAGGCCGTGCTCGATCTGGTCGACAGGCACCGCGTCGATCTGGTGGTGCTCGACATCAACATGCCGCGGATGGACGGGCTCGAGACCTGCCGGCGGTTGCGCGCTGCCGGCGACTTGCCGATCCTGTTCCTGTCTTCGCGCGACGACGAGATCGATCGCGTGCTCGGCATCGAGCTGGGCGCCGACGATTATGTCGTGAAGCCGTTCTCCCCCCGCGAAGTGGTGGCGCGATCGATGGCGATCCTGCGCCGGGCGAGCGCAAGGCCGCCCGAAACCGACGAAGGGCGGCGGATCGAGCACGGCCGGCTCGCGCTCGATATCGACGGGTGGCGCGCCAGCTGGGCGGGCGCCGAGATCGTATTGACCGTCACTGAATTTTCGATCCTGCGCACGCTGGCGGTGATGCCGGCCAAGGTGTTCAGCCGCGACGCGATCATCGACAGGCTGCACGGGCCGGGCTTCGCAGTGACCGACCGGACGATCGACAGCCATATCCGCAATTTGCGCGGCAAGTTCGCCGGGGTCGGCGGCACCGACGTGATCGAGACCCGCCCCGGCGTGGGATATCGGCTGGGGAGCTGTACGGGCGCGGGCGCTTGATCGGCGCGCTGAAGACGGTCCTCAAACGGCACTGGCCGGCGCTAAGGCTGCGGACGATCCTGTTCGGCACCTTGCTGTTCACTGCCGCGCTGCCCGGTGTGGGGGCGCTGTTCCTGCGCGTCTATGAGAATACCCTCGTGCGGCAGACCGAAGCGGAGCTGATAGCGCAGGGTGCCGCGCTCGCCGGTGCCGCGCAGGCGCTATGGCCTGGCGCTGCGCCTGCCTCCACCGATCCACGGCCATGGCGCCCGGAGGCATCGACGATCGACCTGCGCACGACGGGAGTGCTTCCCGAACGCCCGCCGGCGCTGGCGCGAACCGTACCGCCCGATCCCGATGCGCTGGCGATGGCGCGCCGACTGCATCCGATCCTCGCGGCCACGGCACGCACGACGCTCGCCTCGATCCAGTTGATCGACCGGGGCGGCGTGGTGCTGATCGGCCACGATGCCGGCGGCTCCTATGCGCAATTGCCCGAGGTCGCGGCGGCGCTGAAGGGCAAAGTCGACACGGTGCTGCGCACCAACGGCGGTTATAGTCAGCGTTACGCTTTCGAATGGCTCAGCCGCGCCTCGTCGCTCCGGATCCACCATGTCCGGCCGATCATCGCAAACGGGCGCGTGGTCGGCGCGTTGCTGCTGTCGCGTTCGCCGCGGGCGTTGTTCCGCGGGCTCTATGACGATCGCGGCAAGATCCTGCTCGGTATCGCATTGATCTTCGTCGTGCTGCTGGTGCTGACCGGGCTGTTGTCGCGCGGCATCGCGCGGCCGATCGAGGCGCTCGGCGAAGCCACCCGCGGCGTCGCCAAGGGCACCGGTTCGGTGCCCGAGACGCCGGTCACCGCCGCGATCGAGATACGCGTGCTGTTCGAGAATTTCGGCGCCATGGCCGCAGCGATTGACCGCCGCTCGCGCTATCTGCGCGATTTCGCGGCGTCGGTGAGCCACGAGTTCAAAACGCCGCTCGCCGGCATCTCGGGCGCGATCGAGTTGTTCGAGGATCATGGTGCGGCAATGACGCCCGCCGAGCGCGAGCGCTTCCTCGGCAACATCAAGGCCGACGCCGCGCGGCTGTCGCAACTCGTCACCCGGCTGCTCGATCTCGCCCGCGCCGATATGGCGCAGCCCGGCCCCGATGTCGCGGACGATGCGCTGGCGGCGGTTCGCCGGGTCGCCGATGCGCATGACGGGCCGGGATTCCGCGTGGGGGTTGCGTCCGCGCCGGTGATGCCGCTGGTTGCAGTGCAAGCTTCGACCGTGGAGGTGGTGCTCACCACCTTGATCGAGAATGCGCGTCAGGCCGGCGCCACCGAAGTGACGATCGACCTGCGGCGCGGTGATCAGGATCTAGAGATCGTCGTGACCGACAATGGCCGCGGCATTGCGCCCGGCGATGCCGAACGTATCTTCGAGCCGTTCTTCACCACGCGGCGGGCGGCGGGGGGCACCGGGCTCGGCCTCGCCATATCGGCGTCGCTGCTCGGCGCGGAGCGCGGCCGCCTCGTGCTCGAACCCGGCGGGGAGCGCGGCGCGCGCTTCACCGTTGCGTTGCCGATCGTTCGCGACGCCATCGCGCGCCCGTCAAGGCGTTGACGCGATTTCGAAGATGTAGATCGTCGGTCCGCCGCGCAGCCCGGACACGGGGGCGATGACGTGCCGCAACGTGCTTCCCCGGGTCAGTTCGGCATAGCGCTGCCATTCGGCGGCAAAGCGCGTTCTGTCGTCGCGATAGCGGTCGTAATGGCTCAGGATTACAAAGCGTGCCCGGCAGCCGGGGAGGCGAAAAAGCGCGACGCTGCCCAGATCGACGAGCGGGCTCCCCGAGCGCCGGTTCTCGGCTTCGCCGTAGCGGATGCGGCCGGCGAGCGCGGCGCGGGCGTCGATGCAGCCGGCGGTGCCGAGCGGGAACAGCAAGCGCCACGGCCCCGGGATGAGGTCGATCGCGGCGTGCTCGACGAGGATGCTGCTCTCCGGCGGGATGTGCGTGCGCGCCCAGGCCGATGCGAGCTGACGGGTGTCGTTCGCCCGCGCGACGGCCCTTGCCTGCGCGGCCGACACCATCGGCACCATCAGCAGGAGCACCGCTATCGGTTCGAGCGCGCGCAGCGGCCGGCCCGACCACGCCCGCAGCACCTCGGCAAGGCAAGTGATCGCATATCCCGCGGCAATCGCGGCGATGGGCAGCAGCGGGATCAGCCAGCGTTCCCAGCGCAGCGCCTGGATGCCGATCAGCATTACGAAGGCAGCGACCCCCGGCAGGACGGCGATCGCCGCGACCCGGTTGCGCACCGGCAGCAGGACCGCGCCGATCCCCGCGAGGACGAGACCCGCTGCGCCGAAAGAGCCGAGCAACGGGTCCGTCAGATACCAGCGGAGATTGACGAGCAGGCCACCGCCGGTGGCGCCCGGATGGATCGGCCGTGCCTCGCCGGTGAGGTTGCGGAGGACGGTGGAATAGTCGAGCACCAGATAGGGAGAGGCGAGTAGCAGGGCGCCCACTGCCGCGCCGGCGAACACCAGCAATTTGCGCGCGTCGCGGTTGCCGCGGGCGATACGCCAGATCCCGACTGCGACGGGGCTCAACGCGATCGTCGCGGCGGGCCATTTGGTCGCGCAGCCGAGCCCGACGAACAGGCCGGCGAGCAGATAATCGCGCAGCCGGCCCTTCTCGGCGATCGCGATCGAGGCGAACAGGCAGAGCAGCATGAAGATGCTGACCTGGATGTCGGTGCGGATGACTTGCGAATAATCGATGTGCACCGAATTGACCGCGAGGAAGGCGGCCGCGATCAGACCGGTGGTAGTGCCGCCGATCCGCCGCCCCAGCCGCCAGGTCAGGTAGACGCAGACCACGCCGCACGCGGCGATGCACAGCCGCGCCGGGAGAAACAATATTCCCGGGTCGGCATATACCGCGCTCACGAAGGCGTCGGTATCGGCATAGCGGCCGGTCGCGATGCCGAACCCGCCGACGACCAGGCTGATCAGGGCGAGGCAATAGAGCGTGATCGTGCCCGGGTGGCCGAACCAGCCAGGGTTCAGGCTATGGTTCCGCAGCATCTCGACGGCGGTCATCATGAACAGCGGCTCGTCGGGATCGTTGAGCGCGGGAAGTCCGAACCCGATCCCGCGCACCCGCAGCCCAGCCGCGAGCAGCAATATCAGCAGCAATATGCCGCGCTGCATCCAGGAATCGCGATCCGGCTTACGGACTGGGGGAGAGGGGTACGTCATCGTGCTGAAGTGATGACGTGGAGTGAAGATGCGAACCGTAATCCTGGCCGGCGGTTTGGGCACCCGGCTTGGCGAAGAGACGTCGGTGCGGCCGAAGCCGATGGTCGAGATCGGCGGCATGCCGATCCTCTGGCATATCATGAAGATCTATTCGTCGAGCGGTTTCAACGACTTCGTTGTTTGCCTCGGCTATAAGGGCTATCTGATCAAGGAGTTCTTCGCGAACTATTTCCTCCACACCTCCGACGTGACGATCGACTTGCGCGGCGGCAACGGCATGGAGATCCATTACGCGCGCAGCGAGCCGTGGCGGATCACCCTGGTCGAGACCGGCGCGACGACGATGACCGGCGGCCGGCTCGCGGCGATCCGTCCCTATCTCGATCCCGACGAGCCCTTCTGCTTCACCTATGGCGATGGCGTCGCGGATATCGACGTCGGCGCGCTGGTCGACTTCCACAAGGCGCACGGGCTGCGCGCGACGATCACTTCGGTATCGCCCCCCGGCCGCTTCGGCGCGCTCGAGTTCGATGCGGGCAAGGTGGTCGATTTCAAGGAAAAGCCGGCGGGCGACGGCGGCCAGATCAATGGCGGGTTCTTCGTCGCCGATCCTTCGGTGCTCGATCTGATCGACGGCCCCGATACCGTGTGGGAAGCGGGGCCGCTCGAGCGGCTCGCGCGCGGCGGCGAGTTGATGGGCTATCGGCACGAAGGGTTCTGGCAGCCGATGGATACGCTGCGCGACAAACTCTATCTCGACGAATTGTGGAAGTCGGGCGACGCGCCGTGGAAGCGCTGGTGAATAGCTGGCGCGGCCGCCGGGTTCTCGTCACCGGCCATACCGGTTTCAAGGGCAGCTGGCTGAGCCTGTGGCTGCATGCGCTCGGCGCCGAGGTCACCGGCTTCGCGCTGCCGCCGCCAAGCGAGTCGAGCCTGTTCGCCGCGGCGCGCATCGATGAACTGATCCAGCATCACGAAGGCGATATCCGCGACCTGACCGCAGTCCGCGCGGTGGTCGAGGCGTCGCGGCCCGAGATGATCTTCCACCTCGCCGCGCAGCCTCTGGTGCGGCTCTCCTATCGCGAGCCGGTCGAGACCTACGCCACCAACGTCATGGGAACGGTGCATCTGCTCGAGGCCGCTCGCCGGACCCCCGACGTCAAGGCGATCGTCTGCGTCACCAGTGACAAATGCTATCAGAACCGCGAGTGGATCTGGCCCTATCGCGAGAGCGACCCGATGGGCGGGCACGATCCCTATAGCAGCAGCAAGGGCTGCGCCGAGCTGGTCGCCGCCGCGTATCGCAGCTCGTTTTTCGCCGACGGCCCGGCGCTCGCCACGGCGCGCGCCGGCAACGTTATCGGCGGCGGCGACTGGGCGACCGACCGGCTCGTGCCGGACCTGATCCGCGCTTTCGAAGCCGGTGCCGCGCCGCTGATCCGCTCGCCGGATGCGGTGCGTCCGTGGCAACATGTGCTGGAGGCGCTCGGCGGCTATCTGCTGCTCGCCGAGCGGCTGCTCGCAGGCGAGCGGCGCTTCGCCGAAGGCTGGAACTTCGGTCCTTCCGACGAGGACGCGCGGCCGGTGTCGTGGATCGTCGAACGCATGCGCGCCACCTGGGGTGAAGGCGTCGCCGCGATCGCCGACACCGGCCCGCGCCGGCACGAGGCCGGCCTACTGCGTCTCGACAGTTCGAAAGCCCGCGCCGCGCTCGGCTGGCAGCCGATGCTGCGGCTGGAGCAGGCGCTCGGCTGGATCGCTGAATGGCACAAGGCCGTCGGCGGGGGTGAAGACGCGCGCGCGATCACGCTGCAGCAGATCGCCGACTATCAGGCGCGCGCAGCAGGACAGGCATGAGCCGCCGCCGCGCTATCGAAATCAACGGGAGGACCAGTGCGTGCTGAAGAAGTTGTCGGGGGAATTCACCCAGCGCAGCGATAGTGAGGCGGACAATGACGCGCGCCTGTACGCGCTTGCCCGCGCGCGGCACCGCGAAGGCGGCTTCGGATCGCACTGGAACCATCACAGCACCGTGTTCATGAAGCGCCAGGTGCTGTCGCGGCTGCTGTACGAGGATCATCTCTATCGGCGGATCGTCAACGTGCCGGGGGTAATCTGCGAATTCGGCGTGCACTGGGGGGCGACGATGACGACCCTGTGCAACCTGCGCGGCATCCACGAGCCGTACAACCATTCGCGCACGATCGTCGGCTTCGATACGTTCAGTGGGTTCACCGGCGTGCACGACGCCGATGGCGGCTTTTCCAGCGACGGCGACTATTCCACCTCGACCGGCTATGAAGCCGAACTCGCCGAGATCCTCGCCTTGCAGGAGAGCTTCTCTCCGGTCCCCCAGATCCAGAAGTTCGAACTGGTGAAGGGCGATGTCGTCGAGACTTTGCCGAAATGGCTCGATGACAATTCCCATGCTGTCGTCGCGATGGCGATCTTTGATATGGACATCTACCAGCCGACCCGCGCGGCGCTGGAAATGATCCTGCCGCGGCTGGTCAAGGGCTCGCTCCTCGTGTTCGACGAGATGGTCTGCAAGCATTTCCCCGGCGAGACCCAGGCGGTGATGGAAGTGCTGGGGCTCAACAATCTGAAGCTCGAGCGCTTCCCCCACCAACCCTTCTGCGCCTTCGCTGAGTTCGGGGCGTAGCTTTATCCAGCGGCGGGCGTCCGCGCGAAGGTCTGGATATTGCCCAGCCGTACGCCGACAGCCTTGCTGGGCAAGGGCAAGCGGTCGACCTTGAGCCCCAGCGCCCAGGCGGCGTTGAGCGCGAGGAAGTCGATCGGGAAATAGTTGAGGCTGCGCTCGACCGCGACGTCGGCAAAGCCGGCCTTGCCCAGCAGCGCGCGCATCGTGCCCGGATTGTACACTTCGGGATGCTGGAGGCAGAAGGGCGGCCAGCGGACGCCCATCGCCTTGCGCAGCAGCGACTTCTCGTTGTGCGTGACGATCATCAACGTGCCGCCCGGTGCCAGCTTGGCGCGGATCTGGGTCAGCATCGCCAGCGGATCGAGCATGTGATCGAGCACATGGATCATCACTGCCAGCCCGACCGACCCGTCCGGCACCACCGAGATGTCGTCCATTTCGGGCTGCAATATGGTCGGCTTGCCGCCCGTCGCCGAACGCAGCGCGTCCCAGATCGCGCGGTTCGGCTCGAACAACCAGAAATGGTCGAAATCACCCACTGCCGCCGCCTCGCGGACGACGTGGCCGGCGTCGGGGCCGATTTCCAGATAGCCGCCGGTCAGCGGCGCAAGCTCCGCGGCCCGATTGAAATAGCCCCGCTGCGTGGCGATGATCGAATCGTCGGCGACGATGTGCATGTTCGGCGCCATGTCGGCGTAGAGTTCGGCGAGCTGGGCGTCGTGGAAATAGACCGGGTTGAACAGCAGGCCGCAATCCGCGCAGCGGTGGTAACTGAAGAACGGCTTTTCCTTCAGTCCCGACCAAAAACCGCGCAGCTCCGCGAAGCCGAGCGCCTCGGCGCGGCGGCGGCTATGCGCTTCCTCGCGCGAGTCGGCAGCGCCGCAAAGCGGGCAGGGGCGGTGCAGGAATTCGGCTGTCATGCGGTGCGCTCCGCCGCGCGGAAGGTCACGCGGCTGTGCCAGAACCAGCTGGTGGCGATGACGATCAGATTGAAGCCGGTCTGGACCACCGAAGGGTGCGCCCCGGCAGTTTCGACGAGCAACGGCAGGATCGCCCAGTTGGCGGCATAGTTGAACAGATAGAAGCCCGAAAAGGCGCCGAATTCGCGCGCCATGTTACCCTGGGTGCGGAACACCCCGTATTTGTAGGTCACATAGGCGAAGAGGAGACAGGCGACCTGCGCGATGCCCAAAGCCGCCAGATAATGCGTGCGCATCAGCGGCACCGCCCACAGCAGCAGCGGATAGAAAGTCAGGCCCACCAGCGTGTTGAGCCCCCCCGCGATGAGGAAGCGCAACGGGCGCCCGCCGATGCGGGCCTGCATCCCGGCGATCCGGCGCTTCATTCCTCCTCCAGCAGCGCGATGCGCATATTCTCGCGCAGCATCTCGCGCGGGAGAAACGGCGAAAGGTCTTCCAGCGGCGGGGAAGTTATCCGCCCGTCGGGATGCGCTCTCGCGCTGAGCTTGGGGGCGAAGCCGACATGCTCGTCGATCATGATCTCGCAGAGCACCGGCCCATCCGTTGCCAGCGTGGAAGCGATCGCGCCGGGCAAGTCGTTGTGCGATTCCGCACGGAAATAGGCGAAGCCGAACGCCGCGGCGAGCTTGGCGAAATCGGGGAAGGTGACGTTGCTCTTGGGCCCGCCGCCCACCTCGACGCCGTTGAAGAAATTGCGCTGCGTCTGGAAGATCGAGACATAGCCGCTGTTGTTGATCAGGAAGATCTTCACCGGCAGGCCATAACCGGCGATGGTCTGCATCTCCTGCAGGTTCATCATGATGCTGCCGTCGCCGGCGATCGCGATCACGCGCTGCTTGCCGCCGGTCGCGGCGCAAACGCCGATCGCGGCGGGCAGGTCATAGCCCATCGTCGCACAGCCCGAATTGGTCCACAGCCGCTGGCCGCGCTTGATCTCGGCGGCCTGAAAGCTGACCACGCACGCGCTGCCATTGCCGGTGACCACCACATCGTCCTCGCCGAGCTGCGCGAACAATGCTTCCATCGCGACATAGGGGTGCACGGTCGGGCCGTGATTGCGATATTCGGGGAGCACCGCCGGAAAATTCCACACGCGCTCGCGGGACCATTCCAGCCATTCGTCGTGCGCGGACGTCGGCCCTTGATAGGGCGCCTGGAGCAAAGCAGGGATCAGCTCGGCGAGGTCGGCGACGACGGGCATGTCTGGCACCACCGTCGGCTTACGCAGCTCGAGCGGATCGATGTCTACCCAGATCTTGTACGCCTCGCGCGCGAAGGTCTTCCAGTTATAGCTGACCTGCCGGATGTTGAGCCGGCTGCCGAGGATCAGCAGCAGATCGGCGCTCTGAGTGACCATGTTGCCGCCGCGATCGCCCACGCTGCCGGGGCGCCCTGCATAAAGCGGATGCGCGTTCCACAGCACGTCGTGCGCGTTCCAGCCGGTGACGACGGGTACGCCGAGCTTCTCGATCAGCCGCAGGAACCCGGCATGCGCGCCGCTCAACCGTACGCCGCTCCCGGCGAACACCACCGGGCGCTCGGCGTTGCGCAGCTTGTCGAGGATAGCGGCCGCGGCGGCATCGAGATCGGTCGCCTTCCATGGCTCTTCCAGCTCGGCCGGATCGAACCCGGCCAATTGTGTCGGGTCAATCTTCGCGGCCTGCACGTCGAGCGGAATGTCGAGCCAGACCGGGCCGGGGCGACCCGAAGTGGCGAGATACAGCGCCTTTTCGAGATGGTAGCGGATGCTGAGCGGGTCGGTGACCATCGTCACATATTTGGTGATCGGCCGGACGAGCTCCTCGATATCGAGCTCCTGGTCGCCGAACTGGCGCAGCGGCAGCCCGGTGGCGCGGACGGTGGTCTCGGTCTTCACCTGTCCCGAGATCACGAGCATGCCGATCGAATCGACATAAGCGCCGTAGACCCCGGTGATCGCATTGGTCCCGCCGGGCCCCGAAGTGACGTTGACCACCGCGAGCCGGTTGGTCAGCCGGTAATAGGCCTCCGCTGCCATCGACAGTGCCTGCTCGTGATGGGTGAAGGTGGTGGCGAGCTTGGGGTGTGTCCCCAGCGCATGGTTGAGATGCATCGCGCCACCGCCGGTGATCATGAAGACATGGCCGATGCCGTGCGCGGCGATCCGGTCGGCTACCCAGTCGGCGAGCTTTACGAGAGTCATGGTTTCCATCCGTTGGAGAGCGCCGTGCGGCGAATCGCGTCGTCGAGTCCCACCGTCGCGGCGACGCCGAGCTCGGCGCGGGCGTGCGCGGTCGAGGGCACGTAGCGGCCTGGATTCCAGCCAGGATCGGGGCGCCCAAGAATCTCGACGCCGGGACCGCCGAGCAAGGAAGCGGTCCGCCGGGCGAGATCGGCGATCGACACCGCCTCTTCCGAGCCCATGTTGCAGACCATGCCGGGCTTGCCCGCGATCAGCAGCGTCCACAGCCACACCACGAGATCGGCGGCGTAGAGGTACGAGCGCACCGCCTCGCCCGATCCGACGACGCGGATCGTCCGGCCCTGCATCGCGTCGCGGATGAAATTGCCCGCGGCGAAATGGGTATCGAGCGAGAGCAAGGGACCGAGCAACGCGAAGATGCGCGCATTGACGATTTCGAGGCCGAATTGCTTCGCGTAGATCGCGCACAGCATCTCGGCGGCGCGCTTGCCCTCGCCGTAAGCCGAGAGCGGGTCGCAGGGATCGGGGCCGCCGCGCCAGTCCTCGGCGACGTGCGTCACCTGCTGCGGCTGCGCACCATAGACCGCGCCCGAACTCAGGAAGAGGAAGCGGACGGCATTGCAATCCATCGCGAGATCGAGCGCGCGTCTTGTGCCCGCGACGATCGTGTCGAACATTCGCCGAGGGTCGTTCGCGTTGAGCGCGGCGCTCGCATCGGTGGCGGCATGGATGACGTGGGTATAGTCGCCGGCGCGCGCAGCGAAGCTGGTCACATCGCCGGCGACAAGCCGAAAGCGCGCGGCGAGATGCGGCACCCGCGCCGCGAAGCCCTCGGGATCGCGGCTGAGCAAAGTCACCTCCGCGTCGATGCCCGAACGGGCGAGCGCTTCGAGCATCCACCGGCCGATGAACCCGGTGCCGCCGGTCATGAAGATCCGCGCGCCCGAAAGCCGCGGCCAGAGCAAGGCGAGCGCCTTGTCGATCGTCGCCAGATCCTGTTCGAAGATCATGCCGGCGCCAGCCCCAGCGACGGACGGTGCGTGCGGTGGGCGCGGATCACCCGCACGATGCTGTCGAGCGCGAGTGCCCAGAGGATCAGCGCGACCAGCCCCGGCCGCACGAAATGCCCGACCGCCAGCCCGAAATTCGGGGTTACCGGCCGGCCGCTCAGCCAGCTGTTGGTGGCAAGCTCGAGCACGGTCGAGAGTGGCCAATCGGTGACGAGGCACAGCAGATAGGCGCAGACGATCGCGACGATCGGACCCGGCCCCTTCCACGGCTCGAGCAGCACGAGGAACAGCAGGAAGGTCTGGGTGTAGCCCCCCGGCGACTGGGTCACCAGATAGGCGGCGAGCAGGATCGTCGATACGCGGTGGAGCGGCAGCGCTTTGGGCTGAAGCCACGCCCCCGCCAGCGCGAGCAGAGCCACGGCCTGGCTCGCGCGGATCACGATCGGCACGACGAACTCGATCGTCTCGACGGTGCGCGACGGCACGAATTGCAGCACCGGGATCTGGGAATTTCGAATCATCAGGAACGGCGCGTAACTTGTTGAATAATGGATCTCATTCCACACTTGCCCGCTCTGGAAGACGACCCAGTTGGCAGTATTGGCGACCAGCTCGATCGGTGTGCCCGCGCCGACGATCGCGAGGGTGACGAGGTAGGCGATGATCGTCACGATCGCCGACAGCTCGAGCGACCGCCAGTCGCGCTTCACCGCGTAAGCGAGCACCGGGAGCAGCAGATACGGCTTGAAGTTGATCGTCGCTCCCGCCGCCAGCCAGCGCCACGGCCCGCGCGTCACCAGCGGGCCATGCGCGATCACGAAGCAGGCGAAGGCGACGAGGATCAAATTGCCACGCTCGAGCGTGAACAGCAAAGGCAAGCCCAGCCCGAAAGCGATCGTCCGCATCGGCGCGGTGCGCGGATCGGCGCGGCGGAAGCTCAGCCAGACGAGGGCGACGTCGAGCAGATAGAATGCGAGGATGACGCCTTTGCCGAGCCAGTCGCAGTCGCGCGCATGGAAGGGCGACTGGAGATAGCAGCCGGGCACGCTGAACAGGTCGAGGAACACGAACGACAAGGGCGGATAGATGCTGCGCCAGACGTCGTACGCGCCGGGGCGGTTCGCCCAATACGCGGTGTTGAACCAGTCCATGAAGGTGTCGTTGGTGTCGAACACGAAGGGCTGCGGCAGATAGCCCGTCTCGCGAAACGCCAAAGCGGTGGCGATCACGCTCGCCAGCACGGCGAGCGCGAGCAGCAGCTCGGGCAGCAGGCGCAGGCGTGCCCTCACGGCCGCCGGATCAGGGTGCGCGCGGCGGGCCGGCGGCGCTCGGGCGGAAAGTTGATTCGTTCGGCCTCGATCACCAGCGGCACGTTGCGGCTGCGCTCGGCGAGCATGCGCACCTGGTCGCCGATCAACCCGAGGAACAGCAAGACCACCGCGAACATCCCGAAACCCAGCGCCAGCCCGAGCAATGCGAGGTTCGGTCCCGTGACCAGTCCTGCGACCAGCGTCAGCAATGCGATTCCGGCGGCGAGCAAGGCGAGCAGGATCGGCAGCCGCAGCAGCGACCTGGCCGATCCCGCCAACCCGGAGAGCGCGAAGGAGGCAAGCGAGCCCAGGCCGTTCTTGCTCGTCCCCGCGGCGCGCTCTGGCCGGTCGACCGGCACGATTGCGAGCCGGAAGCCGCTCTCGACCAGCATGCCGCGAAAGAACGGTTCGGGCTCGTTCCACGCCGCCAGCGTGTCCACCACCTCGCGATCGAACAGCCCGAACCCGGTCGCGCCGGGGATCACCGGAGTGTCGCCGAACTTGCGCAGCAAGGCGTAACCGAGCCGACGGACCGCGCCGAGCACTGGCGATGCGCGCTCCGACCGGCGCTGCCCCAGCACGATCTGCGCACCGGCGCGCCACTGGCGGACGAATTCGCCGATCATCGCGGGCGGATCCTGGAAATCGGCGCACATCCCGATCACCGCCGCGCCCTCGGCCTGGTAGATGCCATAGGTCGGCGAGCGCATCTGGCCGTAATTGCGGTTGTTGAAGATCGCGCGGATGCGCGGGTCCTCCGCGCAGAGCGCGCGCATGTGCTCGCGGGTCGCGTCGGTGGACTTATTGTCGATCAGCAATATCTCGTGCGAGCGCACCTGCCGCGCCGCCTCGGCGGTCACCGCGGCGCAGATCGCGCGGACATTCTCTTCCTCGTTGAAACAGGGGATGACGATCGACAATTCGGGGATCATTGTCCCGGATCCTTGCGGCCGAAGCGCAGATCGATGCCGGTCGCGGGCGCGTAGATTTCGGTGAACAAGGCGAGGGCGATCAGCAGCGCCAGCAGCGCCACCGCGGGGATGTTGTATTTGCGGTCAGGATCGAGCCGCGGCGCCTCGATCAGCTGGACGTCCGATGCGGTCTCCGCGGCGAGCGTCTCCACCGCGACCTCTTCGGAAGAGCGCGCATAGACCTCGTACAGCGCCTGGGCGAAACGATAGTCGCGATAGAGGTTCAGATACTCGCCCGAAACCTCGGAGAGACCCGCGACGTTGGGGCCGGCGACGCCGGCGCTCGGGCTCGCGGTCCTGGCGATCTGTTCGCGCAGCGAGGCGACTTCGGATTGCACCGCCTGGAGCTGCGGATTCTCTTCGCCCTGGAAGCGCTGGAGCGTCTGCAATTCGACGAGCTTGGCCTGGAGCTGCGCCTCGAGCCCAGCGCGCAGCGACAGCGCCGAGCCCAGCTGTGCCTCGGGCTCGGCCAGGCGGTTGCGCCGGCGGAAGGCATTGAGCGCGGTTTCGCTTTTCACCACGCGACCAGCGGCTTCCTTGAAACGCTGGAGCACCACGTCGCGTTTGCGGCGGACCCGGTCGCGGCCCAGCGCGATGATCCGGTCGCTGATGGCCTGCACATACGCGCGCGTCATCGCCTCGGCTTGCCGCGCGTCGTGCGTGCGCGCCTCGACTTCGACGATCCCGCCGGTCAGCGAGTGGATGTCGACCTTCTTCGCCAGCGCGACCCGGGCGCGGTCCTGGCTCGCATAGCCGTTCGGCCCGACCAATTTGAGCTCGCTGATGACCGCGTCGGTGACTTCGGTGCCGCGCGAGATCGCCAGGTACATGTCGATCGGCTGCTTCGCCCCGCCAAACAATGCGGCGAAGCCCTGGAGCTGCCCGCCCAGCGCATTCATCATCGAGCCGAGCCCGATGCTGTTATTGTCCTGCGGCACCAGTTTCGCGCGGGCGACGTATGGCTGCGGGAAGAAACACAGCAGCGCGAGGACCAGTGCCAGCACTGCATAGCCGATCCGCCGCTGGCGCGGCTCCCGCACGAACGCGACCGGGCTCATTCGGCGAGACTCTTGATCGTAGCCGCGCCGACCAGTCCGCCGAACAGCGTACTCGTGATATCGCGCAGCCGCGCCCAGAATTCGCCGCGATTGGCGTCGATCGGCACATAGACGAGGTCGCCGGGCAGAGCAGGTGCGCGCAGCACGCGCTTGCCGTCGGCAAGCACCGTGCCGTTGGCGCGCACGACGAAGACTTCGCCCTTGTCGCCGAGCTTCTGCACGCCGCCCGCGAGGCGGATGAAATCGCCGACCGTGACGCCATCGCGATAGGCGAAGGAGGCGGGCGTCGGCACCGCGCCGAAAACGCCGACCGTCACCGGACGTGGCGGGACATAGATGGTGTCGTTGTTCTCGAGGATCAGCTCGCCGGGCAGCGTATCGGCGGTGACCGGCAAATCGAACACCAGCCGCCCGCTGGGTTTGCGTTCACGCAACTGATCGACGATCGAGCGGACGAGCGTGAGATTGGCCGGCTGGACGAGTTGGGCGCGGTTGGCCGAGGTCACCGGCTGCGAGGTCAGCAGCAATTCGACGTCTTGAACCGCGCGGTCGAAGCTCTGCTGCTGTTGCGCCTTGACGCTCTCGCGGGTGATCACGCTGGCGTAGGGGAAGGCCTGCGTGGTCAGCCCCCCGGCCTGCGCCACCACATCGGCCAGCCGCGTTCCCGGCTTGAAATAATAGCGGCCGGGCTTCGACACCTCGCCGCTGATCGTCACGAGCACCGATTGCTGTTCGAGCGGGCGGGCGATGCCGACATTGGAGAGCACGCGCACGATGTCGCCGCGACGGGCCTTGCGCGTCATTGCCTCGGCTGCGCTCAATTCGTCCCAGCCGCGTTGCTCGCGGCCGAGCGAATCGAACACCATCAGCCGGCTCGAATCCGCCACGGTGTTGACTCCGCCGGCATGGAGGATCGCGTCGCTGACTGTCTCGTCGGGAGCCAGTTCGTAGATTGCTTCGCGATTGATGCTACCGATCACCGCGACCTGTTCGCCGGCGGGTGCGATGTAGAGGACGTCGCCATTCTGGAGCACGGCATCGCCGCTGCGATCGCCCTTGAGCAGCAGATCGTAAAGATCGAAGTCCGAGACGAGGCGGCCGCCGCGGCGCAGCTGGATCGAGCGGAAGCTGCCCCCCGCGGCCGGCCCGCCCGAGGCGAGCACCGCGTTGACCAAAGTCGACAGGCTGCCCACGGTGTAGGATCCGGGCGCCGCGGCGAAGCCGGTGACGTAGACCGTCACGCCGTGCAGCCGGGCCACCGTCACTTCGAGCTGGAAGCCGCGATATTGCCGCGACACACGACGCGCGATCACGTCATGGACATCGCCATACCGTACTCCGGCCACCGTGATCGCGCCGATCCGCGGCACGAAGATCCGCCCCTCGCTGTCGATGGTCAGCCGGAGACTGGCCGCCTGGACCGAGCCGGTCAGGCCGAGCAGCAGCTCGTCGCCTGGGTTGAGGCGATAGTCGGGCGGCACGGTGGCGCTCGGCCCGGCAGTGAAGTCGCGGGCACCCGGCACGAGCAGATCGGCGCCGAACCGGCGCAGCGACATGCCCGCGGCTGCCGAGACGTAGCGCTCGAATTCGCTCGGCGGCGTCGGGTTAAGCGGAGCGCTCCGCGGCCCCTGCTCAGGGGAGGTCTGAGAATCCGTGGCCGGCGCCTCGATCACCGTCGGTTGATAGGGCGTGACCTCGGCGGGCGGGATCGCCACCTGCGCCGCCCCGGCGCGTCGGGCGAGCGGATCGGCTTGTTGCTGTCCCCCGGCAACCGGGGGCGCGAGCTGCGCAGTCGCGGGCAGGGGTGTCGCGGCGAGGACACCGGCGAGAAGCTTCCATCGGACAGTCATGCGGTCTGAGAATCCAGTTCAATGTCGGCGACGGAGCCGAGCAGGATGTCGGCCGCGCGTTCCCACTGCGTCTCGCTGGCGGCGGCGAGGACACCCACACCGCTACCGCCGGCGCGGTACGGGGAGCGGTCCCAATGCGTGATGTGGCCGCCAGCCTCGGTGAGGAACAGCGCCCCCGCGGCATGGTCCCAAGGCAGGATGCGCTGGAACAAAGCGATGTCGTCGGTGCCGAGCGCGAGCCGGGGATAGCTTTCGGCCGCGCAGCGGGGGACGGCGACGATCTCCAGATCGTGATCGGCACGGGCATGGACCTGCGCGCGTCGATCGGGCGCGAGGAAATGGGTGCCGAGCGCCGCGCGCGGCCGCGACGCGCCGGTCGGCCGGGTATGGACCGGCACGCCGTCGCAAGTTGCGCCTTCGCCGCGCGCCGCATGGCACAGCCGCCCGCTCAGCGGATCGAGCATCCAGCCGGCAAGCGGAGCCCCATCCTCGACTAGCGCGATCATCATGCCGAACGGCTCCCGCCCGGCAGCGAAATTGGCGGTGCCGTCGAGCGGATCGATCAGCCAGACCAGGCCGTTGCCGACATGGTCGAGCAGCGCCGGATCGCGCTCGGCCGCTTCCTCGCCGACGATGCGCGCGCCGACGCCGAGTGCCGCCAGCCCGTCGTGCAGCCGGAGTTCCGCCTCGCGATCGGCGATCGTGACGATCTCCCCGGCCGACTTGATCGCGATTTCGTGTCCCGCGAGCGCACGGAAGCGCGGAAGCACCACGTGCGCGGCGACGGTGCGCAGCAGCGCGGAAACCTCTTCGTGCAACGACATGGATGCGATCAGGCGGCCACGCTCGCCAAACGTCCGATCGCGGCGCCGCCACTTCGCTCCTGGATCATCCGGATGCGCGACAGATCCTCGTCGGCGATCGCGCGATAATGATCGCGCTTATTCTCGAGCCACGCCAGCTCGAACGCGACGGCATTGGCGATGCCGGCCTCGAACAAGGGCGATTCCGCCGCCGCGCCGTCGAAGATCACCTTGCGCGTCTCGAAGCGATCGAGCCGCACGCCGCGGATTTCGCGCAGTGCCGGACCGGCCTCTGCCGCGACCGAGCCGCCGACCACCAGGGTTAGGTCATTTGCGGCGCAGGCCTTTGCGACCTGAAGGACCGCGTCGGTGATCTCGCGGTCGTTGATCGCAGTACGCGCCAGCCCGCGCGACAGCGTGAAATCGACGCGGCCGAAGACGATCCCGTCCAGCTTCGCCTTGGCGATGGGCAGCATCGCGTCGAGATTGCGCAACGTCGCTTCGGTCTCGAGATTGAACAGGAACTGCGCGCCCTCGGCATTGTCGCCATAGGTCTTCGCCCTAGCCTCGGCGAACTTGGTCAGGGCATAGGGAGTCTCGACCATCGGTGCGATGATATGATCGACGCCGTAGAGCTTCGACGCGAGCAGATCCGACACTGCCTCGCACCCCCCGATCTTGAGCGCGACCTTCAGATCGGCGCGATGTGCGATTTCGAGCAGGCGCAGGAATTCGTCCGGACGGGTGCCCTCCGCCTCGAACTCCGCCTTGACCGCGACGACGCCGTAGCGGTCACGACCTTTTTTGAGCATGTCGAGCATGCGGCGTTCCGTGGCATTCATCCTCGCCTCCCTGGTTGATAAGCATGTACTGACGGGGAGTGAGACGGAGCCTCGATCGGGTTCCCGCAACGTTTCGGCGCCCGGAATTTTTTTTCGCCCGGACCTTACGGGTCGGCGGAACCGGCTCCGTCAGAACAATGATGCCCGGCCTGTTGCCCCTCCATCTGGCCCTTGCGCTCTTGTCCTCCCCGGACCCTGGACCAGTGGCGCCGGGCATCACCGAACTTCCCGGCGGCAACAGTCCCATCTTTCGAGATCGCGTGGTCGACGCGACGCCGGCCCCGACGCCGCGGATCGAGCCCGAGCATCGCGATCCGCCGGCGGTCCGCGTGGTGCTTCCCAAGCTCTCCTCGCGATTTGGACGGCGCGGCGATCCGTTTCGGAAGACCGCTGCGATGCACTATGGCCTCGATATGCCCGGTCCTCTCGGGACGCCGATATTGGCGTCGGCGCCCGGCGTGGTGCGCTTCGCCGGCAGGTCGGGAAGCTATGGCGAGATGGTCGAGATCGATCACGATGGCGCGCTCTCGACGCGCTATGCCCATCTTTCGAGAATATTGGTGCGCCCTGGCGCCCGCGTCGAGCGGGGGCAGGCCGTTGCCTTGATGGGATCGACCGGACGCTCGACCGGTAGCCACCTCCATTTCGAAGTGCGCATCGGCGGCCGCGCGGTCGATCCGCTGCCCTATCTGGGGCCCGGAGCGCTGGATCCGGGTGCGGAGGCGCCGGCTTCGGCCAAGGCTTGGATCGCGCCCGACGCGCCCCATATCTCGGCCTTCGCCCAGGCGCGTGCCGAGCAATTGCAGGGACGCGCCTTTTGAATCGCCATGGAATCTCCTTTGCAGCAGCAGGTCGGTTTTCGAGTCCCGAATATCGCAGCAAGGGGTTGGCAAATGCCCCGGTGCGTGCCTTGCCGCGCGTGATGAATCGAGACGACGATATCAGCGGACTCCAGCGCGTCATCCTGAATGAGCGCAGCCGACTGTTGCGCTTCCTCGCAGCGCGCGGGATGAGCGATGATGCGGAGGATGCGCTGCACGATCTGTGGCAGCGGGTGGCAGCGACACCTGCCCAGCCGATCGCCGACCCGCTCTCCTATCTGTTCCGCGCGGCCGAGAATCTGGTCCGTGATCGCCGCCGCTCGACCGTGAGCCGCGATCGCCGGCATCAGGACTGGCACGAGACCAGCGGGCCGAGCGAAGAGCAGCCGATGGGTGAGCGCGCGCTCATCGCCCGCGAACGGCTGCGCGAGGTCCAGTCGACGCTCGCCACGTTGGGGCCGCGGGTCGAATTGGTGTTTCGCCGATGCCGGCTCGACGGGCTCGGCCAGGTCGCGATCGCGCGCGAGCTTGGCGTCAGTTTGAGCTCGGTCGAGAAAGATCTGCAAAAGGCCTATCGCGCGCTCGCGCAGCTCAGGGCGAAATTCGATGCGGAATGATCGCGCCGGCTCCGTCATAGGGTTGTTATGGCGATGAGCGCACAGGATTCGGACATTCAGGAGGCCGCCCGGCTATGGGCGATCCGTGTCCAGGAGCCGGCGTTCGATGACTGGACCGGCTTCACCGAATGGCTCGAGCGCGATCCGTCGCATCTCGCGGCCTATGAGGCTGCGCTGGACGACGAGGCCTGGGCGGTAGCGTTGTTCTCGGCGGCGCCCGCCGTCGAGCCCGACGCGCTGCCGGTACGGCGCTGGTGGCTTGCCGGCAGCGCTGCCGCCGCGGCTGCGGTCGCAGTGGTCGGGGGCTGGATGGTGCTCGACCGCGATGCGCCGGCGCAACAGATCGCGACTGCGCCAGGAGAGCATCGCACGATCGAGCTGGCCGACGGATCGCGGCTGGCGCTGAACGGTGCGACCCGAGTGACGATCGATCCCGATACGCCGCGGCAAGTGGTGCTCGAGCATGGTGAGGCGCGGTTCGACGTGCGGCACGACGCCAGCGATCCGTTCGTGGTGGTGTCGGGCGGGACGCGGCTCGTCGACGCGGGGACCGTGTTCAACGTCGTGCAGGACGGCGACGCGCTCGAAGTGGCGGTTGCCGAAGGCGCGGTGATCTACCAGCCGGGTCCGGGCGAGGTGCGGCTCGCGCCGGGCGATACGCTGACGCGGCAAGGCAAGAGTGCTAAGCCGCTGCTCGGCAAGGCGAGCCCCCAGACGGTCGGCAGCTGGGCGACGGGCGAGCTGCAATATGACAATCCCGCGCTGGATCAGGTGGCGCGCGACCTGACCCGCAGCATCGGCCGCCCGGTGCGGAGTGCCGGCGGGGCGGGACGGCTTCGCTTCACCGGAACCCTCGTGCTGCGGGGTACGCCCGAAGAGGTGCTGGCGCGGGCAGGCCCGCTGCTCGGCGTCGAGTTCATCGCAGATGGGGAAGGATGGACGATGTCCCCGGCCCATGGCCCGCCCCGCTAGCCCGCTCGCCCTCGTTTCCTTGATGGTGGCGTCTCCTGCGCTTGCGCAGGAGCGAGCGGCCGACATCGCCATCGCCGCATCGCGCCTCGATGTCGCGATCAAGCTGCTCAGCCGGCAGACCGGCGCGAGCATCGGCTTTCGCGAGCCCGGCCTCGCCAGCGCGCAGCTGCGCCCGGTGCGGGGGCGTTTCACCGCCGGGCAGGCGCTCGAGCGCATGCTGCAGGGCAATGCGCTCCGCGCCCGGCGCGTCGCTCCGGGGACCTATCTCGTCGAGCGCGTGACCAAGGCGCCGGCTGCTGCGCGCCCGCGGCCCCCGCGGCCTCGCCAGCCGGCCGCCGAACCGGCGCCGGCACCCGAAGAAATCGTCGTCACCGCGACCAAGCGCGATATTCCGCTCGGCTCCTATCCGGGCGGGGTGCAGATCGTCGACGGCGAAACTCTGAGCGCGGCCGAGAGCGCGCGCGGCACAGAGGCGATCGAGGCGCGCATCGCGAGCGTCGCCTCGACCCATCTCGGCCCGGGCCGCAACAAGCTCTTCATCCGTGGCATCGCCGATTCGAGCTTCGTCGGCCCGACCCAGTCGACCGTCGGCCAATATTGGGGAAACAGCCGGATCACCTATAGCGCGCCGGACCCCAATTTGCGGCTCTACGACGTGCGCAGCGTCGAAGTGCTCGAAGGGCCGCAGGGCACGCTTTACGGGGCCGGGTCGCTCGGTGGCGTGGTCCGCGTGGTGCCGCGCTCGCCAGATCTCGGCACCTTCGAAGGTTCGGCGTGGGGCGGGGTGCTGGCCGTCCAGCACGGCAAACCGGGCGTCGATGGCGGTGCGATCCTCAATCTTCCGCTGAAGCAGGACGTGATCGGATTCCGCGCGCTCGCCTTCGGATCGGTCGAGGGCGGTTATATCGATGATGTCGGCCGCGGGATCGACGACATCAACCGCGTACGCACCTTTGGTGGCCGCGCCGCGCTGCGCGTCGACCCTGGCGACGACTGGATCGTAGATCTCAACGCGGTGGGCCAGCGCATCGACGGCGACGACAGCCAATATGCCGAACGCAATATCGGCGAACTGGATCGCGCGAGCGCGATCGCCCAGCCGTTCCGCAACGATTATTGGCTGGTCGATCTGGTCACCCGCAGGAATTGGGGCTCGCTCGAGCTGACTTCGTCGCTCGGCTATGCGGGACAATATGTGTTCGAGCGGTTCGAGGGACCGGAACTCGCCGACACCAAGGACCTCGCGGTGGGGCCGGCGGCAGGCGCTGCCAACACCGCTTATTCGCAGGCCAACCGGATCTCGATGGTCACCGGGGAAGTGCGCCTCGCCCGGCGCGGCGTCAACGGCACCGGCTGGCTGCTCGCCGCCAGCCTGTTGCACAACCGGGCGCAGACCAATCGTCGTATGGAAGCCACTCCCTTCGACACTGCGCTCACCGGCGTCAACAATCAGGTCGACGAGGCGACGCTCTACGGCGAAGCGACGGTGGAGCCTCGCGACCGCTTCACGCTGACGCTGGGCGGCAGGCTGACTCACGCGCGGCTCTCGGGAAGCTCGGAGGACGTTGCCGATGTGGTGGCCTATCGTATCGATCCCGGCGCGCGCGCTTCGCGCTCCGAGACGCGTTTTCTGCCATCGATTGCGACGGCCTATCGCGTTGCCGACGGATTGACGCTGTTCGCTCGCTATCAGCAGGGTTTCCGCCCTGGCGGCATCGCCATTCGCCGTGAATTTGTCCAGCGCTTCGCCGGCGACCGGGTCTCGACCGTCGAGGCGGGCGGGCGCTATCGCAGCCCCGCACTCGACGTCGCGGTGAGCGTGTCGGCGACCCGCTGGACCGATATTCAGGCCGATTTGATCGACGGCTTCGGATTTCCGACCACCGCCAATGCCGGCGACGGCCGCGTCCTGTCGATCGGTATGGTCTCGCGCTGGCGTCCGATCGCCGGGCTAGAGTTCGATGCGGCGCTCTATCTCAACGGCAGCAAGGTCACCGAGCGTGCCTTCGTGACGCTGCCGGCGGAAGAATCCTTGACCGCGCAGATCGAGCGTCTGCCGAATGTCGCCGACGCCAGCGGCAGGATCGGTATGGCCTGGACCAGGTCGCTTGGCGACGATCTCGAACTCACCGCCAACGGCTATGCCCGCTATGTCGGCAAATCGACCCTCGGGATCGGCCCGATCCTCGGACGGCTGCAAGGCGATTACCTCGACACCGGCGTGGAAGTGCGGGTCGGCGAGGGCAGGCGCGGTATCAGCGTGGCGGTCACCAATCTGCTCGACGCCCGCGGCAATCGCTTCGCGCTCGGCTCGCCCTTCCTCATCCGCGACCGCGACCAGACCACCCCGCTCAGGCCGCGCAGCGTCCGGCTGGGGTTCGATCTGAGTTTTTAGCCGGCGCATTGCGCCAGTGCCTCGTGAGCAGTGACGTGCCGCGTGCGACTCCGGGAGGCTTAAGCATGATGGAGGCACCATTCGGCGTGATGGCCGTCACGCGTCGTGCACGCGGCCCTGCACTACCTTGGAGTCGGAGGCTTTAGGCCAAGTGGACAAATTTCTCCTCTGAGAGGGAGAGCGTTGACGGCGGCAGTTGGTGGGGTCGCCTCAGAAAATGTTGACGAAGCGTCTGTCTATTTTCGGCTACGAATCGCCAACCGAATTGCAGTTAAATTCGGAGCATGGGACCGACTTCGAATCCAGCGCGGGAGTGTAGATCACCAGCGCGTCTGAGCAGGACGCCGTGGAGTGGGGGTGCACAATCGCGGAGCGCTTTGTGGCTTGGCTGTTCGAGGGCGAGGGGAAAAACCATATTCCTGGATCGATGGTCAGTTTGCGCACTGGGTCGAGAGCGATCCCACCGTGCTTTCCTCAGCTAGCGAGCTACCCGCCGTCCCCGTGGACGGGATGCCAGATTTCATGCTGCCGAGAAATGCGGAATGGTACATTTGCATGAAGTATTGACGTAGCGAGAAGTGCTTGACTCGACGCTGCCTTTTGGAGGCAGGCTTGAGCCGAGGTGATCTGGCCGAAGCAGAGTGGCGCGTTCTGAATGACTTGCTGCCAATAGACCCGGAAAACCGTGGCCGAGGCAGGCCGCCGGAACAGAACCGCTCGATTATCAATGGCATCCTCTGGCGGCTTCGGTGCGGCGCTCCCTGCCGCGACGCGCCTCCCACATACGGCAGTTGGAACACATCTACCGCCGCTTCCGACGCTGGAGCGAAGCCGTCATTCCCGGTCGGTCAAACCGTCGCGTGAAGATCCAGCATGACCGGGCGCTCTACAAGCAACGCAATCGCATCGAGCGCATGTTCGGCCAGCTCCAGATCAACCGTGCAATCGCTACCCGCTACGACCAACTGACGAACAGTTTCCCTGGCATGGTGCATCTCGCGACCGCCAGATATTCGCTCAAGTTTGTCCAGGTCGCCTAGGTTCGGGTCCCCTCCCGGCCGTCAGGCCCGGTTCCCGCTCGCTGGGGCCGGGTCCTTTTTCTTCGGTGCTGCGGCGCCCGTTTGCCGCCACGATTCAAGGACGCGCGCCGCTCTGGAGCGCCGCCAGATCGTCGCGCGTGTTGATATTGCAGATGCTGGACCCGAACGAGACGGGTGCTGCTTTCGCGGCGCGCACCCAGGCCCGCATCGATCGGTCGGCTTCCTGCTCCAGACGGGAATGCAAATCGGCCACCAGCGCGCATGGCCAAAGACCGATGACGGGATGCTCGGCGACATAGGCTGACAGTCCACCCTGCGCGAGCCGAAGGAAGAGGTCGGCCGGCAAGTTCGGCACATCGCAAGGCGCGCTGAGCACCGCCTCGAAACCGGCTTCGCGGCCGTGCTCCAGCGCAGCGCATAGCCCGCCGAGCGGGCCGAGGCCTGCGGCGGGCCGATCCTCAAGCCGGGGAATATCGGGGTGTATGCGACCGCAGATCACCAGCGCGTCGCAGTCGCGTCGGAGCGCTTCCGCGACATGGTCGACCAGCTTGCGGCCGTCCAGCAACGCGTCGGCCTTGTCGCTGCCGAAACGGCGCGAGGCGCCGCCGGCGAGGATGGCGCCGAGCAGTTTCACGAGACCGGTCGCAGTAAGGAGTCGGAGCGAGCAAGTACCCGCAGTTCGAGTCTAGCCTCCTTGGCGCGGGCGATCGCCAGCGCTGTAGGTGCGGAGATGGTTGCCAGCATCGGGCAACCGGAAAGCGCTGCCTTCTCGACCAACTCGTACGAGCAGCGCGACGTGAGCAGCGCGAAGCCGTGATCCCAGCCCATGTGCTCGCGCAGCATCGCGCCGATGAGCTTGTCGAAGGCGTTGTGGCGGCCGACATCCTCGCGGACACACCGGATCGCGCCCTCCGCGGAGCAGGCCGCGGCCGCATGCACTGCGTAGGTGGCCGCGCCGAGGGGCTGGGCAGCCGCGAGCGCCTGAAGTGCGGCGAATACCGCCTGATCCTCACCCGCCCAGCGAACTTGCCGTGCAGGCAAAGGACGCAGCGCCTGCTCGAGGTTCTCGACTCCGCACAAACCGCAGGACGAATCCGCGGTGCGATGCCGGACCCGGTCGTGCAAACGCTCGGCCACCCGCGCCGACAATGTCAGGCGCAGCAGCATGCCGCGTTCCACTGCGTGCACTTCGGCGTCGAGCATATCGTCGGCACCATCGATCAACCGTTCGGTCAGCGCGAAGCCGTAGCCGAGGTCGAGCAGATCGCTCGGGGTGGCCATCAGCACGGCATAGCCCAGGCCGTTGCACTCGATCGCGACGGGGACCTCTTCGGGGATCGCGCGCGTCCCCATCTCGACCAGCCCGTCGGCGCCGATCCGTTCGAACTTCAGAGGCAGGGCGCCAGTCAAACGCGGATCCGAACCGGCACCGATTTGGCGGCGGGGACGTGGCTCTGCTCAGCATGGTGCTCGACCGGCATCAGCACATTCGCCTCGGGATAATAAGCGCCGAGGCAGCCGCGCGGGATATCATAGGGAGCGACGATCAGGCCCTCGCGCCGGGCCAGAGCAAAGGGCCTGATTTCGGGCTTGTCCGAACGCTGCTTCGCCATGACGCTTACCCTTCCGCCGCCCGCCTGAACCGGCTTCGAGGAAAATGGTTCGGCGTGCAACGACTTCAAGGAAAATCCGCGCGCCGCGGTCCGTGCCGGGTAAATAACATCGCGGGATCGGAACCGGAAAGCCGGCTTGCGGTCTGTGCCGGCAAGCAGCTTTCCGCTTCACTAGCGCTGCGTGCAGCGCCGACGGGTCGGTGTCAGAGCATGCCCATCCGCGTGGGCGTACGCGTAACCGTACCGGTAATCACTTTCGAACCATAGGCTTTGGCGATGAGCGCGGTGTCGTCCGCGTTGTTCATCACGACGCGGGTGCCGCCCGAGAGCAACGCCTCGATCGCGCTGATCGGCACCTTGCGCTTGGCGCAGGTGGCGATGACATGGTCTTTCGTCGCCTTGATATTGATCGCTCTGGACATAGGCGCACTCCGTTCAGGATCCCGGACCGTCCGCGAGGGATGGTCGATCAACAAAGTTCGGGCGGGCACTTGCGTACCCGCCCGAACCGACAGCCTTTAGGCAGCCTGGAGATTGACAGCCGAAGTCTTGCCGCGGTTGTCCGTCTCGAGTTCGTACGAGACGCGCTGGTCCTTATCGAGGGTATGCATGCCTGCACGCTCGACCGCGGAGATGTGGACAAAGGCGTCGCCGCCATTGCCGCTCTCGGGCGCGATGAAGCCATAGCCCTTGTCGGCGTTGAAGAATTTCACGGTTCCGGTGATCATAACGGGCATCCTTGTCCCATGCATGACGGGCATGCGCCAACAGCGGCGCATCCCGGCTTCGGTGAGGCTAGAAAGGGACATAGGGAGGAGCCGAGGCGGCCCGATATCCGTCGCATGCGACGTCAGCGCTCTTGATATGGGGGAACGTACTGCAAATTGCAAGGGGCATCCGTCCGGGGGCGGATTCACGCAGGGCCGGCATCGAGAAGCAAAGAAGGGCGGGGGTTGCAGGCTGGCACCACAGGCCGGGTGCACTGCCCGAACCAGGCGGCGGCAGGCTGGGATCGCCATCCGTCGTTTCTGAGGCCGCCCGACCCGGATGTTGGCGCCGAAACGGATCGGGCGATCGAGCCGGCGGCAGGTCGTGGAGTCAGCGTCGAGATGCCGGAGGTCGCAGGTCCGAAGGGCGCGGGCGTGGCTGCTCGTGCTCTCACTGCGCTCGAAGAATTGTTCCGTGGAGAAGAATCTGCGCAACGCGCTGGATCAGCCGGCCGAGCCGGCGCGCGCTCTGCGGCCGGGTTGGGGACGGGACGGTTGTGCCGCTTTGCTCGCCAGGGTGCTGCGCGCCAGCGATCGCGCCGAGGCGGTGCGGACATCGTGGTCTCCGCGATCGGCTACCGGGATGCGGCTGTTCACCTCGATCCGGCCAGCGCGCGGGAGATCACCATCCGCCTCGAAGCGGCGGGTGAAGAGGCAGCATCGTCGTGGTCGCGCGCCGCGGCTCGCGGCCGTTCAGTCCGCACATATTGAGGTTGCCCGAGATCGTGACCGACGCACGCGCCAATGCCGATGCCGTGCTCGCCGCCAACGATCTGCCCTCGAGCACCAACGGCGCGGCGAACGCCTCGCTCAGCCTGCGCGTGACGCGGCCGTCGATCAGCCGGCTCTATCTCGACGACATTCCAGTGTTCGAGTTCGTCCCTGGCGACAGTCTCGACGGCGCGACGCAAGACGGTTCGATTTTCAACCTCGCCAACACCAAGGACGTCGAGGTCTATCCATGCTTATACGGCGGTCGTTCCACCGATGGCGGAGCCGCCGATGATCCGCCAATCGACGGGCCGATGTCGTTCCTCGACGTGGCACATCTTCAAGCCGGACGAACGTCACACGGTCACGTTCACGTTCACGACCAGGAGGGCAGGTGGAACCTGCGCTCGCTTTCCGCCGACGCCGGCGGCTATCGCATCAATCCGGCAGCGCGTAGCGCGCCGTCGATGACGCGTTTGACGCTGCTCTCCATACCCAACAGGTCTGACGGGGCTTCGACGCGCTCCGGGCGGCGCGAGTTTTGGTGCGCCGGATCGATCCCGCTCGGCAGGTCGGTTTCATCCGACCGCTGCGCGAAATGGGGTGCCTGTGCCTGCCTGGCTTGTGTCTCGTCGATCAGCCCCCAGAAGCGGGCGATGTGCCGCGTGGAGGAAATCCGCGCCTCCAGCATATAGGGGCCTGCCGCTCCGCAGCTATCCGGCCCCGAGGTATTCAGCGGCGTACCGTGCCCCATGCCGGCGATGCGATATTCCTCGATCACGTCGCGGCCAGTTGCGTCGCGCCAGACGCGGCGGGGAGTGCCGTCGATGCTTTCGGTGCGGCTCGGCTGCGCGGGAACACCGTGCAGCCCGCGCCATTGCTCGACGATCAGCTCTGCATTGGGCAAGGCGACGGTTGCATCCTTGTCGCCATGCCACACCGACACTGTCGGCCATGGACCATCGTGGCTGGACGCCTTGGCGACCAACGCGCCGAGCGCCGCCGCTTCGGGACCGCCATGCCCGCGCATACGATCGAATGCCTCGGGAACGGAGGCCGCGGTTCCAAAGGGCAGTCCGGCGATGATCGCGCCGCCGGCGAAGACTTCCGGATAGGTTGCCAGCATCGTGGAGGTCATCGCCCCGCCTGCCGAGAGACCAGTGACATACACGCGCGCAGGATCGAGCCCCTGCGCCGCGATCATCGCGGCGACCATCTGCCGTATCGATAAGGCCTCGCCGGCGTCGCGGCGGGTGTCTTCGCGATTGAACCAGTTGAAGCAGAGGTTCGGATTGTTGGCGCGCGTCTGCTCCGGAAACAGCAGGGCGAAACCGTGTTCGTCCGCCAATTGCGACCAGCCCGAGCCCCGATCATAGCCTTCGGCAGTCTGGGTGCAGCCGTGAAGGACGACGACGAGCGCGGCAGCGTCCTTCAAATCGCGCGGAAGATAATATCGACCACGCAATGCGCCGGGATTGGAGCCGAAGTCGCGCAGGTCCGAGAGGCGATCGCCACCCGGCTGCGGGACCGTGCCGACCGTTCTGGCACGCAGGGCGCCGAGACGCGTGATGGTGTCGTTCAAGCTTCGCATTCGCATTCTCCGGGTCACGGCGAATGCCCTGACGAACTCGCAACAAAAGCCCGTCGGGGACTTTGCTGCACCGCACAATATCGGGTGCCTGCGGTCCAGCGGCAAGGCGGGCGTGGCGGAAATCGTTCGCAACCGATCAGGGGCAGTCGCGTGCAGGTCCCGGAGATCGGGTCTGCTCATCGGCGCAGTGCCTCCGGGCACGCGCAGCGGCCCAGATGATAGCGCCGGGAGATCCCGTCTCCCGGCGCGTATCACGTCAGAAGTGAGCGATGATTCCCGCGACCGGCTGGAAGCTGTTGAAGTCACCGAAGCTGTTCAGCTCGAGGCGGAAACGGATGCCGGAATTGCCGGTGATTCCGCCGAGACCGATTTCCTTCGGACCCACCTCTACGCCGAGCCCGGCAGTGATGTCGTGGAAGTCGCGGCTGTCGTCGCCCAGTGCGTCGAAATTGACCCACTGATACCCGGCCTTGCCGTAAATCAGGCCGCTGTCGCCGATACGGAAGCCGGCACGTCCGGCGACGCCATATTCCCAGTCGATCGCGCCCTTGAGTCCCTTGGTGGCGTTGCCTTCGACACCGACGAACACCGGGCCGAGCGGCACGTTGACGCCGGCGACGCCCTGAACGATCCCGCCATCGAAGTCGCGGCCGCCGGGGGCTGCGGGAATGCCCGCTGCCGGATGCGAATCGTCGAACTGTTCATAGCCGCCCATGATGCCGAAATAGGGTTCGATGCCGAAGCCGGGTGACCCGTCGGGTGCTTCGCCGGCCGCGACGTTCGCGTCCGAGACGCTGTCCTGCGCGAAAGCTGCAGTCGGGAGCGCCGCGGCGAAAGCCGCGACGGTGATGAGAATACGCATTTTTGGGAAAACCTCGTAACGCTGTTTCTGTACTCCCGATGTCGCCCGGATACGCTGGGCTCACGCGACATCGGTCCGTGCAGAAGAGACGAGCGACGTCTTTGTTGCACTGCAACCCAAACTTACGGAATTTGCCGATTCTGCCGTGACTTAAATGTCACTGCTCACTGACGGGCGCGCCAAGGCGCGGCAGGCCACCCTCGATCGGTTCGGGAGGAACCCGATCCACGCGGAGCGCCGGAGGGCCGTCGCGGGCACGCGCCGGAGCGCAGCACGCGCATTGTCGCGCCGCCGGGGCCTTGGTGCGCGCGGCGACGGCTCGCCTATCTCTCCGATTCATGCCTCAGCCGCGGGCACCGCGGAGCGTGTTGAGCAGCGCCATTGCCGCGATGCCGACAAAGGCGGCGCTGGTCCACGGCCGCGCCTTCGCGAAGTTCCTGGCCTTTTCGCCAAGCGGCGCATTGCCCGAAAAGTGCGTGCGGAAATCGTCGGTGAGCGCGGTCTTACGCGTGGGTGTCGGGGTGGCGATCGTCTCGGTCATGGCAATCTCCGTTATAGCGCAGGAGCGCGTCGTTCGGCTGCCTCAACGCGCATGCGCGGCGGGCGCTCCACCCAGAAGGAAAAATCGGTCCGGCGGGGTGGCCCGCAGGGCGCCAGCACCCAAATCGCGGCCTCGGCTCCAGCCAAGACGCGGACCGGCGATACTCCACCGAGGGGTCCTTATGCGTCGCGGAGGCGGGTTACTCTTAAGATTAAATAATAAAGACACGCCAAGAGAAGTTGTAGACAATTTGTAATATTATTTCGGAGATGGGGTTTCTGGAAATAAATGATCTGGACGCGAGCCGAAGGTCGTAATATCCTCTTGACCTTATCCTGCGCGAGTCGATGGAGCGGGCTTGCTTCTTGCAGCCCGGCCTGTGTTTAGTCGCGCCAAGGGACGGCTGGATACTGATACAGCATAGTCCCGTTGGTCGATTCCGCCGCTGCGGAGTTCGCCAGCTTCAGAGCCAAGGTCGCAGATTGTAACGCGTGCAGCCTGGGGAGTGGCATGGCCGAATTGGCGTTGCACCTGTTGGGCGCGAGGATAGCGCTCGGCACGGCCGGGGCGGCGATCGTGCTGCCCAGCATCGGCTGGTCGTTGATCGGATCGGTATTGGCCGCGCCGCATCGACGGATCGGGCGCAGCCAGCTGGCGGCGGCTTTGTGGCCCGACCAGGACGACGAAGGCGCGCGCCGCTGCCTCGCCACCGCGCTGTGGCGCTTGAAGCAGCGGCTCGGCACGCTGAACGCCTTGCTTCGGATCGGCAAGGAGACGATCGCCCTCGCCGAGGACGACGCGATGTGGATCGACGCGATCGCTTTCGAGCACGGCGTCGAGGCGGCGCTCGACGATCCCGCGAAACTCGACAATGCCGCCGATCGCGATGCGCTGAAACAGGCGCTCGGCCTCTATCGCGGCGATTTCCTCGAATTCAGCGCCGTCGACGCGATCGTAATCGAACGCGAACGGCTGCGTGCGCTCTATCTCGATGCCGCACTGGAACTCGCCCGCGCCTGCAAGCGGCACGGCGACTGGCGCACCGCATGCGAACTGGGCCGCGCGATCTGCACAGTCGAACCGCTGCGCGAGGATGCGCAGCGGCTGCTGATGGAGGCGATGGTCGCTTGCGGCAATCGCGCGCAGGCGGTGCAGCATTATCGCGGTTTCGAGCGACTCCTCGCCGAGGAGCTCGCGGTACGGCCGATGCGGGAGACTCGCGAACTCGCTGCCTCGATCGCGCGTGTCGCCGCCACGCCGGCGCCGGACGCGTCAACCCGGACCGACGCCCCGCACCGGCACACGCTGCTGATGGCCCGGCAGCAATTGGCGGAGAGCCTCTCGCTGCTCGATCAAGCCCTTTCCCAATAGATCCCAAGGCCGATCCGCCCACTGCCGGACCGCCGGGTCCGGCAGGATCAGTACGTGCGGCAGAATTATCTTCCGTTTGATATCAATGGGGTGTGTCGCGGTGACGCAGCGGTGATCGAGGGGTGACCGATCGGTGATCGGCCGCTGCCAAGCCCCTCTTCAAGAACGAGACGGGTTGCGACTCCGGATTGGAGGAGAGACTTGAATGAAGAGGATCGGTTCCGCGTCGACGAGCGAGCCAAGACGCTCGTCATCCGCTGCTGGTACGAGCGCGGCGACGACGATGTCGTCTGGCTGCGCGGTACCGTCCGCGATCTTTCGCGAGGTCGTTCGCTCGCCTTCGAGGGGCTCGAGTCGCTCCTTTCCAAGCTGCCTGCTCTCATCGGCGATGGCGCGCCGCCGGCGCGCTCCGAACGATCGGCCGAATGATCGCGGCGCAGCTCTCTATTTCCATGGCTTGTTGGGAGATGATCGATGACGGACTATCCCCTGCTGCGCGCCAGCCTTGCGCCGCAATATGCGCAGCTTCCCCCGGACCGCCTCAACGATCTGGTGCGCTCGATCTACGGCCCCAATGCTACGGCCGAAGACGTCGAGGGGCTGTTCGACGATATTGGCGGCGGGCTGCGACGGGCGGCGGGCGCGGTGGGGAATTTCGCGCAGAAAGCCGCACCGATGGTTGCGCGCGCTTTGCCCAACGTCGCCAGCGGTGCCGCGGGCGGGGCCGCCTTCGGGCCGTGGGGTGCGCTGGTCGGCGCCGGGGCCGGGCTGGCGAGCGGGTTGTTGTCGCAATCCGGTAACCGCACGGCGCGGGGTATCGGCGGCGCCATTCACAATGTCGGCGGCCTCGTGTCGACGGTGCGCGGCGGCGGCGCCAACGGTGCGCTCGGCTCGCTGACCTCGGTCGCGAGCGGCGCGCTCGGAAAGACGCGCGCGGGCAGGGCCGCCCTCAGCGGCATCCAGACTGCGCGGGGCGGGGCCTCGAGCGGCGGCGCGGCGAACATGCTCGCCGGGCTGCTCGCCCGCCCCGAACTCACCCAATCGCTGTTGTCCTCGCTGATGGGCGGGGCAGGTCGCCAGAATCTTTCGGTCGGCGGCCAGCAGGTTCCGGTCAGCCAGATGCTCTCCGCGCTCAGCAACATCGCCGGGCGCGCCGCGCACGAGGCTGCAGAAGCCGAAGGGTCCGCCGAAGCCACGCCCGAATATGCGAGCCTCGCGGCGGAGGCCTTTGGCATCGATCCGGAGGACGCCGAAGGGCGGACCGACGCGTTGCTCACCCTGCTCGCGCTGACTCCATCGATCTGGATGAGCCGGCAGGCGCCGCCGGTCAACGTCCAGGTCAATCCCGCCGATCCCTATTTCCCCGCCGGCGAAAGCGGCTGGAGCGAATGGGACGCCGAGGCTTCGTTCGACGAGGACTGGAGCCAGGAGGATTGGGACAGCGAAGATTGGGACAGCGAGGATTACGCCGAGAGCGACGAAGCGGTGGAGCATGCAGGTGTTTGACGCCGCCGCCAGCGCCGCCACGCTCGATCCCGCGGCGATGATGCAGGAGTTCGCCGCCGGCGACCCGCGCATGGCGGCGCTGGTGGAGATGATGCAGGCCCAACGCGCCCAGCCCTGCAACGACGTCGCGGCGCCGGACGAGCGCGACGAATTGATCGTCGAAATGAGCGCCCGGCTCGACGCCGCCGAGGCGCGGCTGACCAAGATGACGCGCATTGCCCGGCAATTGCACGAAGCGGGCCGCGCGGCGTCGCAGCGGCTGAGCAATCTGGCGGCGGCACTCGGCGCCTGCGGGCTCTGTTGGGGCGACGACCCGGCGTGCCTCGGCTGTCGCGGTCGCGGCCGGCCCGGCATGGTCCGGCCGGACCCGCAAATCCGCGCCGAACTCTTCGGGGCGCAATCGCCGGCGCGCGAAGCGGCGATGCACTCGCACTGATATGTTCAACCAGTTTGATGGCAGGAGAAACATGATGTTGGAAACCGCCTTTGAGAGCGATTTCGAAGGGCTCGTCGAGAGCGATTTCGAATTCGACACCGAGGACTATGGCGAGTCGTTCGATGAGTCCTTCGACGAAGCCGCCCGCCCCAAGTTCCGCCCCCGCCCGGGACGCGGCGGCGCCAGGCCGGGACTCAAACTGCCGCCACGCGGCAACGCGGTGCCCCGGCCCGCGCCGAGCGGCTATGCCACCAAGGCCGAGCTCACCGCGACCGCCAAACGGCTCGACGATCGCATCCACGCCACCTCGGCTGCACTCAAGGCGGTCGATACCCGCGCCCGCGCCGCGGAGCGCGAGATCGGGTCGATGGGCGCCGCGCTGCGCAAGGAAATCGCGCTGCGCAAGCGGGAGACTGCGGAGCTGAAGAAGGGCCTCGACGAGTCGCGCCAGATCGCGATGATCCTGCCTTTGATCGGCGGCGGCAATGACAAATTCTCGAAGATCTTGCCGGTCCTTCTCCACGGCGGCGGGTTCAGCGGCGCCACGACGACAACGGCTGACAGCAACGCGAGCATGATGACGACGATGATGATGGCCATAGCGCTTACGGCCTGACCGGGCTGCCGCGACCGAAAGGAATGCGATCATGTCAAATCAACAGTTGAACAGCCTCGTGCTCGGGCGCGCGGCGGGAAGTTCCTTCGGCGTGCCCGAGCAGGACCTCGGCCGGTTGAGTATCATCGCCTATACGATCGGGAACCCGTTCCTCGCGATTGCCGCGGCGCGGTCGATGGCGAATAGCGATACGAAGCCGTCCGAGGGATCCGAAGGGTCCGGCGAAGATGCGGAAGACGCTGCCGAGGCGGCGCAATCCGCCGCCGACGATGCGGAAGCGGCGAAGGACGCAGCTGAGAAAGCGGAGAAGGGGGCCGAAAGCGCGCTGCAGCTGGCCGAAACGGCGGCCCTCAACGCCAAGAATGCCGCGGACGCCGCCGCGAAGGCGGCCGCGACGGCCCAGCAGGCCGCCAGCGACGCCCAGAAAGCGGCTGCCGAGGCGCGAGAAGCGGCAAAGTTGGGCGGCCTCCCCGCGCTGGCCGTCAAGAAGTAGCGGCGGTCGGCAGGAAGGATCATGGATCCCGGTCTGCAGGAACTGATCGCGGGAGGCGGTCCAGACGAGGTGGTCGCCGTCATCGTCCGCCTGCAGCCCGGCAGCCCGCCGCCTCCCGGCCTGCGCCTCGTTGCGCAGTTCGGGGACGTCGCGACCGGACGGGCGGCGCGTGGCGCGCTGGCGACGATCCACGGTCATGCCTCCGTTGCCAGCCTCAAGGCGCCCCGCGTCTATGCCGGCGAGACGGATGTCTCTGCGCGGAATCCCTTCGCAGATCGGCCGCCGCCCGGCGAACCGGGGCTAAGCGAGGCCGATCCGGCCCCGATCGACAGCGATACGCGTCGCCCCGAGGATCTTGCCGAGACGGGCAGGGGTATCGTGGTCGCAGTGATCGACTGGGGAATCGATTTCGCCCATCCCGATTTCCGCAACGCCGACGGCAGCACGCGGCTGATCGGGCTGTGGGATCAGCGCGCGGACGGCGTGCCGGCACCCTATGGCTATGGCCGCATCCATCGCCGGGGCGAGATCGACCGGGCACTGCGCAGCGAGGATCCGTTCGCGACGCTGAGCTATCGCCCGTCCGAATCTCCGCAGCCTTCGCACGGCACGCATGTGCTGGGGATCGCCGCGGGCAACGGGCGCGCCGGCGGTCCGCAAGGCGTCGCGCCCGAGGCCGATATGATTTTCGTCCATCTCGGTCCCGGCCTCGGCGATCTCGGCAATTCGGTCGATCTGCTCGAGGCGATCCACTTCGTCGTCCGCGCCGCCGAGGGACGCCCGGTCGCGCTCAACATGAGCATCGGCCGTCATGCCGGGCCGCACGACGGCACCTTGCTGATCGAGCGCGCGATCGACTGGCTGATCGTCAATCGCCCGGGCACCGTGGTGGTGCAGAGCACCGGGAATTACTATTCGCGCAACGTCCACATGGAGGGGCGGCTGCGCGAGGGCCACAGCGAGCGACTGCCGTTCGAGCTGCCGCGCAGCGACGCCCATCCGGCTACCGTCGAGATCTGGTACAAGGGAACCGACCGGTTCGTCGCGCGGGCCTTTGGCCCCGATGGCGGCACGGCGACGGCGGAGCTTGGCGCCAATGCCGTGCTACGCGATCGGGAGGGAGCGGAGCTGGCGCGCCTCTACCATCGCGCCGCCGATCCCAATAATGGCGACAATCTGATCGCTCTGGTCCTGCGCCCGATGGCGCCGGCGGGGCGATGGGGGATCGAGATCACCGGAAGCGACGTGGCCGACGGCCGCTGGCATGCGTGGATCGAGCGCAATGCCGGCAGCCCGGCGAGCCAGGCGGTCTTCGCCCCCGGCAGTGCGTCGCCGCTGGCGACGACGGGCAGCATCTGCAATGCGATGCGGACGATCGCGGTCGGTGCCTATGACGCGCACGATCCCGATCAGCCGATAGCGCGCTTTTCGAGCACCGGGCCGACGCGCGATGGACGGCGCAAGCCGCTGCTGGTCGCACCCGGCGTGCGGATCCTGTCGGTGCGGTCGCGGCAATCGGTGCACGAGCCGCCAGGCTATGTCCGGATGAGCGGCACGAGCATGGCCGCGCCGCACGTGACCGGCGCGATCGCGCTGATGCTGGAGGCCGCGGGGCACCAGCCCGTCGCGGCGATCCGCAATGCGCTGTTCGGCGCGCTCAAGCCTGCATCGCCCGCCGGCGCCGATCAGGCCGAGCGCTGGGGCTATGGCGTTCTCGATATCGCGGCGGCCGTCGCCGCGGCACGGCGATTGCGCGCCACCCCGGAGGGATTGTGCACCCGGCACGGGCGCTCAGCGAAACACAGGAGGTGTCAGTCATGGAATATGACGAATCCGAAACGCCCGAAACCGCCAGCGTCGGTCCGGCTGTGACCGACGACGAGCGCCGCTGGACCAAGGGCCGCCGGCACAGCCTGCCGACGCCCGAGCAGCGGGTATTGTCGCAATTCAGCGAAGCCGAACTGCGCGAGATGCTCGACTTGCCGCCGCAGCCGCCGATCTCGGTGGCACAGCGCGAGAGCGAGACCGATGTCTCCACCGCCGAGCCGGCTGCGCCTGCCGATCCCGCGCCCGCGGCCGATCCGCCGCCCGATTTCGGTGGCGCGTACGATCCGACGCCGGGTTTCGAGCCGGCCGGCGAGCCGCCGGCCGCACCTTCTACGGCCGCACCCCCGACTCCCCCGGCCGCTGTCTCGCCGGCGCCCCCGGCGGATCCCAAGTCGCTGGTCAACGTGGCGGTCAATCCGCAGACGCCGTCCACCCAGATCGTAGGCTTTCCGGGCACGCGCCTCGTTGCGCCGCTGCTTGCCGGTGACATCATCCTGCGCGGGAAGCATCGTCGGCGCGCGAAGATGGTGACGCGCCCCGGCACGCACCGCGCCAACACGGTCAAGCGGCGCGGCGGACGACCTCGCGAGGGCGGCTTCTATGCCGAGGTGATCGGCGAGGACGGCTATGAGCGGATCGCCGGTCCCGACGGGCTGTTGCTCGACGACGTGCTGATCGTGCGCTCGCGCTCCGAATCGGATTTCGGCGAAAGCGATCCGCCGATCGTGCCCCGGCCGACCGTCCGCCAAGGATCGCGCGGTCCCGCGGTCACCGAGGCGCAGACGCGGCTCAACACCGTGCATGCCACACGGGTCACGGGCGGCGAGAGAGGCCTCGATCGCTGTCCGCTCACCGTCGATGGCGTGTTCGGCGCCAATACCCGCGCCGCCACCGTCGCCTTTCAGCGGACGGCGTTTCCGAACCAGCCCGGCGAGTGGGACGGCGTGATCGGGCCGCGCACCTGGACCGCTTTGATCGCGGCGAGCGGCAGCGGCGGCCGCCAGACTCCGCTGCCCACCCGCTGCCCGGGCCTGCCGCTCGAGCAGCAGATCGACAATTTCGATTTCGGCTCGGCCGACATCCTGCCGCGCCACCAGCCGCAGATCATCGGCATCGCGCGCTGCATCATGGAGAGCCAGAGCAGCGCGACGCCGGTGCGCCATCTCCGGCTGATCGGGCATACCGATTCGGTCGGCTCGCCCGCCGACAACGTCGCGCTTGGCCTGCGCCGTGCGGAAGCGGTCCGGCGCGAAGTCCTGTCCGCGATCGCGCGGATGACCGGCCGGCCGGCACCGGCGACGCTGGTGATCGACGTCGACAGCCGCGGCGAGACCGAGCCGCAGGCGAGCGACGCGCAGAGCCGGCGCGTCCAGGTGTTCAGCGATTTCGTCTTTCCCGCCGTCGTGCCGCCCCGGCCGCGCCCGCGTCCGGCAGCCGCCGCGACGATCGAGTTCGTCCTCGACGACGACGGCGATCATCGCGTCGATGGGTCGGCGCCGGTCGCTACGGCGCTGATGTTCGGCCTCTGGGACAATGCCTATGGCCCCGGCCGCGCGGTGCGCAACGATCCCGCAGAAGCGAACAACTTCGTCGGCAGCGACCGCCGCCGCTTCTATCTCCGTGTCACCGATCGCGGCGCGACCGGATCGACGGTCACGGCGCGCTGGCGCACCTTGACCGCCGGCGGCGCCGACGACGACGCACCCGCCTCGCAGAATGTGACGCTCACCGAGACCGCGGCGGGTTCGAAGATCTTCGTCTCGCGCGCATTGATGCTGGTCTCCGACGATACCGACGCCAACCAGCCGACCGATTCAGGTCTCACCGCCGGTCCGGACACCGGCGTGCGCAACCGCGGCCAGAGCAACCACCGGCTGCGCCGCGCCGCGCTCGATGGCTCGGTGCGCGCCGACTATACCGCGGCGGCGGGCGGCGCGGTGTCGGTGACGCTGCCCGTGTTCCGGCGCAATCCCGAGAGCCGGCGGCGCGTGACGCTGCGCGTCGTGCACCTTGGCCTCACGATGACGCCGGCGCGGCGCACGCTGATCGACCAGCAGTTCCTCCACGCCAATCGTCGCTGGGCACAGACCGGTCTCCGGATCGACAAGGGTCCGACGAGCGACCTTGCCTTGCCCGCGGGCGCGACCAACGCCAACGGGGACTATACCGGCGACCTCGATACGCCGGCGGAGCGGCTGGTGCTCGACCTGCTCGTCCCCAACACGCCCGACGACACGATCACCGTGTGCTTCTGCACCATCCCGCGCGACGCCAGCGGCGATCCCACGTTCAATGCCTATGCCGGGATCAACCAGACCCAGGGAGCGGTAAGGCTGCTCGGCAACCGCTTCTTCATCTTCCAGCATGTCGATCTCAACGCCGATTTCGAGACGCTGGCGCACGAGCTGCACCATGTGCTGTTCAACCGCGAAGACAGTCCGCAGGACCTGCGATTCTTCACCTTCAACACCTTCGCGCCGGGCGGGGCACTGCCCAACGTCAGCACCTATCGGCGGATCCAGACGCTGTTCACGGCCGATCCCGACAACGACCCGAACAACGAGAACACCTTCAACTGGATGCGCCGGCGCCGCACCGGGCGGCTGCCAATGGTGCGCGATCCGGTCGCGATCAATCCCGCCAGCGCGACCACGGGCAACACTTCGGTAGGGACATTCTGACATGACCGACACCGCATCCCTCACCCCGCAGCAGCGCGTGCTGATGTTCGTCGGCGGCAATTTCAGCCGCGCCGCACTCGGCCCGCGCTACCAGCAGATCCTCGACGCGATCGACGCCGATCCGCGCGCGCATCTCGCCGCGTTCGACCAGTTGTTCCTCGCGCGCCCGGCGAGCCGGATCGATCTCACCGATCGGCATCTCGACAGCTTCGTGGCGCGGATGAACCGGCATCTGCCCCAGGAGGCGCGCAAAGTCGCGCGGCGGCTGCTGGCGCGCATGGCGTCGCTGGCGCGCGCGCAGGCGCGCGAGATGAGCGAGGCCGCCGACGAAAGCTCGACGGTCGAGATCGATCGGCAGCAACGCGAGCTCGTCGCCCGGCGCGAAGTGCTGGCACAGGTCGCCCACGGGGCGTGAGGAGGATGCGATGACCGACACCCGCTCGACCTTCGGCACCGGCGGCGTGGCTGCGGCGACGATCCACGATCATCTCGCCGACCCCTTCATGCACGTGGTGGCATGGCCCGGGCGCCGGGTCGACCGGCCGCTGCTCGGCGGCGACGTCGTCGTCCGCCAGCCGCTGGGTGGCATTCGCCGCTCCTTCATCCTGACCGCCCCGGTCGAGGCCGGCGCGCGCGAAGCGGAGGCGATCGATGTCGAGGCGCTGGCCGCCGGGCGGCCGGGCAGCGTCTCGATCGGCCTGTGCGGCCCGGACCGTCTGCTCCATCGCGACCTGACCGTCATCCGCCCGCTGGGCGAGGCCGAGCTGGACTTCGCCGCGGAAACGCTGCCGCCGCCGACGGCGCGCCCGACCATCCGCACGGGATCGCGCGGGCCGGCGGTGATCGACGCGCAGCAGCGGTTGAACGAAGTTCACGCCGATCGACGTGCCCGCGGCGAGAGCGGGATCGCCGATTGCCCGCTGGCGACCGACGGCATCTTCGGTGCACACACCCGCGCGGCGACGGTCTCGTTCCAGCGCGTCGCCTTTCCCGGCCAGCCTTCCGAACGGGACGGGATCATCGGGCCGCGCACCTGGACCGCATTGCTCGCGCGAACCGGGCGTCGGCCGGGGCCGTCCGTCCGCCAGCTCAACCCCAGCCGTTGGGATGCGATCCTCCGCCCGCTCGCGACCGGACGGACGGTGCTGCGCGCCGGCAATGCCGTCGCCGCGCTGATCGACGGCAACGCCACCTTCAACGCGATGGCCGCCGACATGGGCGCGACCAGCGGCGAGCGCGACTTCATCTATCTGCTCGGCTGGGACAATTTCGATACGTTTG
Organism: Sphingomonas psychrotolerans; assembly: GCF_002796605.1. Taxonomy (NCBI): domain Bacteria; kingdom Pseudomonadati; phylum Pseudomonadota; class Alphaproteobacteria; order Sphingomonadales; family Sphingomonadaceae; genus Sphingomonas; species Sphingomonas psychrotolerans. The sequence goes on from NZ_CP024923.1 coordinate 434,261, forward strand.
CGCTGGGGGCGGCGAGCAGCTTTCGCGACATCTACACCGCCGCGGCGGGGAGGGGAGTCGAAGTCGCGGCGATGCTGTGGGACCAGTTCGGCATCGTCACTGCCGCCGATCGCAGCGCGACCGAAGTGGTCAACCACGTCAACGCACTGCGCGGCGGCAAGGCGATCAAGGACGATCTGACGACCAACCACACCACCGCCTCGACCGTCCGGCTGGCGATCGCCGCGGCGCTCGCCGGCCTCAATCACCGGCTGATCCCGGTGATCTTCCGGATCATCGAGCCCGATATCGCGCGGCTGACCGGATCGCATCACCAGAAGGTGCTGGTGGTCAAGCGCGGCGAAGTGCTGGTCGGCTATTGCGGCGGGATCGACATGAACCCCAACCGGGTCCGCGTCGTCGATGCCGATGCCGGGCAACCGCACCACGACACCCATTGCCGCATCATCGGACCGAGCGCGCACGATCTGCTCTCGACCTTCGTCTCGCGCTGGCGGCATCATCCCGGTAGCAGCCGTTTCGGCGGGCTCCGCGGCGACGGCGTTCCGGTACCCGCTGCCATTGCCAGCCCGAGCCCGACCGATGCGCCTTTCGGCGGCCCGTTGTCGGTGATGATCGCGCGGACGTTCAATCCGGTCCACCCTGCGCCCCCGCTCGTCGTCGCCGAGCGCGGCATCAAGCCGGCGTTGCTCGCCGCGATCGCCAATGCCCGCCGCTTCATCTATTGCGAGGATCAGTATCTGCTCGACCTCGACACCGCGACCGCGCTGATCGCGGCGGTGCCGCGTCTTGAGCATGTGACGATCCTGATCCCCGGCAATCCGATCACCGACGTGCCCTTCGGCAAGGAATATCGCCGCGATTTCGTGGGGATGATCGACGCGCTGCTGCCGGGGGCGAACCGCGCCAAGCTCGGCGTGTTCCAGCTGACCACCAGCCAGAGCGCGCCGACCTTCGGCGACCACACCTATGTTCACTCGAAGAGCTGGGTGTTCGACGACGAGCTCGCCGTGATCGGCACGGCCAATTGCAACCGGCGCAGCTACACCTTCGACAGCGAAGTCGACGCGTTCATCTTCGAGGACAACCGCCGCGAAGGCGACACTCGCCCGACCTTCGCCCAACGCTACCGGATGGCGCTCTGGCAGCATCACCTCGGCGTGGGAGCGTCGGCGGTGACCAATGGGGTGGCAAGCGCGCGGCTGTGGCGTGCCGCCGCCCGGCCGGCCAGTGCCCGCGTGATCGAATTCGATCACCGGCTGCCGACCGGATTCACGTCGATCGCCGGACTGAGACAGGCAGTGATGAACCGCGGCGCCGACCGTCTGCGCGACATCGTCGACCCGGTGACGTGATGCCGGCGAGGCATTGACCGCCACGCCGCGGGTGCCCGTATCGCCGGCACATAGGTAAATATCCGGAACACCGTCATTAAATCTTGCGAAACCTCGACCGGCCTAGGTGAGTGTACTTCCGGAGGCCGCAACGTTGCTCAAGCTGCAGAATGCGATTCTCGAAATGGTCGCACGCGGCGAAACGCTAGCGGCCGTGGCCGAGCGGCTGTGCCTTGAAGTGGAGGCACTGGCGCCCGGCGCGGTATGTTCGGTGCTCGAAGTCGACGCGGCGGGCATTTTGCACCCGGTGTCGGGACCGAGCCTTCCGGCGGACTATTCCGCCGCGCTCGACGGTACGATGATCGGACCGCTGGTCGGATCGTGTGGCAGCGCGGCGTATCTGGGCGAGCCGGTGGCAGTGCTCGACATCGAACATGACCCCCGCTGGGCGGACTTTGCCGCGCTGGCGCTGCCGCTGGGACTGCGCGCCTGCTGGTCTAGCCCGATCATCGACGGGCAAGACGTGGTCATCGGTACTTTCGCTTTTTACTATCGCGAACGGCGCGGCCCGACCGCAATCGAGCAAGAGTTAGTGCGCACCTGCGTGCACTTGTGCACCATCGCGATTTCGCATCATCGTTGGCACACGGAACAGAGCCGGCGGGCGCTTCAGGATTCCCAGACGGGTCTTCCCAACCGTAGCGCGTTCAACGCCGCGATCGGCCGGCTGCCGTGCGACGTGCCCGGATCCTGGGCGTTGCTGGTGGTGGACCTGGACAATCTCAAGGTCGTGAACGATACCTTTGGGCATCACGTCGGCGATCACCTGATCGAGGCGGCAGCGGGGCGCATCGCCCGCGCAGTCGCGCCTGACAAAGCCTATCGGCTGGGCGGCGACGAGTTCGCCGTGCTCGTCCAGGCACCCGGCGCGCTGGCCGACCTGGAAAGCTCGGCCAGCGCGATATTGGATGCGCTCAACGTCCCGGCGGACTGTGGCGGTCATTTCGTCGTGCCGCGGGCAACGATCGGGGGCGCGTTGCTCGCCGCGGACGATGCGAACGCCGAACGTGTCCGGCAGAATGCCGATTTCGCTCTCTACCATGCAAAGGAAACGTCCCGCGGAGGCTTTGTCCGCTATTGGGAAGAAATCGGGACGAAGATAACGCGGCGACTTGCCGCGATACGGCGCGTCGAAGCTGCCCTGCGCGAAGACAGACTCATGGCGCACTACCAACCCGTCTACCGTCTCGATACGCGCGAAATCGTCGGCTTCGAGGCGCTGTGCCGCATCCGCGAAGGCGAGCAGGTGTTCCCGACGGCGCTGTTCCAGGAGGCGATGACCGACCTGACGGTAGCGACTGCGCTCACCCAGCGCATCCTCGGACGAGTCGCAGGGACATGGCGGTTTGGCAGGAACTTGGCCTGCGCTTCGATCATGTCGCGATCAACCTGTGCTCCGCGGATTTCCACGGCGGCAAGCTGGTTGATCATCTGTCGAGCATCTTCGTCGCGGCAGGCGTCCCGCTGAACAAGGTCGTGCTCGAGGTAACAGAAACTGTATCGATGGGGGACGCGGATCAAGTCGTGTCCCGGCAGATCCGCGCCGTTCGCGAACTGGGGGTCCGGATTGCGCTGGACGATTTTGGAACGGGCTTCGCGTCGCTCACGCATCTGATGACCGTCCCGTTCGACGTCCTCAAAATTGACAAGAGCTTCGTGGATCGTCTCGCCGGAGACAGCGTCAGCCGGGCGATCGTCGAGGGCGTGCTGCACATCGCGAGGGAATTGAACGTCGAGGTTGTCGCCGAAGGCGTCGAGTCCGCCGAACAGGCTGGTTTGCTCGCAGCCGCCGGGTGCAAACTGGCGCAAGGCTATTGGTTTGCCGCGCCGGTGGATGTGGAAACCGCAACCCGGCTTCTTGCCCGTCAAAACCAGCAGCCGGCGGCCAAATACGACCGCGCACGCTGAATCGCGGACAGGCATGCCCGAACTGCTTTTGATGGGGCATGCCCCGGCCTCGTCTCAATGTCCGGTCGCTGCGGCGTAGGCGAGATCAGGGATCCTGCCGCTGCCTCCCAACATTGCGGCGGCTTCGGCGCGGTTCTTGACGCACAGCTTCACGATGATGTTGTGCATGTGATTCTTGATCGTCGAGACCTCAAGCCCCAGCGTCCGGGCGATCTGCTTGTTGGACATACGCTGCTGGACGAGATCGAGGATATGATGTTCCCGGCCCGACAACTTGTCGAGGTCGGTGGAACGGCCCTGACGAACAGCGAGGAGCGCCAGACGCTCCTGCATCAGACGGACGACCCGCGGCGGGCAGAGTAGTTCACCGCGTGCCGCGGCGGCGATGACGCGCACCAGGTCCTCGATCGAATCGTTCTTCGTAACGAAGGCCGCGGCCCCGGCCTCGACGCAGCTCAGCACCTCGTCGTCGCTCTCGACGAGCCCGAGCGCAATGACCGGGCGTCCGCCCGCCGCACGATAGGCCGAAGTGACGCTCTGCGCGGGGTCGGTTGCGCCAGGGCTGGTTGTAACATCGATCAGGACGAGATCGCACGAAGCCGACAGCAGCGAAGCCTCAATCTGATCGGCGCAGGCGCATGTGTCGACGCTGCGAATCTCCCCGATGCCAGTCAGTGCGGCCTGCAGGCCATCGCGGTAGATTCGGCTCTCGACGCAAAGCAACAGATCGAACACGGACTTTACCCTTTTCAGTGAGATCCGTCCTAAGGGACTGATTTCTTTGAATGGGAGCCGGCCGCGACCTTTAGATACTTCGGCTCTTGTGCAAGATTACATCAAATTATGTCATAAGCGAAGCGAAATAGATGCGTCGTTTCGTCGGAAGCGACGGTCCGATGCGCGACGACCGGCAGCCGACGCCTACCGGCGACGATTCCGTGACCGACCGGTGCCAGGCCTTCCACCCATTCGCCTTTGCCGCCGACGATGCCCGCCATGCCCCAGGGCGACAGATCGACGGGCACCCGGGCATTCATGCCCCAAGGGAAGCGGCGGCCGTCGGGGCCGCGCGCCGCCATCTCCCATTCGTCGGAGGTTGGCAGCCGCGTTCCTGTCGCCCGAGCTCTGGCGCGCGCTTCGACCAGTGTTGCTTCGCCCGCGGGTTCGGCGTCGATCAGGAAGCCCCGCGGCGGGTTTATTTGGCGAGAGGGGTTATCTGGCCCGTCGACGAGACTATCGTCGCCGAGCCAATGCGGGGCCCGCGGCACCCATGCCAGCAGGCGGCCATCGATGCGTCGCGGCCCGGTCTCGGTCCAGACGACACCGGGAACGGCCGGCTGCTCGAATTGCGTCGGGACCGGTTCGACGAGGGCGTGGACAAACGCCCGGAGATCCGCGGGCAGGGCGGCGTAATCGCCACAGAGCGCCTCCGCCACGCCCGGCGGCAGCGGACGATCGCGCGGGGCGCCGAGGCGGGCGAGGGCGGCATCGCGGAGTGCAAGCAGTGCCGAGCGTTCGCGCCGGACGACGCCATCCTCGTCGCTCTCGGGCAATGCGAGCCGCGCGATGGCGCCGACCAGCGGGACCGCGGCGATCCGTGCAGCGACGAGCATCGCCGTTGCCCGCACTTCCCAGTCGCTATCCTCGAGGCCGCCGGCGACCATCGCGGTGCCGATGCCGTCATTGTCGCCAGGCCCTTCCGCGCCGAGCCAGCGTAGCAGTTGCAGCTTCTCCTGCCTGCCGCCGGATGTGGGAAAGGGCTTTATGACGGTTCCGGGCCGGGCTGCAGCCGGCTGCGCGGCGGCAAAGGCCAGCACATAATCGGCCAGTGCCGGGTCGAGCGTCGCGACGCGCGCGGCGACCAGCGGGGCGAGCGCAGTGGCGCCAGTGATCGCCGCTGCCTGCAGGCCGGCGAGGAGCTGCGCTTCGTCGTTCGACGACAGGAGGGTTTCGATCGTCGCTTCATCGATCAGTGGGAGTGCGGCGGGCCAACCGGCGGGTGTTTCCCCCTCGATCACCAGCGTCTGCAGTCCGGTCGCCATGTCGCGTGCGTAGGTCAGCCGGCCGCCGCCGCGCGTCCAGACCGCGCGGTCGGGCAGCCCGTCGCCCGACAGGTCGGTGGCACCGTCCGGCGCATAGCCTGCCGCCTCGGCCAGCATCGCGACTGCGTCGGGCGTCGTTTCAGGGGCCAGCGCGAAGGTCGTCGTCATGCGCGTGCTCACGGCTTCTTCGCCTTCTTGACCTTGGGGGGCTTCTGCTGGGCCCGGCGGATGACGATCACGCGCCGCTGGACTTCCCAAGGCAGCTTCTTCACTTCCCTGGTCAAGGCCTTGCGCTGGTCCTTGGTCAAATTGAGGGCGGGATCGAGGTCGACGATAATGAAGTGCGTGGGCAGGGTGCCGTCGAGCCTCGCCTGCAGGCCAAGTGCCCAGGTCGTGGCATCGAAGCTGTCCGTCTTGGCGGGCGGATGGAAAGAAACGCCGGGATCGCCGGCGAATGCCGCCGTGACCTCGGCGGGGGAATTTAGCGCATCGATTCGCTCGATCAGTTTGGATTTGCCCGATTGGCGCGGCAGTCCCAGCTCGATCACCTCCGGCCGATCGAGATGGTTGTAGATCAAGTCGAACAGCGCTTCGAACTCATGTCCCTGGCGCCGTTGCGCGATGCCTTCGGTCTCGATGCCTTTGGTGGCTAATTTCCTGGGCCCCTCGGGAATCTCGTCCGGCTTTTTGCCGGTCTTCGGATCGGCGGTTTCGGCCGCTTTCTTTCCCGCTGCCGGCGGATCGCCGTCCGGTTTGGTCTGCCCGGTCGTATCCCCGGCCTTGTCCTTGGCCCTCGGGGCCTGAACCACGCCGGTCTCGATGTCGATGTCGAACTCGGCGAAGGGTATGCGCTTGCCTTCGATGACCATGTCGATGCGATAGACGATGCGGCTCTGCCGCATCGATAACGGCGCGAACTCGACACTTGTCTCGTAAAGCAACTCAATGCCTTTCGATTCCGCCAGCAGATCGCGCAACTCGCGCATGTAATGCTCGATCCCCTTATTCTGCAGGATCTGGTTCACATCGCGCGGATTGGGGCCGATGCCGAACGGGCTTTCCACACCGAGCCCCGCGCCATGCGCATGGGCGCGTTCGGTCTTCGACCCGAAGAGCTTCCCCTCGCGGTGTGAATATTGCTGGTCCTCGAAACCCGCGCGATCCTTCCGCGGGCCGATGAGGGTTTCCTGGCGCAGCACGTCAGGGGCGGACGTGCTGTCGGATTTCACAAGCCAGACCCGCAATTCGCCATTGCCGAACTGGTAGACGACGGGCGGCCCATCGCGCCGCGGAATGACCGCCTCGAACTTGACCGGAGGGGTGGGCTTGGATTTGTCCTTGGGGTCGGCGGACCGATAGACGGTCATCTCGAGCCCGTTGACCGTGACCGTATAGCGCTTGCTGCCATGCGGTGGGCCCTCGAGCTTGGCGTAATAGGCTCGGTCGATCTCGGCCTGGGTGATGTTGACGACCGTGGCATCCGCGGGCGCACTGGACATCTTGTTGAGCGCCTTTTGCGCGTCGGCGGCTGCTTTCGGATCGTTACTGGCGTTGGCGATTTTCTCGATCAGCTTGCGCGGGCCGCGCTCGTCGGGTGCCTTCAGGCGGTCGCGAAGCGCGTCGCCGTCCGGATTCGGACCGGGCGGCTTGGCCGGCGGAGACGGCGTGGGCGCGCCGCTGGACTCAACCGGCCTGGCGAGCAGTTCCTTGACCTCGGGGGATGGCCGGATGGTGAGGTGGTCGGCGAGCGTTCCCGGCGCGAGGTGGAAAGTCTCCTCCGCTTCCGCGAGCATCTTGCCGACCTTGTCCAGCAGCGCCGCGCGCTCGCCGTCCGATAGGTACTGTTTGCGCGACTGCTTGATCAGCTTCCTCGCGGCCTTCAACTTGGTTTCGAGGTCCAGCACGCCGCGCTCGGTGATGTCGCCCTGGTTGTTCATCCGCTTGCCGAGGCGCTTGATGTCGGTCTCGACCTTGGCGGCCTCGCGGAGAACCGCGTCGGCATCCTCGGCGGCGATGTAGCCGCGGCCCTGCTCGCGGCGCTGCGCCGGGTCGTCGAGGACGGCACGGTGGCGCTCGATCTGCGCGTCCAGCCCGGCGAGGTCGGCGAGCAGGCGCGCCTCGACGTCGGGGGTGAGCGGATGCGCGCCGACGCCTTCGAACTTCGCCGCCATGATTCCCGGTAGCTTGGCGAGCTCGAGCCGCGCCTCCCAGCCCTTCGAGCCGACCTTCAGTCCCGAGCGCGAGACCATCGCCCCCGCATTCTCGATCACTGTCCGCAGCCGGCCCATCGTGCCGGTATATTTCTGCACCGCATGGACCGTGCCGGCATGCAAGGCGACGTCGAGCGGCGTGGCGTCGGGCCCGACGCGAACTTCGACGCCGACGATGCGTCCGTCCACCGTCACCGGCGTGACATGGACACCGCGGCCTTCGATCTTCGTGTCCGCGACGATCGTCGTGCCCTCGCGCTGCTTGGCCGGCAGCGCCGCAGTGAGCGTCTCGGCGCGCGCCTTGGCCTTGGCTTCGGCCGGGCTGAGCGGAGTGCCCGTCGCCGCATCGGCATCGGCCTTGACTGCGGCGGCGCGCAGTTCGGCGTCGGCCGCGATGCGCTTGTTGACGCTCTCGATCGTCGGCAGCAGCCCGCGCTCGGCGATCTCGGCGCTGACCCGGCGGCCTTCGGGATGCATCAGGAATTCGCTGGTGCTGGCGAAGGGGTTTTCCTGCCGGAAGCGCTCATAGGCGGCGCTCAGCACGGCATGCGCCTCCGCCTGCCGGCCCACGTCGGTGCGCATCCGCGCTTCGGTGCGCATGGTGTCGACATGGCCGCGCAGGCCGCCGATCACGGGCTTGAGCAGATGGCCCATCGCGACTGCCTGGAGGATCGACATACCGCCGCCCTCGAGGAAATTGGCGAGAGGATCGCCCTTCCACGTGGCATCGTTGAGCGCGAGCCCGGCAGCGGTGGTCGACAGCGCGCCCGCCGCGCTGTCGAGGCTGTCGCCGGCGAAGCGCTCGACCCCGCGTGCGAGTTTCGGCACTGCCTTGCCGGCAAGGCTCCCGAGCTTGGCCGCGCCGGGCAGGCGCAGCGCCTTTTGCGCGACGCCCGACTTGCCGACCGCCGAGGCGACCTTGCCGAAGGGGATCTTGTTCATCAGCGCCTTGATCGGTTTGACCAATTTGTCGCCGAGTTTGAGCGTCAGCAGATCGACCGCGCCGATCGCGAGATCGACGCCGATTTCCTCGCCGCCATAGGCGCCGCCCTTGATCAGTGCCTTGGTGACCATCGACGCCGCGGTCGAGATCAGCGACGTGATGATCAGCGCAGTGAGCGTGCCGCCCGAGAAGACGCCGGCGACGACCGCAATGACGACGCCGACGACCATGGTGACGCTGTCGGTGACGCTGTCGATGCGGCGGCGATGATCCTCCACTGCCTCGCGCGTGCGGTCGACGCGCATCTGCACTTCACCGGCAAGCGCCTCGCGCTCGCGTTGCCCTGCCTCGGTCTCGGGCCAGTCGGTCCGATCGAGCTTGGGGCCGAGCTCGGCGAGCTTCTTCTGCTGATAGCGCATCCAGTCGGCTTCCTTGCCGGCCGCGGCGCCGCCCAGCACGCCGGTCAGCTCGTCCAGCTCGTGATTGACCCGGCGATCTTCCTGCGCGAGCTGCTCCTTCGCCGATTCCGGCGCGCCGTGCTCGACCATATCCATGACGTCGACTTCGTCGCGGCCGGAAAGTTCGCCGCGGAGCATCTCGTCGAAATCTTCGTCGGGGTGCTTCTTGTTCCAGACGATGCGCATCGCATCGATCTCGGCCTTGGTGAGAGTCGAGAAGGTCTTCTTGAGCTGGTCTTCGTCGGTGCCGTCGCCCTTGGTGGCGAACTCGACTTCCTCGATTGGCGACAGCCAGCCACCATTCTTGAGTAGCGCCTGCGCCGCGTCGTGATCGCTGCCCGACATGTTGAACGACAGCTCGTAAGCAAGCGAGGGGCGGTATTTCTTCTCGTAGACCTTGGTCAGCGCTTCGGTGGAAGCCTTGGCGTCGACCTTGGCGCCGGCCTCGATCTCGGCGTTCATCTTGCGCTCGAGCGCGATCCGCTTGCGCGAAAGTTCGTCTTCGGAGAGCTGGGGCCTTTGCGCGCGCCATCCCTCCATTTCGCGGGCGATGACCATATCGCGCGCGGGACCTTCATCGAGCCGTCGGGCGTCGAGCGCACGGTCATATTGCGAGCGCATGACCTTCACGAGCTTCTCGTCGGAAGCGTAGAAGCCTTGGCGCTCGACCTCGATCCGGGCGGCGTCGGCGGCGACCATGTCGTTCTTCTGCAGCGCGTTGGCGAGATCGAGCTCGGGTCCCTCGAGCTCGGTCGAGAAGGCCCGCTCGAGCGCGGTGCCGCCGGTCCCCTCCTTATATTGATCGACGTTCTTGTAACGGTCCTCGAAGTTGGACGAGATCTTGCCGAGGCGGCGGCGCACCTCGGCCTCCATTTGCGCGGAGGTCCAATGCTCCGCCCGGGCGCGCGTCTGCACTTCCTCGCGGACGCGCGTATAAACCTTTTCGATATCTTCCTCGGACGTGCCGAGCCCGAGGAAGCCGCCGCGCATTGCATCGTCGAGCTGGATCGCGTCCGCCTTGTCGGTATCGCCGCTGAGCAGCGCGTCGGCCTGGTCGATCTCGTTGCCTTCGTCGAGGTCGCCCTTGAGCGCGGCGTCGAGCGTCTCGCCATAGGCCGCCAGATATTCGGCACGGATCGCCTCGAGTTCCGCCGGCGTCTTGTTGCGCAGCGTTTCCATGATGGCTTTTTCGTTGGTGCCGATGCCGGCGATCGCGTCGTGCAGGGCTACCGCGTCGGCACGATTGGTCTCGCCCGCCAGTTCGGCCTTCGCGCGCTCGTGCTCGTCGCCGCTCAGTTCGTCCTCGAGATCGGCGTCGAGATCGCTGTCGAACTTGGCGCGATAGGCTTTGCGGACGATGGCGCCGCGCAGCCCGGTCAATCCGCGCAAAGCTCCGAAGATCTTGTCCTCGTCGGTACCGATCTGGTCCATCGCGGCGTGGCACTCGATCGCGATCGTCGCGGCGCTGAAGCCGCCGCCGTCGCCGTTGGCGACGCGCTCGAGTTGTTCGACCAGATCGAACTGGCCATAGCTGACGGGCATCGCGGTCAGCTCGGCCTCGAACGCCTTTCGCGCCGCCGGCAGATGCGAGGATGCGATCGTCGCGCGCAGCCGGACGACGGCGAAGTTGAGCGGATCCTTGTCACCGCCGACATCGAAGAACTGGGTGATGACCGCTTTCTGGGCGGCGCTCAGTTGCTCGCTCTTGAGCAGCTCATCCTTCGTGGTGCCGTTGGCCAGCTGCTCCTGAATTTTGCCGATGAAGACGAGATCCTGCGCGACCGCATCGCGATTCTCCTCGGTGCGGCGGACCTTCCATTCGGTGTTGAGGCTTTTCGCCTCGCCGATCCAGCGCTTGATGCGCGCGACGAAGCGCGTCCACCAGCCCTGCCCGGCGAGCACCTTGTCCTCGGCCCAGACATTCGCCGCCTCGATCGCCGTGGTGCCGGCTCCCTCGATCGCCTTGCGATTCTTGCTGGTCTGCTTGCCCGCCGCCGCGACCAGCAGCCGGATGGCCTCGGCCAAGGCGGTGATCTGGGTGTCGCCCCAGGTGCGGATGGTGACGGTGGCATCGGCAAGCCGGGCCTCGCGCGGTTTGTCGGTAAGGTCGCGGGGCGCCCGGGTCGGTTGCGGGGCGAGGACCTGGAATTGTTCGCGCTGGACGAGCGCCTTGTAAGCGTCGGTCTGCTGGCGCTTCGCGTCGTTGAGCTCGCGTTCGCGATTCTCGCCGGCTTTTTGATAATTGGTGGTCTGGGTGGTGACGTGCTCCTTGATCCAGCCGATCGAGCGATCGCGCCGGGCGTTGATCACCGTCGGATCCGCGGCGCCGCCCGCCGCCTCCTGGCGGCGCAGCATCTCCTCTTCGGCCGCGTCCGCGGCGCCGGCGACCGCGTCCATCGTCTTCTGGCCTTCGCCGGCGACGGTTTCCGCAGCCTTGTCGCCGGTGGTCTTGGCCTCTTCTGCTGCCTTGGCGGCGCTGGCCTCGAGTTCGGCCTGGCGTTCGGTCACCATGCCGGCAAGCGCATCGGCGGAGACGCCCGCGGCGGTGGCGATGTCGCGAAGTTCGGTGTCGACGGCGGGCTTGAGCTCACCCGCCATCGTCGCGCCGATCTGGGGAAATTCCTTTTTGAGCACGCCGCCGCCGAATGCCTGTTCGCGCAGCGAATCGAGGACCTTGGCCGCGGTCTCGTCCGCCTCGGCGAGCAGCCGCGCGACGACCTTGCCAACCGGCGCTGCCAGTCCCGGCGGCAGCGGCTTCATCGGCTTTGGGCCCTTGTCGATGAAGTGAACCGGCTCGCCTTTGCCCGCTTTCTCTTCCTTGGTCTCGGTGCTGGCCAATTGCGTCAGCGCATCGGTCATGCGCTGGGCCTCGGACGTGAGTTTGCCGTCCTCACCGGTTGCACCCGGATCGAGCTTGGCGATCTCGGCCGCGCCGGGGGTGGTGAGGATCTGGAACAGGTCGGCGGCGACGGGCTTCTCGGTCATCCGCGGCAGCTCGCCGCCGACGGTGAACTCGGTGCCCGGCGTTGCGCTCTCGCCGGGGATGGAGACGTGCTCGGAGCGCACGAGGCCGGGAAGGTCCTGCGGGTCGAGCCGCAGCCCCGACAATTCGATGATTTTGGCCGTCTGCTCGGGAATCGGATTGTTGGGCGGTGGGGGCGGGGGATCCTCGACCTTGGGATCTTCCGTCGGCAGATTGGCCTTGGCTTCGTCGGTCAGGCCGTCGCGGGCGGCGGTGTTGCGCTTCGTCGCGGCGTCGGTGCCGGTGGTTGCAGCGGCCTTGGCGTCGTCGGGGACCGCGACTTTCGGCTTGGGCAGGCTCCCGCCCGCGGCCGCGACGCCCCCCTGCCAGCGCTGGACGATCGCCTTGGGCGAAGCGCCGACGTCGGCGACCGGAGGCGCCGGGATGGGCGGCGCCGGCGGCTTGACGGGTTCCGCCAACGGCGCGACGGGCGGGAGGGCGGAGCCAGGCACGACTGCATCACCCTTGGCGATCGGGACCGGCTCGACTTTCGGAGCGGCGGGCGCGGGCGCGTTGGGGTCGGCGAGGCGGGCGGCGTCGGAATTGGCCGGCGGCACGGTTTTGGTCGCATCGGCGGGTTGGGGGGCTTGTTCGCTGCCGGGTTCGGCGGGAGCGGTGCCCGGGTCTGTCCCGTCTGCGGCGACTTGATCGGGCGCCGGTCCGCCACTTCCCGGATAGGCGTCGTCGAAAGTCGTGCCTCCGGCGCCGTACAACATTCGCTGGAGGATCTCGGCGATTTCGGTCAGCGCGTCTTCGCTGCGGTCCGCAGCCGCGTAGGCGCCGGCATCGTCCGCGTCGCGGTCTCGGCGCGGAACGGCGGCCGGGACCGGCGCGGGAGTGGCAAGATCCTGCCGTTGCGCCTGGGCAAAACGAGTCACGCCGCACCTTCGAAGTCGAAGACCAGCGACTTCCCCAGCCAGGCGAGCCAGCCCGGATCGGCGTCGAGCCCGGCGAGGCGTACGCCGAGATCGATCGCCTCGAGGGGCTGCACGATCCGGATCACCTCGTCCTCGACTTCGATCAGCCCCTGACGCCGGAAGTGATCGGCGAGCGCGCCCGGCACAACGGGATCGCCGGTCATCGCTTCGAACACAGCGAGGTGACAGGCCGCCGCCCAGCCGGCGAACCCATCCGCCGCGAACCACGCCGCGATGGCGGCGATGCGCGCTTCGAGCCCCGGGCGATCGAGCGTTCGGGCGACCAGCGACGCGGCGGCGGCGGTGAGGCCGTCGATCAGTTCGTCGCGTGCCCATTCCGGAGGCGCGGCGAGCGGCGGCGGTGCATCGGGGAAAGTCAATGAGAGGACACGCGTGACGGGATCCTCGCCGCCGCCCGCCAGGACGCGCAGCATCGCCGAGAGCGCGACACCCTCGTCGATCCCGACCTGCCAGAGACGCTCGGCAAAATCGAGCTTCTGGCTGATGTTGACGAGGTATAGCAGCCCACACCAATCGGCGGGAATGGCGATGTCGATCGCCTCTTGCTCATCGGCCGGTTCCGGGTCCGGAGGCGCATCAATCGGAGCGGGAGATGCGTCCACATGCTGGTCAGGCGTCGCAAGCACCTCTCTGTCAGGCGGTGCGACTTGCGGGCGCGGGGCTGGATCGGCGGCCGGCATCTCGGTCCTCGCAAGCGGCGCGTGCCATCGATCGATAGGCTGCGCGGCGGAGAGTTTCTGCGGAGGAGGTTTGCCCTCGATCGGAGCGGCGGACGGCGCTTCGGGAGCTGGTTCCGCTTCCACGTTAGCGATCGGAGCGGCTTTGGCGGCGTCGTGCGGGCGCGGCCCCGGCTGCGTCTCCGCCGGTGCTTCGCTGGCACGGGGACCTGCGCGCGCCTTTGTCCGGGACCGCTCGATGCGCGCCGCCTTGATTGCGACCCTCACTGCCGCGGGCGCCGACGCGATCCGCTTTTCGAGCGCGATCAGCGCCGGCAATTCCAGCCGCGCGAGCACCGGTGCCAGCTTGGCCGCCGAACGGCACCGGGCCAATACCCGCGCCACTTCGGCCGGCGCCTCGTCGCGCACCGCCTGCCACAGCGTGTCGAAGGGCTCGATGCGGCCGCGCGGGCCGGTGCGGCGTTCGGCGGCAGCGATCAGGCCGGCGGCAGTGGCATGCGCGGCGTCGACATAGATCTGCGCTTCGGCGTGGGGCGAGGGCAGGGCACCGCTGCCATGCTCGCGGGTCACCGTCGCGGCGATGCTGGCGGCGAGGTCGTCGCCGATGGTCTCGGCCATGCGCAGGTCGGCGAGAGCATCCAGCCGCAGACGACAGTCGAAGCGCAGATGGCGGATGCGGATGACGGCGTGTTCGCCATAACGCGCTCGCAGCCGCCGGTGCATGGCGCGCAGCACCGCAGGGACGAACTCGGCCTCGGTCAGCGTCTGCAGCTGGGGAGACCGGTCGCGCAGCCGCTCCGGCGTCTTCAGCCGGAGCTCGAGCCGGTCGACACGGATCCCGGACACCGGCCGCGGCTCAGCCGGGCGCTGACGTGACGGCCTTGGCGGCGACCGTGCGCAGCATCGCTAGGGACGCCGGCTGACCCTGCTTCAACATCGGCTTCAGCGCATGCTGGACCTTGCTGGCGACGTCGGGCAGTTCGGCGCGCGTAAAGGCCTCGTCGGGCGTGCGGGCCTTGGCCTCGTCGGCGATCACCTTGCCCGCGCTGGCGAGCGTTTTGGTCGCCCGGTCGTAGACCAGTGCCATCGCGCGATCGACGCTGGGCGGGTCGGCGAAGGCGGGCAGATCGACCAGATCGGCGCGCGCCTTGGCCACTGCCGCTTCCGGCCCCGCGGCAACCAACTCACCAATCGAGTTGATCTCGGCACGGCTCAGCGCGGCGACCATCGGCGCGAACAACGGACTGTCGGTCGCGGGCTTGAGCGCCGTGAGCGGCAGCTCGTCGGCAAGTCTGGCGACATAGTCGACCATGGGCTGGCGCGCCATCGCGGGCATCGCCGCTTTGACCGCGGCGAGTTCGGTATCGACGCCATTCTGGGCTTCGACCGAGGCGACCTGACGGCTGGCGACTGGCACGACAAGGGCCATGTCGAGCTGTTTCGACGCGATCACCATCGCTTCGGTCGCACCCTCGGCAGCTTTGTCCTGCGAGAATGCGCGCGCCATGTTCTGCATGAAATCGGCCGCGCCGACCTCGCGGCGCGCGCCGATCGTCATGCCGTTGACGACGGCGCCCTCGGGCAGTTGCTGACCGACCGAGAGCATTGCAGCCCCCACCGGCATGGCCACACCGTTGGTCGTCGACTGGTCGGTGGCGCGCTCGGGCAGGCGCACGCCCGCGACGCAGCAGATCCAGCTGGCAAATCGCCCGGCGACGACATCGAGGGGGGCGAGGCCGAACTGGCTGCCCCAATGCGTCAGCAGCGGCCCGGTCAGCACGTGACGGCGATAGGCCCATTCGTCGAAGCACAGGATCTTGCCCTTGGGTGAGACCTGGACACTGCCGAGAATGATCCCGTGCGCATTTTCGCAGCAATGCGGGCCCTTATAATGGAAGCCATCGCACCAGTCCGCGAACAGACGGCGCAGGCAGGCTTGCAACCCGCGCGCGCGCGCGTCGTCCATGTCGATCCCGAACAGCGATTTCCATGCCATCCAGCAGATCGTCCACGCCAGCGAGACGCGCATGGGATCGGGCTCGGCGGGCGCTTCTCCCGGCTGGATCGATCCGCGGCAAGTGGCGGGGGCCAGCGCGCCGGCGACCCAGCCGTAGAGCGTCGCCAGCGCCAGCGTGCGAAGCGTTCCGATCGCATCGCCCGAACAGAGAATCCCTTTGCGCAGCAGCGAGGCGCAGTCCTCGGGGGCGTCGCGCGTCTCGACTTCGGTCGCGGCGATGGTGAGCTCCGGTGCTCCATTCGCGGCACCGGGGGTGAAGGAATAGAGCACGTGGTAGCTCGTTCCGCCGCCGATGAACGGCAGGAAGTCGAGGATGGCGGTGCGGTCATTGGCGCCTGCTGCGGTCAGGTCGATTTCGCCGGACCAGCCCATCAACGAGTCGACCACCGGCGCGTCGACGCCCTTGAAAGTGGCCTTGGCGCAGAAATAGCCGGGGGGCGGAGTGATGCCGACGCGCAGCCGCGCGGGGTTCGCCGCGGTACCGGCGCCGAGCTTGATGGATTCCCCCTGCTTCACCTTCAGCTTGCTGCTGTCGCCCTCGGTGGTGGCCCCGTCAGCACCGATCGCGGTGAGGCTGACTTCGGTCGAGGGATCGGCCGGAGTCGCCATCGGATCCGGCATCGCCACTCCGGTCTTTTCCAGCTCGGCGCGGACCTCGGCGAGCGTTTTGAGGAAGCCGGGGATCGGCCCGCAATCGGGCTTGTGCGGCGGCGGTATGAGGGTCAGCCGCACCGTCTCACGCACTGCGCCGTAGCGGCAGCCCTTGGGCGCCTGCGCGCAGGGGTCTTCGTAGACGCGGCGGGGGTCTTCGGGGCATTCGACATATTCGAGCAGCAAAGCCGCTTCGACCGGGGCATCGGGACGGCGGTCGTCGCAGCAGGGATCGAGGCCTTTGCTGACCAGGCTGCGAAAGGCTTCGCTGCACGGGTCGATCAGCTGGCGCTCGGTCACGAATTCGGGGCATTCGACGATCAGATCGTCGCCGCAGCAGCTCAGGCCATAGCCGGGGCAGACAGTGAAGCGGGCGAGCTTGGGATCCCAATCGAGGCCCAGCCCCCAGACGATGCCGTTGCCGAGCGCGCGGTTGGTCAGCTTGCGCTTGATCCGCCAGTATTTCTGTTCGCGCAGCAGATCGTCGGCGGCGAGCACCATGCCGTCATAATAAGCGGTGCGTGAAAGCCCGCCGTCGAACGCGCCTGGGACACAGGGCGTGAAATCCTGGGTTACCGTCTTCATGGCGATTACCTCCCCGACGCGTAGTTGCAGTCGTCCGGCAGCAGCGCCGGATGGCAGTTCACCTGCGGCGGCGTCGGGCAGATCGCCTCGGGAAGGCAGGTGAGCAAAGTGCAGACAAAGCCCTCGAGGCAGCCCTTGAGGTCCGGATTGGCGGCGAATTGCCCGTTGTCGCAGACTTCGTCGCCGACGCAGCGTAGCAGTTCGCAAATCGAGATCTTGAGGCATTCGCGTACGCGCCAGCCGGTGTCGCACGATATCTTCAGGACCGAGACGCACTTGCCGTCGGCATCGCGCCGGGCGGGCGAGAATTGGTAGTCCGCATGGCCGCCACAGGAAGCGCAGCCGCAGCCCCCGCCGGACGTGGCACAGCTGCCGGACCGGCAACCGCAGCCGCCACCGGCGTCATATTTGCGCAATGCGCCGCCGCGGGCGGCATAGGCCTGTGCGTTGTAATTGAGGCTCCCGGTCGATCCGGTGCTCGCAGGGGCGGTTTCGAAGCCGTTCGAGCTGTGCGCGAGCATCGCCAGCTGCGGCGCGTTATAGGTGCGTTCTCGCATGGCGGATCTCCTGATCGCAATGGGGGTGAGGGAGCCTGAGGTGGGGGCATATTCGCCGGGCGCGACGGCGAGATAGGCGACGCCGGGCGCCGTGGCGGACGCTTGCGCTTCCTCGGCGTCGTCGCTGGCCCCCTTGTCGCGGGTGAACACCCGGTTCGAGGCCGAGACCAGCGAAAGCAGATGGCTGAGATGCGGCGCGCGGAAGACGCCGTCATTATAAGCCATATACGGCGTCGCGTTGGGCATGATCGGATCGGTTACCGAAGTGATCTCGATCAACTCGAGCATCGCCTTGGCCGCGGCGGCGCTGATCGCGGCGTTCTCGCGGCGGGTGAGCCGGGGATTGCCGTCCGCGTCCTTGGGCGGATCGTCGTCGTCGTTGTCGTTCGGGGACTGCTGGGTTCCGGCATAGGCTGCGAAAGCCGGTGCGAGCAGCCGCAGCCCCCCTATGCTCAGCCCGGCGAAGAGCGCACCGCCGCGCTTCGCCATCGCCATCGCGGCGATGAGCTTCGCTGCGGCGTCGGCGGAGGATCCCGTGGCGTCGGCTGCGCCGGGCTGGGTGGCCTCAGGCATCGGACTTCCCCTCGGAATGCGCGTGGCCATGAATCGGGTGGGCGACGAGATCACCGCTGTCGGCATCGGTGCAGAGCCGGAAGCGCCACGCCAAGTCGCGCGGACGCAGCTGGCGGAGCTGTGGGTCAACCACCGGATCGGCATCGCGCGGCGTAAACAATTGGTAGCGCGCGTCCGCAGCAAGGAAGCCGTCGCTATTGTCGATGGTCAGGTAGATCGCTGGCCCGTCAATCGGGTACCGGTCGGTCATCTTCTGATGATACTCGGCACTGACGACATTGTTCTCGGGGCGATCCCAGCCGGTCTTGTTCAGCCGCCGCAGATCGAAATTGGCGCTTTCGTCGAGCGAGGCGCGGTCGATCGGCGCGCTCAGGCTGAGCATCACCTGGTAACGCGCCTCGTCCAGCCGCCGCAGGGCGATCTGGATAATCTCGGGGCCGCCGATGCTCGGATCGATCTCGGCGTAGAGGCTG
Source organism: Sphingomonas psychrotolerans (assembly GCF_002796605.1). Lineage (NCBI taxonomy): Bacteria > Pseudomonadati > Pseudomonadota > Alphaproteobacteria > Sphingomonadales > Sphingomonadaceae > Sphingomonas > Sphingomonas psychrotolerans. The sequence continues at coordinate 452,709 of NZ_CP024923.1, forward strand.
GCCAGCAGATACTGGATGACCTCGGTCGAGAGCAGCACCTGCGAGGCGCATTCGAGATCTATGTCGTCCACCCGGACGATTTTCGCCTCGTCGTCCTCGCCCTCAACCACCGCGCTGAAGCAGGCGAGCAGCAGCCAGCCCTCGTCCGATCCCGGGCAGCCGGTGCGGATCGGCGCCGCGAGCGCAGTCAGCAGCCCGATCCCGCCCGAGGCGTCGAGCACGGCCTGGTCGATCGCATCCGCGTTGGGGAACAAGCGGTGTTCGGTCAGCCGCCGCGCTTCCGGATGGAACATCAGGCGCAGCTCGAACTCTTCGGTCACGCGGCCGAATTCGGCGCCGACGCCGCAGGGATCCGGGCAGGCCGCCGGCCCCGATCCGCCGCCGCATCCACAACTGCCGCCGCAGCCGCAGCCCGATGTGGCTACGCAGGGGTTCCGGGGCGCGGGCTCGGGCGCACCCGAGCATTCGGCGTAGCGGATGACGACGCAGATGCGGACGCGGTTCTCCTTGTCGGGGTGACAGGGATTGTCCTCGTCGCGACGCGGCAGTTTCTTCTGCGCGCGATACCAGGCGTCGACATCGACGCACTGGTCGTGGCCCACGACGATCTCGCGTCCGCAATCGTCGAGTGCCGCGCCGCGCGCCACCCGCAATGCGACGCCGTCGGGATCGAGCAAAGACACGCCCAGCCCGCACAATATACCAGCCCCGTGGAGCCGCTCGTTGTGGAAGCGCATCTTGCCGGCGTGGTAGCGCTGCTCATCGACATAATCGGCGAGCCGCATCTGCTTGCCGTGGAAATAGCGCAGCCGGAAAAACCCCGCCGGGAGGCCGCACCGGGCGTCGTCGCCGCGGCTTCGCGTCTGCAACTCCTGCCACCTGCTCATGACCCTGCCCTCCTCAACCTGAATGACGTGACGCGGCGATCGTGCCGCCGATCTGGAACCCGGCGGCGAGATGGCCGGGGAATGGAAGACCGCGAGCGCGCTCGACTGCGGGATCGCAGGCGCACGGATCACTTGCTTCCGGGCCTGGAATGACGATGTCGCCGATCGCGCCGTCGACGCCGATGCCGCCGGCGGCGCCGCGGCCGAAATCGATCGCGACGCTGGTGTGCGCGGGCTTCATCGTCTCGACGATCCGCCTGACGGTGGCGCGCGCGGCGGCGCGGTCGCGGTCCTCCGCCAGCCGCACCGAGACAGTGAAGCGATGCGCGAAATTGACCGGGTCGATCGCGGCGCCGCCGAGCGGGGCCACGCCCAGCGCGCCGCGCAAGCCGAGCTCGATCGGGTCAGACGGACGCTGGCGGAAACCTTCGGTGATGGTGGGGGGGTGGCCGGTGTAGATTTCGATGTAGCGCGCCAAGGAGGCGGGCGTGCCGCTGCCGGCCTGCAGTTTTGCGCCTTCGAGGACGAGTTGTCGCTGTCCCTCGATCGGCCATGACGGATCGAATGCGAGATCCAGCCACGCGCCGACGAACCTCAGCCACTCGGCATCCGCCGCTTGCGGGTTGAGCAGGCGCGACACGCTTTCATACGCGGTCTCGATGCGCGTGAGATCGCCCTCGAACAGCGTGAGGAAGCGTTCGAGGAAGTTCGCCCCGGGCGCCTCTTCGGCAGCATCGCGGCGCGAGAAGATCGCCGGAAGCCAATGGAGCAGGCTCGGCCGGGGAGCGATGAGGCGGAGCGCGCGCACCGACGGCGTTGCAGTCGCCTCGACCGGCAGCCCGACCCCCTCGGCGGGGCGGACCGTCGCCCCAATCAGCCGCAGCCGCACCCAGAGATACCGGCCTCGATCGGTCGCCGCCGGATCGGCGAACTGGACGCCCCGCCAATCGGCCGCAGTGACGTCGCCGGCCAGCGGAGCGGTCAGCCAGATGGTGCGGCTCGCCGGATCGAGGGCTGCTATCGCGGGGGTCTCGATATGCACATCGCCGAACAGACTGACATGGGTGCCGGGGGGCGTGGCTTCGTGCGGTAGATCGGCCTCGACGACCAGTCGCCCGGTCGATTCCACGAGTGTCAGGGTGGCACCGATAAAATCGATTGCCGCTCCGGGAAGCGCGACATCGAGCGCGAACGACACGGGTGCGTCGTCGAGCGCAATGACTTCGAAGCGCGAGGCCAGCGCGCCGAGCCGGACCACGTCGCCCGGCTTGAGCAGCATCGCCAGCGCGTGGGGCAGCGCGAGCGGCTCGGGCTGACCGTCGCGGTTGAGGCCGCCGAGCCCGATCGCGGCGAAATCCAGGTCGAGAAAGCCGAGATCGAGTGGACCATAAGGCAGCGGGATGCCATCGCGCGCCGCGAGCCGGGCGGAGGACGGCGCGATGAAGTCGGCCGACGCGCCTCCCGTGGCGAGAGTCGCGGCGGTGTCGCTCGCCGCCGTAATGCGCGCTTCGAAGCGCCCGCCCGCAGCCGTGGCAAAGGCGACGAGGTCACCGACCGCCAGCCGCCGCGCGGCGCCGGCGGGCAGGGTGAACCCGGCGGCGCCGCCGGGCGCGTCGTCGCCAAAGCGGTGAATCACCGGCGTGGCGCGATCGAGGCGACCGAGGCGCGACAATGCCCAGCCGCCGGCATCGGGCAGGATGAGACGGTCGGCTTCCCCGTCGCGCAGATCGCCGGCGACCACCGGGACCGGCGCGCGCGGCGACCATATCCGCGCGGACGCGGTATTCGCGTTGGACGCGAAGCTCTGAATGCTGAGCGCGGTGCCCGGCGGCAGATCGGCGTCGATGGCGATCCTGTGCCAGGCCAGATTGTGGACCCCGCCGTCGATCGGCCCGAGGACGATCTCGCCCTCCGCGCCGAAACGCCCGGCGAGCGGAGCCCAGCCCGGCAGCGTGCCCGCCGACGGCCAGGCCAGTGCCTCGAGCGGGGTGCCGTCGGTGCACATATGCCACAAGGCGGGCCGCGCGGGATCGAATATCGCGAGCGTGCCATCGGGCAGCACGGCGATACCGAGCGGCTCGGCTTCCGGCGGCAGTGTCCAGTCTTCCCCGGTCCATGGGTCGCTGCTTGCGAGCGGATGGACCCCGGCGGCGGCGAAACCGCTGGTGAAAACATGCACCGAGCCGGTGCCGCGATCCGCGACGTAAATGGCCCCGTCTTCCGCGACGGCGACGTGCACGGGCGTCACCAGTCCCTCGGCCAAGACCGCGAGCACAGCGCCCGCCTGAGGCAGCAGCACTTGCACGCGCGCATTTCCGGCATCGGCGACGTAGACGCGCCCGGCTGCGTCGACGGTGACTCCCGTCGGCATATCGAAACGGCCGGTGGCGAAGCCATGACCACCGATCCCCGGAACGGCGCTGAAACCCTCCGCGCAGGGGCCCCGCTGGAGCAGGAGATCGCGATCGGTATCGACAGCGTAGAGCGTGCCGTCGGGTGCGGCGACCGCCGCATTGGGCAGCCAGGGCGCATAGAGCGAGGGCTGGGCGATCGGCGTGAGTTCGAGCGCGGCGTTTCCTGCGTCCCATGTCAGGCCCGAGGCTGCGCCGGCGCGCCAATCGGCCGGATAGCGGACGAGCGACCAGGTCGAATCATTGGCGTCGCGCCCGGGGCGCAGCCGATCGAGGAGCGCCTGCGCGGTCATGGCGCGTCCACCACGGTAACCGTGAGGCTCGACGCGTCGACGAAGGGCACTTCATCGCCGGCGAGATCGATGCTGTCGAAGTCTGCCGCGTTCTTCGGGCAATTGGTCAGCCGCAGAGCGACCTGGCGCTCGCGGCGCCAGGCGAGAAAGCGCTCGGCGTGATCGGGGGTCTGGCCATCGAACAGGCAGGAGACCGCCTCGACTCGTTCGACCCCGGGCACCCGGAAGATCTCGGCGACCAGATCGGCGTGGTGGAGCAGTTCGCCGAAACCCGATCCCGCGCCGTCGCGGCCGCCGGTGAGCACGTGGAAGCGGCGCTCGAGCGCCGCGCCGATCGCCTCGCGCAGGGCGGTCGTGGTGTAGCCGGGGGCAGCCCGCACGACGACTTCGAAATCGAACAGCCGAACATATTGCGGCGTGGTGACATGGACCTCGGTAGTCAGCAGCCGCAGCGTGTCGAGATGCGCCGCGACGGCAGTGAGCTCTCCGGTGGTCGGCATGGGATAGGGGCCGTCCTGTTCGGGGACGACGATGACGGTGAGTGCGCCGGGGGTCTCGGCGGTGAAGTCGATGCCGGGGGCGTCCAGTCCCGCCTCGACATGGCCTTGGGGGAAAGGTCGATGAAGCGGCACGACCATCGCACGGGCGACGCGGACGCCCGGGGCGGCGAGCGCTGCATCGACGAAATCGGCCTGGGTAACCGCACGTCCGCGTGCGCGGAAAGCATGGGGTGCACGCGCCTTGGCGGCTTCCAGTTTTTCGGCGTCGCGACCGCCGCGCGCCGGCGTGACGTTGACCGCGCCGGCGAGCGTCGCCGGGAGCCCCGCCGGCTGGCTGACCGCGCCGGTGTCGACATCTCCGGCAAGCCCGCCACCGTGGCGATAGGCGGCGGCGATGACGATCTCGTCGGCTTGCGGCGGCCGGCCGCGGACGCCGTCGCCGAACAACACCACCCCCGCTTCGGCATCGAGCACGAAGACGGTCTCGTCGGGTCCGGCGCTGTCGAAATCCTCGACCTCGCGCCAGGCGGTGATCGCGTCGTTGCGGCCCTCGTCGCGCGTGGTCAGTGCCAGCGTGCCCGCCGCGACATTGGCGTTGCCGAGCGAGAAGACCTGCCCGGTCCGCCCGTTGCCGCGGCCCAGCCGTTCGCCGCGTATCGTGGTGAGGTTGGAGGCGGTCGTCATGTTGAAGCCGAGCGCGCGAACGCTCACTCGCGGCGCCACGCCGAAGCGGATCCGAATCCAGCCGCTGACCGGGACCTCGGCGGGGGTGTCGTCGACCGGGGTCTTGAGCGCGCCGACGAGCGGGTGCGGCATGTCCGGCTCGACCTGGCGCCATTCGGCCGCCGGAACCGGCCCGATCGATATCGGCACATCGAGGCGTACCGATCCCGAGCGCGTCCAGCCGTCTGTGGTGTCCGCAATCACCGAAAGCGGATCCCAGCTGCCGGCGGCGATGCCGGGCGCGGGGGGGCGATAATAAGCATATTCGACGATCAGCGGCCCGGCTTCGAAGGCATTGACGATCTCGAGCCGGGATTCGCCGCAGCGCACCTGATCGTCGACCTCGGGCTCTTCGTCGCTGTCGATCTGCAGCCCGAGCGTCGCGCGGGCGCCCTTGAACCCGGCGGATCGCGACTGGTTGAAGGCGAGCGCGAGATAGAGCGTCTTGTGCGTCTGCTCGCCGGGTTTGAAGAACAGCGGCACCGGCTGCGTCGGCATCGTCTTGAGCTTTGGCGTCTTGCCGTCCCAGGCGACCGAGAAACGTTCGGCGACATAGAGCGCGGGGTCGATTCCGGCCGCGGTCGGGCCGGTCTCGCCCGTGCCGTTGATGTCGAGCAACCCGTCGCGTGCGGTGACGATCGCCGCGAGCTGCGCCGGGAGGACGTCGAGCGGGGAGTCGGTCTCGAATATCGGCGGCGGGTTGGCGGGGCCCTTCGCCGTGATGCGGGTCCCCGCGGGGACCAGCACGCCGTTCGCCTGTTCGGGTTTGGTGAGCAGGAACGCCATCGACGTCCGCGCCGCCGCGGCGGGGCGCAGCCGCACGCCGACGAGCTTGAGGAACTCGATATAGCTCTTCTCGGGAACCTGGTTGAGCCGATAGCCGACCTGCTCGGACAGCCAGGCGAACAGCTGGATCATCGCGATGCCGGGATCGCTGTCGTTATGATCGGTCCAATCGGGCGCGACGACCGGGATGCGGGCGCGCAGCATCCGTTCGATCGACGCGAAATCCAGATCCGCGAGATTGGGTGAGACGATCGGCATGACCTACCCCGCGCCGTTGAGATAAAAGGGGAAAACCCGGTTGTAGAAGGCGTTGGAGCGGCGAACGACATAGTCGATCTCGATCTCCATCAGATTGGGTTCGTCGTCGGCGGCGCGCGCCTGGACGCGCTCGACCGTGATCCGCGGCTCGAAATCGGTGAGCGCGCGGCGCACCGATGCCTCGACCCGGCGATGGGTGACGTCCGAATTGCCGGCGAAGACATAGTCGCGCAGGCCCGCGCCGAAAGCCGGCTTCATGACGCGCTCGCCAGGCGAGGTGCGCAGGATGATCTCGACCGCCTGTTCGACATCGTCTTCGTAAAAGGCGAAATCGAGCTTCCCGCTCGCGCCCGGCCGCACGGGGAAGGACCAGCCGACCCCCAGATACGGGCGGGGGCCGATTTGCCGGGGATCGCCATTGGCCATCGTCAACCTCCCACCAGCACGGTCGGAAAGCCGGCGAGGACCGAGCCCTGGGCATTGCCATTGTTCTGGCTGGTGGTGTCGAATTGTCGAACCACGCCGTTGCCATCGGCGAAGACCGTCGCCGAGCCGCCGGTGAATTCCACCTTGCCGCCGAATTTTCCGGCGACCGCGTTGCCCGCCGCATCGCCGGTGGTCGACGGGATGGTACTGGCCTTGGTGACGACGGGACTTCCGCCGGCCTTTACCGTCGGCGAGGTCCCCGCGGCGCTGCTGAGCTGGCCGATCGAAGGGTAGGGGATCGGCACTGGCGGTCCCGGCGGTGCGGGCGTCATGCACACATTGGGGAAGGCAAAGGCGATGCCGCCGGCAGTGGTGGTTATCGGGCGTCCCATCAGTGCACCGTCAAGGTCGCGGTCTCCAGCCGCGCCTCCCATGCAAAGGATGCGCGCCAGACCAGCAGGAACTGCGCCGCGGTCCGATCGACCACGATCGTGTCGACCTGCGGCACGAGATCGACCGGAGGGTCGAGCGGGGCGCCGTCTTCGGTGACGGTCAGCACCGGTGCGGGCGGGATCGTCAGGATCGGTACGGCGGCGCCGACGGAGGGTGCGAAACTGAGCCGGGCACCGGGAGCGAACGCGGCTTCGCCCGGGAGCGGAGCGCCGTTGAGGAACCCGTTGTCGAAACTGCGCGGCAAATCGAATTGCTTCGGATCGAAACCGAGCAGCGAGGCGGGATCGTTCGCGGCGCCCGGATCCCCCGCCAGCGTCAGCCGCCCCCCTCGCCGCGGGGACGGTGGCCATAGGTGCGGGGCAGCGATGCGCCGAAGCCGGCGCCCCGATCGATGGCGACACTGCCGAAATTGGTCGCGGCAATGGTGGCGGGGAGCGCATCGGTATCGGCGATCTGCGCCGCGCTCAGGAAGGTTGTGAGGTCGGCGACGATCGCGACGTCGGGAACAGGCTTCCAGACCGCGATCTCGGCTTCGTAGCGGAACGGGCCGGATTCGGTCTGGCCCGCGAAGGGCTCGTCTTCGGTCTTGACCTCGCCCGCGGGCAGCGACGCGCCGGCGAAGCTCAGCACGGTGCGGGTGACGATCACGCCGCGTTGCTCCGCCGCCGGCCCGACCTGGCCCGGAGGCGCGCGGAAGCCCAGCAGGAAGAAGTGGGGCGGCGCATCGGGACCGGCTTCGACGATCATAAGCTCCTCAATTCAGATTGATGGCGGCGCCCTTCACCGTGATGCCGGCAGTCGACATCTCGATGGAGGTGCTCGCGTCGAATTTGATGGTCAGCGTCTTCGCTTTGTCGTCGAGCACCACTTCCATCCCGCCCGCCGACTTGAGCTTGAGAGCAGTGGCACCCTGGGTGTCGTCGAAGGTCAGGCTGCTGCCCTCGCGCGACTGGATGATGCGGATATTGTTGTCGGCGGAAGTGTCGGCGTCCGCCGGCGGCTTGTCCTGATCCGACCACAGGGCGCCGAGGATCACCGGCTGATCCAGATGCCCCTCGATGAAGCCGACGACGACTTCGTCGCCGACCTCGAACGGGAAATAGCCGCCGCGTTCGCCGCCGGCCATGAACGCGGCGGCGCGTGCCGGGGCGGATTCGGACCGGACCGCGCCGCTCAGCCAGGTGAGCACATAGGTGCCGTCATCTTCCTTGCGGACGATCTCGGCGTAGCGAAGCCCGGGCACCGGGCCGCGGCTCGCCCGGGAGTCGATTTCCTGCAGGAGGGTCGAGGCGAAGTCGGTCATCGCCTCACCCGCTCGGATAGTTGCTGGGGTTGAGCATGCCCGGCCGCTGGAGATCGGCCTTGGTCGAATAGCCCGCCGCCGACAGCGTGTGGATCGTCTTGGTGACGTAATAGACGCCGTCGAACGGGGCATAGAGGCCGGTCAAATCGACGTGGATGCCCGGCTTGAGCGGCGGCGCGCCGAGCGTGGTAATCTCGGCGGTGAGGAACTGCCGTGCCGATTTGCGCAGCGTCGCCATCGCCGCGCGGCGGGCGCGTTCCTCGTCGATGTTGGTGGCGGTCACCGTGCCGATATTCGCCTGCGGCGTGCGGCCCTCGGCAGCGAAGGCGTTGGCGCGGACGGTTGCCGCGTTCTGGGGCACGACTCCGTTGGCACCGGCGAGCAAGTCGTTGATCGCGTCGGCCATCGGCACATTGACCGAAAAGCCGCCGCGGCCGCGCGGCACGCTGCCCGCGGCGGTGGCGGCGGTGAGCACGTCCCAGACTTTGAAGCTGGGCTTGAACTCGACGATGTCGCGGCCCCAGAGCAGCGACAGCGGCGTCGCGGTGCCGGCCGAGCGGCAGGGCTCGAAGTGCAGGCTGACGGTGCGTTGCTGGTCGTCGCGGACCTGGCTGCGATCGTCGAAATCGACGAAGACCTCGAAGTCCATCCGCTTCGCCATCTCGTCGATGAACTCGAGATGGGTCTTGGCCGGATCGTGGGTCAAAGTGGTGAGCGGCGTCGCGAAGGGATTGGCGGGCCGCGGGCTGGCGAGCGAGAGCCCCGCCGACGCCGTGGTCAGTTCGGCGTCGACGATGTCGATCTCGTGCCGGTCGGTATAAGGGGGCAGGGTCTGCGGCTTGACCTTGAGCAGGCTGAGGAAATCCTCGCCATTGAGCGTGACCAGCGCGCCGGCGGCAGGCGGGAACACGAAGTCGATGTCGGTGATCCGGGCGAGGATCATCGGAGTCCAGCCTTCGTCGGCGTAGCGCATGTCGACGCGGACCCGCGAGCCGAAGGTCAGGGTGTCGAGCCGGTTGTACCGCCAGATCGGCGCGATCGGCCGGTTATGGGCGTCGTGGCGCTGGTTGTTGAGGACGATCTCCACCTGCCCGACCTCGCTCGAGGCGGTCAGCGTGACGGTGACGCTGACGATGTCGGCGTTGACCGGCTGGTTGTTGATCAGGATCGGCGTGCCGTCCTCCTTCACCAGCCGCGCCTGGGGCGCGAAGAATTTGGTGCCCGGGCGGAAGCTGGCGGTGGCGGGAGCGAGGCCCATGGTCAGCCCCGCATCCGCATGCCGTTCCGCAACTCTTCGCGGAGCAGGTCGGAGATGATCGGGCGGAGCAAAGCGCGCAGCCGCGCGACGTCGTCGCCGGCGCCGCCGATCGCGGCGGGGGGCGGTGACGCCGTGATGACATCGGGCTCGAAGGTGACGGTGGTCGCCATCGTGCCGATGCTGAGCTGCGGATCCCTGGCGGGCGCGGTCATAGCGGCGGCACCTCGAGCAACTGTCCCGGCACCAGCAGGCGCGGCCGGGCAATTCCGTTGGCGGCGGCGAGCACCGGCCACAGCGCCGGATCGCCATATTCCTCGGCCGCGATCAGATCGAGCCGGTCGCCCTTGCGGACCGCGCGGTTCTTCGCGCGATCGGGCGATTGCGGATTGATCTCGGTATATTGGAGGTTCGCCGGGGCATATTCCTTGAGCTTGACCGTCACCCGGGCGCGCAGGACGTGGCCGGCGGCGTCGAACACCGAGAACTTCTCCGAGAACTCGAACATCACGCCGGTGAAATCGGTGTCGCCCCAATGGAAGCGGCAGACCGGCGGGGCGTGGAGCTCGCCATCGATCGTGACGAAGGCGCGGATCGCCGCGAGCCGCGTGGCGAGCGCCTCGCCGGTGTCGGTCTTATCGAGGAACAGTTCGACCGCGAGCGTCTTCGCCTCGCCCCGTACGAATTGCAGCAGCGGCGTGCGCAGCCCTGGCACCGAAATGTCGGGATAGAGCATGTTGGTGGCGATGGTGTAGCTGTCTGGGTTGACCAGCACGGGAATCGGATCGGCATTTGCTACCGAGACGTTGGTCAAAGTCGCCTTGACGAGAGCCATGCCGCCAGCCCCCTCAGAGACCGGAGAGCGCGACGGCGCCCGCGCCTGAAGCAGCCAGGCCGGCCGCGCCGGCGACGCCGATCAGGCCCGACACCGCGGAATTGAGATCGGCGACGCCCGGGATCAGCGAGAGCGACAGCCGCTCGATCTTTTCGGGGTGGAGCTCGATCGTCTCGATCGCAATCGCGTTGCTGTCGCCGCCTTCGCGCGCATTGAGCTGCGGCCCGCTGATCTTGGCCGGCAAAGCGTTGTGGAAGGTCCAGGCGGCGACCGGGAAATGCTCGAACGGCAGCGAGATTCCGGGGGCATCGAACAATTGGCGCGTGTCGAGCGAGATGATCGTGCCGCTCTTGCGCTGCTTACGCTTGCCCGTGATGACCTGGTGGTGCCAGTCCCAGATGTCTGTGTTGAAAGTGACGCCGCGGGCCATGACGATCTTGGCGTAGGTGGCGCGAGTGAAGTAGCGCTTCTCCTCGTCATTGGCTCCGCCTTCGTTGACGGTCTCGAGCGTGTTGACGCTTTCGAGGCCCTCCACGGATGAAAAGCCGCCGGCGAGGAAGGACGCGGCGAGGCTGAGCACCGCCGAACCGATCGTGCCGAGCACGCCGCCGAGCGCGGTTTCGTTCGATGCCGGCGTATCCCACATGGTCACGAAGAAATTGACCTTGAGGACCGGTTGGACGAGCGGGAAGGTCATGCCGCCGCTGCCCTTTCGATCACGCCCGATTCCCGGCCGATGCGGAAGACGATGAACTCGGCGGGGGCGGCGAGCGCGATGCCGATATTGCAGACGAGCTGACCCTCGGGCGTGTCGGGCACCGGCGGCACCTCGACGAAGAAGGCTTCCTCGGGCGTGGCGCCCTTGAGCGCGCCGTCGGCGAAGATCCGCAGCAAATAGTCGGTCATCAGCTGGTGAAGTTTGATGCGCAGGATCGCAGTATTGGGCTGGAAGGTCATCGGCTGGCCGATCACCTCGGCGCTGCGGCAGATCGCCGACAGGCAGCGCCGGGCATTGACGAAGGACAGCGCCTCGCCGCGCGATCCACGGTCCTGCCACAGCAAGGTCCGGGCGCCCCATAGCTGGATGCCGATGCCGGAGAAGTCGCGCAGCACGTTGACGCCGGCGTCATAGGCAAGAGCGTTTTCCTCGTCGCCGACTTCGCTTGCCAGGCCGACGGCGCCCGATATCGGGCGGTTTGCGGGGGCGGCGTGGGGGCCGATCGCGATGTCGACCTGGGCGTAGATGCCGGCGACCGCGCCGACCGGCGAGCGTTCCTCGACCGACGCGCCCGGGCTGTCCTGCGCCAGCAACCACGGCCAGTAGAGCGCCGCGACGCTGGCGCCTTCGGTGCCCTTGAGCAGCGCGCGCCGCCAGTCGACCGCGCCGTCCGCAGCCCGGCCGGGCGGCGGGGTCAGTATCGCGATCCAGCGCCAGCTCGTGCGGAGCAGGCGATCGATCAGATAGCGCTGTGCCCAAAGCAGATCGCCATCGCCGAACAGCCGCTCGCTCCGTTCGATCTGATCGCCGCTGGCCGGCCCGCGGTCGTTCGCGGGGTTCGCGGCGACGCAAGGGCCGAAGCAGGGATCGCCGGGAAGGTCTTCGGGCGCGCCGCGATCCCGCAGCACCGTAATCCGCGCATCGAGCTCCGGAACCGCGACGATCGACACTTCGTCCTGCCGAAGCAGCAACTCAAGCCCCTGCGGCTCGATCGCATCCACGCCGAGCATCATGTTGAGCAGCTTTTGCGGATCGATCTCGTCGAGGCGCGCCGCGACGTTGACGATCCACAGCCGCCGCCCGCCATTGGCGAAAAAGTCGCGCACCGCGCCATCGAGGACACTGCCAGCCGGCGCGGGCACCGGGTTACCGAAATCGTCGCGGCGGAAGGCAGTGACGTAGCTTTTCCAGTCATCGACGGCGACGGCCTCGCCGACGTGGCGAACCCCCGCGACCCCGACGAATCCGGCGATGTCGGTGCGCAGGCGGGGAAAGCCCTCCGCACGCTCGGCCGGCCGACGATAGACGCCGGGGATCGCATAGGTTTCGCCGAAGCTGCTCATCACGATCAGCTGATGTCCAGCCGCTCGTGCACCAGGCTGAGCTGCTCGACCGCATAGTCGTTGCCCTTGGCCGAGAGCGACGGACCGGTGAGCTTGCTCGGCCAGGCGTTGGTCAGCGACCAGGTCATCGCGGGAGCGTTGCGGTTGTGCGCCTCGTCGAGCAGCTTGATGGTGACCTGCTTGACCGGTGGAAACGTCGTGCCGCCATCGCGCACTTCCTTGCGCCACTCCCACAAGACGAGATTGCCGGTGACTCCCCGCTTGAGCTCCACCGCGGGGTAGGTTTCGATACCGACGATCTTGCGCATCGCCGAGGTCGCATCCGCGCCTTCGCGATAGTCGATCGGCGTGTTCTCGCTGTCGAGGCCGGTCACTTCGGTGAAGGCCGCGACTTCGGTGCCGTCGAATTCGACGATGAAGTTGAAGTTCGAATACGGGTTCTTGTTGGGACGTTCGACAGCCATCGCCGTGCCTCCTCAAATGTTGCGCATCAAGCCTTGGTCGATGCAGTGAACTGGCCGATCCGGAAGATGACGAACTCGGCCGGGGCGACGGGGGCGAGGCCAATCTCGCAGACGAGGCGCCCGTTATCGATGTCGTCCTGGGTCATCGTCGTCTCGTCGCAATGGACGAAGAAGGCCTCTTCCGGCGTCGTCCCGAACAGCGCGCCGGCCTTCCATTGGGTGACCAGGAACGGCGTGATCGTCTCGACCACGCGCTTCCACAGCGCCGGGGCATTGGGTTCGAACACGACCCACTGCGTGCCGATGTCGAGCGAGTGCTCGATGAAGATGAAAAGGCGGCGGAAATTCAGATATTTCCACTCCTGATCGGACGAAATCGTCCGGGCGCCCCAGAGCCGGATGCCGCGCGGGGTGAGGTCGCGGATCAGGTTCACGCCCACCGGATTGAGCACGTCCTGTTCGGCGGCAGTGAAGGGCAAGGCGACGTCGACGACGTTGCGCACCACTTCGTTCGCGGGAGCCTTGTGGACGCCGACACTATTGTCGGTGCGCGCGCAGATGCCCATCGCATAGGCCGCGGGCGGGAAGCTTTCGATCCGTCCGGATTTGTCGTTCAGCGCGCGCAGCCACGGCGCGTAATAGGCCGCATACTTGCTGTCATAATTGTTGCGATGGGCCTGGACTTCGGTGACGTCGGCGGCGCCCGGCGGGCAATCGAGCATCGCGACGCGATAGCGCAGCAATTCGGCATGCGTGATGAGCGCGGCCTGCACCGTCTCGAGCGTGACTCCCGGCACCGCCACCATCGCGATGTCGTCGCGTTCGGCAAGCGCGTGGATGCCGGTGCGTTTGCCGGGGCCATTATCCTCCCCGATCAGAGCCATATCGGTGAGCGCGCTGCCGTTGCTGCCGCCGCCGAGGCTTCGCCATCCGCCATTGGCGGTGAGCGGAGCATCGGCAAAATCGGTTCCCGCGCCCGCAGCCGGAACCACGGTCACCAGCTTCGAGCCGATCTCGGCATCGTTGATGCGGGCTGCGAAGAAGCGCAGGCCGGCGTCGGTGGCGGTATCGTCGTTCCAGGTGAGGCCTTCGAAGGTCTCCTTGATCACATTGTTCTCGGCGACGAGCACGTCGATCTCGCTGGTGCGCAGATATGCGCGACGATCGGCGGTATCGGCAGGCAGGTCGATGAAATTGCCCGCGCCGAGCGCGGGGCCGGCGACGAAAGTCACCGTGCGCGATCCGGCGTCGACGGAAAGCACGATGAGCTCGAACTTCTCGCTGCCGCTGTCGAGCTCGACCTTGGCTCCGCTGTAGAAGCTGGCGGTGGAGGCGACGCGCACTGTGGCCTGGCCATCGGCGACTGCCTGCAGGCCATCGATATCGGTCCATGTCGCGGTGTCGACCGCCGTCGGAAACTCGCCGGCGGGCCGGGCGAGATAGAGGACATTGTCCGCAGCATCGGCGAGGAGGATATGGCCGGTATCGGTGGAAGCGCCGGCGCGGATTGCGATCGCCTCGGGCGAGCCCGCCCGCTGGGGTGCGGCAAAGCCGGTCGCATCGCCGACATACAGCCGGACCAGTCCGGCAGCGGCGACGGTGGCGGTGAGCCGCGCGGTTGGAGGCTCGGCCGCGGTCAGGCCGGAATCGAGCGTGACATGGGCGCCGGGGGCGATCTCCTCGGCGACGCGGACGGCAGAGATGGTGACGTCGCCGGTGTTGCCGCCGCCGTCATCGACCTGCACGATATCGCCGGGGCGCAGCAGCGCCGCGAGGTCGTGTGGCAGCGCGGTCGGGCCGAACGGTCCCGCGACGGTCATGTCGATGGCGAAGGCCGGCGGCGCCGCGCCGAGTTCGAGCGGCGTGTCGAGCGCGCCGCCGCGGTCGATGAGGCGGATCACGCCGCCGCCGGACAAGTCGATCCCCGCGCCGACATTGTCGAACGTGACGTCGCCGTCGGCGACCGCCTGGACGACGCGCCCGCTCGATCCGCCAATGCTGATCGTGTCGCCGGTCTGCAGGCGCCGCAGCGCGGGCGCGGTGAACTCGATCGTCGTCTGGGCCGCCGCGAGCGGCAATCCGGCCGGGGCGATGTCGAGCGTCGGATCGACGCGCCGAGCGCCGGCGGCGGTGAGCGCGACTGCCGGGCGGTCGCGCGGGCGGACGAGCACGCTGATCGCGTCTCCGTCGACGCCGCGGTGGCGTGCCGTGAACTCGGGACCGCCGCCGGGATTGGTGTTCGCCGGGGCGACGCCGTCAACAAAGAATACAGTCGAAACGGGGTCCAGCACGACGCCGCTCGGCAGTTCGCTCGCGGCATCGACGGTGGCGATCCCGCGAACGGCGTCGTAACTCTCCACCGTCAGGGTACGGGTTTGCACCCATGGCGCACTGTCCGCGACGCGGGTGTACACGTTGAGCACGCTGCCGGCCGCGACCGAGCGAAGCGAATTGAGGCGCAGCTGCCGCGTCGGTCCGCGCGCCACGGCGCCATCGACGAGGCGGAGTGCCGTGCCCTGCTCGATGGCGACGGTCGAAGCCAGCGCATCGGCGGCGAGTGCCCGCACCACATAGCAACGCGCGCCGCCATTCTCGAAGAACGCCTTCACCGAATGGCCGAGATAGTCGCCCAGTCCTGCCGGTGCCGTGACCGGATCCCCGAACAGGCGCCGGAAATGGGCGAAGCTGGGCACGAAGACCGCCTTGCCCTCTGGCCCCTTGCGCGCAGCGCCGACGAAGCCTGCGGTACTGGTGCTGACTCCCTGGATCGGCTTTCCGCGATACGAGGTCTCCTCGATATAGACGCCGGGATGCAGATATTCGGGCATGGCAGGGCCTCCTCGATCGATTCAGGTCAGGGTGAAGATCACCCGGGAAATACTGCGGGGAACGACGGCGAAGCCGGCGCCCGGAAAGGGCGTGCCGGCGGCAGCGGGAACGAAGTGTCCGCCCCCAAGGATACGCGGACTGGCATCGGGCCTGAGCACTTCGATGGTGAGCGGCACGAGGCCCGAGGCGTTCTCGGCCATCCGGCCGGGGGGCAGGAACAGGAACTCGCCATTCTGGTCGCTGAGCGTCATCCGGTCGAACGCCGTGCCCTGACGGGCGATGCGGACGGTCTGGCCACCTGCGTCGGGGCCGACGAGCTTGCCGCGCACGCCGAGCGCGCCGACCGGTGCCGCGGCCGTCGCCGTGGGCCAGAGGTCGATTGCGATCCGCGCGGCCGGATCGACGAGCGGCAGCGTGACTTCGGGATCGGCGTCGAAGCGGGTCCAGCCCGCGTGCGTGCGTTGGAACGGATCTCGCCATAGGATGCGGACGGTGCCGCCCGGCGCGCCGATGAATCGATAGCTGCCGTCGCTCTGGCGCGCGCCCGAACCGTCGGCGCGTTTCGCCGGGCGCAACAGGCTGCCTTCAAGGCGCACCGGAAGCTCGTCGGCGACGGGCGTGCCGCTGAAATGATCGGTGAAGCACACCGCGAACGACAGCCGGTGGGCGATAAGGTCGGTCGCGATCATGCCAGTGCCATTTCGGCGTTCACCACCGGCGGGGCCGGCAGCGGCGGAGTCGGCTGGAGGCTGGCGACGCGCACGCGATAGGCGAGCGACAGGCGGTAGCCGAGATCGGTGGCGTCCCAGAGGCGATATTGGGTGTCGATCGGCAGCGGCTGGAGCGCGATTTGCAGTCCGTCATACGGCGCCCAGACCGGCAATGCGACGACGTCGGAAAGCTCGCCGCGGCCGACCTCGGCATGCTCGTACAGCGCCTGCAGGACTGCGCCGAGCAGGCGGGCTTCCTCGCCCGCGGCCTGCTGGTCGCTGGCGATGTCGCCGGGCGTACGCACGCCCCAGGCAGTGATCAGGTAGGAAAGCTCGAGCGGGAGCGGCTGACGGCCCCTCGTGCCGTCGGGGAACAGCGTCTCGGGCAGGTTGCGCAGCTCGGCATTGCCCGAGATCTGATAGAGAAACAGCGAGATGAAAGCATTGGGAGTCGCGCCGAGCGTCGCGAAGATGCCCGCCGAGACGACACCCACGCTGACATTGGCGATGCCGAGGTCGACGAGCTGGCGCTCGATCAGCGCAACGAGCGTGAGCCCCGTGTGATCGACAACCCGGAAATCAGCCATGCCGGCGGCTTCCGCACGGCGCTCGCGCGCCGGTTGTCGACAGGGTCCAGGCTGACGGCATTATCCTCCCCGAAAGCGGCGAATCCGCTCGGCTTCGAGAATGCGGCCACAGCCAGCGCCAACGCAAAGCCCACGAGGGTTCAAAGAAGACCCAGCGGTCGCGGCGGTGCCGGACCGGGCGGAAAGCGATGTGGGGCAGGGGGTTGCGGGTCGAGCGACGCTCGAACCGTCCCGAGCCGCGATTAGCCTATCCCCGGTGAGGGTTCAGGGATCGGCGTCAGCTGCGATCCAGATCCTTGTTGGCCCGCGCGGCATGTCGGCGGGTCGATTTGCGTCGGTACGCCAGCGAGGACGGGTTGGCGCGAAGATCTAGATCCTTCGGCCGAGCCGCTGCCCGGCGAATCTGCTTTCCGCCGTCGCCCGGCTTCCGCGCCGTGCCCATGCGGAGCGACTGGCGAGCCATCCGGTCGCCGCTGAACCCTTGCGCCACATTCTCAACGCGCGGTGCCGACCTTAAGCTCCGGCACAACCGACGAGGATACCGACATGGCAAGATTGCGCGTCGAGGTGGCCCATGACGAGGTGCCGCAGATGTTGCGCGCCATCATTCTCACCGCGCTCGCGAACGCGCCCGATGTCGACATCGTCGACGAGACGCAGACGAACGCGGGCACGCCGCCTGTCGTCGACGTGCTGATCACGGGCAGCGGCGTCGACGCGGGCTTCGCGTTGCGAAGCGGCCGCGCGCGACGTGTGATCCAGATCGACGCGGGCGGGCGCGCCGCCGAACTGCATTGGCTCGAAAACCGCGTGCAGCGGATCGAGCAGCTGTCGATCGAGCGATTGATGGGCATGCTGCGCGACGCGCCGGCGACGCTCGAACATCCGCGGCCCCCGGCGGCGGCGAAATTGCGGCGCCGCTGGCTGCCGGGGCGGCGAGTGACGACCGTGGCGATGATGGCCGAGGATCCGCTGGCGTCGCCCGGAGATGTTGCGGAGCCGCCGCCGCTTGTCGGTCTCGACGGGGCCCCGCTGGAGGTCACGCTTGATCCGATCACCGCGCGGCTGGCGGTACTCGTCACGCGCATCGCCGCCAACCGGCCGAGCACGTCACGACAGGGCGATGCCTTTGCGGCGCTGGCGCAGGCGCTTGGCGGGGGCGGAGCGGCGCACAGCGCCGAACCCCCCGGGCTGACCTTCATCGCCGACCGGTTCGGGCTGAGCGCCGACGAGCGCGACTTGCTGTTCCTCGCTGCGGTGGTCGAGATCGATCCACGCGCGGCGCGGATGGTGGGACTGCTCAACGATCATGCCGGCCGATCGCGACCGATCGCGGGCGTCGTGGCGGACTGGGGCGGCGATGCGCGGACCCTGCTCGAGCGGCTGGCAGGCGACGGCCCGCTGACTCGCTACGCACTGGTATCGCTCGAAGGCGAGGGGCCGATCGCGACGCGCACCGTCGTCGCCGACGCTTCGATCTGGCCGTTGCTGTTCGGCCTCGATCGAAGGCCTCCTTATGCCGTCGAAGCGCTCGAGGGCGCGCTGCCCGAAAAGCTCGAAGCTCCCGAGGCGGTGCAGACCGAGGTGGCGCGGGTGATCACCGGTTTGCAGGGGCAGGAGCCGGCCACGATCTTCGTCGCGGTCGTCGGCGACGAGGAAGTCGGGCGCGGGGCGATCGCGCGCACCGTCGCCGCAAGCCTGAACCGACAGGCAATCGCCGTCGCTGGCGCCGCGCTGCAGACGGCGGCGGCAATCGCCGCGCTCGGGCGGGAGGCGATGATCGCGGAGGCCGCTGTCATCGTCACCGATCCCGATGCGATGCCGGTCGAGCGCTGGCGCGAACTCGTCACCGGGCTGGACGCCCCGCTGTTCGCGGTCGCCGATCCCGATCGGATCAAGCCGCTGCTGCTGACAACTGCACGGCCCGCGATAACCCTCGCCGCGCCGCGCCGCGACTGGCCCCAGCGCATCCGCATGTGGCGCTCGCGGGCGCCGAGTGATTGGCAGCCCGAGGCGATCGACGACATCGCCGATCGTTTCGACTTCGGCAATGCGCGCATCGACGCCGCGCTGGGGCTCGCGACTGCCGAAGCACGTGCCGCCGGCCGGGCGGCGCCCGACGCCGCCGATGCGCGGATCGCGTGCGAGCGGGTTCGCGACACTCGCTTCGGCAGCGCCGCCGAACGACTGGAGCTCCAGTTCGAAGTGAACGACATCGTGCTGCGTGACGAGACGCGGCGTGAACTCGACCTCGCGATCGCCTGGGCGCAGCATGGCGCGCGCTTGTTCGGCGAAGGCGGCCCCGCGGCATCGCTGCATGCCGGTGCCGGTCTGGCATGCCTGTTCACCGGGCCGCCGGGCACCGGCAAGACTATGGCGGCGCAGATCGTCGCCCGGCAAGTCGATTACGCGCTCTATCGCGTCGACCTCTCGCAGGTCGTCGACAAATATATCGGCGAGGGCGAGAAGCGTATCTCGTCACTGTTCAAGGAAGCGGGCCGATCGCGCGTGGCCTTGTTCTTCGACGAAGCGGACGCGCTGTTCGGCAAGCGCACCGAGGTTCGCGATTCACATGATCGCTATGCCAATATCGCAGTCGATCACATGCTGCAGGAAATCGAACGCTTTCCCGGCTGGACGATCCTCGCGACCAATTTATCGGGCAACATCGACAATGCCTTCATGCGCCGCATCCGGGTGCGCGCCGATTTCCCGGCGCCCGGTCCGGCGGATCGCTGTGCGATCTGGAACCGGCTGCTGCCGCCACCGGGAGAACGTGGCGACATCCTGGTCCAGCCGCTCGCCGAACCCTATGAACTGGTCGGCGGCGAGATCCGCAACGCGGTCTATACCGCGCATCTGCTCGCGGCTTCCGAAGGGACGGAATTGGCGATGCGGCACTGCGTTGCCGGGCTGGCGCGCGAGCTCGGCAAGTCCGGGCGCGTGGCGGATCTGGGCGTGCTTGCACCCTGGCTTCCCGAAGGTGCCGCCGGCAGAGCGAGGATCATTCGCGCCGTGCCCGATTGACCCAGATCAACCGCGCCCTCAGGCCGCGTCCTCCGCCAGCGGCTGGCCCCAGCGGTTATATCCCTCGCGCTCGGGATCGGCCCCCGGGCAGCGCTCGTGCGGAAGCTTCGTCTTGCGTGCCGCGACGCAGCCGCAGAGGCGGCACACACGCTGTCGATCCGCGCCGGTTACGCGATAGGCGAGCAGATCGGGCGCTGCCATCAGATTGGGGCAGGCGAGGCATGCCTCGAAACGTGCTTCAACGGTCTCGGCGTCGAGCGTGGCGAAGCCCGATCGCGCCCATTCCCAGAAGGATCTGGTGGCTTTCGCGGTGAGCTCGAGCGAGCTGAATTCCGGCATCGCCTCGGCCGTTTCGGGCGCCTCGCGCTCGGCCTGAGCGAGCAGGAAATCGCGGAAGGCGGGCGTATTGCGACACAGCGCAAGATTGCGGGCATAATCGGGATCGTTGAGCGCTTTGGCAAACACCGCTCCCGATACCGGAGCGCCGAGCCCGAGGAGCGACCCGAGCTCGGTGCGATCCGCCGCGCTGATTCCCGCATTCTCGATCATGCCCGTCAATCCTCCCTGGTGCGTTTGCGGGTTGTAATCACTGCCGAGTTGGGACGGTGGTCCGAACTCGAAAGACGCGGACCCGCGCGGTTCTCGACATGAAGCTCGCGGCCGTTCACGTCCGAATTGAAACTCAATGTATAGTCATACACGCTGCCGCCTCTGCTCGTCCCGGTCTGATCGAAGGTGACGTTTCCGCCGAAGCCGTCGCCGCGCAGCCGCTTGGTCGGTCGCTTGTTCTTCTCCTTGGGGGCGGGCGTGTTCCAGTCACCGGTGACGGCATGGAGGCGGTGGCGCCCGCCCTGCTGACGCCAGCGACTGGCGCGGGTTTCGGCGCCTGACGAGGGCCCCTGATTGTGATAGGCGCCGATGCTCATCGTCGTCTCGCCACCCACATTGGCCAAGACATCGACGCCCACGATCTGCCGTTCATTGAACTGGTGGCGATGGGTGAAGGTGGCGGTGGGGGACACTTCCTTGATCGTGTTCTTGCTCGTGCTGGTGGGGCAGACGAGCTGGAAATAATTCTGAACCGGCAAACCGTGGGTCAGGACTGCGATCTTCTCCCGCCGCCATCCGCCCTCGGAGACGCCGGCGTAGATCAGCTGTGCTTTCCAGCCGGGGCCTGCTTTTTTCTGCACCTTATCGAGAAAAGTGGAGAAGGTAGCGTGGCTGACGCTAGCCATGACCTCGGTCAGGAAAACGACCGTGCCCCGGTGGTCCACCGCCTTTGCGAGCTGGTTCGCCATTTCGGCGATGAACTTGGTGTCGTTTAGCGCCGGGGTGTTCTTGTCCTTGACGTTCCAATGGTGGATCGTGACGCGCCCGCCGTCGTCGGCGAAGGTCGCAGGGTTGTTGTGCACGAACCGATAGCCGTTGAGCGTGTCGGCGGCGCCCGCGGGATCCGGGCTCAGCCAGCGCATCAGCGACGGGGCATAATCGCGCAGCGCGTAGCGATAGAGGCCGGTGGCGGGATCGAATTCCTCCCCGCCGAAGCGGCGGCGCTGGAGAGTCCCACTCGTGTCATCGGCGGTCCAGCTTAGCGAATCGGCGCCGTAAGGGAGATATTCGCGCCACATCAGCGGCGCGCCGCCGGCATCGAGCAGCTGGCGGACCGAGCCCAAGACATCGAGGAGGGGGTAGGACATCGCGGCGGCCGGCCCTCCCTCGGGTGCGCCCGAGATCCAGCCCAGCCATTGTGCGACCGGCCGGCCGGCGGCGGTGACCCGCGCGAGATGTTGCTCGCTGGTGGTGTCGCCTTGCGTGGTGCGGGTGATCTCGAGGGTATCGAGATAGGTGATCTCTTCGGTCCACACCGGGAGCTGGTTGGCGCCCGCAAAATACTGGCGCCGGGTGCGGACGCGGGTGCCGGTGCCCGAATAGATGTGGTCCTCGCGCTCGAAGGCGCCGTCGCCGTCGGGTGAGGTGATGGTGGTGGCGATGCGGTCGAGATAGTTCCACGCGAGCGTATCCAGGCCGGGAAGCGCGGTCTGGTTGCCATTGGCATCATAAGCGAGGGGCCGGCTATCGGAAGCCCCCCCGGTCGTGGTGGTAAGCGAGTCGAGCCGGTTCGAGCCGGCGGCGATAATGAAGCTGCGCGTCCAGTTGGCGAGGCCGCCGCTATGCGTCTCCGCGACGAGATTGTCGCCGGCGTCGTAGTCGAAGCGTTCGGCATAGGGCGTGGGTTCGGCGGCGGGGGTGCCTTCGCGGCCGGTGGCGGTGATCAGCTGGTAGAGCAGATCATAAGTGAAGGCCTGGGTCGGCTGGGCGCCCGCGGGCCGGCCGAGCGGAAGGTCGGCGGCGTCGAGCGCGAACATGACGTTGCCGATCGGGTCGCGATAATAAGTGAGCGCCTGGCGCACGTCCGCCGTGGTCGCGCCGTTGGTGGCGATGCCGGTCAGCTGGAAGGTTCGGGGATCATAATCGAGCGTGGTCGCGAACGCACCGTCGACGCCATAGGCAAGCGGCCGGGCATGAGCGTCGTAGGTGATCGGGCCGATGCTGGTGACGGCCGCGCCGCCCGCGGGGGCGAAGTCGATTGCGGCGAGCAAGCCGCGGACGTTGATCGTCCGCTGCTCGACATTGCCGCCGGCATCGGTGGCGGCGGTGATGCGGCCGAGTGCGTCGAAGCCCGTGCGCGTGACGAAGCCGGCATCGTCCAGCACCGCGAGGATTGACGCGGGGAGTGACAGGCTGGCGAGGGCGCCGGCATCGGGTAAGGCGGTGATTGCGTCGGCGAGGATTTGCAGCGTCGGATCGTCGAGTGTCCCCCAGTCGGGGAGCGCGGCGGGGTCCTTGCGGATCCAGATCGCGTGCGCGCTCTCGAAGCCCTGAAAGGTTGCGAAGGGCGCGAGCAACAGCCCGGCCGAGTCGAGCAGCATTACGGGTTTGCCGCGCAAGTTCCAGCGCTCGGGCGCGGTGAAATAGGGGACGAGCGGCGCGCCGGGAGTGGCTGCGCGGGCGCTGTCGCCATAGAGCGCCCGCATGATTTGCGCCGGTCCGCTGGTCGCGGGGACGAGGTGCTGTTCGGCGGGGCGCCCGAGCTGATCGAAGCGAGAGGTGAGGACATTGCCGATCGCGTCGCGCGCATAGAGCGGCGCGCCGATCGCGTTGGCAAGCGTCCGGCGCGTGCCCGAATCCGCACCGGCAATGCACACCGGTGTGTTGTTCAACGCAAAAGCGACCACGTAATTGGCCACGCCGGTGGCAGCGAGGCGCGGGTCGGCGATGCGCAGCGGATTGCCGCGGATGTCGAGCGTCATCACCGTGGCGAGCAGCGTGCCTGCCCGCTGGATAGCGGCGATATAGGTCGTGATCTTGTCGGCATCGTCAGTGAACGGCGGCGGGAGCGGGAGCGTCCAGCCGGTGGCGCCGGGAGCGAAAGCCATTGTCGGCGCACCGCGGGCATCGAGTTGCCCTTCATCGATCAGCGCAGCGAGAAGGGTGTCGGCCTGGGATTCCGGATAGCCGAGACTTTCGAGGCCCGCCGCGGTGATCAGCCCATCGTTCTGCTGCCGGGTGCGGACGGGGCGGCCGAGTGGATCGAGGCTGGTGCGCGTCGGCGACCCGTCGGCGAGCGCGGCCCGCAGCGCCGCCGCGCGTTCACAGGGGTCGGCATGGGGATCGGCGATCAGCGCCTGATAATAAGGCGAGGATTTGAGCGTGTCGTTCTCGTCATAGACGGCGAAGTCCCACGGCCCCGGGGTGAAATCGCCGTCGGCGGAGACGCTGCCGCGCAATTGCCGGCGGATCGCGCCGAGCGGGGTGAGCGCATGATCGAAGCGGCCGAGCGCGTCAAAATAGAAGATCGTGCTCGCGCCCTCAATCGCGGCTTCGAGCGGATCATAGGCGCACGAACCCGAGAACCAAGGTTCGAAGCGGCGCACCGGATCGCCCTTGGCATTGTAGCGGACCGCGCCGCTCGTGAGCCAGGCAGTCGCGGGCGCGGCGGCCTCGGCGGCCTGACCGCGGACGGGCTGGCCCTCGTCGGTGAAGCTTTTGGTCTGGAGCAGACGGCCGAGGCCGTCGGTGTACACGATCTGCTGGACGATCGGGCCAACGGGACTGCCGGGAAAGGCGCTCGCGACGAGGCTGAGCGCGCCGACGGGAGCGCTGGCGGGCGCGGCCTCGATCAGTGTGGCAACCTGATCGCTGACCGTGGCGAAGAGAGCGGCGAGCTGATAACTGCCCGCGGCGCGATCGCGGCGGAAGCGGGTGCAGATCGCCCCATCCTCGGTCAGATAGCCGCGCGCGATCAGATCGGTCCAGAGTGCCGCGGTATCGATGCTCAGCCCGGCGAGAATCGCCTGCGAGATCAGGCCGCACCAAGCGAGCGGATCGTAGAAATAGGCGGCCTTCATCCCCTGAAGCGCGCTTGCGGGCGCGGCGAGAACGGTGGCGAAATCGGGCGGCTCGGCGGGCCATTGATAAGTCGAGAGCGGTGCGAAGCCCATGGCGGTGCCGCCTTCGCTGCCGTGCGCGGTGAGCGTCGCGACCAGCCCGAGCGCATCGAATGCGACTTCGCACAGCGCCTGGTTGGGATCGCGGACCCGCGCGGGCGCGAGCGCCTGATAGTCGACTGCCTCGACCGTGGTGACATTGCCGAGCAGATCGGCGCTGTGCACGATCAGCAGCGCGCTGGCATCGTAGCTGCAATCGATCACGCCGCCCAGCGGATCGGTGCTGCGGACCGGCAGGTAAAAGCCGTCGGCGCCGGCATAATCAAGGCTGGTGCCGGGGTTCCACCAATAGCCGGCCTCCTCGCCGTTCGAATATGCGCGATAGCCGCCATCGGGGCCGGTCAGCAGGGCGGTCAGGTCCGTCGCGCCGAGCGCGGGGGCATATTGTTGGGTCAGCGCGGCGCATTCGAAGGTCGCGGCCTCGACCATCACCGGCAGCGCCTGCGGCGACAGCGCCGCGCCGCCGGGACCGGGGGCATAATGATGGCGCGTCCACGCGAAGCGCCGGGTCTTCGCGGCCGCGAGCTGGGTGCGCAGCGCTTCGAGGGTGAGATAGCCGTCGGCATCGGGGGTGAGCCCGTCGATCGCTTCCTCGATCTCGTCGCCGACAATGCCGATCAGGCGGAAGCCATCGGTGACGTTGAGATAGCTGGTCAGCTCCTGGGTGGCGATCAGCTCGGCCTGGGCGGGAACCGCGGGATCGGGAGTACGGCGCGGATAAGCAAGCGATACGCTCTGCGTGACATTGCCGAAATCGTCGCGCGCGAGCGTGAAGCCGTGCGAGACGCGCGGATCCATAGCGCTCCGCTCATATTCGTAATGAAGCGTCTCGAGCGGATCGACGCGGAACACCGAGATGCCGCCCGCCGAGGGCGGCTCCAGTTGCTGGATCTGATGACGCACCGTTTCGACGACATAGGGGGTCGCCGCGACGGCGCTGTCGTCGACGCCATAATCCTCCTCGCGGAGCATCTGGCCGCGCAGCGCGAAGCACGCCTGACGTACCGCTTCGGCGTCGCGGGCGACGAATTGCGTCGCGGTGAGGGCGAGCGGGCAGGCTTTGGGGTCGCCCTGGAACCATTCCGGCGCGAGCTGGAGTTCGAGCGGCAGGCCGTTGGGCAATGCGCCGGTGTGGCGCCAGCGCCGCGTGACGTTGGGCGGGGCCTGATAGGCCTTGGCGGCGGGATCATCCTCGGGCGCGGGATCCGGAAAGTCCTCGGCGTCGCGCTCCTCGACGAAGGCGAAGCCGGTGAAGTTGCGCTCGTCGGGATCATAATATCCGTGACGATAAATGAAGCTGCGGGTGGTGACGGTCTCGGCGAGCGCGTCCCGGTCGGTGAGCGCGGCGAGCAGCAGGACCGGCGACGGCGGCGTCGTCAGCCACGCGACTCCTTGCGCCCGATCGCGCATCCACGATTGGGCCGAGGTCGTATAGTCGAGCGTGAGGCTGCGGCCGAGATTGTTGCAGACCTCGACAAGCTGGAAAGGGCGGACGCCGCCGTTGATCGGCAGATAGCGGCGCGGTACCAGCGCCTGGGGCTGAGTCACCACCAGGCAGGCGAGGCCGCTGCCGAGCAGATCGACGAAATCGAGCTGCATCAGCAGATCGGCCGGGGCAGGCAGCGGGAGCATCACCGGATCGTCGAAGCCGTTGCCCGCCCGGTTGCGCCAGACCCGTAACCCATCGGCCGAGAGATAGAGCAGGTCAGCTGCGCCGGTGCCGTCGAGATCGGCGAGATAGAGCCGGCTGGGGTCGAGTTCGCTGTCGAACCACGGCGCGTTGGCCATCGCCACGGGCGCGCCGAAGCGGCCATAGCCGAGATTGGGCCAATAGGTGACCGAGCCGTTGCGGATGCGGACGAGATGGTGCTGGCCCGATCCGCAGATGTCGGCGAAGCGGCGGGCCTCGCCAAGCGCCTCCGGCGCATAAGGCGGGAGGCCCTGACCGGGCAGTCGCACTGTGTCGCCATAGCCGACAGCGCCGAGGCTGGGGGTGTATTCAACGCGATCCGCGGCGATCAGCAGCAGATCGGGCAGGCCAGTGCCCGTCACGCTGACGATCTGGCGCGCCGGGTTGTCGATGTCGACGGGGATGCGCTCGAAACCGTGGAACGGGCCGGCGGCGGCGTCGCTGCCGATTTCGGCGAAGCCGGGGCAGGCCCGCGCGCGCGACAACCATTGCATCCGGCCGCTGCCGGTTACGTCGGCAAGAGTAAAGCCGCCGCCGGGCCATTGCGCGCCGTTGGGGATCGGCGCGACGCGGCTGGGGCCGGCATAGGAGACGCTGGACCGGGCCGGGTCGAGCCGGTCGGGCGGCCAGAAGCGCACGCCGCCATCGTGCGCCTGAAGCAGGCCGGGGATGCCGCCGCCGAACAGATCGACCCAAAGGGCGTCCGCCCCCTGCACCGCGGTGCCGCCGCTGGTGGCGACGTCGGCATAGCTGCCGCGCGCAAGGTCGAAATCGCTGTAGAGGAGCTCGATCGGCGCGAGCGGGGCGGCCGCGCGCGCGCCGTTCGCCACGCCGGCATCGGTGCGGAAGCCGGTCTCGGCGATCCGGGTCAGCAATGTGCGGTGCGGGCTCTCGTCATAGCCGAGGCGGAGCGCAGTCACGAGCAGCGGCGTCGCGCCGAGGGCGTCGGGGAAATCATGGAAGATCAGGATCGTTCGGCAGAGCCGCGCGGTGCGGACCTCGAAACCGGAATCGTAGCGCGAAAAGGGGTCGGCGCGACATGTCCAGCTGCCGGAGGGCTGCCAGGGGTCGGCTGCCGCAGTGTCATATTCGCCATAGTCGAAGGCCGCGTGGAAGCACCAATCGGGGGCGGGGGGCGAAGCGCCCTGCGCAAATAGCATGAGGGAGCCGGTGGTCGGAACGCGATTGCCCCAATGGATTTGCGCCAGATAGCGGTTGGCACGTGAGCGCGGGGCGATGCTCGGATCGCCGGTGCCGTCCTCGGGCTTATAGTCGTAGAGCAGATGGTCGCCGCGCGGGCCGAAGCTCTCTTGCAGCAACCAGGCGAAGACCCGCGCGGGATCCGCGGGATCGGCGATCTGCGCGCTCGGGTCGGTGCCGTAGAGCGAGGTCCAGTTGTCGCCGTCGACGACGCGCCATAGATCGCGCCCGGGGGCGGTGAGGTGGTCGATGGCGGGGAAGCCCTGCTCGAGCCGCGGCCGATAGCCGCGGGTGGTGTAAGTGACTCCGCCGATCACGGCTTGTCCGGGCGGATCAGGGGTGGGCACCAGCTCACCGAACCCGGCGTGCATGAACACGTCGTCGGCATCGTAGCGCGGAATGCGCTTGCTGGTCTGGCGGACGATTGCCGGCTGCCCGATGTCGACGCCCATGCCGAACACGCCGGCGCCGCCGCCCGATTGCCAGCTGAGAGCAAGCGGCGGGGCGATGCCGCGGGCCGGGGGGAAGGGGATCGGGACGCTCAGCGAAGCGCCACCGGCGAAGTCGCCGGCGGCAAGACTCTCGCCCATCCCCGCGACCGGGCCGCCGGCCTTGGACGGCCCGGGGGTGGCGAGCGCGAGCTTTGCCCCGTTGTTCTGATCCCCTCGCGCCACCGTCGCCTCAGTTCGCGCAGTCGGGCAGGTCCGCGCCGGAAATCGCCGCGTCGATGATCTGGAGGATGCAATCGAAGCTCGGCCCCGTCGCAGTGGGGGTGGGTGCTGGCGTTGGCGTTGGCTCCGGCGTTGGCGCGGGTGGCGGCGTTGGGGTAACGGCGTCCGTGCCCGCAGGTGTGGCGACTAATGCGAACAGCGCCGTGAACTGTGCTTCGGCGGCGGCGGTGGTGCTCGATAGCGAACTGTCTTCGAGCGCCTGCGGCAGGATCACGCCGAATCCGTCATAGATCGAATGGGCGACGCTGCCGGCGTCGGCGGGAATCTGGCGGTTGGCGATGCCGAAGGCCATCGCCGCGGCGACCGCTTCGGCGAGGATCGGCTGTAGCCGCAGGAACCCCCCGGGGACGACCACCGACGGGCGGCTCAGCATCTGCTTGTAGGCGAAGACGTTGGGTCGATTGTTCGCCCAGTCGACCTGGATAGTCACGTCGGGGAAGAAGCCACTGAACAGCTTGATGAAATATTGGGCGCGCACGAGGTTGGTCTGGTCGGTGGTGGCGCGGGTGCGGGCAGCGGCGACGAAGGCGGCTTCCTGGTCGGCGGTGAACAAAGTCACCGCGCTCCTGGGGATCGTGATCATCGGTTGGTCGAGTCCTTCGAAGCCGGCGGGTGGAGGTGCGGCGACGGGCACGGTGGCGGTCAGCCGGGGCGCGGGAGCCGAGACCGCTACCTGCTGATCGGCTGGGGCAGTCTTGGTTGCCTGACTGTCGGCGAGATGCGCGTCGAGCTGGCCGGTGGGGGCGAGCAGCTGGAGCACATAATCGCCCGCGACTGCGCCGTTCAGATCGAGCAGATGGCCGTCGAGCGAGCCATTCCAGTCGGCCGGGCCCGAGGCGTCCGTGGCGAAATGGACGAGGCTATGGAGATAATGGCCGGCCTCGACGCCGTGCAGCAGCAGCGGCTGGCCCTTGGGATCGACGAGCTGGTCGGTGCCCGGCACGAGCTGGTCGGCGCGCTTGAGCTGGCCGCTGGGCAGCATCAGCAGCTGATCGGGATGCGCGATCAGCGACTGACCGTCGCCGAAACTGGCGTGGACCATCAGCGGCGGCATCCCCTGATGCGTGGAGGCGGGCGGGGTGACGGCCGCGAAGGCGACGTTCGCGGGCTTCCAGTCGAGCGTGTCAACCGAGCCATGCGCGGTCATCACCTGGTCGCCCACTGCGAGATCGCCGACCTGGACCGAGCCACCCGGCGCGGAAACCGCAGTCAGCGCATAGCCGCCCCGGCAGCAGCAATAGCAGGGCTCGACGGTCCACGGGTTGTCGAGCCGATAGCATTGCTGTGCAGAGATGTAGCGGACCTCGCCGGTCGTCTCGTTCTTGCAGCCAAAGGTCTGGATCGGAAAATTATTGGTCCTGGGGTTACAGTCCGGAATGGGGAGGCCCTGCCAATCAAGGCAATTGCACAGCGCGTGAAAGATTGTGCGGTCCGGCATATCGTAGCAGGCCGAGGGGTCGCACGGCTTGGCGTCGGGACCCAGATTGGCGAGGCAGTCAGTCATGGCGCGCGTCTCCTGAAGCTCCGGGATGGCGCGGCGGATGCGCGCCATCCCGGCAATTGGGGCAAGGTCAGGCCTTGGTGGTGCCGCCGTCGCCGTCGCCGACGGTGAACAGGGCGGAGCTGTGCGCGGGATCGAGCTTGTCGCCGGTCGCTCCGGTCACGCCCGACACGAGCAGCGAGTAATCGCCCGGATCGAGCGTTACCGTCGCGACCACCGACGAAGTGACCCCGGCAGGTGCGTCGAGCTTGATGATCGATCCGTTGGGGGTCAGCTGATAGCTCTTCGGATTGAGCGCGCTGGCGACGTTGATCGGCTCGCTGAAGCTGATCGTCAGCGCGCCGTCGGCATAGCTCGCCGAGGCGAGCGTGAGCGGCACCGGGGGGCCGCCGGCGCATTCGGGCAGCGGATCGCCCGAGATCGCGGCATCGATCACCTGCGAGAGGCAGTTCGCCGAGATCCCGCCCTCGCCGCCGGTCTCGAGCTTGGCGAGGAGCGCGAGCAGCGTATCGAACTGGGCCTGACCCGCGACCAGCGTCTGGTTGAACGTGTTCACGCCCTGGAGCGCCTGCTGCATCACCACGCCGATGCCGTCATAGACGCTGCGGCCGACATCGCCGCTATTCGCCTCGATTCCCGCGCTGGCGATCCCGGACGCGATACCGATCGCCATGGCAGGCCCATAAAGCGGCCCGAGGCGCAGGAACTCGCCCGCGATCACCACCGTTGGCGTGCCATATTGGGTGAAGGCGTACACGTTCGGGTGGATGCTCTCCCAATCGAGATAGACGTGCACCTTGGGATAAAAGGCACTGAACAACTTGATGTAGTAACTGGTCAGCTGGACGTTTGTGACGTCGGAGAAACCGCGCTTGGGGATGGACTGATCCATCAGCAGCGCTTCCTGTCTGGATGAGAAGAGCTGGAAGGCGCCGGCGGGGATGAACGCTTCGCTCTCGGCGTGCGCGCGGAAATTGTGCGCGCGCACTTCCATGCCGGCGGCCTGGTGACTCTCGCCGACCACGAACGCCTTGACCGAGACGCCCGAATTCGCCGCCTTGTAATCGGCGTGACCGAGGTCCGGCGCTTCCGGATCGGCGAGGTTCGGCGCCATCTTGGCCATGTCCTGGTACATCTGGAGCAAATAGTCGCCGGCGACGACGCCATTGGCGTTGATCAGATGATCGTCGATCGAGCCGTCCCACTCGTCATAGCTGGGCGTCGAGGTGGCGATGTGGTGGATCGCGCCCATGTAATAGCCGCTCGCCAGCATGTTGATGTTCAACGGCGCGCTGCCATCGGCCGCGACGAGCATGTCGGTGCCCGGCACGAGCTGGTCGGCGCGCTTGAGCTTGCCGTCGGGCAGAACCATCAGCTGATCGCGTGAGACGATCAGCGACTGATTGTCGCCATAAGCGAGGTAGATCATCATGTTGCCGAGGCTGCCCGGGGCGGAGGCAGGCGTGCCGGCGCTGAAGGTCACGGTCTGCGCGGTCCAGTTCCAGCTGCCCGGCGTGCCGGCCGCGGCCAGCACTTCGTTGTTCACCAGCAGGTCGCCGATCGCCATCAGCCCGTTCGGCACCGCGATCGGGGTGTTCGCTGCGAAGCAGGTGCAGCAGCAATAGCAGGTGTCCCAAAACCAGGGCTGCCCCAACTGGCTGCAGGCCTGCGAGCTGATGTTCTGAATCTCGCCGGTCGACCCGTTCTTGCATTGCGCGGTCTGGACCGGATAATTGCTGTTCTTGGGATTGCAGTCCGGAATGGGGTTGCCCTGCCAATCGATGCACAAGCAGGTTGCGTGGAAGATCGACGTCTCCTGGAAGTTGTTGCAATGATTGGAATTGCACAGCTCATAGCCTGGGCCGAGGGTATCAACGCATGACGACATGTCTTTCCTCCTGGGTCATTGGTTAACCGGATACGCAATTGGACACGCCGTCAGCTCTGCTTCGCGGGCAGGACATCGGCACTGTATTGAATGAGGAACTCGATCCCGAGGATGGCGGCGGGATCAATGACCCCGTCCTTGAGCATCTGGGGCGGCAGCTTCGCGAGCGTGAAATCGAGCGACCAGTCGCTGAGGAAGTCGGCGCCGGCGATAGCGGTGCGCGGATCCGCGGCGATATAGACGCCGCCGGAGCCGACGGGCGCGAAGCTCAGCGCATCGCTGTCCTTGCCGATGGTCAAACTCACCAGGCTGCTATCACTGGGGATCGTCACGGCGGGCGCGACGATCAGCCGCACCGATACCTTGTCGGCCTGGGCGTTGGGGAGCCACGGGAGCATCGCGGGCGTGACGGCGAACTGGAGCGATTGGGTCGCCGCGCCCGGCGTGCCGGCGAGGAACGCCTGCCAGCTGGATGCGAACATGCTCGCCGCATCGAGATAGAGCCGGTTCTGGTAACGGACGTTGTTGGTCCGCAGCGTATCGATCACGTCGGTGCGAAACGACGGGCTGCCGTCGAAGCTGATCGAATCCTCGACCGCGGTGTAGCGGATGTCGATGATAACGTCGGTGATCGTGGTGAGGTCGACCCGGTTGTTCTCCGGCGGAATCGCGAGCTTCCAGCTCGACACCGCGCCGGTGCCTTCGAACGGCATGAACTGATCGCCGCCGAAACTGAGCTCGAACACGCCGGCGTCGTTACTGCCCCGCGATACGGCGATGGCTTGGCCCGACTTCATGGCCAGTCGCAGCCCGGCCGGCGCGCCGCTCGAACCGTTCCCGCCGGTTACGGGTTTGCCGCTCTGGTCCTGCTTGACGAGATAGTCGACGATCTCCTTGTGCGGCGTCATCACCACCGCGCAGCCCGTCTGGATCAGCGTCGCGCTGAGGTTCTGATACGGCCCGACCAGCGCCGGAATGGTGATCGACACCGAGGCGATCTGGCGCTGGTAATGGCCGGGGAAATCGAGATCGAGCATCGTCTCGGTCAGATCGAACGTCGCCGGCTGACCCATGCGCAGGTTGAGGACCTGGATGGGATCGAGATCGAGCAGCGAGATGGTCTTTTCGATCTGGAGCACGCGGGTGCGCTGATCGGTATAGGCCTTGCCGAGCTGGGCGAGCGAATAGCCGAGCGTCTCGCCGGCGAGGAGGCCGCGGTGCAGGCTGTCCCAATAAGAAAAGCTGATGAAGGTCGAGGTTGAATTGAGTTCGAACTGATAGGCAAGCTCGGCCTTGCGCGCGGCATCGAGCGCCATCGTATAGGCCTGGAAATAGAGCGCGGAGACGCGCGCGATCATCCACTGATAGAGCTGCTCGCTGGTGAATTTGGAGCCGAGGAAGCTCGAGATCGCCTGCGATTGCGCGATCGAGCGCTTGTTGACCGCAAGATCGAGCTGCGCGGCGGCGAGCTGCGCCTGGGCGGCGGTGATCTGGCTGTTCAGCGAGGTCACGTCGTCGAGCGCGAGCTGCGCCTGGAACTGCCAATCCTCGTCGCGGCGCTCCATCTCGCCGCGGGTCGTGGTCAGCGCCGCGGAGAGGTTGAGCACATTGCTGGTGCCGTCGGTGATCTGCGCGCCATTGTTGATCGCGTCGCCCCATTGCATCCCGCCATCGGCGAGACCGAAGATCGAGGGAGACAGATAGCCCGCGATGGCAATGCCGTGGATCGGCACGGAGAGCGAAGCGAACAGGATCGATTCGGCCTGGAGCACGCGCGTGGTGATTTCGGCGGAGTTGAGACCGTCATCGTGCAGCGCGGTGTAATGGTCGGCGGTATATTGCGCCTTGTCGCGGCTCGAGGTGAGGTTGGCGATCGTCGCGGTGACTTCGTCTATCGCCTTTTGCTTGAGGTCGCTGGTCATCGTCAGGATCTGGGTTTCCTGGATCTGACGGAGCGTATCGAGCGCGCAGGCGTCGTTCTTCTCGAGCGCGGCGAGCAGCGAGGCACCGAAATTGGTGACCAAAGCAGCGAGGTCGCGCGCCTGGGCGAGCAGCGGCACGAAGCGATAGTCGGAGATGTTGGCGGACCCCGCGGCCTGCTGGATCGACAGGGCTCCGCCGCCGCTCGCCGCCGCGCGAACCAGCGCCATCGGATCGATGGGCGGATCCCATAGCGCGAGCGTCTGCGGCACGCCGTTGATGTTGAGGCCGTTGCGGATCTTGGTCAGCCGGTCCGCGACCGTGTCCCAATAGCCGAGCAACTGGGTGTTCTCGGGAACGCAGAAATAGGCGTCGATCGCATTGAACGGCTGGCCGTCCATCGCATAGACCGAGCCGCCGGGCGCCGGCAGCTGGTTTTCGAGGCCGATCAGAAATTCGGGGACACCGCCCGGGTTGAGCGTCTTGAGATCGTTGTAGCTCTTGGGATCCTGCGCCTGGCATGGTCCGAGATCCTCGGGCCGGGGGCCGAGCAGATCGTTCGCATACGTGTAGAGCAAAGTCGCCGCGGTGATCGATTCCCAAGTGAATTCGGCGAAGCGCATGTCGCCCCAGGCGATCAGCACATCGACATATTTCATCAGGATCGTCTTCTCGTACGCGCCGATGCGCAGCCGCGCGATCGCGTGCGGATCGAACGGGTCCGAATGATAGGTCGCGATTTGCGCCGGGTCGGTGAGATCCGCCACCAGCGATTCGAGCGTGTGGTTGCGGAACGGCCGGAACTGCCAGAAATGCGCGGCCGGGATAGCAAGCTGGAAATTGTCCAGCACATTGGCGACTTCGCGCATCATCAGCGCGTTGAGCTTGGGGTCGGCGACCGAGGGGAAGAGCTGGGGCAGCGAATCGATGCCGGTATAGGTTGTGGTCACCCGCGCCGAGCCGGGCGTCATTTCCGACAGGAAGCTGCCGGTGACCAGCGTCGCATAGACCGTGGCGGGATCGCCGCTGATCGTGATGTCGTCGGTGGCGAAGGAATCGGCGGTGACGAAGGTCTCGGCCACCGTCGGATCGAGGATATATTCGAGCCAATGCTTCGCGTCGCTGAATTGCTGGTTCGCCGCCAGCGCGCCCGAGACGAGCATCGGCGTGTGGAAGAACAGCTCCCAATAATAGAGCCCATAGGGCCCGTCGAAATCGATCTGCGCGGCATCGAACTGCTTCACCGGGCCGAGCATCGGCGCGGCGGCCGGCTGGAAGCGCGAGAAGGGCGCGCGGGGGGTGACCGGCGTGTTCTGCGCGTCGAGCGTGAGCAGCGCGTCGATTCCGCCCGAGCGCAGCGCATTGCTCACCTCGTGCGCGCTCGTCCGCGCGCTGAGCCGCTCGACGTTGAAGCGCATCTCGTTGACGTCGGTGCGGTAGGCCATGTCGTAGAAGCGCTCGAGCACGGTGCGCACCGAACTGATCATCAGCGCGCGCTCCGCATCGGTCGCGCTCGGGAACAGGTAGCTGAGGTCGGTCGTCGGACCGAAGCCCAGCGCGATCATGCCCTGAGCATCGAGCACGTCGTGCTGCACCAGCGCATTGAACGCCGCAGTCGAATCCGCCGCGGTGATCGGTGCCGGGCCGTCGGTCACGAAGGCGTTCTGCGGCACCGTCTTGGGCAGGCGCAGCAGCACCGCGCGGACTTCGGCTTCGAGGCCTGGATTG
The DNA here is from genome assembly GCF_002796605.1 of Sphingomonas psychrotolerans. Taxonomy (NCBI): domain Bacteria; kingdom Pseudomonadati; phylum Pseudomonadota; class Alphaproteobacteria; order Sphingomonadales; family Sphingomonadaceae; genus Sphingomonas; species Sphingomonas psychrotolerans. The sequence continues at coordinate 487,683 of NZ_CP024923.1, forward strand.
GACGTCCCCCCGAACAGGAAGGAGAGGTCGGTGGTCTGGCTGAACTCGCCGATCAGATAACCGTTCGCGTCGATGACGTTGTTGCCCGTGAGATCGGTGTAGACCGACTGGGAGCCCGCCGCGTTGAGGTCGGCGGTGATGAACGAGGTGGGCGTCACGAAACGTGGGAGATCGAGCCCCTCGTAGCTCAGCATGGTCAGTGTCGGCAGCCCGAGCAGGATGCGGCGGACCTGGTTGATCAGCGCCGATTGTTGCGCGGGCGGCGCGCCGGCAAACAGGAACGACAGGTCGTACTGCGCCGAGAAATGCGGGTCGAGCTGGCCATATTGCGGGCTGGTGTTGTTGGGCACGACCTGGGTGACGACGTTCTGACCGGCCAGATCCTGGAAGATCTTGACGTAGTTGACCGCGTCGACCGGCTTGAAGAACTCGGGATAGACGTAGGGAGAGGAGAGCGGGACGCTCACCGCCGTCGCTTCGGTGAGCTCGGCATAGCTCGTGTCCGCGGGCGTCATCAGGAAGGTCTCGTCGCCGGTGGCGAACAGGAAGCTGCCCGGCTGATTCTTCATCGTCATCGTGCGCGAAGTGGTGACCGGCGCGGCGGCATAGAGCGTCGGGTCGCCTGTTGCCTTGAGAAGTACCGTGCGCACCTGGGGGATGAGCGGATCGGTGTCAGGGCTGGAAGTGCCGCCGAACAGGAACGACAGATCCGGATTAGCGCCGAACGCAGGCGCGACCCAGCCGCTGCCGCTGCTGACATTGACGACCACATTGTTGCCGACGAGGTCGTTGAAGATCGATTGCGCCGCGGTGGCGTTGATCGTCGGCGACTGAAGGCTTGCAGCGGTCACCGGCATGGGCGCGCGCGCCGTACCGACGGGCGGGGTATAGTCGCCCATGAAATTGTCGACATAGGCGCAGTCCGAGCTGGTCAGCATCACCGAGCCGAAGAGCTTCTCGAGCTCGGGGCGGAACAATGGCGGCGCATTCTCGCGCACGTCGCGCTCGAAGATCAGCCGCTCATTGGGTTTGCGGATGAAGCTGCGGTTGAGCTCGCGGTCGAGCACGATCGCCCCGACGACGGGCATATAGGCGTCGGGACGCGCGTTCAGCAGCTCGTTGTAGCTGTTGGTGAGATCGAAGATCTGCTGGGCGAATTCGATGTCGCTCGCGCTGCGATTGGTCTGCGGGGCGGGTACCGCGGGGGGCGTGCGCGGGGTCGTGCCCTTGCCGAGCAGCGGGCCGTAATGGAGGATCAGCCGCTGCTGCGCGGTATCCTCATGCGCCACCCCGTCGGGCTTGTAGAGGATCAGGCCGACCTTGTTCCAGAACAGCGAGTCCATCTGGAACAGATCGGGGCGATCCTGCCACGGCCCCATCGCCCCCTGCTGATCGGCGGCGTTGGGCATGTAATAGACCACCTCGTCCTCGACGATCGCCTGGGGCTGGATCCAGCGGCCGGTGGAATCGGGATAGGTGCATTTGATCGTCGCCTTGTAGGTGACCCCCTGCGGAGTCGAGGCGGTCGCCTCGGCGGCGGAATCCTTGGTGCGCTTGAGCTCGACCCAGAAGATGTAGAGCCGGTTGAACGCATAGACCGGCGTGATCACCGCGGAGGGGATGGTGACGTCGATCGACGTCCACGACGACCAGACATTGGTGTCGTAGCTGATCATTGAGAAAGTGTACGGATCGGTCGAGGTCCGCGCGAAGTAGAAGCGGGTGTCGACCGGCCCGCGCTCCGGATCGTTGACCGTGCAGTGATAAGCGTCGACATATTCGAGCCCGGCGAGCGCGACCAGTCCGTCGACATATTGGCGATAGGCCGATTCGACTGTGCCGGTGGTCACCGAATCCTGGAGCAGCGTGTTCTCCAGATTCTGGAACAGCGGCGTCGCCGACTGGCGCAGCGTGGGATCGATGTAATTCTCGGGGTAGAGGAAGACCTCGCGATTGGCCTCCCACACCCGATATTCCATGAGCCATTCCCACCAGATCTCGGGAATCTCGAGCTGCTGGATCGGCTCGAGCCGCAGCCGGCAGCGCTGGAGATAGAGCTGCGCCGCGTTGAGCGCCTCGCGGATGTAGGAGATCTGGAGGATGCCGCTGACCTCGACATCGATCAGCAGATATTCGGAAAGGCCACGCAACGTGGTGACGTCAGGCGTCTTCCACACGACATAGGGCGCGAGCGCGGCGCGACTGCGCTCGGCGATCGCGCCGTCGAGCTTGAGCGCGATCGCGGGCCATTGATCGGCGCCAATCCGCGCCTTGACCGTGGAGAGCGTGAGGTCGGCAAGCGCGGTGACGTCGGCCCAGGCGGTGTTCGGGTCGGCGAGCGTGCTGATGAGCCGGCCCGGCAGCGTCGGCGCGGATCCGACGCGCGCAAGCATGTTGATCTGCGCGGCGATAGCGGTGACGACGGTGACCCGGTTCACTTCGCTCGCGAAGGTCGGGAGCAGCGCGTCGAGCTGGGCCGCATCCCAGCCGGTCGCGGCATTGAGCATCTTCGCGAGGTCCGGATCGCCCGGCGCTGCGATCACGAACGTCGCGAGCCGGCCGGACTGGTCGTTATAGGTGCCCACCAGCCGCTGGAACGCCGACAGCGAAGTGATCGTCTCCAGGGAGGCGAGCTGGCTCTCCGGCAGGCCGAATGCTGCTGGATCGCCCGCCAGCGTGGTCAGCAGCGACGCCGGCAGCGACAATTGCGTGGCGAGCACCAGCCACCGCGAGACCGCGGCGACATAGCCGGTGACATAAGCGAGGTAGCGCGGCGGATCGCCGGCGGTGGTGAAGGCATCCTCCCACTGGGTTGGTCCGCCGCTTTGTCCGACAGGCGCCGCCGCCAGGGCCAGCGGGTGGATCGCGATCAGGAGCCCGATGTCCGCTCCGAACAGCGTCGCGAGCTGGCCGAACACGATTTTGTCGATCGCGTCATTGCCGGTGACGCCGGCGGTTGCGGCGATCGTCAGTTCGAGCCAGTCCTTGAGCCCTGCGGCCGGGTACATCGGATTGACTGCGGGCGAAGGGCCGCCGCCGAGCACATAATCGACCTGATCGATCGAGAGACCGCTTCCCGGAAGCCAGGCAATCAGCCCCAGCAGCATCTCGACCTGATCGAGCGTCAGCACTGCGGCGAGCTTGCCCGCGGTGACGAGCCCGGCGCGGTCGGTGAGGGTCAGATAGCCGTCCAGCGTCAGCCCCGAGGCCCCGAGCAGCACGGCATGGCGATTGAGCGCGGAAAGATTCTCGAGCGTGAGCGACACGCTCGCGCTTTCGCCGAACAGCGCGGTCGCCAGTCCCGCCAGGATCGTCTGCGACACGCCGCTGCCCGCCGCGACGAAGCCGGCGCGCGCCTGGCTGATCGAGTCAGTGGCGCCGATCGTCCAGTCGAGGGGCGCCGTCTTGTAGAGCGGGTTGAGCGGGGTGATCGGATGATAAGGCGCGATGCCGGCGGCGGCACCAGGGCCATTGAACATCGCGTCGAACGGCGCGGTCGAGACGGTATCGTCGCCGGCACCATAGGGCTTGATCGGGCCAATCAGGGTGAGGAAGGTGGGAAGCGCGATGCCGAAGGTGGCAGCGTCGCGGACCACCCGCCCCAGCGCGGCGAGCGTCGTCGCCCTCAGATCGGCGGCCGGAAGCTCGCCCGAAATGATCTGGGCGGGGGTGGCGCCGACCACGCGCAACGCCCAATCCAGATCGCCGGGCTGCCAGCCGAGCCTGGTCGCCACGCGCAGGAAGCGGCCGAGCCGATCGAGCGCGTCGTTGGGGTTGACCGAAAGATTGGCGATGCTCGGCGGCGTATTGCCGTCGCCGGGGGCGTAGCTGAGCCATTTACCGCCGAGGCCGGCGTTGATGAAGAAGCTTGCCGCGACTCCGTTGGCGATTTCGTCGTTGCTCAGCCCCTGCGCGAGCAACGTCATCAGCCCGGCGACGTCGATCCCCGCCGCTGCCTCGAACGTGGCCGCGTCCGACAGGCCGGGCAGGTCGGCGGTGGCGACACCCCAGGAATTGGCGAGATCGTCGAGCACGGCGCCGAGCGGGGTGCCCGCGAACGCCCATTGCTGCGGCGACATGCCGAACTGCGCACGGGCGATATCGGGATCGCCGGCGTCGAACACTGCGTAAAGATCGGCGAGGGCGACCCCCACCTGCGACAGCGTCAGTGCGATCCGATCGGTCTGCAGATTGTAGGGGAGGTTGAAGGGATAATTGATGCCGGCCAGCGACTGATAGACGTCGGTGCCGGCGGGCGGGTTCAGGTGCGTGGTCGCCTGCGCTTCGAGCCGTTCGTTGACGACGCGCAGCATCGGGAAGCTGTTATTGGTCATCGCGCAGGTCAGCGGGATGTCTGCGATATCGCCGCGGCGGGCATCGAAGGTATAGGCTGCAGGCGTCGGCGTGGGGCCGGTCGCGTTGGGGGCGGTCACATAGGTGTCGATCACGCGCAGCAGATCGACCAGATAGGCCGCCGCGCCGAAGATCGACCGGCATTCGTCGCAGCTGCAATAATCGAGCGTGCCGAACAAAGCTTCATAGTCGGGGAGCTTCTGGACCTCCGCCTTGAGCTCTTCGGAAACGTTGGAGACGCGCAGGTTCGAATAATGCGGCGAGGCGATCGCAGTCTGCACATTGGCCCAGGCGTGCATCACGCTGGTGCGGATCTGGGTTGAGCGGGCGTAGATTCGCTGCGCCAGTTCGCGACTGCCGAGCGACGGCGCGACAGTGTCGACGAACACGCTGGGCGCGGTGCCGGCGATCTGCATCGCCGAAGTGAAATTGTGGCTCTGCAGCACGGCTGCGACGCCGGCGTCCGGATGAATTTTGAGCAGTCGTTCGGTTTGCGCCGCCTGCGTCATCGCTATCCCCTTCCCCAAGGGACGCCGCGTGCGATCAAACGCACCTTGCGGCGACCCAATCCTCAATGCCGCAGTTGCGCTGACTTTATGTGCAGCACAGCATAAGCTAACGATTTAGGTGCGACTCGGTGACATTCGGCAGATTATTTCTGCGATTGGTTCGATACTCTAGTGAGCGAGGACTTGCAGTGTGGCGTACATTGCCGCGGAACTTCAGGCAATAGCCTTTAGTCGCGAACGCGTGGAAAGTAATGTCCATTACTGATCTATTGTTTTCGGCCGTGCACCTTGCGGCCGCCGATTGACGGCCACCCACTTGGGGCACCTGGAAGCGGAAGCCTGGCGTCCACCCTGTGAGCGAATGCGGGCTCGTGATGTCATCGCGCCGTAGCGAACCGCACCTAGCCGCAGCCGATCCAGATAAGGGGTTAGGAAAAATGCACGTCTCGGGGAAAAGAGCTTACGCACTGTCACTGCTGGCATCCGCTTGTGCGCTGGCGTGCGCGCTACCCGGTATCGCAGCTGCGCAGGAGGCAGCGCGGCCGACCGCATCTGCAGCTGAGCCAGAGGCCGTCGAATCGGCTGACGACATCGTCGTCACCGGCACCGCACGTGCCCAGCGCCGCTTCGACGTCTCCTATGCGATCAATTCGTTGAGCCAGGAAGAAGTTCAGAGGATCGCGCCGAAGAACTTCGCCGACCTGCTCGGCACCGTTCCCGGGATTCAGGTCGAGGCGACTGGCGGCGAGGTCCAGAACATCACGCGTGTCCGCGGCATCCCCACCGATCGCGGCTATCTGATCTTCCAGCAAGATGGCCTGCCGCTCTATCACGAGATCGACGGGGTGTTCTTCAACTCGGGCGAAGGCATGAACCGCTACGATCTGATGACCGAGCGGGTCGAGATCGTCCGCGGCGGTCCGGCGCCGATCTATGCGAGCAGCGCCGCCGCGATCGCCAACAACATCACCGTGACCGGCAGTGCCGAAGCGCGCGGCAAGGCGCAGATCACGCTCGGCGACACCGGCCTGTACCGCCTCGATCTGATGCAGTCCGGCCCGATCGATGACCGGACCTATTTCGCCGTGGGCGGCTTCCTGCGTCAGCACGACGGCTATCGCGACAGCGGCTTCCCCAGCGACAAGGGCGGGCAGATTCGCGCCAATCTGAAGCACGATTTCGACAACGGCTTCGTCAAGCTCTCGGCGATGTACGTCAACGATCACAATCTGTTCTATCTGCCGATCCCGGTGGCCGATCCGCGCAACCCGGCGGTCTCGCTCGATCCCTATATCGACTATCACACCGGCACTCTGAACTCGCCGGCGCTGCGCGACGTCAACATCCGCTATCGCGACGGTGCGGGCGCGGTGCAGACGCTGAATCGGGATCTCGCGGACGGCCGTCACATGCAGTTCTTCAACGCCGGGGTCGACTGGGAAGGCGATTTCAGCGGCTGGCTGGTCTCGGGCAAATTCGGGTTCACCAAGGGCAAGAGCAGCTTCGATGCCTTTTATTCGACCACCAATCCGGCCGACGCGAACACCTTCACGGCGGGGAACCTGGCGGCCGCGCGGACTGCGTTCGGCGCGGGCGTGGCGCGGCTCGGCTATGCGATCGCCGGCACCAACGGGGCGACCGCTTATGATCCGGCCGCAGCCTCGGGCCTGATCATGTCGGGCCAGTATCGCGCAGTGAACGCGGACTTCTATTCCGGTCAGGCCGATCTGAGTGTGACGCGGAAATTCGAGACGGGGCTCGGCACGCACGATATCCGCGCCGGCGCCTACGGATCGCTCTACGGCGTCAAGAGCCTGCAGGTCTATCAGGACATGTTGATCGAAGTGCAGAGCAAGCCGCGCACGATCGATCTCGTCGCTTATTCGGCCACCGGCGCGGTGCTCGGCTCGGTCACCCAGAACGGCGTGCTGCGTTACACCACCACGCTCAACCAGGGCGAAGGCGACGCCAGGATGGTCGCGGTCTATGCCAACGACACGTGGGACATCACCTCCGGGCTGCGTCTCGACGCCGGCATCCGCAAGGAATGGTACGCCTATAAGGGCTATGCGCTGCTTTCGACGCCTGCCGATCTCGGCGACGCGACGACGCTTGCCGACAACACCACCCGTGCCTTCACCGGTGCGGCGGTGATGCGCGAGCTTGAGCCTTCGGCGACCAACTGGACAGTGGGGCTCAACTACGACTTTACCGGCAATCTTGGCGCCTATGGCCGCGTGTCCAACCTCGAAGTGCCGCCGCAGCTTGGCGTAACGACGAGCACCGCGCCGACCATCCTCAAGACCAAAGCGCGGCAATATGAGGCCGGGGTCAAGGCGAGCTTCGGACCCGCTTATCTCTACGTCACCGCTTTCTACACCAAATTCGATCCGTTCAACGCCTCGTTCGTCGCGTTCAACCCGGTGACCGGGCGCAACGACCAGTCGGTGCCGTTCGTCGGCGAGGCAGTGGTCAAGGGCGTCGAGATCGACGGCCGGATCAAGCTGGTGCGCTGGTTCGAGCTGACCGGTTCGATCACGGTGGCCGATCCCCAATATCGCAACCTCGAGAATAATTCGGGCGCGGACCCGAGCGCGGTCAACGGCAACCAGATCATCCGCGAGCCGAAGTTCTTCGGCAATCTGCGCCCCGCGGTGCACTTTCCCGTCGGCGAGGGCGAGCTCGAGATCGCCGGCCGCTACGAATGGGTCGGCCGCCGCTATGTCGACCTGTTCAACCTCACCTCGCTGCCGGCATATCAGACGTTCGGCGCGAGCGCCTCGGTGACGTACGGTCCGTGGCGCTTGCAGGTCGTCGGTGACAATCTGACCAATGCGAAGGGGCTCACCGAGGGCAACCCGCGCACCGACCAGCTCGCCGGGCAGGGCGCCACCGACGCGATCTACGGCCGCCCGCTGTTCGGCCGCAACTTCCGCCTGATCCTGAGCCGGAGCTGGTAGGATGCGCCCTGCCTCCACCGCAGCCTTTGGTGTCGGCCTGGCCCTTGCCGTGTCGGCGCTTCCGGCGGTGGCATGGGCGCAGGACCCCAAAGGCTATGCCGCGCCGTTCGCCGACGCGACGGAGACCCGGGTCTTTCCCCTCTTCGCGATGATGCGGACGGCGGATGGCTGGGCGGCAGCGCTGCGCGGTGACGCGGCGCTGCGCAAGCTCGCCGCGACGCGCGCGGCGCGCGTGCCCGCAGATGGATGCACACCGTCGCCGCAATGCCTTGCCGAAGCATGGACGTGGACCGACGCCGACATCGCGACGGTGGAGGCACGGCTGCGCCTGCTGGTGGGCGACCGACGCCTCGCCGGCGCGCTGGTCCGCGGGCAGATGCGGCCCTCGGGGCGATTCGCCCGCCACGCGGCGCTCGCCGACGCGCACCTCGTGGCCACGGCGTGGGGCGAGGCCGCCGCGGCGGTCAACCGGGTGATCGCGGTCTACGCCAAGGGTGTCGCGCCGCGTTACCCCACGATCGATTCGATCATCTTCGACGCCGCCCGGCCCGAATTCGTCGATGTGCTGACCGCGCACGGCGTCGCCACGGCCACGCGGGTCCACGAAGGTGATCTCTTCTTCGCTCCGTCGCTGCGCTACGCCGTCGGGCTGCTTCAGATGAACGAGCGCACCGAGGCAGGCAGCTATCGCCCGCTGTTGGGCGGCGAGAACGCCGCGTCGCTGCGCGCCATCGCCGCAATGGACTGGCAGGCACGGCCCTACACCGCTTTGCTCGTTTTCGGACACGGGCCAGAGGATGCCCAGTCCCGCACCGGGGTGATGGGGCACATCCGCATGCGGATCGCCGCCGACATGTTCGCGCGCGGGCTGGCGCCGTTCATCATCGTCTCGGGCGGCAACGTCCACCCCAACCGCACGCCGTTCAACGAGGCGATTGAAATGAAACGGTTGCTGGTCACCGAACATGGCATTCCGGCCGATCGCATCCTGATTGAGCCGCACGCCCGCCATACCACGACCAACTTGCGCAACTGCGCGCGGCTGCTGCTCGCCGCCGGCTTCCCGGTCGATCGGCCGGCTCTGATCGTCTCGGACCATCGGACGATCCAGTATATCGGCGGCGGCGAACTGGCCCAGCGCAACTTGCGCGAGATGGGCGTTCAGCCGGGGCGTCTGGCGCCGGGGCCGGATCGATTCAGCTTGAGCTTCACGCCCGCGCCGATTGCATTTCACATCGAAGCTGCCGATCCGCTCGATCCATGAGAAGGATCCGCTTTTCACTATTGGTCGTTGCATCCGGGTTCTCGGCATCGTTCGCAAGCTACGCGACGACTTGGGCGAGACGCCGGGCAAGGCGAACAACTGGCTCAACGTCCTGCGTTTAATGCTGGACTTTGCCTGTGAGCGCAGGTGAATCCATGAAAACGCTGCGGCTCGAGTTCCTCCGCTGCCGATCGGAGAGCATGAGCCTTGGCCCCACGTCCTCGAAGACGCGCTCCAACACCCAGAATCGGTCATTCACCAGCAGGATGGCTGGAACCGGAAGCCGCCATTGATTTCGTTTCCCGCACCCGGCCTGTGCGGTAGTTGGCGTGCTTAGGGTAGGATTGGTAGGAACCCGATTTTGGCGGTGTTGTCTCACGGCGACCCACGCTTCGCGTGACCGCGCTCTACGCCGCGAATCGCGGCCCCGAGTCGCTACGCGTCTCGGCCCATTCGGGTTACGATCGCATGACGCGAGCCCGGGGGTGCCGGGCAGCAGAACGCGATATCTGTTGCGAGTGCTCTGGCCGGCTTCTGCGAAGCCGGCAGGGTCCGCAGCGCTCTTGTTTTCCGCGTGACGCGCTCGATCCGCCCGGAGGGCGCGGTGGCGGCTGGCGCACAGGCCCGCGCGCACGCCGCCGCGACGGCCGGCCGGATTCGAGAGAGCGGCTTTTTTCAGGCTCCTGCGGAGCGGCACCGCTGGCGCGGTGTTGCCGCGGCCGCGCCGCTACCGCGTCGCGGCGTTTTGCCTCCGGCACTCGAACTGGCGGGGTGGGCGTCGCTACCCTCTAGTCCCGCCGCGGCAAGCCACAACCTGGGGCTTCGCCCAGGTCTCTCCACGTTGTTGCGGCCCTGCGGGTGACTGGTGAGTTGGCCGCCTTGATCGATGATACCCGCCGCGGCCAGAAACAGACCTGCATAGGGGACCCAGGCGGCAAGTTTTGGCTGCTCAGCCATTATAGTAGTCAGTATTGCTGCGCGACTCGCCGCGCGGTACGTTCGTCAGATGGACACGATGCAGCTTGCTAAGCCGCTGCGCGCCGCTCTCGCTTTTCGCAGGAAAACGCGCATCCGGAGCGCGCTCAACACGGTGAAAACCTGGCCCGGCATGAAGGTCGTCGATATCGGCTGCGGCGTCGACGGGCGATCCTTCCGCGCGCATGCCGACCCAAGCTGGCGCGTTACCGGCATCGACCGGACCGGCGAGGAGGTTCGCCCCGATCATCCCAACTTCACCTTCGCGCGCGGCAGTGCGTGCGACCTGTCGATATTCGCGGACAAGAGCTTTGATCTGGCGGTTTCGGTCGGCATGCTGGAGCACATCACCGAACCCGACGCCTTTGCCGCGGCCTGCTCCGAAATACGCCGTGTCGCGACGCAGTGGCTGGTTATCGTGCCGTGGCGCTATGCCCCGGTCGAGCCGCATTACCCGCTGCCGTTCTTCGGCGCGTGGCCGGAGCGCGCGCAGATCGCTGGTGCGCGGCTGTTCAACATTGGCGGACAGCGGCGTCATCTCGCGCATGATCCGGGCTTCCTTCGCCGGCAGACGGTCTGGCGCACCACGGCGGAATATGCCGCTGCGTTTCCGGGGTGCCGCGTCCGGCTGTCGGGAATGGCGGAGACGCTGAGCATTGCGCCGGCGTTTCCGAGGCCGGCGCCGATTGGGATGTCCGCCATGCCGAGGTAGGCATGAAGACCGTTCATCGCGTTGCTCACCGTCAGCGAGACGCTGTCGCCACAAGCCTGCGCGACTGGGTGCCGCCCCGGCTGATTGAGCTTATCGCCGGATTGAGAGGTGTTGTGCGTTTCAGCGGCTCGTATGCGACTTTCGAGGAGGCTGCGAGCCATAGCGCCGGATAGACCACGATGATGCTGTCACGGCCGTTGATCTCGACGACCTGGAGCGCGACTGGCAGCTGGCGGGCGACCTGCCGACCAGCGATCCGAGGGTCATCCCCGTCATCGCCGCAATCGCGCGCGCCACTGCCGATAAGACGAAGCTCCGAGTGTTCGACCTTGGCGGCGGGGCCGGCGGATACTTCTACGAGCTGCGTCGCGCGCTGCCGGGTATCGATGGGAATGGATCGTTATCGATACGCCCGTGCAGATAGCGGCGATCCACGGCGTCCCGCCTGACGGGCTTTCCTTCACTGATCGCCGACCAGAAGGTGGGTGCGATGTCGCGCTGATCAGTGGCACGATCCAATATCTTTCCGATCACTATGCCGTGCTCACCGACTATGCGCAGGCGGCTAGCGCGCTGGTCGTCAACCGATGTCCGCTGGCGGATACTGAAGTCGCCACGGTTCAGAAGGTCCGGCAATTCGGCTCCTACCCGGCATGGATATTCGCTCGGGACAAGATCGAGGCTGCGCTTGCGGGCCTTGCCGCGTGTCGATGCGATGGGATTCTCCGTTGGATCAGATATCCCATGGGACCCGCCGCATCCGGCATCATGGGTACGCGATCGATGTGCATCGCCCGGCCCTAGAACTGGAACCACGCGACGCGATTCTGCGTCCCGTCCGGGATTACGACAGCCGCCGAGCGCATGACCGGGGGCAAAATCATTTCCCTGCCGGGGGCAAACGCTCCGGCTCACCGCATAAAAAAGTGAGGATTTTCAATGCTTGGTGACCTACGGGAGCCGGCGTGCCGAGCTATAGCATTGATATAGATGATTAAATGGCCATCCCTAGGAATCCGATACCATCATAGATACCATCACATTTCCTGGATCTTGTGCTCCCGTTTGAAACGAAAAGGGGGACGATTGTGTGAGCGGAAGGGAGATCCGCCGGGCGACGATGAACATTTCACGAAATCCTTTGGGCGGGACTCGACTGGCCGGGGCGGCATGCTCAATGGAAGGCTGGCGTTCTCGGACCGGCGTGTGCGAGCGGCAGCTACAAGATGCCCAGTCTACGGCAACGACTAGCCGGCAATGCCGGTATGCTGGGAGCTTCAGGGATAAGCGAGCTCGCCAGGAAGACGGAAACCGCTTGCGCAGCAGGTGACATCAAGGCTGCGGGACGCCTCGCGATCAAGCTGGCAGCACAACTCGGACGACTGAAACAGGCCTCCGCGCCGATGCTGGGCCCGGTGCGAAGCCATGGAGAACCGGAAACCCTGCCGAGCGATGGGTCAAACACCCGGCAGGATGTAAATGAGCTCAGCGAACTGCTTGAAGCTAGGAATATGTCGGGAGTCGAAATGTTCTTGAGGCTTACTCCTCAACTTTGACGCTTTCTGAAAAAAGGCGTTTTCGAGCGCGTGCAAAGTGACATGGAAAACCTGCAGCTCCTCGAAGCGGCAAGCGCTTTGCGCGATGCGTTGGCATTGGAGGTTTCGCCAGCGGAAGCGGAACAAGCAGTTTGATGAAGCGAAGTGCGCGGCCCGCTCCGAATTCGAGGCGGCGGCCAGACTCACCCGCACCTCACTCGGGCAAGTGATTGCGATCAAACGGAATGACGATGGCATTGCCGTCTTTCAGAAGCGGCACGGACTTTTGCAACGTGAAGACGCAACCTCGCGGATCGAGGGTATGGATCTTATATGGCCAGGCTGGCTTTTGCCGCCTGAACGAAGGCATCCACATCCGCCTGGCTCGACGGGACCGCGCGGCGCAAGCAGATGAAGCCGTGGATCATGCCCTCCGCCTCGATATGCTGCACCGCGGCTCCGGCGGCGCGCGCCTTCTCGGCATAGGCCCGCCCCTGGTCCCGAAGCGGATCGAGCGCAGCGGTGTGGACCAGCAGGGGCACCGTTACCGGGATATCACCTGACAGGCAGGCATAGCGCGGATCTTGCGGCGGAGCGGCGTAGAGCGCGTCGAACCAGTCCATCGCCTGGGTGGTGAGCATGAACCCCTCGGCAAAGGCGCGCGAGGACGGCCAGTCGCTGCCGCCGCCGACATAGGGATAAAGCGCCCATTGGGCGAGCACGCCCACTGGCGCAGGGTTGGCGGCAAGACGCTGGCTGACGACGATGACAAGATTGCCGCCCGCGCTGTCTCCGCAGAGGATCAGACCCGTCACGGCGCGGCCGAGGGCGGTGGGGTTCTGCGTCGCCCAGCGGGCGACCCACTCCGCATCGTCCGGCGCGGCGGGGAAGGGATGTTCCGGGGCAAGCCGGTAATCGACGGCCAGGACGGGCAGGTCCAGCTGATCCGCCAGATAGGTGCAGAAAGGCTCGTGGCTGTCGAGGTTGCCGACGACGAAACCGCCGCCATGGAAGAAGAGGATCAGCGGGCCGGGTTCGCGTTGGGACTGCCGATCGTAGAGGCGCGCCGGGATCGGACCAGCCGGTCCCGCCACGACGATGTCGCGCCGGACCGAAAGCGGTGTGGGTGGGGCGTCGCCGATTTCCCGCAGCTGGGCCATCATCGCGCGCGCGTCGTCGATCGGAAGGGCATTGAGCGGCGGTGCCCCGCTTTCCCGCATGGCGTCGAGAAAGGCCGCGACGTCGGGCCGGATATAAGGTTGCGCCATGAGTTTCGCCTTGCTGGAGGTCAGTCGTCGCGCATGATCAGGACCGGCTTGATCACAGCGCCCGTTTCCGATGCATGGAAGGCCTCTTCGATTGCGGCGAAGGGGTAGGTGCGAATGAGTTTTTCGAGCGGGAGTTTTCCGGCCCGGTAATAATCCACCAGCCGGGGAATGAACTGGCGGGGATCGATCCCGCCTTCCACGACACCGACGATTCTGCGGCCCGTGCCCATGACGCTCGACGGATCCACCGGCATGGTTTGTCCCGGCGGATAGGCGCCGACGAGCGCAAGCGTGCCGCGGAGGCCCAGCTTTTCCATGGCATGCGGCAGGAGGGCGGGGACGCCTGTCGTGTCCATGACATAGTCGAACGGACCGTCGAGCTTTGCCATATCGTCGACGGTTTCGGTGGCACCCAATTCCCTGCCGAGATCGAGCCGGTGATGATGACGGTCGAGCAGGACGATACGGCCGGCGCCCGCGATCACGGCCGCCATCACGGCGGAGAGGCCCACCGCGCCGGCGCCCAGGATGGCGATGGACTGGCCGGGCCCGACGCGCAGGGTCTCCAGCACGGTTCCCGCACCGGTCTGCACGCCGCAGCCGAGCGGTGCGAGGATCGCCAGCGGCAGATCCCGGTCGATCCTCACGACATTGTCGGCATGGGCGAAGGCGTGGGTGGCGAAGGCCGACTGGCCGAAGATATTGCCCGCGATCCTGTCGCCGTCCCGCCAGATCGCGCCCTGTCCCGGCTCCGTCCCGCCAAGGAAATTCCGGGGGAAGAATTCGCCGCAATAGCCGGGCTGGTGATCAGCACACGCCGGGCACGTGCCGCAACTGTGGAAGCTGAGCAGGACATGGTCGCCGGGTTCGACCGTCGTGACGTCCGGTCCTACCGCCGTGACAACGCCGGCGCCTTCATGCCCGAAGATGCAGGGGAAGGGGACGGGTAACGCGCCCTCCCGCATCACCATATCGGTGTGACAGACGCCACAGGCATGAATCCTGACCAGCACCTGGTCCGGCCCGGGCGCGTCCATCCGCAACCGGACGAGCCTGAAGGGCTCGCCCGGGGCATCGACGACCGCTGCTTCGATTTCCATCGTCGCTACGATCAGAAGTTGAAGCCGAACCGCGCATACCATTCGCGCGGGCGGTTATAGGTGCCGAAGATGGCGCCGGCGGCGATGTTGGATCCGCCGGAGGTGAGGAACCGCTTGTCGGTAAGATTGGTCCCGCCGACGGTGATCGACCAGTGGCCATCGGGTTCGCGATAGCTGATGCTGCCGTTGACGATATTGCTGGGTACACGCTCCAGCAGGAAGGTGCGCTGGGTGTCGTTCCAGGCGCTGGAGGTATAGGTCCAGTCAGCGAGGAACACGACTGAGCCGCCATTGCCCAGTTTCGCCTCGTAGCGCGGGCTCAGATTGACCTTCCAGTGCGGCGTCTTGGGCAAATCCTCTCCCACCAATGTACCGGCCTGGAAGATGTTGGCGCCGCCCACGGCGGCAGTAGCCGCGGCTACCGACGTGTAATGGGCGTCGATATAGCCGAGCGATCCGTTGAGGGTCAGGCCGTCGATCGGGGCGGCGACCATTTCCAGCTCGAAACCGCGGATCAGCGCGTCGCCGGCATTGTCGATGGTCGGCGACGTTCCGACCTGAATATTGAGCTGAATATTCTTGTAGGTGGTCGAGAAAGCCGCCGCGTTGAGCTGGAGGCGGCGATCGATCAGGGTCGATTTGATGCCGGCTTCCCAGGTCGTCGCCTTCTCCTCGTCGAAATCGGGAGCGACATTTCCCTGCGGGTTGGTCAGACGGGTCGTCCAGCCACCGGTCTTGTAGCCTTTCGACCAGCTGCCATAGATCATGACATCGTCGGTCGGATGGAGCTGGACGCCCACCTTCGGCGAGAAGTTGGTGAACTTCTTGCGATTCACGCCAGGCGTGTAGACGCGGACTGGATTGCTCGGATCGGGGTAGGAGAGGCCGACCTGGCACGGGATCGGCGCGAGCGGGAAGGGGCCGTTTGGTGTGATGTTGCCGTTTGCGTCCGAGCAGCCGAACAGCTTGTAATTGAACCCGTTCAGCTCCTGCTGGCCGCCTTCGAACTGCTTCTGCTCGCGGGTGTAGCGCCCGCCCAAGGTGATCCCGATCAGGTCGATCGGACGGTAGTCGATCTGGCCGAAAAAGGCGTAATTATCGGTCTTCAACTGATTGGGACCATCGACCTGGATCAGCCCTTCCCCGAACGTCACATAATCGTGAAGGTCGCCCGCCTCCTTGAAATAATAGGCGCCCAGGACATAGTTCAGCTTGTTGTCGAGCGCCTTGCCGAGCAACTGCAGCTCCTGGCTGAACTGCCACTGATTCATCGTGAAGCTGAGCTGGAGGAAGTTGAGCGGCGAACCGTCTGCGTCCAGCCCGGCGTTCCAGTGGAGCTCGCGATAGGCGGTGATCGACTTCAACGACACATCGTCCGACAGGTCGAAGTCGAGAACGCCGCTCAGCCCCCAGGCTTTGAGGTTGGAATAGCTGTTGCCGGTCGCATAGCTGCGGTCGGGGTTCCCGGTCACATAGCGGCTGTCCCACGGCAGGCGATCATTGGCCGGATTGCCGTCGACATTGGCGCTGCCATAGCTGGGCAGCTGGAACTGCGGATTATATTGCGTGCCGGCGACGCCGCACAACGCCCCGGCATTGCGGGCAGCAATCTGCGCCGGGGTGCTGCCGATGCAGAAATTATAGAGGCCGGCGAACAGGAAACCGGTCGTTCCCGTCGGATCAAATGCCGTGCCAGGCAGATTGGTCGTGCCGGCGAAATTCCCCGGGACGAACTCGGTCGTGCCGAGAAGGCTGTTCGCGGATGTGCCATTGTCCTTGCTGTAATCGCCCGACAAGGTGAGCTTGATAGCGCCGCCATTGTCCCATTTCAGCTTGCCGCGCAGGTTCCAGTTCTGGTTTGCGCCTTCGCGGTCCGCGCTGTCGTAGCCGGCTGCGGAAAAGGCGGTGAAGGAGGGTGCGTTGTTGGCGCGCTGATCGGAAAAGGGAACGCGCTTCAGGAAGCCGTCGCGCGTCTTCACCCCGAAAGTGAGCGAAGACTTCAGGCTGTCAGTGATCGGCAGGTCGACCGAGCCGCGCGCCTGAAGCAAATTGTAGCTGCCCGCTGTCACATCGCCGGTGACCTTGAAGACGCTGCCGGGATCGCGCGTTACGATCGAGATGGCGCCGCCGATCGTGTTCCGACCGAACAGCGTTCCCTGCGGCCCCTTGAGCACCTCGACCCGCGCCACATCGAGAAGGTCCTGATTGGCGCCCACGGTGCGGGCCAGATAGACGCCGTCGAGATAGATGCCGACGCCCGGATCGATGTTGAAGGCGAAATCGTCGGAGCCGATGCCGCGGATATAGGCCGAAAGGACCGCGGTGGACCCGGAGAAGGGCGTGCCCGCGTCAAGGTTCACATTGGGCGCGATGGACGAAAGCTGGGCGACGCTGCCGACCGCACGCTCCTGCAGGGCATCCGCCGTGAACGCGGAGATGGCGATGGGCACGTCCTGCACATTTTCCGCGCGCTTCTGCGCCGTCACGACGATTTCGGCGATTCCGCCTTCGTTCTGGGCGGCGGGTTCCTGCGCGGCGGCGGGCGCCGCGCTCTGAGGCGAGGCCGGTGCGGCGTCCTGCGCCAGCGTTGGAGAACTGATGAATGCCGTTGTCGTTAGCAGCAGTGCCGCAGCCGATTTACCCATGATCCCATCCCCTAAAACACGCCTGTCCCGGCGGTTGAGCTCTGGGGATATAACGGGCAGGCCCGCGGACGTCTTGGATTGAAACGAACCAGTCCGATGGACAGAAGCGAACCGCCGCCTGCCACAGGCAGTCGATTTACGCGTCGACCCCGGCCGATCGCTCGCGCCACTGGCTCGGCGCGACACCGTAGCTTCGCCGAAAACAGCGACTGAAAAAGGCCGAGTCGCTGAACCCCACCTTGAACGCGATGTCGGTGATGCTCCGCCCGTCCGGGCAGGCAAGCAGATCGGCGGCGCGCGCGAGACGGCGGGTCGTGATGAACGCCGTCGGGGTAAGCGCGGCCTTTCTGACAAACGCCTTTTGCACGGCACGCGCGGAAAGACCCGTTGCGCCGCAGATCATCGCGGTACCAAGTCCCGGGTCACCGAGATTGCGCAGCGCGAATTCAACCGGCGATGCGTCCCCATGGGGCGGTGTCCGAAGCGCGCCTCGTGTGCAAGCGATCCGGGCGGCGTCCGCCAGCAGGCCACCAATGCCCTCGTCTATCTGGTCGAACATTTCCCGCTGACACCAAAGGCCCTCCAGCATGTGATTGAGGAAGGCCACGTTCGGGTCGTTCAGGGACAGGAGCCGCCCGTGCAGGTCGAGCTTCGCGACGTCGGTGCCCAGCATCGCCATGGGGACCTGCAGGACGAGACAATCGTTGAGCTCGGAGATCTCGATCGAATAGGGCCTGGCGTCATCGGCAATGATCACATCGCCGATGCCGGCGGTAACGGCCTCGTCGCCATGGACCAAAATGGTCCGTCCGCCGCGCTGAACATGGAAGACCAGGTTGTTCGCCCCGTCACCGGTCGCGACCCGGTTGATATGCGCGCGGCCGCTCCGCGCACGGGCGAGACCGACCTCGCCGAGCGACCATCGGGACAAGTCTGCCCGAATTCCTTCGGATGCGTAGGCGGTCATCCCGGGGAAGGCGTCCGCGACGACTTCTCGCCAGAACAAATGCCGCTGCTGGGGCGGCACCAGCCTGGTGGAAAAGCGTTCGACGGCGCTCGTCGTCATGCCCACTCCTGTTTCAGGTTTCCCGAACCACGTTAAGTGAGGCTACATGCCTCCGAAGTTGTTTCTGTGGGATACAATGCGGCGCGGTGCCGGGACGGTCAAGTAGAAGAGGCGCTTTCAAACGCCCGGGCTGTTCTCCAATAGGATCGGGAGGGGCTATCCAGTCGGAGATCGGGATGGACAATGAAGTGCCCAGGTCCGCGAGGTGAATGCAGGCGACGCTCCTCAGGTCATCGCCTTGTGGGAAGCGAGCGGACTCACCCGGGCATGGAACGATCCGCGCGACGATTTCGAACTGGCTCTGACGGGACCGACGTCGGCCATCCTGATCATTCCGGCTTACAGGACTCGTACTCGATAGCTAAATAATTGAAATAACTAGAGAATATCTCGGACCTCGCGACGGTGGCCCAGCCGTGGCCCCACACAAAAATCGGGACCCGAACCTGCGCCCTTTGACGAAAAACCGTCGATCCCGATGCGTCGAGGGACGTCCGATTTTGGGCCGCTTGCGGTCGGTCCGCTTTAAGGGCGCGATGCTGAAACAGCGGACGTTCGCGCCGGGTCTGATCGGCCTTGGGCCGAACCGTCAGTCGGACTTGGCATTGCCGGCGCGCCGAATAGGATCGGCGGATGATCGAGGAAGCGCACGGCGACGAGCTGGTTGCCTTGCTCGTGCCGGCTGACGTGTTCAAACTGCGAGACAAGATGGGCGAGATGCCCGGCAAGGCGAATAACTGGCTGAACGTCCTGCGTTTGATGCTGGACTTTGCCTGTGAGCGCGGGTGGATCCATGAAAACGCTGCGGCTCGAGTTCCACCGCTGCCGATCGGAGAGCATGAGCCTTGGCCCCGGCATGTGCGGGAGGACGCCTTGGAAAACGCCTCTCCGATGCTACGCCTCGCTATTGTCAGCGGGCTTTGCAGCGGCCAGCGGGTAAGCGACGTGATCCGCATCCAGCACGGCTGGTTGAAGTCGGGCATCATCGAACTGTCGCAGGTGAAGACCTCCGTCGATGTCGCAGTGCCCGTGCATCCTTGGTGGAAGGAAGAGATCGCCCGCGTCGAAAGGTGCGCTGTGACGCTGCTCTATGACCGATTCGGCAAGCCGTTCGCGTCGGAAGACCGGATACAGGAGCGCATCCGCCGCCTGATGCACGATCTGGGCTACGTGGATGATGCCGGCCAGTTGCTCTACACCTTCCACGGGCTGCGGAAGAACGCGGCCTGCTACATGAAAGAGCTTGGACTGGAAGACAGCCAGATCGGCGCCGTCTGCGGCATGACGCCCGATACGGTACGACATTACACCAAGCGGGCTCGGGCTCTGGTGGTCGCGAAAAGCGTCGCCGAACGCCTCGCGAGCGGCAACATCGTAGAGATGGGGAGATAGCCCATGTGGGAACTGGAGCGATATTGTGGGGAACCGCACCAACGGAGCGCTGGAAAAAACCAGCTTTCTCAATATGGTGACCCCTACGGTAGCCCGAAAGGCTTAGCAAGTATTTGAAAAACCATGGTAATGTCATTGGATCGAATCCAGATACCATCGTAAATACCATCGATCGTCTGAGATTTTTTGCGTCCGATTGAGACGATGGGCTGGCGGTCGCGACCGTGCGGAGAATGACCGAGATTGGGTGGTGAGTGGTCGTTGGCACTCAGATCATTCGTAGTATGATTCGAATGTGCGGACTTCTCCGGTTGCACCATTCACAATCAGAATTTGTGGGCCATCGACCAGTCCCCCTTCCCAGAAACGGTCTACGATAACCGACCAATTGTTGGGATCGGCTCCCGCCCGATGTGCTTCGACAATCTCAAGGCGCCAGCCTTTTAAATCCTGCGCAGCGATATATTCGCCTGCCAGCAGCTTAGCCTGCTCAAGCGACACATTTGGCTTCCGACGCTTTGTCATCCGGGCATTTTGAACGCCTAGTCCAATGTCCGCAACTGGGTCGAGAGTGGCCGTCCGGTGCTGGCACGGACTCATCAGCGCCGAACGGCTTGAACTGGGTAGATAGCTGCCGTTCGCCGCTATCTGTCCAATGGACTATAGATAGGTTCGTTGAACTTCAGCTGCGAGTAGGCCTCGCCATCCAAAAGCACGAGGACACTTTCGTCCCGGTCGCACACGCTCAGTGTGCCGTCCGTTTTCTCGTAGACCTCCCCTGCGCGCAAGATAACTTCTCGCTTATCTATCGTCATGCGAATTTCCTGAATGCTCGATACGTCATCAGGGGCCATCTGAAAGCAACTGACCGACCCTCGAGGGAACTCAGGCATGGGTCGCGTCCGAAACGTTCCCTCTCCGACATCCGAAGATAGTTGCTTGTCGGTCGAAACCACATGGGGCCAGATTGCCCACGTGTCATTATCCTGCACGCACGAAATGTGAATAGTTCCACCGTCCAAGGTTCGAAGTTCGAGAACATTTGCTTGGACGAAATTAAGGCTCGGATCCGTGAAATGACCCGCGTCTTCCGGGCCGTAGAGAGCCATCTCATTCACCCACGCGTCCGTCACGACCGCACCGGCAAGCGCCTTCAACGCCGTCTTCAGTTCCAAGTGCCAATCCATACCCATGCCCAAACTATTTCATGGAGCGCGAGCGTCTGCAATTGGGTCGTTTGCTGCCTGACCGCTAACGGGATGCTGCTGTCAGCGCCATGACGGCGGAACTGGGTAGTTAGCTGCCATTGCTCCAACGTCCTCTGCTGATAGGATCGCCCGATGGGACACCACATCAATGCGCTAATCGGCACGAATGAAGCCTTGAAAAGTTTCGTTACGCGGCTCGGCTCACCGGCACCGACAGAGCTTTCGTTTGGCCTCGTCATCATCCCGTTAGACGAGCAACGCCTCGACGCTATTGCGATGTCCGTTGAACCTGCAATCGACGGGTTCACCTATCTGACGCCGCATATGGCCGAAGAAATAGCGGCTGCACTTAGCGGTCCAACACTCTACGTCGAAACGGAATATTTCGGTGGCATGGGGGGCCAGAGCGCTGCCTATTTCGAGAACGGCCAGTTAACGTGGTGGGGCGCAGAATCAAGCGATGCGCCTCCGGTGGGATCTTCGCTCGCCGATTTGTATGAAAAGACGGCGAACGGCGGAAAGTCGCCGATCAACGAAGGTCTTAGTCGGCTCGGCGTAGTCCGCTCTGAAACGTGCGACGAGTTTGATCAAATCGGGCTTCAGCGCTTTAGGTCGCTGGAGGCACTCGGCATCGAATACGACGATTAGAGCAACGGCGGATTTTGGGTGGGAAGCAGTCATTTGTTCCAATAACTGAAAGCCCATCCGAGATCAGCGATGGTCTCACTGCTAAGTTCAGGATGGCGACGCCGCATTTCGGCTTCGACCCACTGCATCGCTGACGCGAGAGTGTGAGAGTTCCAATCGACCGCAAGGGCATCCACTTCAGTGAGGAGCCGCTCAACGTTCCCGACCATATCCTCGTTAAACGCTTGTCGAACTTCGTCCGGCCGTGACCTAGGATACGGGGATTCGGGTCGACCGAGGTGGATTTTCAGCGCGCGCGACAAATCATCCATGCGCCTGTTATCCCGCGATCCGGGGATATCCGCAATTGGGTCGTGAGCAGAGCGGCAACTTCGGGTCAGTGATGCCGCGCAAGCCGCCGTCGCCTATGTGCAACCATGTCGTGGGCTAGCGACGCCTGAACCGCTCACCCTCGTATGTCCGAACCGCGTTGCCACGTTCGAGTTCGCGGTTCTGGTCCCACAGCGCCCGTTTGCCTCCGGCTTCGTCTGCGCGGCGCTGATTGTCGAGCAGCATCGCCAGCTTGAGCCGTGCAATTTTCTTGTTGGCGAATTGCGAACGCTGATCCTGCGACAGCGTCGCGAGACCGGTGGGCAGATGCGTCGCGCGGACCGCGCTATCGGTCTTGTTGACATGCTGGCCGCCCGGTCCCGAGGCGCGGAGCGTCTGATAGCGAATGTCCTCGTCGCGCAGGTCATGCGTCTCCGCATCTGCCGAAATGCGTTGCACCCCGACGAACCAGTTGCGGCGCTTGTGCAGCGGACGAAACGGACTGGTGCCCACCCAACGGATCGTGCCGATACAAGCCTCGGCGAACCCTTCGGCCTCCGCTCCCGATACACGCAGCAGGGCCGATGCCACGGGCCCCGTTATTGGCTCGACCAGCTCACATAGCAGCCCCGCCGCCGTGCCTTCGCGGCAAAGGGCATGGGCCAATTGGGCGACCACCCACTCGCATTCCTTCGGGCCCTGTCCGGAAGACAGATGCAGGATGATCTCGGTCATGCGCGCCTCGTCTTGTAGGTGAGCAGCGGCCGCAGCGTCGCGATCAGATCGATCAGCCCGGCCTGTTCGAGATCGCGCACGACCTGGTGGATGTCCTTGTACGCCTGTTGCGCCTCCTCATAGATCAGGTCGCGGTCCTCGCAGATCACCCGGCTGCCCAATTTGGTGCGCTCCAGATCCGCAATGCTGAAGCGCCGGACGAGCTTGTCCTTCGCTTCGCTGCGGCTCCATTTGCGACCCGCGCCGTGCGCCAGCGAATGCAGCGCCTCATCCGCCCGCTCCTGCCGGGGACGGACCAGATAGGTCATGTCCCCGCGCGATCCGGGGATCACCACCAGCCCCTTGTCCGCCGGTGCCGCACCCTTGCGGTGCAGCCAGCCGCCGCGATGCGGCGTGACGCTGTTGTGGCAGATGTCGAGCAAGCGTTCGCCAGTGGTGCCGAGCCGATCTAGGAAGCGCTTGGCGATCAGTTCGCGGTTGAGCACGGCCCAGGCCATCGCATCGTCATGCGCGGCCAGATAGCGGGCGCACGCCTCCTCGCCGGCGATCAGGCCGGCGACATTGTGCTGAGCCAAATGCCGCTCCAGGATTGCGTGCCCCAACCCGCGCGAACCGCTGTGTACCATCAGGTAGAGCGCCGCTGGGTCGACTTCCGTATCCCCGTGCAGCGTCTCGACCCGCAGCAGTTCGGCGAAATGGTTCCCACCGCCGATGGTGCCGAGCGCTTCACCGGCCAGGTCGCGAGACAGTCCGGCGTCGGCCAGGCGGGCGACCTGATCGCCCGACCAGGGCTCCTCCAAGCCCCGCAGCTTGCGTTCGGCCGCGTCCAGCCGGAGCTTGCGCAGCGGCATGGCGCAGCGCCACAGGCCCATCCCGCAGCCGATGTCGCTGCCGACGAGGTGCGGATAAACATGGCTCGGCGACCAGAATGCCGCGCCCACCGCGATTCCGCGGCCGGCGTGCAGGTCCGGCAGACCGACGATGCGATCGATGCCCTCGAGCCGCGCCGTCTGGTGGAGCTGATCGACAGCCGCCTGCTCGATCCAGCTCTCGGGCGAGGCGACGATGTGAATGGTTGCGCCCGTCATCGTGCAGCATCCTTCCATCCGAGGTGGCGCTTGCCGGGCGCGACAATCTGTCCCTGATCGCGCCAGAACCAGACGCGATCCTTCAACACCCCGTCACCCGGATCGACATAGAATTCGCGGCCCCGGCAATTGCGACGATCGGGACGTAGAACATGCCCCTCGCGCAGCAATTCGCCGTGCCGGCCGCGTGAGATGCCGAACAGAACGAAATCGCGCAGATGCTGGCGGACATGCATCTTGACGGTGCTGCCCGTGTCGAGATGCTCGCAGATTTCGCTGAACACATCGTCCCAGCGCCGTCCCACCCGCCGCTGGATGAAGCGGACGAGCGGCGCGAGATTCTCGTTGAGCGCTTTTGAGTACGCAGCCTGCACCTTGGCATGCCGCTTGAGACCAATTTGCCTGAAGTCGTTCTTGTCCTTCTTGAGTTTTACGGGAGGCGCGTGCCCAGCACCCCAGCGCGGACGCTCGACAATGATCTTGAACATGTCAGCACGCATGGCGAACCTCCCCCAAAGCGGGAGCGCCAATTGGCAGACGAGCAATATTGGAAATTGGCGCGGCCCAACGGCCGCGAAAAAGGGTCAGGCGACCGCAGTCACCCGCAAGGGACTTGCCCATGTGATATGTTCCTGAACTCGGAAATAGGGAGTGATGACGGGTGCGGTTGCGGTTCGCATGTGCTCACTCCTTTCCATGGTTCGAGAAACAGTGCGGCGGCCTGTATGCCAACTGCACGCGGCAATCAATGGTCTTGCGCGAAGCCAACTCCATCCAGCTCAGCCAGCCGGAGCTGCTCCCGTTCTCGCGGAATGTGGGTTTGCTGCTCGACGGCGGCTGTTAGGGGCGCGACGCTGTCAGGCCGTTATATGAGCCCATGGATCAAGCCGAATGACCTTTCGCCTCATAGAAGATCGGATTGCGAATCCATTCGTTGACGGCTGACTCTCGCCACCCGGTGCAGCGCATGCTGATCTGGAGGTTCCTGGGGAAGGTGCCGTTCTGCATCTTCCGGTACATGGTCGAGCGGCTGAGCCCGGTGCGTTCGAGGACGGTTTTCAGGCGGAGAATGCGGTCGGGAGTGTCGGTCATGGCATGGTCCTGCTTGCGTCTGTCTGGCTCCCCGCGAATAGGATTGGGATTTGAGCGGTCGGCGCAAGGGGCCGAGGTCCGAGAGTCGGCGCTGGTCGCGCTCTGGCGTGCAAAGACGTACCGTAGCGTAGGTTCGATTTTCAAAGCTGGAATCTCATGGCGTCTCACGCCTGCGGCGTGACCGCGCTCTACGCCGCTGCGCGTCGCCGAGTCGCTCTGCGGCGTCTCGGTCCGTTCGGATGACGATCGACTGACGCTTCGGAGCTTCGCTCCGGATTCGGACATCGCGCAAGCGCGATGGCGTTGGCCTCCGGCGTCGATCTGGCGGGTGGGCGTCGCTGCCCTGTAGTCCCGCCGCGGCGCGCCGCAACCCGGCTTCGCCGACTCTTCCACTGCGTTGCAGCCCTTCGGGTGCAGCCCGCCTTCCTCGGCGGGACTGTCGGTCCGCTCCTGCCGCCCACCCGCCATTCCGGCGCCGGTTGCGGTGGTTTTGGAGTGAGGAAGATGAACGACAAGTCCGAGACATCCCGGCAGAGCCTCTATTCCGAGGTGACCGGCCGGGTGATTGCCGAGCTGGAGCAAGGGCGGCTGCCCTGGGTGCAGCCTTGGGATGGCGCGGCGTGTGGGTGCACCATGCCCCACAATGCTGGGTCCGGGCGGCGCTATTCCGGGGTCAACGTGCTAATCCTCTGGGCGGCGGTGATCGAGGGTGGCTATACCTCGCAGCGCTGGCTGACCTATTGGCAGGCGCAGGCGGCGGGCGGCAAAGTCCGCAAGGGCGAGCGCGGAACGACCGTCTGTTATGCCGATCGCTTCACCCCGAAGGACGAGGAGGAGCAGGCGCGGGTCGAGGATCGCGAGGCGCGGCAGGTTGCGTTTCTCAAACGATTCACCGTCTTCAATGTGGACCAGTGTGAGGGGCTTCCGGATGCGCTGACCAGCGTGCCGGAGGTTGCGGCCGAGGCCGAAATCCTGCCGCAGGTTCAGGCGCTGATCGATGCGAGCGGTGCTGACTTCCGGGTCGGCGGTAGCGAAGCCTATTATTCGCCAGGTGCGGACTTTGTGGCCGTGCCGCCGCAGGGCGCGTTCGGCGAGCCTATCAACTGGTATCGAACTGCGCTGCACGAGCTCGGCCACTGGACCGGGCATCGCAGCCGGTTGGACCGCTACCAGCGTGGGGGGTTCGGGAGCGCGGACTATGCGCACGAAGAGCTGGTGGCTGAGATGGCGAGCGCCTTTGCTTGCGCGTCGCTGGCGATTCAGCCAACCGTACGGCATGCCGACTATATCGGATCGTGGCTGGCGGTTCTGCGCGAGGATGAGAAGGCGATCTTCCGGGCGGCGAGCGCCGCCAGCAAGGCCGCCGACTATCTGCTCGCCTTTGCACCGGAGGCGGTGTCGTGAGCGAGGATCTCACCCAACTGGAGACGATCGAGCGGCTCGAGGCTGGACTGCGCCGGATGCCGAGGTTGCGGCGCGAGATCTTCCTCGCGCTTCGGCTCGACGACCTTTCCTACGAGGAGATCGCCGAGCGCACCGGGCTTAGCGTCAAGCAGGTCGAACGGCACGTCGCGCGCAGCATGCTGACTTTGCTCGACGCCGTTGACGGGCGCGCGCCCCAGCCATGGTGGAAGCGCCTGTTTCGGCGGGTCGTCGCGAGGCTGCGGCGATGAGGATTGCAGTCTCGCCGGCATGACCGGCGAGACTGTCCCAAGCGCCTTCATGCCGTTAGGACGGATGACAATGCAGACCAGTCTCGATCATTTGCCACCGGCCAAGCAGCGCGAGCTGGAACGCGTCGTGCGCATCCTGTTCGAGGAGTTTGCCGACGCGACCGCCATCGCCACGTCGCCCTGGAAGAAGCAGGCGCGCATTCTGAAGGTCATCCTCTACGGCAGCTATGCGCGCGGCGGCTGGGTCGACGAACCGCACACCGCCAAGGGCTATCAGTCGGACTTCGATCTGCTGGTGATCGTCAATCACGAGAAGCTGACCGACCGCATCGAATATTGGTCGACCGCCGAGGACCGGCTCAATCGCGAGCTAGCGATTACCGAGGCGCTGCGCACCCCGGTTAATTTCATCGTCCACACGCTCGCCGAGGTGAATACGGGGCTTTCCGAGGGCCGCTATTTCTTCATCGACATCGCCCGCGACGGGATCGCGCTCTACCAGAGCGACGACACCGATCTGCCCGAGCCAAAACCCAAGACTCCCGATCAGGCGTTGGCGATGGCGCGCGAGTATTTTGAGGAGTGGTTGCCGAGCGGCGATCAGTTCTTCCGGCAGTACGGGTATGCGGTTGCCGATGGAGCCACGAAGGTGGCGGCATTCCAACTCCATCAGGCCGCTGAGCGCTATTATCACTGCGTGCTTCTTGTCTGCACCTTCTACACGCCGCACGTTCACAATCTCGGTTTCCTGCGCACCCAGGCCGAGCGGATCGATCCGCGCCTGATCGACGTCTGGCCGCGCGAGACCAAGGCCGATCGCGCGCGGTTCGAGAAGCTCAAGGAAGCCTATGTGAAGGCCCGATACTCAAAGCACTATCGGATCAGCGAAGAAGAGCTGACCTGGCTCGGCGCGCGCGTTGAGGCGCTCGGCCGGGTCGTGCAGGTGATTTGCGAGGAGCACATCGCAGCACTTGAGCGGAGCGCCGCCGCGTGAAAATACTACTCGCCGCCTCCGATGTAAGCTTCGACCGACTTGCGGGAGCTGAACCGATATGTTCGACAAATGAGCGAGACATTAAGTTGGGATGGTGACTGGTACGAGGTGACCAGTGAGACGGAGCGGCAAGAGCTGGACGAGGAACTCGTCCGAGAGCTTAGCCCCGGGCATGTCCTCTATGGCAGCCGTGCGAGTGCGATGGGGCGGCGGTGGAGACGCGACGACGTCCTGTTTCGGCTTGAGGACGGACGCTACGCGCAGGTTCATCTGACTCGTCGCGAGGAAACCAACCCATTTTGGCCGTCAACTGACCTTTTCGCCAGCTTCGCCGACTGGCAGTCGGTGCCCGTCGAAGATCGCTGAAATGCAGGACCCCGCACTACCGGACGTTCGCGCGCTGATCCCGCGGGCTAAAAGCGGTTAGGCAGGAGCAACTCGATTGCGGAGATTCGCTTCATCGCCTAATTTCCCTAAGTGATGAACGAAAGCGTTAGACGTGAGAAGCTGGAGCGCGCGGTTTTGGCGTTGACCCAGCCTGCCGATGTGCAGTTTTCTCTGTTTCCCGACTTTGTCTGTAAAGCCGATGAATTGGCCCTCGATTTCGAAGAGGCACTTGATGGCTTCTTCGGTTACGAGAGCGAAATTGCCGAGAATGAACGGGTTGAACTAAACGCGTTGGACAGCCTCATCTTGTCGAAAAGCGGCGAGAAGAACGCAGCCTTTTGGACCGACGAAGCCCTGCTAGCCCATCCGACTTGGGAAAAGATACGCGGTGCGGCGAAGGCTACGGCGGTTGTCTTCGGATGGGAGTTGCGCACCCCGCCGCCCTCAGGTGCGATCTATATCGGCAGCCCCAACTAAGAACGCCTTCCACCCATTGTCGGTGCCTAAAAGCGGGAATTGCCAGCGGCAGGATTCGAAGCTGCACCTCGCGGAACGAGCGCCGCCCGAAGGCAACGGGATTCTCCATTCTCCCACGCTGACGAAACTGGAATAGCATCTTGGTCCATGCCAAGGAACTGGCCACAGAAATGAGAGAAATCCCGCCACAGCAGATTCGTGCCGTCTACGACGAGCACATTATTCGAGTGTATCAGGCCTACGGACACGACATCGCCGATGCGGCTTTGGCGGCGGGCACGTTCGTGTCCCCACCATTCAAACTTGATCGGATGACGTGGATCAAGCCGTCGTTCCTCTGGATGATGTATCGGGCAGGATGGGGCTTCAAGGATGCAGGGCAGAGCCGCATCCTTGCCATCGATATCTCTCGCACCGGGTTTGAATGGGCATTGGCCCATAGCTGTTCGAGCCATGCCGATCCGGAGATGAGCGCAGCCGAGTGGGCCGCGCTTAAGGACCGATCACCGGTCCGAATCCAGTGGGACCCTGAACGCGACATCAGGCTTCAGCCGTTGCCATATCGGGCCATCCAGATCGGTCTCAGCAAGGAGGCAGTCAGTCTCTACATCACCGACTGGATTAGCAACATTTCCGACGTGACAGGACTGGCCCATACGATTCACAAATTGGTGGACGAAGGCGATGTAGCTGGAGCCCAGAGCTTGTTGCCGATCGAAAGGCCGCTTCAGCCCCGGTGAAAAATCCGCACGTCTGATGAGGTCGCGACCACGAGGGACTTGCCGGTGGGCGAGAACCCAAACGCTACCAGTGACGAGGCCAGCGGGGGCAGCTTC
Organism: Sphingomonas psychrotolerans; assembly: GCF_002796605.1. NCBI lineage: Bacteria > Pseudomonadati > Pseudomonadota > Alphaproteobacteria > Sphingomonadales > Sphingomonadaceae > Sphingomonas > Sphingomonas psychrotolerans. The sequence continues at coordinate 516,909 of NZ_CP024923.1, forward strand.
CAGAGTTGGGCCTCGACACCTTCCGGAGTCCAAATCTTTCCCTGATCGGGCGGGCTCAGGAACAGCACTTCGTTCGGCCACGACAAGGGATGGAGATCGACGGACCACCCATCTGAGGAAAATCGGGACAGTGCACCGCCGTGTATCCCGGCAATCCGTATGGGCTGGTTTTCGAGTGCCCCAATTCCCTCGGCCTCCAAAGACCCGAGCGCCGGAAAATACTCCCGATCGTCGCGGGCGATCTTCGTGCCCGTGGCGCAATCCACCAAGCCGCGCCCCGACACCGAGATGATCAACATCAGATCGGTATGATCGGCAAAACCGATATGCCATAATCCGCCCACGTGAATGACGCCGACCTCTCGCCATGGGTCGGGGAGGACTCCCGATGGATCCAGGGAATCGAGATACGCGAAGCGCGACCGCAAATGGCTGGGCACACCCCCCGTCATCGCCGCATCTCGATCCCGGTCTCGTCAATGCATCCCGTCGCTTCAGCCATCGGTCGGCCAAGGCAGAACATCTCGCTTGTTCGGCGGCTCATGGAGCGCGTCTTCCCACTCTTCGAAGGGCGGTTCGGGCTTTTGCCCGGTGACATACATAAGGATATACTGCGCCGCGCGATGCTCGGCCCACTTGGCATTGAGCACCTTCCCGTCGTCGTCCATCTCCATCACGTTCGCATAGATCGCGAACGTGGCTTCGAGTGCTGAAGGCTCCTCGAAGATGCAGGAATAGTCGATGCCCTCCAGCAGCGGTAGGCCGACCGTCCTATTGGCGACCCAGAACGCAAATGTCCGCAGCGCGCCGCTGAATTCATGGCTGACTTTTGACATTCCGCAGGCTTTCGTAATGGATGGTCATAACTCCGGGTCTGGACGGATTAGTCGTCTTCCTCCACCCAGAATATAAATGCCGTGCTGGAGTCGAAGCCGATCACTCCACCATCTTCGATTACGTCGATGGCGGGAGCGGCTCGCTTTCCGATCGATACCAAAGCCGATGGCGTCGCCGTTCCCAACCGTTGCCACGGCTAACGGGCTGATAGAGCTTTCCACGCCGGGTAAACTCCCATTGGCCCTTGCTGAAGAACGATGCATCGGCCTCCATCGAGTTTATGGCCAGCGCCACCTGTTCGTCCAAACCGCGCGCTGGCTCACCATGGCCATGCAGCAAGGAATGCGTTGCGAAAAGGGTAAGCCAAATGCTGATGTCTTCTCTCGAAACCCTCACAAAATCGCTCTCGCGACCTTCAGCCATCAGGCCGACCGTGCCAGCAATCGCAGCGATCAGCGAAGGTGCGGGCAAAGGACGCGCCCCCACCCATGCGCGGCCATACCCGCCTATAGGGCGCTTAGCTAAGAGCGGCAGCAGATCGCTGATGGAGCTTCCCATATCCTAATTTGTGCACGTTCAGCCCGCCGCCTGCAATCGGACTTGGGCCACATTAGGTGCTTCCAACTGTTTCTTAGTCTACCTTCACATCGAAACCGCGCTTTCCCCGGCGGCGCCAGAGCACCAGTGATTCCTCGCGACGTTCGCTGCGCAATATCGCAGCCGTTTCGAGCAGGGAGCCGAAGATTACCGCACGGTCGTCTTCGGTAAGCTCGACCAACCCGGCCTTCGCCACGAGACCTCCAAGCTCGATTAGATGGCGCGTTCGCTCGCGGCGTTTCATCACCCATTTCCGGCGATCGGTTCGAGCCCGCTTTGCTTCAAGACGATTGCGCGCTGCCGCTGCCCGACGCAACGCCGCCAGAACGCTCGCCAGCGCTTCCGCCAAGCCGTGCCGTCCGCTGAAAGAATGTAGCGCCGCGTTTGCGCCAGCTCTCCTTCGCACTGGAATCCTTGTTCTCGACGCCCGCCAGCAGGAGGCCCGCCAATTGCTCTATCGGCAGTGCGTCTGCATCAGTGGCGATAACCAGTTCGCCCAACTGTCGCAGCTTGTGGTCCTTAAGCTGTCTGGCCTTGTCGTTAAGTACCTTCAGCTCGGCATCGAAATCGCGTGGCTTGCGCATCGGTCCTTCTCCAATTGCATGGTGAGGCTGAACTAATTATCGATGGCATCGATCAACGACAACATCATGAAATCTCCTGGGATTATGCAGTCCCGACAATGGTGAAATCTTTTGAGGGCGCGCTTATACGTTGTGCCAACGTTGCTTGGATAGTGTAAGTGGATTGCCGCTATGGCGATCTACCACTTCTCGGCCAAGATCATCTCGCGCGCCAACGGGTCGTCGGCGCTGGCGTCCGCGGCCTATCGCTCTGCCTCGCGGTTGCACGATCAGCGGCTCGATCGCCATCACGACTTCTCGAACAAGGCGGGCGTCGTTCACTCGGAAGTGCTGCTGCCGGACGGCGCACCGGAGCAGTTCCGCGATCGGGAAACGCTATGGAATGCCGTCGAGCAGGCCGAGCTGCGCAAGGACGCCCAGCTCTCTCGTGAGGTGGAGTTCGCGATTCCGCGCGAGCTGGAGCAGGCCGAGGGTATCCGACTGGCTCGCGAGTTCGTTGAGCGGGAGTTCGTCGCGCGCGGGATGGTCGCCGATCTCAATGTGCATTGGGACATCGGCGCAGATGGAGGGCCCAAGCCGCATGCGCACGTGATGCTCACCACGCGTGATGTCGACGAGAACGGCTTCGGCAAGAAGAACCGCGACTGGAATCGCACCGAGCTTCTGGAGAACTGGCGCGAGCGCTGGGCCGAGCACGTCAATGAACGGCTGGTCGAGCTGGATATCGATGCGCGCGTCGATCATCGCTCGCTGGAAGCGCAGGGCATCGACCTCGAGCCTCAGCACAAGATCGGCCCGGCTGCATCGCGGATGGCGGCGAAGGGGCTGCAGCTCGAGCGCGTCGACGAGCATCGCGAGATTGCCCGCTCGAATGGCGCGAAGATCATCGCCAGCCCTGGACTTGCGCTCGATGCGATCACCCGCAACCAGGCGACCTTCACGACGCGCGATCTCGCCATGTTCGTGCACCGGCATACCGAGGGAAAGGACCAGTTCGATCGTGTGATGGCCGCGGTGCGCGGCTCGCCCGAACTGGTCACGCTCGGCAAGGACGGGCGCGGCGCGGACCGTTTCACCAGCCGCGACATGATCGAGACCGAGCAGCGGCTTGCGCGCGCAACACAGGCGCTGGCCGAGCGCGAACGGCATCGCGTCACAGACCGGGACCGTGAACGCGCCGTCGCTAATGCCGAACGGCGCGGCCTCCTGCTTTCCGCCGAGCAGCGGTCAGCGTTCGAGCGTGTGACTGGTGCCAATGATCTCGGCGTCGTGGTCGGCTACGCCGGCACCGGCAAGTCGGCAATGCTCGGCGTCGCGCGAGATACATGGGAGAGCGCCGGCTATCAGGTGCAGGGCCTCGCGCTCTCCGGCATCGCCGCCGAAAATCTGGAGAGCGGCTCAGGCATTGCCTCACGCACGATTGCGAGCCTCGAACGCCAGTGGGGGCAGGGCCGCGAGCGGCTGACGCCCGATCACGTGCTGGTGATCGACGAGGCTGGCATGATCGGCTCACGGCAGATGGAGCGCGTGATTGCCGAAGCCGAGAAGCGGGGTGCCAAGGTGGTGCTGGTCGGCGATCCCGAGCAGCTGCAGGCGATTGAGGCCGGCGCGGCGTTCCGCTCGGTCGCCGAGCGCCACGGCAGTGTCGAGGTCACGGATATTCGCCGCCAGCGCGAAGACTGGCAGCGCGAAGCCACGCGCCATCTCGCCACCGGCCGTACCGCGGAAGCGCTGGACCCCTATCGCGACGCGGGAATGGTGGTCGAGTCGGAGACTCGCGCAGCTGCTCGGGAAGCGCTGATCGACCGCTGGGACGGCGACCGCACCAGCGATCCGGCGCACTCTTCCATCATCCTGACGCATACCCGCGAAGAATGCGACGAACTGAATGGGCTGGCCCGGGATCGAATGAAACGGAACGGGACGTTAGTTGCTGATATTGCTGTAAAAACATCACGCGGCGAGCGCTTGTTTGCGGCCGATGACCGCATCATGTTCCTTCGCAACGAACGCGAACTGGGCGTGAAGAATGGCTCCCTTGGTACCGTCGAACAGATCGATCCCAGCCGCATGGCAGTGCGGCTCGACGATGGCCGGCACATCGCCTTCGACCTCAAGGATTATTCGGATGTCACCCACGGTTACGCCGCCACCATCCACAAGGCGCAGGGCGTCACCGTCGATCGCGTCCATGTGCTGGCCACACCCGGGCTCGACCGGCACGCAGCCTATGTCGCGCTGTCCCGCCACCGTGACGCAGTCCATCTTCACTATGGCCGCGACGACTTTGCGGATGGCGACCGGCTCGCCCGTACGCTGTCGCGCGACCGGCCGAAGGACAACGCGCTCGATTACGAACAGAGCACGACTCGATTTGCCGAGCGGCGGGGTTTCGACCGGTCTGCGATCCTCGATGCGCTTGCGCGGGAGCCGTTGGTCGACGGCGCCCATACCGCGCCGGAGCCAGAGCGACGTCGCGGCAGGTTCGCGGGCCTACGCCTGCGCGTGCCTGCTGCCGATGTGGAGCAAAAGCGCGGGAGGTTTGACGGGCTCAAGCTGCCGACGGCAGCCCAGCCGCAGCCGGTGGAGCGGGGTAGCGGACTTGCCGCCGCCGTCCAGCGCTATGCCCGCGCTGTGCAGGACATCGGTCGCATGACCGGGCAGGGTCTACCCGCCCTTGAGTATCAGAAGGCCGCCCGAGCGCAAGCAGCACAGGCGCTGGACGTGGTGCAGAAGGACGGCGCCCGCGATCTCAACGCGGCATTCGAACGCGAACCCGGATTGGTCAGTGAGGCCGCCAATGGCCGAGCCGCCAACGCTATGCGCCAGATGCAGCTTGAGACTGAGCTGCGCACCAATCCCGAGCTGCGCGCTGACCGGTTCGTGCAGACGTGGCAGCAGCTCAGGAGCCAGCGCGAGAAGCTGGAGGGCTGGCAAAATGAACAGGCGCGCGACGCGGTCGAGAACCGCATGCGAGCGATGGCGAAGGGGCTGGAGAAGGATCCGGCGCTCGGCGCTGCGCTCAGCAGCCGGGGCAGCCAGCTGCTCGGTCGGCAATGGTCTCCGGAATGGTCGCCGGGTAGCCGGGACGGCGGCATCGGCGCGGCGATCGGCGATCAGGCCCGCACGCGATCGGTAATCCAGCAACTGACGTTCTCGATCGATCGAAGGCGCAACCTCGGGATCGGGCTATGAGTGCTGAAACCATACCCCAGTCGGCGGACACAATCGACGATCCGGAAGTGGCATTCGATGCCATGACCCGCAAGCTTGCCGGGCTGACTGCTACGGTGGATGGGTTCGCAGCACGCCAACAGGAGCTGCACGGGCGCGACTACGGTCCAGACTTTGCCGGGATCCACGGACGCCTGGACAAAGCGAACGTGGCCGTCCGGACATTGAGCGAGCTTCCGGCGATGCAGCTCACGCCTGAAACGATCGCGTCGCAGATCAGGTCTGCGGGTGAGCAAGGTCGCGCTGCCGACCATCAGGCGTGGAGCATTGCCAATCAGCAGCTCGGCAACGCGATTCAGTCAATCAATGGCGTGGTCGCGTCTGCACGGGCGGCCGAGAAGCAACGACTGTGGATCGCGGGTGCCGCGGCAGCTGCGCTGGTGATCGGGTTTGCGTTCGGGACAGTCATTCCTACCCGGATCGCGCATGCGGTGCCGGAGAACTGGCTATGGCCCGAGGCCGCCGCCGCGCGCATGCTGCAACGAGATTCTTGGAGCGCGGGCGAGCGATTGCTTCAGGTGTCGAACGCTGCGCGGTGGAGGTTTCTAACTGAGTCGGCCCAGATCGCTGAACAAAATGCAGAGGCGCTGGCGAGCTGCGGCAGGCGCGCGGCGCAAAGGCGGAAACCTCTCGATTGCGTGATCAAGGTTGGGAAAGCGCCATCCCACTAGCTTAGCGGCGGCTGCTTCGCGCCCTACTATCGGTCGTTCACCACAATCGGTTCAGATCCCGAAAGCTGTCACTCGTTTAGGCGGTCGTCGCTCCCCCAACTCATTTATTTGGGTGAGCGGATCGATACTCGAGCAAGACCTCGAGTTTGGCTGTCCTCAGGCAGGCGCCAAAGGTCTCCTGTTCGACGGAGGCACGTGAGCGCATCTGCGTGGCGGGTCACACATGGCGGCTCCGAAATTCTTGTCTCCGGATCACTTGGTAACCACTATGGGCCGTCCGCGAAGGTGCTATGTCTTAATGTTCATCCGCCGATTGGGTCGAAGTTGCAAGCTGCCCGAAATCTAGTCTTTCGAACGTCGCCCTCGAGTGCTCATCGCAAAAAATTTTCTCCGGAGCATTCTATAAGCTCTGATGCTAACCAGGTGAAATTTCCTCCGTATTCGATGGACCTGTTTTGCCACTCTAACACCAGTAGCGGGCCACTATGACCGCTGTCATCTGTCGGGCAGTCACTGTCGCGAATACGATACTCGAAGCCGAGTGAGCTTATGCGCGCCGCCACCCGTTTGATCCGGGAGGGCGACATTTTGGTGATGCGTCGCAGGAGATCCAAGTCGACGTGAACATTTTCAGGCAGCTCAACTGGGCAGGAATGAGAAAAAATGTTATATATTAACCCACGTTCCTCCTTGTCCGTCATCGTCAATGCCTTGAAGAACCTTTGCGACACGATCGCAATAAGATCTTTTTCCCTCTGACTCCTCGCCTTTAGCCTCTTAAACAGGCGATCAGGCAGGGGAGGGAAATAGTTCTCGCGTGGGCGCGGCCCGATCTTGCCGACAATGATGTCGCGCAACTGCTGAGGACTAGTTTCTCGTAAGTCAACAAATCCAATGGTATCCGGTACGCCGGGAATAGACGTGTCATCAAATCTAACCGGAAGCAAATATTCAGTTTCACTTACGAGCGCTCTCGATTGTGCACTCCGCCGTTCATGAGACGTCCAAGCCTTCTTCGCGTAATGCTTTGAGACAAACATGACGCAATATCTGGCTTGATTTTGATATATGTCTTGAAGATGGGCGTATAAGTCCTTTCCCCAGAGGCTGACCTTTTCAAATTCATCATAAAATGTGCGAACACCCTCCTGCTGAAGCAGGTCTGCTAGTGTCCTCACGTAGACACGATCCTCCCCCGCGAATGACAAGCAAACGTCGTAGTTGGGTTCGGCTACGCGATGCGATCTCTTAGGCATTTGAGCGTTGTCCGCAGAAGGACCGTATCAGTCAAGCATACCGCTTACGGCAGGAGTTCGACGCGCGGATCCCGCAGACCTGCGGCGATGCCGAGGGCGCCCGCGACCGACGTGGCGGGGGGTTCGACGGCTATAACGCATTGAACCTGCCACGCCGCTGACGGCCCATTAGCTGCCATCGTAGCGCCCGGCGCAGCGAGCGGCTGGAACTGGGCCGCTAGCAGACTGGCGGCTCTCCGCCGCCACTACCGACAAAGCGGTCGTTCGGACCGTCAACCCTCTCGGTGTAAACGAGATGCTCTGAGAACGCCCGAAAATGGGCCGATTGCTGATAGTCAGATTTGAGGCAGGCGGCCTTGGAGTCGGACATTCGCGCGAAGCTACGGCGATTTCGGCCACCGGCAACGTCGTATCGAGTGCTTTGGTGAACGTCCGAAACCATCACCTGACGCTGGCGAACGCGTGGGATCAAAGCGTATTGTCTGAGGCGGCGGCTTGTCCATTCGCTTATACGATAATCTGAGACTAACTCAGCGCCCCGCGGCCTTCGCAGCTTGGTTAGCCCAATAAAGCAACCGCCGGACCCCGTTCTGGCTATCATAGTCGTAGATTGGCGCACCCGTGGAGAGCGGCTGCACATATCCGTTGGCAACCGGCGCCAGCCACTTGGGCCACCGCATCAGCTGCTTGGACATGCTCTCCATCTTGTGCCAGCCGCCGCCGATGTATTCATAAACGTAGATGCGGCCCTGTGCGTCTCTGCCCACCGCGATATAGTCGAGCGGGTTCGGTCCCCATTCCCCGTAACAGCGCTGCCCAATGCACCAGAGGTGATCGATCCGAACGGCGAAGATGCCGTTGCCGTTAAGCAACGATCGAGCAATCTCAAATCGGCACCATGACCGCACCCAAGTATTCTCGCCGGTTAGCACGCAGGTTGCGCTTGTGCCGACGATGTTCTTGCTGATTGATTTCCGGAGATACTCCGCGTTGAAGCTCTTGCGGCTTTCCACAGGCTTCGATCCTGCACGGTCTTCACGCGCTCACTGTCGATGGGCCTGAAAGCTCCCATGGTAGGTCGGTATTTATAGCTCTCTAACCGTGCGTTTTTTGACTGCGACATTCTCGAGCTTGCAACTTCTATCATACGTTAGTGTTAGAGAGTGAGATGGATCTGCTCCCTTTATATAGACAAGATCGGTACTAGTTTTTACCCCCAAAGCGCAGTCTTCTCCGAATACTCGTAACCATCCAAACTTGGACAACATGGGCTCGTTGTTCACAAAATCGCTACCCATGACCAGCTTTTTACGAATATCCATAACCCCCTTTTCTCCACCAAAATCCGTGCAGCCTGAGATCAGGATCAGGCTAAAAGCGATAAGGCATGCAACTCTCACACTAATATCCTTCGCGCTTCGGTTTTATACGATCTTCTATTCTATCACTCTGCGCGCGACCGGGTGCCCATCTAGAATTTGCTGGGGCCGGATGGTCGCTAGGGTCATCGTTATCTTCTTTAGCTATATTAGCGACTGCCGCGGCCGCGCAATTGCTATTACAGCCGGACGGAGTCAAAGCCGGAAGCGCGGAATAACCAACCTCTCCCGATTGCAGAGTGCGATTAACAGCATTTCCAGATGCCACGAGAGATTGGTCCGTCGCATCGATTATGTTAAAGGTAGCTCCAATCTCCTGCTGCTTGGGAGTGTCTAAGCTATTCCAAACCGCTACGTCCGCCCTGAGAGTGCTATCCCGACTTGTGTCGTTCCAAGAAGACTTCAGGGATCCATCTATATCTGAGTATGAAAATATCGCTTTAATTGGTCCACCTGGATAGTCAGCAACGACAATAAAAGCGTGATCGGCCCTTCCTCTAGTGCCTCCAGCAGCCCGCGAAACGTAGTATCCAGTTTCGCCAGAAGGGTCGATTGTGTTAATGGGGTCGTTTGCGACATAGGCGTAGAGGTTCATTTGATCTTCGTAGCCGACTGGATCGGTTTGCATGAATCTGCCGAGCGTCGCCGAGTACATACGGGCCTTATAGTAGTACATTCCTAGCGGTAGCCATATCTGACCCGTATATTGGAAGCGCCCCTCGTTTCCGGTCTGCACGCCATGTTCGTCATACTTCAAAGTTCTCAGGACGTTTCCGCCAGCGTCCGCCTGGGCGATAATAGAGCCCTGATGGTCTGCAAAGTTGAAGATCGGTGAACTGAGTCCGGCACCATTGAACTGGACCAGCGGATCGTCCGGGCCTTCTCCATGCACCTGGCGGGAAAAGTGCTGGCCCAGAAAGCTGTACTCATCGACCAATTCGTCCCCGTCCCAGAGCATTCGCGACCCGCTCGTGCCGCCTTGCGAGTTCTGCCATAATCTTCCCAGCGGATCGTAGGTCAACGTCCATCCGCCTGACGCGGTTATCATTCGATTTTCGGCGTCATACGTGAAGCTGTTGGTGCCATCCGAAGTTAGATTGCCATTGGTGTCATAAGTAAAGGTGGCGGGACCTGCGCTAGTGTATTGATTTAACCCGTTTTTCACGTAGTTACGATTAACAGCCAGATAACCGGCGTAGGCATAGCTGTCGTTATCACGCGTCTGGCTGACTATCTGCCCAGCTGCGTTGTGGCCAAAAGAGTAGCTGACATCGTAAGTGCCGGACACGTCGTGGGAGAGAATCTCCAGCTTTCCGATCCCATCGTACGTGTAGCTTGTGGGAGCTCCCCAAATTCCTCCAGTCAGCGCGCGCTTGATGCTGCTGAGCTGCCCTTGTGAGCTATATTGCATTTGAATGAGGCTGCTCGAACCATTGGCATTGATCGAATCAACTCGGCCGAGTGGATCCCGGTTATACTCGATATACACCCCGTCTGGGTGAGTGATCCGAGTACGTTGACCGTTCGCGTCATACTGGAATGCCAGAGCCCAACTCATGCCCTCCATGCTCGTGGTGCTGAGGATTCGGCGGCCGAGCGCGTCATAGTTGTTCGTTACGGCGTCGCTACCCGTAGGCCCGTCGAAACGAGCTGCCGTCTGCAACCCGCGAAGGTCGTATTGATAGTAGACCGCTCGCGCGCCACCGTTTGGATAGGATTTCGACGAGAGACGATTAAGCGCGTCGTAGACGTAGCTTATCATTCTTCCATCTCGCTTCGTCAGGCTCGTGCGTTTGTCATTCGCGTCGTAGGCATACTCCTCGCGATTATTAGCATCGACGGCGCCCGACGTCGCAAGTGCATTAGCCTGAGTGGAGAAGTCGTAAGCGCTCGGCGGAGTCGCGGAGGGAAATTGCAACTGCGTTTGGCGATCGTATCCGTCATAGACCAAGCGAGCCTTATTTCCGTTCGCATCGACGACATACTCGTGCTTCCCGTTCGGTGTGTAGCTGTAGGTGGTATAGGCTTGCTCGATGCTCGTTCCGACAGCCTTTCGGATTTGCACCAACTGCCCGGCTGCATCATAAACGTTTTTGGTGATCCGGTCGGGGCCCTGATCGCCCGCCGAGCCTAACGAGCATGCGCTCGATGGCAAACTTGCGAATGCAAGCGGATTCATTCGCTGGGCTGTGCATTCGAGGCGGCCGGCGGCATCATAGCTGTATTGGGTTACTGCCCGGACGACACCACTGCCGTCCGACACAACCGTTTTCACCTGCAGACCTGAAGCATCGTAACTGTTCTCTGATCTTTGCCAGAGGCTGAATGCCGCCCATGCGGTGTCTGTGACGTCGGTAACGGTGCCCTTGTCTTCGGTTAGAACCTGATCATCGCCATTGTAGCCGATGCGCCGCGCCTGGCGCGTCCCATCGCTAGATGGCGGCTTGATCTCGCCGATCGGGCGTCCGACCCCATCGTAGCGCCGATATGTGACGTTACCTCGCGCATCGGTGATTTGGATTGGATGCCCTGCATCATCGTAGCCGTAGCCCGTGGCAGATGAGACGGAACCGTCCCCGGCGCTTTGCGTCACCGTCGACGGCAGGAGCGTGCCCCCCCAATAGGCCGTGACGGCCTTCGTTTCCGCCGCTGTCCCCAAGCAACTATTCCCCGTTGCGCATGAGGAGACTTCGGTCTCGCGGTAGAGGAGCCCATCTCCGGTGTCATAGGCGGCGTAAGTGTAGCGCTTTTGCGGACGGATCCCACTCGCATCGGCTGGTAACGTAAGGGTTAATACACCGCTATGCACCTGATCGTAGATGTAGTCCGTTTGGTTTCCGTTCGCGTCTTTCGTCCAATTCGGCTTGTTGCATGTTACCGGGTTGGTGCACGCCGCATCGAAGCCGGCTTCGAAAACCGTTTGGCTAATGCCGGAGGCTGCCGGCCCCGACCGAGTAACCTTGGTGATGTTTCCGCGAGTATCGTATTGATAGGAGAAGCCGTTCGTCGCCGGAAGCGTGGCCTGTGTTTGAAGATCAGTGATGGGGTCGTAAGCGAATTGCGTCTGCCGTGATAGCGGGTCGGATGAGCTATCAATATTAACGGAATTAGCGGGTGGGGGGCATCCAATCGCCCCGCCCTCATCTATGTATTTCCCATTGGCTTTCACCGATCTTGTCCCGCCGGCGGGATCTTGTGCATTTGAGGCGCTTCCAGGCAAGGTTCCCCACGTATAGTTCCACACTCGACCATTTCTCGTAACCGAGCTTACTGGCCATCTATTTCCGACAGATAGGTAGCTATATGGCGTTCCCGCACCTACATAAGCATAGGATATGTCAGTAGTCACACCGGCAGGGGATACGGTTTTGATTGGTAGGTAACCGGTGTAGTCGACTACGTTATTGCACGTAACTGTCGCATTAGCATGTAGCTTGAGCTGATAGTTTCGCGATATGTCATCCTGCTGCGTTATATTCACGTCAGCATTATGTGCGCCGGACATCACGACGGAAGTGGAAACGGACCTGAGGCCATTACCGCCCTTGCGCATGCTCGTGACCACACTTCTATCACCAGGGATGCTATTCAGCCAGTTAAACCCGGGATTGTTAAATGGGACATAGCTTGATGGAAGCGTATAGGTAAAAGAAATAGCATAACCTAGATTGCTGGAGACGGTGTCGACTACCGATACGCCGCCAGCCACGTTTGACACCGACGAATATGGACTGAAACTAAGCTTCTCGCCGCTTGGATAGGTTATCGTGGATACGAACGCATCCGAACCGTGGATTGTACAGTAAATTTCACCATCCTCGCACGGAAGGTCGTTTCGGAACGTATACGGTAGAAAGAAGTCATACTTTACCCCCGATTTATCTTGGTAGGTGTATTTATTAGAAGTATTTCTATAGAGGATAGATCCGTCTAATTTAGATGTTTGTGTGCAGTGGACTGTTCCCGTGCATTTAAAAAGCTTATCCTCGCCAGAAACATGTAATCGCACGTCGCGAGTTTCTGTTTCGCCGGCCGGATCTCCTCCAGTGGAGGTGTAGTACCTATCGAACAGATATACCTTGAGGCTGTGGGTCATCCGTCGGCCGTTAAAAGCTGCCCTGTCAGTTAGATTTCCAGCTGCCGGTACGTTGATGTCGAAAGGCGACGGGGTGGAATATGTACCAAATGCCAAGTCCACTCCGTTTGAATCGGGTTGGTGACTTATTACCGGAATCTCCTCGGCACTAGTTTCCTGAGATAAGGCCGGAATTGGCGACAATGATATGAATACCGAGAGAATCGCAGCTGCCGGACGAAGCCCTCGAATCCGTCTCCATGAAGCGGTGTACGTCCCGACGTCGTGGGTCTGGGAAGACCGCCTCCGCACGGCATAATTGAGTAGGCGGGCTACTGGTCCCACGCTCAGCGCTGTTGCGATCCCGTGTCTCTCGTTCGGGCTTTTGATCTGAACGTGTGCACAACCTGCTATCATGAGTTCCCCCGGGTAGAGGTTATTGGTGGGAGTTGAGGAATAACGGCGGGATCGCCGTCAACCTTCCCATCGTTGCGTAGCTGTCACTTGCCTTGGGCCAGTCGGGGCCCGGCCAGGACGGCCTTTGAGCGGTCGGAAGGCCGCGAGATTTGGGTGGCGCAACTGGGAACACTTGATCCCACGACATATTGCGAGCGGTTGCCGGCAGCATCAAAGCAGGTGCCGGTAGCGGTGCCGGTATTGGGACCGCCGCTCGTGCTGCTGCTCACTAGACGGCCTAGCGCGTCATAGGTGTAGGTGACGGTTTCGGAAGCTATTGCGACTTGCGCCAGACCAAGCGGGATTGGCACGAGCATCAAGCGAAAATGCAGTCGTGGCATGAGACCTCCTATTGGCAAAAGTTCCGTCCGACACCGCTCGATCAAATCAAGCCACGTTCGAGTCGGCCACCCACCGTGCAAGAAATCCCAAATTCGCCAATTTGACAAGCGCGGCGGAATTCGGCGGTCTAGCAGGCGGAACTTGCCCATCACTCGATCACGGGTCAGTAGTTTTATGCGAATCTTGCCTTCGAGCACCGTTTTCGGCGTGCAAATCATGCCTGGAGATGGAAGTGCGTCTGAGCCTCCGGCGGTGCCCTTCATCTCTGCGGACGTGTCGCCGCTGGCCAATGCGCCGCAGAGGCCTACGGCTATGATCCTTATGCCGGGGCAGCTGTGCCGAGCCAGTGAGAGACAGCAGTTTTCAGGCGAGAACCTTCCTTAACTGCCATTCGCCAATAGCTTGTCGAGTTCCGCTAACGACTCATTTTTGATCATGGTGAACCGCGCCGGGGCTGCCGGGGGCGTTTGATTGTGAGTCAGGCTACCATATCGATGTTGTTTGCGGCAGCATAATATTGGTCTTCGGCTTCGGCAGGCGGGATGTTGCCGATGGGCTCCAGCAGCCGGCGATGGCTGAACCAGTCGATCCATTCGAGGGTCGCGTATTCCACCGCTTCGAAGGAGCGCCATGGCCCGCGGCGATGGATGACCTCGGCCTTGTAGAGACTGTTGATAGTCTCAGCCAACGCGTTGTCATAGCTATCGCCGACGCTGCCGACCGAGGGTTCGATCCCGGCTTCGGCGAGGCGTTCGGTGTACTTGATGGACACGTATTGCGACCGCGTCGCTATGATGGATGAGGCCGCCCCGGTGGGCCGGGCGGTGATCGTGAAGCGCCTGTTCCAGGCATCGAGGACGAAGCTGGCATGGGCCGTCCTGCTGGCCCGCCAGCCGACGATCCGCCGAGCATAGGTATCGATGACGAAGGCGACGTAGACGAACCCGGCCCAAGTCGCGACACAGGCGAAGTCTGACACCCAAAGCATGTTCGGCGCTGGCGCAACAACTGGCGGTTGACGTGATCGAGCGGGCACGGTGCCGCCTTGTCGCTGATGGTCGTGTGCACCGGCTTGCCCCGGATCACCCCTGCCAAGCCCATCTCACGCATCAGTCGCGCGACGGTACAGCGGGCGATCGCAAAGCCCTCCCGCATCATCTGCCGCCACACCTTGCGCACAACGTAGACCGCGAAGTTCTCAGCGAACACGCGCGCGATCTCGGGCTTGAGGGCCGCATCCTGACGCGCCCGTGCCGACAGGCGCGACGCGCTCGTGGTAGGTGGATGGGGCGATCGGCAGGACCCGGCAGATCGGCTCGACCCCCTAGGCGGCTCGACCCCATAGGTATCGCGGTGATCGTCAATGAACGCGATCATCGCCGGAACGGGCGGCCGAGCTCTGCCTGCGCAAAATACGCCGACGCCCTGCGCAAAATCTCGTTGGCGAGCCGCAGCTCACGGACCTCGCGCTCCAGCGCCTTCACCTTGTCGGCAACCTCGGTCGGGACACCGGCGCGCTGGCCGGAACGCAGCCGATCTACTCCGCGATCATGCCGACTGGTGCGATTCCTCTTCGACGAGACTTGGTGCGGACCCCATCTGGCTACGAGGTCGATCCTCGCGAGAAGGACAAATAGCGACTCAACGCCGTTGCCCAATGAGCATCGGCCGCACAGCCTCCGCGCGTCCGCTTTTGGGGCGTTAGCCGACCGACAGCTTTCCGCCTCCAGACCAGAGACTGGTTTGCGCGTCTCCGCGGCGCATTGGCTTTCGCGGCGCATTGGCTGCCCTTTGGGGCGCGATCTGGGCCAAGGACGTCCGACGACGCCTCATCAGATCGCCGAAGGTAAATGGGACCGTAAGTGGGGCCGAATTTTCGCTTACCGAGAAAAATCCAGAAATATCAATACGGTAAAATTAGGAAGTGGCGGAGAGGGTGGGAAGGCAAACGGCAGGAGTTGTTCCGCTTGCTGACCGGCAGCTTCACGACTCGAAACTTCAGAAGGCGGTCGTTCCGGGACAGGTCGCGCGAATGACCGCTAACGCCCCAAAGCCGGACGTTCAGGTCCGGCTCGCCGCTTCCGAGAACCGGACGTTGTTTAATGTCCCGAGCTTCGGCTTGGTCTGCCAATTGCGGGCCGTCCGCTTTTTGGGGGATAGTAAGGTCAAGCTGGCATAGTGAACTGCGAGACGGTCGCGGCGTTGTTCACTGCCGCAACTTTGCACGCCGCCATCCGTTATAGTTTCACGCGAACACACCCAAGGGTGTCGACCCACGCCCGTTCTGCCTATCGCGACTTCCCGGCCACTGGCTTTCATCCGCGAGCCTTCGGTTTTCCAAGGCTGATTATGTCTGCCGAAAAGCATAGTCCCGAAGACGTGGCGCTAAGCCTGACCTTGGCTATCGTCACGTCCTCGCCCGAGCCGCTGTTGCTCCTGGATGGCCAACTCACAATCATCGCGGCAAGCACTTCATTCTGCTCGGTTTTCGGCGCCAACGCGGCGCAGCTGACGGGCCAACCCCTCTACGCCCTGGATGACGGCGAATGGGATAGTACCCAATTGCGATCTTTGATGGTCGCGACAATGTCGGGTGAAGGGACGCTGGACGCCCGCGACATCGACGTCCAACGGCCGCAGCAGCAAGTTCGGCATCTGATCGTCCAGGCCAGGCGGCTGGTTTACCTCGATCTTGAACAGACGCGCATTCTCGTTGCCGTGTCAGATGTCACGGATGCGCGGGCCGACATGACGCTGAAGGAGGAAGCGGCACGCGGAAATCGCGTTCTCTTACAGGAGGTTCGCCATCGGGTCGCCAACAGTCTGCAGATCATCGCCAGTGTATTGCTGCGCAATGCGCGGACGACCACGTCGGAAGAGACGCGCGGCCATCTCCAGAACGCCCATCATCGGGTGATGTCCGTTGCCGCCCTCGAACGGCTGCTGTCGACATCCGAAGACGGCGACATCGAAGTGCATGCCTATTTCACCCGACTTTGCGAAAGCATCTCGGCGTCGATGATCGGCGAGGTCGATCAGATCTCGTTGACCGTAGAAGGTGGAGACGGCGTGGTCGAAGCCAGGGTGTCGGTGAGCCTTGGCCTGATCGTCACTGAACTGGTGATCAACGCACTCAAGCACGCCTTCCCCGATGGACGGCCGGGAAAGATCACGGTCGATTATAATTTCCACGGGCCGAACTGGATCCTGTGCGTGCGCGACGACGGAGTCGGCATGCCGCTGACCGCGCCGGTGCGGACCGGTCTGGGAGCCAGCATCGTCGCAGCGCTGGCCGGACAGTTGAACGCTTTGGTCGAAGTAACACCCGCGCATCCGGGGACCCAAGTTTCCATCAAACATACCCGGATCGCCTTGGTGGAGGATGAGCCCGAAGCGGCAAGCGAGCTGCTCACAGCCGCGCGCCCGGCATCCAGCGCGATCGGCAGCTGACGAGTAGAGGAATGATCATGACCGCACAGCAAGATGGCACGGCGACCCAGACTCTGATGATCGTCGAGGACGAGGCGCTGGTGGCGATAACCCTCCGGGACGAGCTTCAGGAGTCAGGATACAAGGTCCTCGACCTGACCGATCGTCACGCCGAAGCGCTGGAAGTCGCCAAGGCTGAAAAACCCGCGCTGGCGCTGGTCAACATCCGTCTCGCCGGGCGTGACGACGGGATCCAGCTCGCCGAACAGCTGAAGGCGCTGGGCATTCCGGTCCTGTTTATCAGCGGGCAGGTCAGCCGGGCCAGCTCGGCCAAGACGGTGGCGATCGGCTCGATGCCCAAGCCCTATGACGCCGCCGAGATGGTGCTTGCCGTAGCCTATCTGCTGGCTCGCCTGAGAGGCGACGCTTCGCTGCCAAGGCCGGACCAGCTCGAAGTATTTGACGAAGAGGGCTTTGATCTCGCGCCGGCCGCCTAGCGCGGCGCGTGTGGCCTGAGAAGGGCGTGGCCGGCTGCCCAGTTTTCACGGTCAGATCTGCTACGCCGCACTTCGCAGGTGCGGGCAATGACCGCAGAAGGCTCCCGATGGCAGTCTGATCGAAGTCTCATCTTCATGCTGATGACCGGGCCTCGCCAAATAGGAGCGGCCGCTTTTCGTCGCCTTGGGAATCAAAGCTGCCCGACCGCTTTCCACCCAATCTCGGTCAGTCGCATCCGACCGTCGGGTCGGCGCAGCCGAACGGCGGGAAGTGGGTGGAAATCGGAACGGCCGCTTTCGGGCACCTGGATGGCGTAAGCGGACGCTTGTTCATAGAACTCGGGATCGCAGCTGTGCGCCCAATTGCAGTCGTAAACCTCGTCCGGGGTGTCGTCCAAAAGCTGCGGACGGCGGTATGGCGGCTACATAAATGATTCATCCCACGACGATAATTACGCATCGCGGAGGGGTGTCCGCCCATTCGGCAAAGCGCAGCTCTCCAGGGCGTACGAAGACATGCGGCAGGAGCCGAAGAGCGGCGCGAGTGTTCGGATGCCCCTCAAAGCCTTCGATGGCCCGTAGTAGCTCTCCAGCCGGCTTGGGCTTGGTGATCGCGGCTCGATGGACGGGCTTCGGCACGATGAGGGCGCCACGCAGATCGGCGGCGACATCGCGCTCCGCCCGTGCTGTCGCGATGGCGTAGCGGAAAACCTGTGAGCAGGTGCTGCGGAGCCGCTTGGCAGTCTCGTAGCGACCTTTGCTCTCCATCTTCCGCAGCATCTCCAGCAGCTCGTGAGCAGAGATGGAGGCGATAGGCCGCTTGGCGATCGATGCGTTGATGAAGTCGAGTAGCCAGCGCAGCTTCTTCATGGTGACAGCGGAGCGGCCTTCCTTCTCGACCTTGAGCAGCCAATCATCGGCAACGGCCTTGAAGCTGTTTGACGCGGCCACCGTTGCGCTGATCCGGTCGAGCTTGATGCGCTCGGCAGGATCCTCGCCGCGCGCCAGCACCCTGCGGGCGGCGTCGCGCTCAGCGCGAGCCTCAGCCAGGCCGGTTTCCGGCCACACGCCGAAAGCGAGCGTCTTTTGTCTGCCGCCGTGGCGATAATTCATTCGCCAGTATCGGCCGCCGGACGGAGTCACGAGCAGATAGAGCCCCTCACCGTCGCTCAGCTTATACGCCTTGCCGCGACTCTTGGCCGCTTTGATCGCCACAACCGACAATGCCACGATGGTATCTCCCATCCGAGCGACCGGCGAGTGCCATCAAAAATACCATCAGATTGCTGGTATGCAGTGGTATTTCACCGATCCGACTGGGATACTTATACCACAAAAAACCGCAGAAAACAGCCATTTAAGGCACGTTTTGGGATGCTTTGGGAAGGCATTTTGGTGACCCCTACGGGAATCGAACCCGTGCTTCAGCCGTGAAAGGGCCGCGTCCTAACCGCTAGACGAAGGGGCCATGCCGGAGCGTGGAAGCGCCGGTTAGGCAAGGTTGCGGCCCGGGTCAAGCACCTCAATCGACCCAGGCGGCATCTTCGATGTGGAGTTCCGCCGCCGGGCGGGCGCCCCAATCGTCGATCCGGGCTCTTCCGGCGAGCCACAGCTTGCGGTGGCGGGGTGCCGAAAGCAAAGCGGCGCCCAGTTCGGTTTCGGCCTGACGGAAGGCGACGGCCTTGAGGCTGCGGCCATCGTCGCCCGCCACGATGACCCGGACATGCCCGCCCGAACCCACCACGTCGGCCTTCAGGACGGTGATCGGACCGGCGACGACGCGTGGCGCGGGCCAGCCCATGCCATAGGGGCCGCCGGCCTCCATCGCAGTGACCAGCGCGGGATTGACTCCGCCAGGCGCGAGCACGGCATCGAGCAGCAATGCGCGCTCGCCCATCGCCGCGGTGACTCGCCCGGCGAGGCGCTCCTCGAGGAAATCGGCAAAGGCTTCGAGCCGGTCCTCGGCAATTGTGACTCCGCACGCCATTGCATGGCCACCGCCCGCATGGAGCAGCCCCGCGTCCTTGGCGGCCAGCACCGCCGCGCCCAGATCCACGCCGGGGATCGAGCGCCCCGAACCCTTGCCGACGCCGTCCTCGTCGAGTGCGATGACGATCGCCGGGCGGCCGAGCTTCTCCTTGAGCCGCCCGGCGACGATGCCGATCACCCCGGCATGCCAACCGCGGCTCGCGACGATCACCACGGCGCGATTGTCCTTGGCGAGGCACAGATCTTCGGCCGCGAGCTGGACCTCGGCCTCGATCGCGCGGCGCTCCTCGTTGAGCAGGTCGAGTTCGACGGCGATCACGCGGGCTTCTTCGGGATCGCGCGTGGTAAGCAGGCGCACCCCGAGATCGGAACGTCCGACCCGGCCGCCGGCGTTGATCCGCGGCCCGAGTGCGAAGCCGAGATCGGTGCAGGTGGGCGCGCGGGTGAGGCGTGACGCCTCGATCAACGCGTTCATTCCGATGTTGCGGCGCTGCCCCATGACTTTGAGGCCCTGTGCGACGAAGGCGCGATTGAGGCCTTTCAGCGCCGCGACGTCGGCGACGGTGCCGAGCGCGACCAGATCGAGCAGATCGAGCAGGCGTGGCTCGGGGCATGCCTTGAACCAGCCGCGCGCGCGGAGCGTGCGGATCAGCGCGGCGCCGAGCAGGAATGCGACGCCGACCGCGGCGAGATGGCCGTGTGCGGCGCCTTCGCCTTCGTCGAGCCGGTTGGGGTTGATCACTGCATGCGCCACCGGCAATTCCGCGGCGCATTTGTGATGGTCGCAGACGATCACGTCGGCGCCGGCATCCTTGGCCATCTGGAGTGCCTCGAACGCCTGCGCGCCGCAATCGACGGTGACGATCAGGCTCGCGCCTTCGCTGTGGAGCCGGACCAGTGCCTCGCCCGACGGCCCATAGCCTTCCATCAGCCGGTCGGGGATATAGGGCCGGGCCTCGAGCCCGAGGTCGCGCAGCAGCAGGATGAGCAAAGCCGCCGACGTGGCGCCGTCAACGTCATAGTCGCCGAAGATGGCGACCTGCTCGCCTGTCTCGACTGCGTCGGCGATGCGTTCGGCGGCCTTGTCCATGTCGCGGAAGATCGAGGGATCGGGCATGAAGGCGCGGATGCTGGGTGCGCGATGATCGTCGAGTGTTTCGCGCGAACAGCCGCGCGTGAGCAGCAGCTGGGTGACGATGTCGTCGGGGGCGAAGTTCGAATCGCGTGCGTCCGCCGCCAGCCCGCGCCACCGCCAGGGTTGACCGAGGATCGAGCGGTGAATGTTGAGTACGGCGGTCATGGCAGGTGTTTGGCCGGGGCGGGCGGGGATGTCGAGAGCGGGACTCGTGCGCCGTCGCGGTTCAGTCCGTTCCCGGCGCGTTCTCGATCCCGCCGGCGACATAGGTCTGGATATAGTCCTTGATCCACTGCCCTTCGCGGAACCATTTGGTGACGATGTACTTGGTCCCCTCGAGCACGCGCATGCCTTCGTGGAGCGTATCGTAATTGGGAGTGCCGTCGGGCGTCATGTTGTTCCACACAACGAGCAGCCCGCGCTTGGGCTTGAAGCGGATGCCGGCGCGGGGGAACCAGGTCGCGCCGCCCTCGGGCACGTCGTTGAGATAGGCCATTGCGGTCCAGGTGCGCTGGCCGCCGGTCTCCTTCATCTTCGGCCAATAGTCGCTCGACTCCTGGAAATAGTCGCAATGCGCCCGGAATTGCTGGTTCACCGCATAACGTTGGCCCTGCAACGTCTCGGCATTCTCCTCGGGGATGCCGAGCAGGTCGGCGATGCGCCGGTCGATCGTCAATATCTCCTCGGACCAGCGGTGCAGGTCCGAGCTGTGGCTGGTGCGATAGTCGGGGTCCTGGCTGACCGCGAGCAGAGTGGACGGCCGCGAATTGGAATCGATCAGTTCGATCAGCGTGTCGCACTCGTCGGCGCTGAGGAAATCCGGACAGGTATACATCTGCGCCGCGTCGGTTTTGGCACGCCGGACATCGGGATTGGCCTCGAGCCGCGACGAAACGTCGCGGCCGATGCGCGCGCGGACCGGGGAGGGGCCGCCCGAAACCCTGCCCTCATTCTTGTTCTTGCTCACGGCGCACGAAATCGCGCGCAGCGCCGGAATTTGCAAGCCGCTTCGACGACAAGGAGCCCGGCATCGCTACCGGGCTCCAGGATCTCCGATAAGGCTGCGGGCTTCCTTACCAGAAGATGTCGTGGATCGTGTCGACCACTTCGCCGCTGTAGATATCGATCAGGAGCGCATCGTTGTAATAGCGCACCCAGCGATACGGGCCATCGACCTCGGGCAGGCGGTAATAATACGGATCGTTGATCCAGTAGCTCGACGAATAGAGGATCGAATCGAGCATCGAACCGATCCCGAAGCGGCGATAGCCATAGCCCCAGCCGCTCGGCGCGTAATAACGCGGCAGGCGATAGAGGCTGCGGTTGCCATTTCGATAGCCGCGCCAGTCGTAACGGCGATCGTTGCGCCAGCTGTTGTTCCACCGGCTGCGATTGCGGTCATTGTTCCAGTCGCCGCGGCGGTTGCTGTCGAAGCGATTGCGGTCGCCGCTCCAGTTGCGGGTACGGTTGCGGTCGTTCCAGTCGCGATTGCCGCGATCATATTGGCCGCGATCACGGTTGCCGTCGTTCCAGCGATTACGATCGGTGCCGCGAGATTGCTGGCGCTGCCGGTCGACCTGCTGCTGTTGCTGCTGCTGGCCCGCGTCGGGACGGCGGTCGCCCCCGTTCCACTGGCTACGGTTGCCCGACCAGCGGCTGCGCTCGCCCGTATTGTTCCACTGGCTGCGATCCCCGCGATTGCCGCCCCAGCGTTGCTGCTCGCGCTGTTGGGGCGCCGCCTGAGGAACCTGCTGCTGCGGCGCCTGTTGCTGCTGTTGCGGACGGTTCCAGCCGCCGCGCTGGCGCTCGCCGCCGTTCGACTGGCGCGGTTGCGCCTGCGGTGTCTGTTGGCTCTGCTGCTGGCGCCATTCGCCGCGATTCTGGCGGACTTCGGACGACTGGTTACCGCCCGAGCGATCGCGGCCGCCCCAGCGTCCGCGATCCTGCGCAAGCGCTGCCGGCGGGACCAGAGCCGTTGCGGCGATAATCACCGCGAGCAAGGTCTTCTTCATCTCAACTGTCTCCGTCGAGACCGGCAAGGGGCCGGGCTACATGATAGGACTTGCACTAGACGCCGCCGGATGAGCGGTTGCTGAATTGCGGCGAAAGGCGATTGAAAGAATTGGGCAAACTATTCGGGTGCCTGCGTCTCGGGTTCGGGCTCCGCTGCGATGGGCGTGTCGCCGCGTGCCGATCGGGCGGCCTCGGTGATCGCGCCGATCAGCCGGGGATAGATGCCGCAGCGACAGATATTGGGGATCGCACCTTTGATGTCTTCTTCGCTCGGATTGCGATTGCCCCGCAGCAAGATCGACGCGGCCATCACGATGCCGGGAATGCAATAGCCGCACTGGACGATGTTGGTGGCGAGCAATGCCTGCTGCACCGGGTGGCTGCGATCCTTCGAAAGGCCTTCAATGGTAGTGACGAAGGTGCCTTCGAGCGCGCCGATCGTCTCCTGACAGGCGAGCCGCAGCCCACCATCGACATCGACTGCGCAGGCCCCACAATCGCCGGTGCCGCAGCCATATTTGGTGCCGGTAAGGTTGGAAGCGTCGCGCAGCGCCCAGAGCAGCGGCGTGCGCGGGTCCATCTTGTACTCGACCGGCTGGTTGTTGACGGTGAAGCGAGTCATCGCAGCGATGTAGCCGGAAACGGGGCGTTTCCGAAACCGGCATTGTCGCAGCCAACTGTCCCACCGATCTAGGCCTTAGCTTGACTCACTTGGCGGTTATTGCGTCAATTCCGAACTAAAGTTGCTCAGGAATGTAATTTTATTTCACGAATCAAATCGAATATCGCACCGAAATTGAGAACAATAGCAGAACAAATCGCTGTAGGAAAGTGCTATGACGACAATGCCGACACTGTTCATCCCGCATGGCGGGGGACCGTGCTTCTTCATGGACCCGGACGGCGGTCCCGCCGATCCGATGTGGCTGCCGATGCAGGCCTATCTTGCCGGGCTCATCGACAGCCTGCTCGAGCGGCCCAAGGCGATCCTGCTGGTCTCCGGGCATTGGGAGGAGGCGGATGTGACCGTGCATGTCGGCAGCGGCCAACCCTTATTCTACGATTATGGCGGCTTCCCCGAGCATACCTATCGGCTGCGCTGGGACGCGCCCGACGCGCCCGAGGTGGCGATGCGGGCCAAGGCGCTGCTGGAGGGGGCGGGCCATGCTGTCGGCGAGGAGCGGGCGCGGGGCTGGGACCACGGGGTGTTCATCCCGATGATGGTCGCAGTGCCGGGGGCGGATATCCCGCTTGCGCAGCTGTCGCTTCGCAAAGACCTCGATCCTGCGGCGCACATCGCGATCGGGCGCGCGCTGGCACCGCTGCGGGATGAAGGCGTGCTGATCGTCGGGTCGGGCATGAGCTTTCACAACCTCCGCGCCCGCGGGCCCCAGGTGACCCCGGTGGCGGACGAATGGGATGCAGCTTTGGTCGACGCAGTCACCGATCCGGATCCGGCGCGGCGGGCGGAACGCGTGGCCGCATGGGACACGCTGCCGCATGCGCATTTCGCGCATCCGCGCGAAGAGCATCTGTTGCCGCTGATGGTCGCGCTCGGCGCGGGCGGCGAAGGGGCCGCGGTGGCCGATTATCGCGACCATGTGCTGGGCTGGGCGGTGAGCGGGTTCCGGTTTGGGTGAGCTGAAAAACGGTTGTCGTTCTCTGCAATCGGCCGCTATCCATCTCGCCAGCGGTGACTTGGTCGCCATCAATAGGGGGCATGATGGCGGGGGATCTGGCGCAGCGAATGCGATTGCTGCGAGACGAGCAGTTGTTCGAAATCGTATATTCTCGTCCCGAGGACGGCATTGTTCCCGAGGCAATCGACGCCGCGCGGTCTGAGTTGGCCGTTCGAAATATAAGCGAGTCCGAAAATTACGAGTTGAGAGAGCAAGTCCTGGAAGGACATCAGGACGACGCAAGTCGCGCAACCAGGCATCTGTCCGGCTTCGCGGTGGCGGTCTTCATGGTCTTCGGGCTGACGCTGGTTGGCACCTTCGGTATCTTCGGGCTGTTTGCGACCGGTAGAAGGCAAATGGCCATCGACGCGATCTACGCGACGTTCGTCGGCATAGCGCTAGCGGGCGCGTTGCTGCTCGTTGCCGTCTTGATCCTCGGCTAGCCGCAGCAGCGGCTTATTCCCGCCAGCTTCTGTCCACCCGATCGACCAGCCGCACCATCGCCGCGAAATCCGCCGCGCCGGGGCCGCCCGGGACCTGTGCCATGTGGAGGTCGCGCTGATGGACCGCGACGACTTCTTCCGGGACCAGCAGCGGCTCGCCCATCGACAGGGTAGCGAGCTGGATCTCGCAGGCGCGCTGGAGCGCCCAATGCTTGATGAATGCCTCGGGCAGGGTCCGTCCCATCACGAGGATGCCGTGGTTGCGCAGCAGCATCACGCGTTTGTCGCCGAGATTGGCGAGCAGACGTTCGCCTTCCTCGTCGCGCACCGTCACGCCTTCGAAATCGTGATAGGCGATCTGGCCGGCGAAGTTGCACGCATAGAAATTGACGGGGCGCAGCCCGCCCGCGACGCTGCTCACCGCCATGCCCGCGGTGGTGTGGGTGTGCATGATGCAATGCGCGTCGGGCAGGTGCCGGTGGAACAAGGCATGCTGGACGAAGCCGGCGCGGTTCACCGGGTATGGCGAATCGTCGAGCTTGTTGCCGTCAATGTCGATCTTGACGAGGTTCGATGCTTTCACTTCGCTGAAGTGGAGCCCGAACGGGTTGATCAGGAACGCGCCTTCGTCGCCCGGCAGCTTCACGGTGATGTGATTGTAGATCATCTCGGACCAGCCGAGGTGATCGAACACGCGATAGCAGGCGGCGAGCTGCTGGCGTGCCTCCCATTCGGCTTCGCCGATGCCGGGCTTCTGCGCGAGCGCGGTGGCCATGATAGCTCTCCCAAGCTTTTCCTTGATCGGGTATGCCATGGCGGGTGCGCCAGCGGCAACCGGGGATCAAAATCGATATGCGTGCGTTTCGGTATCGCAACGAACGAGGGATCTGCCGGATGCAAAGGGTAAGGCTGTGTCAGGGTGTTGCTCTGGCAGGATTGTTGGTGCTGGGCGCTTGCGGCGGCTCCGGCTCGGGCAGCGGAGGGAACGGATCGGTCGAGGCGGCGGCGAACTCGCCCGCCACGGCGGCCAAATTGAGCGCCTATACTGAGGCGTATAACGCGTTGCTCGAAACCTTCGGACTGCCGGCGACGGCGAAGACCTACAAGGAAGCCCGCGTAGCCGGCCGGTCGCCGAGCGAAACCATCACGATCAGCGATGGCTGGATCGAAAACGAGGCGACCAAGCTCAAGGCGGCGCGCGCGCTGCCCGGTTCGCTGGGCCCGCTCGACGCGGCGGCGGAGACGCTCGACACAGCACTGCAAAAGGTGTTGGCGCGGCTGAAGCCGCTTTATGCCTATTACAACACCAAGGCCTATCGCGCGGATGGGCTCAAGCGCGGCAAGGCGGAAGACGCCCAGATGATCGCCGAGTTCGACGCGGCGCTGAAGGCGATGGACGATTTCAACGCCGCACTGGTCAAACAGCGCCGCGCCGGCGCCGACGCCGAGCTCGCCACGCTGAAGCAGAGCGGCGACACGGTGGGATACAACACCAAGCTGGCGATGCAGCAGGCCGAGGATCTGGTCGGCCTGTTCGACAAGCCCGAGGACCTGCGTGATCCGGCGGTGTTCGCCAAGGGAGATGCGCTCGCCGCTTCGCTCGAGAAGTTGCTTGCCGAGCAGCAAAAGGCGATTGCGGACGCCAA
This sequence comes from Sphingomonas psychrotolerans, assembly GCF_002796605.1. Taxonomy (NCBI): domain Bacteria; kingdom Pseudomonadati; phylum Pseudomonadota; class Alphaproteobacteria; order Sphingomonadales; family Sphingomonadaceae; genus Sphingomonas; species Sphingomonas psychrotolerans. The sequence goes on from NZ_CP024923.1 coordinate 543,171, forward strand.
GACCAAGGCGAAGGAACCCGTGGAGACCAGCCGGCTCAGCATCTCGGGATTGGTAGCCGACATGCTCGGATCGATGATCGGCCAATATCGCCAGGTGAAGCAGTCGCATTCCGCCAACGACACGGAGGCGATGGTCGATTCCTATAACCGGGCGGTGGGGCTGGCGAACAACATGCCTTGAGGGATTGTTCAGCGGAAGGCGTACGGCACGACGCTGCGCCGGTCGGCGTCGATCTCGATGACCGATCCTGCAGGCGGGAAGGCGCGCTGGTCGCAGTCGGTGCGCGGGCAGATCCGGCACGACGCGCCGATCGGGGTTGCCGCGCCGCCGAGGCGGAGATCGTCGGCATAGACGAAATCGGCGGCATGGGCCTCCTCGCAACCCAAGGCCACCGCATAGCGCCGCGGCGGGCGGGCATAGCTGCCCGAGGGCTTGACCAGCCCCTTGGCCATCGAGACGTAACGGGTGCCATCGGGCATTTCGGCCAATTGCACGAGGATGCGATCGGGGATCGCGACCGCTTCGTGGACGATCCACAAGGGGCAGGCGCCGCCCAGAGCCGCGAACTGGAGCCGCGTCGCCGAGTGGCGCTTGGTGATGTTGCCCGCCATGTCGACCCGGCAGAAGAAGAAGGGCAGGCCCGCGGTGCCGGGGCGCTGCAGCGTCGAGAGGCGGTGACACGCCTGTTCGAAGCTCACGCCGAAACGCTGGCGCAGCCGATCGATATCGTGGCGAACCTCGCGGGCGCGAGTGCGGAAGCTGGCATAGGGCATCAGCAGGGCGCCGGCGGCGTAATTGGCGAGGCCGACGCTCAGCAATTCGCGCGACGCCTGGCTCGCCAGCCCGGCCTCGGCGACGACATGGTGCATCTCGTTGGCGAATTCGTAGCGCACCAGCCGGTGCGCGAGCAGAAAGGCCCGGCTCTCGGGCGGCAGACCCGAGTTGAGCGCGAGCGTGCGCGAACCCGCGTCGAATCGGCTGAGCTGGCTGCCGTCGCTATCCTCGCCGATCACGCGGACGCCGTGCCAGCGGCGCAGCCGGTCTTCGAGCGCCTGCGCGACCGGGCCCTCGTCAAGGGCGTCGGCGAGCGCCTCGGCCGATCGGTCGATCGCGTCGATGTAATTGCCCTCGGCCTGGAACCAGTCGCGGACCTCTTCCCAGGGGAGCGGCGCCGCTTCGCTCGATCCGGTGTCGAAGCGATCGTCGAGGACGCGGAGCTGCTCCTGGCTGCGGCGCCATGCCTCGTGCACCGCGACCAGCCGGCGGGCGAGCAGGGGCTGCTGCTCGAGCCCGCGGCGGACGTCGGGCTCGCTCAGCGGATGGGCGGGGATGCTGGTGTCGGTCGCCGCGTCGATCGTGCGGAGCAACGTGGAAGTCTCGGCTTCGGTGCCGATGTCCGCCGCCTCCATCGGGAATTCGCGGGCGAGCGCGAGCAAGACGATTTGCGTGATCGGGCGGCCGTTATTCTCGATCTGCGAGAGATAAGGGACCGAGATGCCGAGCCGCGCAGCCATCGCCGCCTGGCTGAGGCCGAGGCGGCGGCGTAGGTCGCGGAGGCGGAAGCCTTCGAACAGGCGGCGGCGGGGAAGGGCCATGCCTTCATTATATTCTGCAAACCTCTCCGCCGCAACTTTGCAACATTGCATTTGCCTCTGCGTGCGTCCCCTGTGCAGAAGGCGCGACCGCTGGAGACCGCCAAGCTCCTGGAGACCTGAATGTCGTCGACGATCGAGGAACTGGAGCGCCGCCGCGCCGCGGCCCGGCTGGGCGGCGGGCAGAAGCGCATCGACGCGCAGCACGCCAAGGGCAAGCTCACCGCGCGCGAACGCGTCGAGGTTTTGCTCGATCAGGATTCGTTCGAAGAGCTCGACATGTATGTCGAGCATAATTGCGTCGATTTCGGCATGGAAACGCAGATCGTCCCCGGCGACGGCGTCGTCACTGGCAGCGGCACCATCAACGGCCGGCTGGTCTTCGTGTTCAGTCAGGACTTCACTGTGTTCGGCGGCTCGCTCTCCGAGCGCCATGCGCAGAAGATCTGCAAGATCATGGATATGGCGATGAAGGTCGGCGCGCCCGTCATCGGCCTCAACGACAGCGGCGGGGCGCGGATCCAGGAGGGCGTCGCCAGCCTTGGCGGCTATGCCGAGGTGTTCCAGCGCAATGTGCTCGCCAGCGGCGTGGTGCCGCAATTGAGCCTGATCATGGGCCCCTGCGCAGGCGGGGCCGTCTATTCTCCCGCGATGACCGACTTCATCTTCATGGTGAAGGATTCGTCGTACATGTTCGTCACCGGCCCGGATGTAGTGAAGACCGTTACCAACGAGATCGTCACGCAGGAGGAGCTGGGTGGAGCGGTGACGCATACCACGAAGTCGGGGGTCGCCGATGTGGCCTTCGACAACGACATCGAGGCGCTGCTCGCGGCCCGCGACTTCGTGGACTTCTTGCCCGCGTCCAATCGGGAGAGCGTTCCCGAGCGGCCGTGCGACGATCCGTGGGATCGCGTCGAGGACAGCCTTGACAGCCTGATCCCGCCCAACGCCAACCAGCCCTATGACATGCACGAATGCCTGCGAAAGGTGCTCGACGAGGGTGAGTTCTTCGAATTGCAGCCGACGCATGCGGGGAACATCCTGATCGGCTTCGGGCGGATCGAGGGACGCACGGTGGGCGTGGTCGCCAACCAGCCGATGGTGCTGGCCGGCGTGCTCGACATCAACTCTTCGAAGAAAGCGGCGCGGTTCGTGCGCTTCTGCGACGCGTTCGATATTCCGATCGTGACCTTTGTCGACGTGCCCGGCTTCCTGCCCGGGGTGGGGCAGGAGCATAATGGCATCATCAAGCACGGCGCCAAATTGCTGTTCGCTTATGCCGAGGCGACGGTGCCCAAGATCACGGTGATCACCCGCAAGGCCTATGGCGGCGCGTATGACGTGATGGCGTCGAAGCACCTTCGCGGCGACCTCAACTATGCCTGGCCGACCGCAGAGATCGCAGTGATGGGGGCCAAGGGCGCGGTCGAGATCATCTTTCGCGGGCGCACGCCGGAGGAGATCGCCGAGCGGACCGCCGAATATGAGGCGCGCTTCGCCAACCCGTTCGTGGCGGCGAGCAAGGGCTTCATCGACGAAGTGATCCTGCCGCATTCGACACGACGGCGAATCGCGCTGGGGCTTCGGAAACTGCGCGGCAAGCAGCTGGAGAACCCGTGGAAGAAGCATGACAATATTCCGCTGTGAGGCTGGAGCGCGACCGTGAAGAAACTGCCCGTTTCGAAACAGATCACCTTCGGGCTGATCGTCGCTGGCGTCGCGGCGGTCACTTCGTTCCTGCTAGCCTTCATGGTTGCCGCGTCTTCGCGAGGGGCTGATCAGCCAGCACCATCGCCGTTGATCGGCCTGTGCTTCGGCGTCGTCGCCGGCGCGATGTACCTCGGTCTGTCTGGCAACCGACGCGTGGCGTTTGCCGACGATGCCGCGCGCCGTGCGGCGCTCGCGCCGATTGCCGATGGAGCGGCGCGCTTGCTCGTGTATCGGCAGGGGTTCATCGGCAAGCTCGCCGGGATCGATGTCCATGTCGATGGAGAGGTGCGCACCCAGCTCAAGAGCCCGCGCTTCGCTGCGCTGGACGTTTCGCCGGGTCCGCATACGCTGGTGTCCGAGGTGCACGACAAGCGTTCCAGGCCGCTGGCGTTGACAGTCTCCGCGAACCAGGTGGCAGCGGTGCAGATCGTCGTGTCGCTTTTCGGCAAGACAAGATTGGTACGGCAAGACGTCGAGGCGGTTCGACGGAAACTCGCGCAAATGCCAATGGTGCAGGCGTGAAACTCGGCCGCCTCAACCATGTCGGCGTCGCGACGCCCTCGATCGAAGCATCGGTCGCTTTTTATCGCGACATGATGGGCGCGGAGGTCATCCGCGAACCGTTCGACCTGCCCGCGCAGGGCGTGAAAGTATGCTTCGTCGACACTCCCAACGCCCAGATCGAACTGATCGAGCCGCTGGGCGATGCCTCGCCGATCCACACCTTTCTCGCCAGGAACCCGGGCGGAGGGCAGCATCATCTGTGCTATGAGGTGCCCGATATCGACGAGGCCAGAGCGTGGTTCGAGGCAAAGGGCGTGCGGGTGCTCGGCGCGCCGCGGATCGGGGCGCACGGGACGATGATCTTCTTCTTGCACCCGAAGGACATGGGCGGAGTACTGACCGAGATCATGGAAACGCCGAGGAACCAACATTGAGCGACGACACGATCCTCTATGCGCGCGACGGCGACGTCGCGGTGCTCCGGCTCAATCGGCCCGACGAGCTCAACGCCGTCACGCTCGACATGCTCGATCTGCTTGCCGCGACGCTGCGCCGTGCCGTCGAGGACGGCGCGCGGGCAGTGTTGCTGACCGGCGAGGGACGGGCATTTTGCGCGGGCGCGTCGCTGAAGGAAGCATCCGGCGGCGATCCGGGTGACCGGCTGCGCAACCATTACAATCCGGTTCAGCAGACCATGGCCGATCTGCCGATCCCGATCGTGACCGCGATGAACGGCCCCGCCGCCGGGGCGGGGGCGTCGCTGGCGCTGGGCGGCGACATCGTGATCGGCGCGCGTTCGGCCTATCTGTTGCTCGCCTTCGCCAATATCGGACTGGTTCCCGACGCCGGCGCGACGTGGCTGATCGCCAAGGCGGCGGGGCGGGCGAAGGTGCTCGAGATGGCGCTGCTCGGCGAGCGGCTCTCGGCGCACGACGCGATGGAGGCGGGGCTGATCACCCATGTGGTGGACGATGGCGTCGTGTTCGACACGGCGATGACCTATGCCCGCCGCCTCGCCGCGATGCCGACGGTGGCGCTCGGGCTGATCCGCAAGCAGGTCAAGGCCGCACTGAGCGGCACGCTGGAGGAGACGCTGGCGCTGGAGGCGGAGCATCAGTCGCTGGCGGCGCGTTCGCAGGATTTCCAGGAGGGCGTCGCGGCGTTTCTCCAGAAGCGCAAGCCGGAGTTCAAGGGTAAGTGAATTTCTGTTCCCATCGTGCTCCTGCGAAAGCAGGAACCCAGGGTAAAGGAGGGAATCGCTTGTGGCCCTGGGCTCCTGCTTTCGCAGGAGCACTGGATTTCATCCATGGCCGATAAACCTGACCTTGCCGCCTGGGCGAAGCTCGCCGCGAAGGAAGTGAAGGACCAGGATCTCACCTGGCACACGCCGGAGGGGATTGCGGTGAAGCCGCTCTACACGGCCGCCGACGCGCCCGATCCGGGCTTGCCCGGCTTCGCGCCGTTTACGCGCGGGGTGAAGGCGACGATGTACGCGGGGCGGCCGTGGACGATCCGCCAATATGCCGGCTTCTCGACCGCGGAGGAATCGAACGCCTTTTACCGCCGCAACCTCGCCGCGGGGCAGAAGGGCCTGTCGATCGCCTTCGATCTCGCCACGCACCGCGGCTATGACAGCGATCATCCGCGCGTCACCGGCGATGTCGGCAAGGCGGGGGTGGCGATCGACACGCTCGCCGACATGCAGATCCTGTTCGACGGGATCCCGCTCGACGAGATGTCGGTCAGCATGACGATGAACGGCGCGGTGCTGCCGTGCCTCGCTTTCTACATCGTCGCGGCCGAAGAGCAGGGGGTGCGGCAGGACCAGCTCACCGGGACCATCCAGAACGACATCCTCAAGGAGTTCATGGTCCGCAACACGTACATCTATCCGCCCGAGCCCTCGATGCGGATCGTCGCGGACATCATCGCCTATACCGCGCAGCATATGCCGCGGTTCAACTCGATCTCGATCTCGGGCTATCACATGCACGAGGCGGGGGCGACGGCGGTGCAGGAGCTCGCCTTCACGCTCGCCGACGGCATGGCCTATGTCCGTTCGGCGATTGCGCGCGGGCTGAGCATCGACGAATTCGCCGGGCGGCTCTCCTTCTTCTTCGGCATCGGCATGAACTTCTTCATGGAAGTCGCCAAATTGCGCGCGGCGCGGATGCTGTGGAGCCGGATCATCGACGGCTTCGGGGGGTCGCCACGCTCGCAGACGCTGCGCACGCACTGCCAGACCTCCGGTGTGTCGCTGACCGAACAGGACCCGTATAACAACGTCATCCGCACCACGATCGAGGCAATGGCGGCGACCTTTGGGGGGACCCAATCGCTCCACACCAACAGCCTCGACGAAGCGGTGGCCTTGCCCACCGACTTCTCCGCCCGGATCGCGCGCAATACCCAGCTGATCCTGCAGGAAGAGACCGGGATGACGCATGTCGTCGATCCGCTCGGCGGGAGTTATTATGTCGAGGCGTTGACGCAAGAGCTTGCCGACAAGGCGTGGGCGCTGATCGAACAGGTTGAGGCGCTGGGGGGCATGACCCATGCGGTCGAGAGCGGGATGCCCAAGGAGCACATCGAAAGCGCCGCCGCCGCGCGGCAGGCGCGGGTCGATCGCGGCGAGGATGTGATCGTCGGGGTGAACAAATACCGGCTTGCCGAGGAGTCGCCGCTCGACTTCCTCGATATCGACAATGCCCGGGTGCGCGCCGACCAGATCAAGCGGATCGCGCAGACGCGCGCCGATCGCGACGCGACGAAGGCCGACGCGGCGCTCGGCAATTTGCGGCGCGGTGCGATGGGTAGCGAAAACCTGCTCGCGCTCTGCGTCGAGGCGGCCCGGGCGCGCTGCACGCTGGGCGAGATGTCGGCGGCGATGGAAGTCGCGTTCGGCCGCCACGCCGTGGGCGTCACTCCGATCAAGGGCGTTTATGGCCCGGCGCATGCCGAGGACAAAGGCTGGCTGCGCGCCGAGGAAGGCATTGCCGCATTCGAGCGCCGGCGCGGCCGCAAGCCGCGGGTGCTGGTCGCCAAGATGGGGCAGGATGGGCACGATCGCGGCGCCAATGTCGTCGCGAGCGCGTTTGCCGATCTCGGCTTCGACGTGGTGTCGGGACCGCTGTTCCAGACTCCGGCCGAGACCTGCGCGCTGGCGATCGAGAAGGATGTGGACGTGGTCGGCGCGTCCAGCCTCGCGGCCGGGCACAAGACGCTGATTCCCGAGCTGGTCGATGCGCTGAAGGAAGCGGGGCGGCCCGACATCAAGGTCGTCGCGGGCGGCGTGATCCCGCCCCAGGATTACGAATTCCTCCGCGCGCACGGCGTGCAGGCGATCTTCGGGCCCGGCACCAATCTCGTCAGTGCCGCCGCGGAAGTGCTCAAGCTGCTCGGCCACAATCTGCCGCCGATCGAGGAAGCCGCCGAATGACCGACGAAGACGAACGGATGGTCCTCGACGCAGAGGGCGGCGAGACGTTGCTCTACGATTATTTCAAGCATCTGACCCAGCTGTCGCTCTTCTCGCTCGGCGGCGTGCTGGCATTGGCCGGTTCGGCGCGTGGTGCGCGCGGACTGCTGATTGCTGCACTGGTGGTGATCGGCTCGTCTGCGCTGATCTCGTTCAGCGGCGCCGGCGAGATCGTTCGCACCCGCTTCCAGGGCAAGCCGATCGCAAAATATCTCGATTTCTACCGTATCTCCGCACCGATTCTGCTCTCGCTGGGACTCGGCATTTTCCTCTTCCTGTTCATCAAGACATTGGGACCCGCATGACCCGCAACGACTGGACCCGCGACGAGATCGCCGCCTTGTTCGACCTGCCGTTCGGCGAGCTGGTGTTCCGTGCGCAGACCGTCCACCGTGAACATCACGCGCCCGATCAGGTCCAGATGTCGACTCTGCTGTCGATCAAGACCGGCGGTTGCCCCGAGGATTGTGGCTATTGCAACCAGTCGGTGCATGCCGGGACGGGTCTCAAGGCGACGAAGCTGATGGACGTGCGCGCGGTGCTCCAGGCGGCGGCGCAGGCGAAGGACAATGGTTCTTCGCGCTTCTGCATGGGCGCGGCATGGCGCAACCCCAAAGACCGCGACATGCCTGCAATCGTCGAAATGGTGAAGGGCGTCCGCCAGATGGGGATGGAGACCTGCATGACCTTGGGCATGCTCACGCCTTCGCAGGCGGCGATGCTCGCCGATGCCGGGCTCGATTACTACAACCACAATATCGACACCTCACCCGAGCGTTATGGCGAAGTGATCACCACGCGGAGCTTCGAGGATCGGCTCGACACGCTCGAGCATGTCCGCGAGGCGGGGATCAACGTATGCTGCGGCGGAATTGTCGGGATGGGTGAAACCCGGTTGGATCGCGTGGGCTTCGTCCATGCGCTCGCCACGCTGCCGCGGCATCCCGAGAGCGTTCCGGTCAATGCCCTGGTGCCGGTGAAGGGTACTGTGCTCGGCGATATGCTCGCCGATACGCCTCTCGCCAAGATAGACGACATCGAGTTCGTGCGAACGATTGCAGTGGCGCGGATCACCATGCCGGAAAGTATGGTGCGGCTGTCGGCCGGGCGGGAGTCAATGTCCGAAGCGACGCAGGCTCTCTGCTTCATGGCCGGCGCCAATTCGATCTTCACCGGCGACAAATTGCTCACCACCGGAAATGCCGGGGATAGCGCGGATGCGGCGCTATTCGCCAGGCTGGGATTGACGCCGCTGGTGGGAGAAGAACCGATGCAGATGGAGGCGGCGGAATGATGCTGCTCGCTTTGCTTCTGATCGCCGGGCAGGAGCCCCAGTGCGACAATCCGATCGCGCAATCGGACATGACGCGCTGCGAGATCCGCCGCTTCGAAGCCGCCGACCGTGCGATGAACCGGCAGTGGAAAATCACGCTCGCGGCGATGCGCCAATATGACCGCACGCCGGAGGATGACGGTCGCCTCGGCTATGCGGATCAGCTGCTTGCCGCGCAACGGGCGTGGCTCGCCTATCGCGACACGCATTGCCGCAGCGACGGTTACCGGATGCGCGGCGGCAGCGCCGAGCCGATGCTGGTTGCCTCGTGCCGCGCCGAGCTTACCGAGAATCGCACCAGGCAGCTTGCCGCGCTCGCGGAGACGAACTGATGCGCGTGATCGGGGGGATCGCCGCGGTCTTGTTGGGCCTTGGTATCGTCCAGCCGGCGTCGGCCTGCTCTTCCGTCCCGCCACGCATTCTCGCGGCCGAAGCCGATGTGATCGTCATGGGACGATGGCAAGCCGGTGAAATCGTGACCAAGCGGGTGCTCAAGGGCCCGAAACAGCCTCGCTACGCCATCGACTGGCCGCCGGTGGACGATGAAGACGAGTGTCGGTTTCTGGGGCCAGCCACGCGCGATAGCGGCGCATACTTTTTACGGCATCAGCCAAATGGTCGGTATCTAGTGATCTGGACCGAGGAACGCTGGAAGATGATACGTTGATGTTCAAGAAGATCCTGGTCGCCAATCGCGGCGAGATTGCCTGCCGGGTGATGCGCACCGCGAAGAAAATGGGGATTGCCACCGTCGCGGTCTATTCGGACGCCGACGCGCGCGCGCCGCATGTGCTGATGGCGGACGAGAGCGTGCGGCTCGGGCCGGCGCCGGCGGCGGAATCCTATCTCAAGGCCGAACTGATCCTGCTCGCGGCGAAGGAGACCGGAGCCGACTGCATCCATCCGGGCTATGGCTTCCTCTCCGAGCGGGAAAGCTTCGCGCGCGCCTGCGCCGAGGCGGGGATCGCGTTCGTCGGGCCGCCGCCGAATGCGATCGCCGCGATGGGCGACAAGATCGAGTCGAAGAAGCTCGCCAAGGCGGCGAATGTGAACGTCGTCCCCGGCTTTGTCGGCGAGATCCTGGATACCGAACATGCGGTGCGGATCGCGGGGGAGATCGGCTATCCGGTGATGATGAAGGCCTCGGCCGGCGGCGGCGGCAAGGGGATGCGGCTGGCCTTTGGCGAACAGGATGTGCGCGAAGGCTTCGAGGCGACCAAACGCGAGGGTCTCGCCAGCTTCGGCGACGATCGCGTGTTCATCGAGAAGTTCATCGAAGAACCGCGCCATATCGAGATCCAGGTGCTCGGCGACCAGCATGGCAACATCGTCTATCTCGGCGAGCGCGAATGCTCGATCCAGCGGCGGCACCAGAAGGTGGTCGAGGAGGCGCCGTCGCCGTTCGTCACGCCCGAGATGCGCAAGCGGATGGGCGAGCAGGCGGTCGCGCTGGCGCGGGCGGTGGGGTATTACAGCGCCGGCACGGTCGAGCTGATCGTCTCCGGCGCCGACACCACCGGCGAGGGCTTCTACTTTCTCGAGATGAACACCCGGCTGCAGGTCGAGCATCCGGTGACCGAGGAGATCACCGGGATCGATCTGGTCGAGCAGATGATCCGGGTGGCGGCGGGCGAGCAGCTCGCCTTCACGCAGGACGATGTGACGCTCACTGGCTGGGCGATCGAGAGCCGGGTCTATGCCGAAGATCCGTATCGCGGATTCCTGCCGAGCACCGGGCGGCTGGTGCGCTATCGGCCGCCGGTGGAGGCGCGCGACGAAAGCGGTGTGACCCGGGTCGACGACGGCGTGACCGAGGGCAGCGAGATATCGATATTCTACGATCCGATGATCGCCAAGCTCGTCACCTGGGCGCCGACGCGCGAGGAGGCCGCCGACCGGCAGGTGGCGGCGCTCGACCGCTTCCGGATCGACGGGATCGGGCACAATATCGACTTCCTCTCGGCGATCATGCAGCATCCGCGCTTCCGCGCAGGCGCACTGACCACCGGGTTCATCGCCGAGGAATATCCCGAGGGATTCGCGGGCGCGCCGGCTTCATCCGAACTCCGGCGCAAGCTTGCGGCAGCGGCAGCGGTGATTGATCTCGAGCGGGCTGCCCGCGCGTCGCAGATCAGCGGACAGCTCAACGGTCCAACTGTGGTGAGCGGCGAGCGCGTGGTGACGGTGGACGGCGAGCGCTTCGAACTCTCGGTCGAGAGTCTCGGCGGCGTCCAGCTCGTACGCGGCGCGGGCGAGCCGATGGAATTGATCGGGCATTGGCGGCCGGGCGAGCCGTTGTTCGCGGTGCGGATCGACGACGAGCCGCTCACCGTCGGCGTCGAGCGCAAGGGCGCGGCGTGGCGGCTGACCGCGCACGGCGCGTCGCACCGCATCGAGGTGCTCCCGCCGCACATCGCGCAATATCGGCACCACATGATCGAGAAGGTGCCGCCTGACATGAGCAGGTTCCTGCTTGCGCCGATGCCGGGGCTGCTCACTCAGCTCCACGTTGCGCCGGGGGACAAGGTCGAGGCCGGGCAGGCGCTCGCGGTGGTCGAGGCGATGAAGATGGAGAACATTCTGCGCGCCGAGCGGGCGGGGTGGTGAAGGCCGCCAATTTCGCACCCGGCGAGAGCCTCGCGGTGGATGCGGCGATACTGGAGTTCGAATAGGTCAGGCGAATATTGTGCTCCGGCGAAGGCCGGAGCGCTGGGTATAGAGCTGTCCGCCAGCGGCCAGCGCTCCGGCCTTCGCCGGAGCACGGGGTGACTAAACCAGCCCGCGGCCGTCGATGCGGAGCATGGGGACGAAATCCCCGGCTTCGGCGCGCGGCAAGGTCACCGTCAGGCCTGCCTCGCCACGTTCGAACTTCACGCGCCCACCGCCGACCAGCATCACCCGCTCGATCGCAGCGTCGGGCAACGCCGTCTTGCCGAGCGCGGCGATCATCACCGGTCGCTCGGGCCAAGCCAGCAAGGCCGCATAGAGCGCGCCTTTCCGCGTGGTGAAGCGCACATCCTCGGCAGTGAAGTCGACCTTGCCTTCGTTGAACATGCCGCCGCCGACTCTGGTCGGGCCCTCGCCGTAGATCCGCCACGGGCGCGAGCCGAAGATCGCCGCCTCGCCGTTGCGCTGCATCCAGCGGGTGATGCCGGCGAGGATCTTGTCCTCCTCGCCATCGATCGTGCCGTCGCCGCGGATCGGGATCGAGAGCAATAGATTGCCGTTCTTCGAGACCACGTCGCACAGCCGCTGGATTACCTTGGCGGCGGGCATGTAGGATTTCTGATCGTAGCGCGCGCGGTTGTAATGCCAGTCGCCGATGCAGGTGCAGGTCTGCCACGGCTCCGCTCGCAGCCGATCGCTGAAGCCGCGCTCGACATCGTCGACCAAAGCGGTGCGCTGATAGGGGGTGAGTTGTTTGGCAGTGGCGACGACTTCGACCTGGCCGTCGCGGGCGATGCTCTGGCGGTAGTAATGGGCCAGCGCTTCGAGGCCGACAGAGCCGAAGGGAAGGCCGAAATCGTCGAAATAGACCATGTCGGGCCGGTATTTCTCGACAAGGTCCTGCTGGCGGAGCAGCCATTTGGCGACGTGGTGCGGGTTTTCGGGCGGGGCGAATTCCATCCAGCGGCGGCTGTGAACCTCATGCCAGTCGCGCATCGCCTGCGCAGTCTCGATCCCGTCGGGCGGGACCATCGCGGGGCCGGTATAGAGCTCCTGCGGATCGAGCCCTTCCCACCAGGTGCCGGCGCCGTCGGCCTTGGTCAGCCTGAACGCGTCGTAGCGCTCGCCGGCGCGCGGACCTTCGGCGTCGTAGCCATAGGCCGTCTGCCACCAATGCCAGGCGTGCGCGCTGTGATTGCTGACTGCGAAGCGCAGACCGTGCGCGCGGGCGATCTTCTCCCAGGTCCCGACGATGTCGCGTTTCGGCCCGACGCGGAGCGTATTCCACGCATGGTATTTGCTGTCATAGGCGTCGAGATTGTCGTGGTGGTTGGCGAGCGCCATGAAATAGCGCGCGCCTGCGGCCTTGTAGCGCCTGACCAGGTCTTCGGGGTCCCAATTCTCGGCCTTCCACGCATTCTCGATCTCGAGGAAGCCGCGATCCGCCGGGTGGCCGTAATGTTTGCGGTGGTGTTCGTAAAAGGGATTGCCCTGGACATACATCTGACGACCGTACCAGTCGCCGAATTCGGGCACGCATTGCGCGCTCCAATGTGCCCAGATCCCGAACTTGGCATCGCGGAACCAATCGGGGACCCGGAAAGCGGCGACGAGGCTCGACCAATTCGGTGCGATTTCGGCGCTGGCCGCCGGCACGAGACCGGTGGCCGCGGCGCCTGCGAAACCGCCCAGTGCTTGCCTGCGAGTCAGCCCCATGCCCTCACCATTTTTCATTTATGAAATATCTTTTCGCGCAGGATACGGAAGCGGACTTCGAGAGGCAAGGGTGCCCCTGCTTCCAAAATCGCAGGGCAGACTCCAGACAGCTTTCCTGAATCAGAATTTAATGTAGAACCGCTCGCTAACTAACCGGAATTGCCTGCGTCCTGCGGCGTTCTTATAACATTCGGAGCAAATTATGGGGGACAGGCGGGGCATCGAGCCCGTCCGTTACTCGACTTCGGGTATCGCGCCCGCCGAGCGTCACGGGGCCTGGTCGGATCGCGGCTGGCCCAGCGTGGCCGCATTGTTCGAGTCGACGCCGATCGGGCCGTTCCAGACCTCGGCCGAGAATCTCAATCTCGACGGGATCGCGGTTTCCTATTCGACTGGCACCGCACGGCTGCTCGAGCGCACCCCCGAGCGGATCGCTGCGGACCGGATCGACATCCTCGGCGTCGGGCTGCTCCTCGCAGGCGAGATGCACGGCATTGCGGGCAAGCGCGAGTTCGAGACTCGTGCCGGCGAGATCCTGTTGTTCGACATCGCCCAGCCGATCACCATGACGATGTCGATCGCGCGATCGGTCCAGCTGGCGATTCCGCGTCCGCTGGCCGAGGCCGAGCTGGGGCCGGTGGCAGATCTCCACGGGCTCGTCATCGGCCGAGATGAGGCGGCCTTGTTCCACACGCATTTGGCCAAGCTCAGCGAAGCGCTGCATCTGATTTCGCCCGGCGACGCCCCGCGACTTGCACGTACCTTGCTCGATCTACTGGTGGTCGCGGTTCATGCCTCGGCCGGCAGCACGCGGCGGACTCCCGAGCCTTTGCTCGGCATGGCGGCGAGGGCGCGCGGGGAGATCCACGCCAATCTCGAATCCCCCTCTCTCAGCGTCGCCAGTCTGTGTCGGCGGCTGAAGGTGTCGCGCAGCACGCTGCATCGGCTGTTCGAGAAGGAAGGCGGAGTGCAAACCTATATCCGCAATTGCCGGCTCAATGCCGCGCGGATCGCATTGCTCGATTCGGACAATGAGGAGCGCATCGGCGCGATCGCCGAACGGCTCGGCTTCAGCGATGCGGCGCATCTCAGCCGGCTGTTCCGCGCGCGCTTTGGCGAGACGCCAAGCCAGTGCCGTGGGGGCCGGAAGAGCTAGGCTGGATCGACGCTGAAGTTGCGGAAAGGCTTGCCGCACTCCAGCGAAGCGGTCAGCTGTGAGCGTCAGAAGAGCCGGGTCAGCCCGTAAAAGGCCGCGCCGACCAGCGCCGATGCCGGGATCGTGATGATCCATGCCATCACCACGCTCTGCGCGACGCCCCAGCGCACTGCCGAGGCGCGGCGCGCGGTGCCGGCGCCGATGATCGAGCCGGTGATGGTATGGGTGGTCGATACCGGGATGCCGAGCGCGGAAGCGGTGAACAGGATGATCGATCCCGCCAGCGACGCGCTGAAGCCCTGGTGCTGCGACAATTTGGTGATGCGCGAGCCCATCGTCTCGATGATCTTCCAGCCGCCGGTCATCGTGCCGAGCGCGATCGCGACATAACAGCTGATCGCCACCCAGTGCGGCACGTAGAAGTCGCCGGTCAGGTGGCCGGTGGAATAGAGCAGCACCGTGATGATGCCCATCGTCTTCTGCGCGTCGTTTAGGCCGTGGCTCAGCGAATAGGCGGCGGAGGAGATCAAATGGAGCACGCGAAAGCTGCGTTCGGCCCCCCGCGCGGTGGCGCGCATCAGCAGCCACGAGCTGACGAGCATGACGAGCATCGCCAGCAACATGCCGAGCGTCGGCGAGAGCACGATCGCGAGCAGGGTCTTGTTGAGTCCGCCCCAGTGGATCCCGCTCAGCCCGGCATGTGCGACTCCGGCGCCGATCAATCCGCCGACCAGGGCGTGGCTGCTCGATGAGGGGATGCCCTTCATCCAGGTCAGTACGTTCCAGAACATCGCGCCGCCCAGCGCACCGAAGATGACCGCCGGCGTGACGACATCCTTGTCGACCAGCCCCTTGCCGATCGTCTCGGCGACGGCGTGGAGCGAGGGCACCGCGATGGTGAGGAAATAAGCGGCGAAGTTGAACACCGCGGCGAACACCACGGCCTGCACCGGCGAAAGCAAACGCGTCGCGACCACCGTGGCGATCGAATTGGCGGCGTCGTGCAAGCCGTTCAGAAAGTCGAACGCCAGCGCGACGGCGATCAGGCCGATCAGCAGGGGCAGGGCTAGTTCGTGCATGTTCCGGGCGCGTCAGGCGTGATCGATGACGATGCCGTCGATCTCGTTCGCAACATCCTCGAACGCGTCGACGATCCGCTCGAGATGCTTGTAGAGTTCGCGCTCGACGACGAACTTCAGCGTGTCGGTCGCGCCATGCTCCTTGAGCGAGCGCTTGAGTCCCGCCGCATGGATATCGTCGGCATGGCCTTCCATCCGGACGATGCGCTCGGTGAGCTCGTGCAGGCGGCTGGCATTTTGCGCGACGTTGCGGAGGAGGGGCATCGCCTCGGCGGTGATCCGCGCGGCATCGACGATGATCCCCGCCATGTCCTTCATTTCGGGCTGGAAGCTCTCGACCTCGTAGAGCGCGATTGCATTTACGGTGGCCTGCATCTCGTCGATCGAATCGTCGAGCGCGCCGATCAGGCTGGTGATCGCGCCGCGATCGAACGGCGTGAGGAAGGTCTTGCGCACCGTCTGGAGCACTTCGCGAGTGATGTTGTCGGCGTCGTGCTCGCGTTCGATCACTTCGCGGATATGCTCCTTGCCCGCAGGGCCGCCCGCGAGCAGCCGGGCCAGCGCATCCCCGGCCGCCATGACGGTGGTCGCATGCGCCTCGAACAGCTCGAAGAAATTGCCTGTGCGGGGCAGCAGGCGCTGAAACCAGGCGAACATCGGACCTAACCTCGATTTTTCAGCGACGGCGCCTAGCACGCCGGTGCGCTGGGTTGCAGCTTTGAACTCGGACGCGCCGAACGAGCGGATGAGATCGCGCAGATCGGGCTCTTCCACTGCCTCGGCGGCTTCGGACAGAGTGAACCAGCGGCGCTCGCGCTGCTGCTGCTCTTTCCAGCTGGGGAGCTCGCGGGTCACCGCGAGCGGGAAGACATCGACGTCCATCATCAGCGATGCGCCGCTGCCGCGGCGCTTGCGATAGCGGTAGGAGCCGAGCGGCGTGGGGCAGACGGGGCCGAGTACGCCGGCCTCTTCCTCGGCTTCCTGCGCGGCGGCGACGTGCGGCGCGGTCCCCGACATCGGATTGCCCTTGGGGATCACCCAGCGGCCGGTGCCGCGCGAAGTGACCAGCAGGATACGGACCGTGGCATCCGCTGCCGGGTCTTCGGTGCGATAGGGAAGGGCGGCGATCTGGCGAATGACGGAGTCCCGGCTGCCGGCGCGTCTGGCCGGGGCGCCGCAATGGCTCCAATCGCCGTCCAATTCAAGCGGGAGTGCGCAGCGTGCGCACTCCCGCCCGGGTCAGGCTGCCAGCGCGGCCAGCCGCCCGGTGGCGCCGTCGAACGCTACTTCGGAGCCGCTCGCCCGACGCCGCGCACTCCAGTCGCGCAGCAGTTCGGCGCAGGTGTGGTCGACCGCCGAGCAACGCGTCAGGTCGAGCCGGACCGGGGCGCCGCCGGGAACCGCGTCGAGCTTGGCGGACAGCCTGGGCAGCGCCACGAAGGTGGCGGCGCCGACGAGGCTGATCGTCCGACCGTCGGCGTCATCATGCGCGTCGACCTTGAGCTTGAGGCGACGGACGTGCGGCAGCAGCTCGAGCAGCGACAAGGCGATGCCGACCAGCACGCCGGTGAGCAAATCCTCCGCGACGACGAGGGTCAGCGTCACCGCCCAGATCAGCGCCGGGAGGACGCCATAGTCCTTGAGCAGGTGCCTGGCATGGTTGAAATTGACCAGCCGCATGCCGGTGACGACCAGCACCGCGCCGAGCGCCGCCATCGGGATTTCGCGCAGCAGCCACGGCAGCAAAGCGACGAAACCGAGGATCCAGACGCCGTGCAGGATTGCCGACAGCCGCGTCGTGGCGCCCGCCTGGACGTTGGCCGAGCTGCGCACGATCACCCCGGTCATCGGCAGCGCACCCGCGGCACCGCACAACAGATTGCCGACGCCCTGTGCGCGCAGTTCCTTGTTGTAATCGGTGCGGACGCCGTCGTGCATGCGGTCCACCGCCGCCGCCGAGAGCAAGGTCTCCGCGCTGGCAATGAAGGCGATCGCCAGCGCTGCGGTGAGGACCGCGGGATTGGCGAACTGGCTAAGGAAGCCGCTCTGGGGCAGCGACACCGCCGCTGCGATATTCTCGGGCACCGCGACCTTGGTGACGTCGAGACCGAGCAGCCACGCGACCATTGTGGCCGCCACCACGCCGAGCAGCGCGCCGGGAACCAGCTTGAGCGAGGCCGGGCGCAGTTTCTCCCAGCCGATCATCACGGCGATCGTGGTGAGGCCGAGGATCAAGGCGAGCTCGGCGGCGCGAAGATCGGGCGAGAGGCCGAGCAGACGGCCCGGCATCGCCATCAGGTTTTCGAGCCCGCTCGACAGCGGCTTCTCGTCGAACAGCACGTGGAACTGGCCGATCACGATCAGCACGCCGATGCCGGCGAGCATGCCGTGCACCACGGCCGGCGAGATGGCGCGGAACCAGCCACCAAGGCGGAAGATGCCCGCCACGACCTGGATCAGCCCGGCGAGCATCAGGATCGGCCCGAGTGCCGACAGCCCCTGATCGCGCACTAGTTCGAAGACGATCACCGCGAGGCCCGCGGCGGGGCCGCTAACTTGCAGCGGCGAGCCCGCCAGCGCACCGACGACGATGCCGCCGATGATGCCAGTGATCAGGCCCTTTTCGGGAGGCACGCCCGAGGCGATGGCGATGCCCATGCACAAAGGCATCGCGACGAGGAAGACGACGACCGAGGCAGTGAGGTCGCGCGCCATCCCCCCGGTTGCGCGCGTTTCGGCGCCGGCCGCAGTGGCGCTGCTCATTCCGCAGCCTCCAGCTGGATTTCGCCGGCGAGGCGCTGGGCCGCGGGCTGTGCCACGGGCAGATCCTCACCCTCGGTGATCGGCAGGAAGCGGCCGGTGCGCCCGTCGAGCGCGAGCACCTGCCCGGCACCGATGTCGAAGAACCAGCCGTGGAGCGCGATCTCGCCGCGGGCGACACCGGCGGCGACCGAGGGGTGCGTGCGCAGATGGTTGAGCTGCGCCACGACGTTCTCGAGGGCGATCGCGTGGACGCGGTTGCCATTCTCCATTTCGGGATAGGCTTCGTTCACTACCTGCTCGGCGGCGCAGCTATGCTTCAGCCACGCGGCGACGTTGGGCATTTTCTCGAGCCCGGCCGGATTGGCGACTGCCTTCATCGCGCCGCAGTCCGAGTGGCCGCAGATGATGATGTCGCGGATCCCCAGCACCATCACTGCATATTCGACGGTCGAAGTGACGCCGCCATTCTGCATCGCGTAGGGCGGGACGATGTTGCCGGCGTTGCGGCAGACGAACAGGTCGCCGGGCGCGGCCTGCATGATGTGTTCGGGGGCGACGCGCGAATCGGCGCAGGCGATCATCAGCGCCTTGGGGCTCTGTCCGTCCGTCGCGAGTTTGGAATAGAGGGCGCTCTGGTTCGGAAACACCTGTTTCGCGAAACCATAGACTCGTCCGATCAGCTCATTCACTGTGCTTGCTCCGTCACCGGCCCGCTGGGGGATGCGGGCAGGGGACAGGTACGGAAGCGATTTTGCTGCAGCGCAGCGCTACTGTAAGGAATTATTGCTGCGGCGCGGCCGTATTCAGGCGGGAAGCCGGATTTCCGCGCGCAAGCCGCCCTCTGCGCGATTGGAGAGCTTGAGGGTTCCGCCCTCGGCCTCGACCGCGCGGCTGACGATCGAGAGTCCGAGCCCGAAGCCGACGGTGTCGCGCGCCCGCGCGGTATCGAGACGGACGAAGGGCTGCAGCGCCTGCGCGATGCTTTCTTGCGGGATGCCGGGGCCGTCGTCTTCGACGCGGATCACGGCGCATTCGGGCCGCTCTTCGAGAGTGATGCGGACGCGCTCGCCATAATGGAGGCCGTTCTCGACGAGGTTCGCCAGGGCACGCTTCATCGCGATCGGATAGAGCCGGCGTTCGAGATGGTCGGGTCCGGCATAGTCGACCTGATGTCCCTGATCGCGCGCACCATCGGCGATGGTCGCGCAGATCACCGCGAGATCCACAGCTTGGCGCGCTTCGCCATTGGCCTCGCCGGCGAGATAGGTGAGCAGCGAATCGATCATCGTCTGCATCTCGACGATGTCGATCTCCATTTCCTCGCGGACTCCTGCATCCTCGATCGCGTCGGCGCGCAGCCGCAGCCGCGCCAGTGGCGTGCGCAGATCGTGTCCCACTGCGGCAAGCGCCTGCGTTCGGTCGGTAAGCAACCGGTGGATGCGCGCCTGCATCCGGTTGAACGCGTGGATCACGCGGCGAACCTCGCGCGGGCCGCCTTCCGGCACTGCCTGAGTCGTTCCAGCACCCACCCGTTCGGTGGCGAGCGCGAGGCGGCGGAGCGGGAGCAGGGTCTGGCGGACCAGCACGCCGCCGATCAGGATGATCGCGACCGCAGGCGCGAGCGCGAGCAGGATCCGTTCGGGCGAGAAGCTGAGATCGTGCACCGGCTCGCGCGTCGCGAACTTCATCCAGCTGCCGTCGGGCAAGGTGGTGCTCCCGACGATCACGGCGTTGCGCGGCGATCCCACCAGGCGCAGGCTCATATTGGCGGAGTTGAGGCTGGGCTCCCACGTGATCACCTGGCGATGAATGCGGTCGAGCGAGGGGGTGACGCGCATTGCCGGAGGCAAATCGTGGTTCCAGACGATCTTGTACCGGCTCGTCGTCAGATCGGTGGCGAGTGCCGGGCGCTCGGCCGCGGGATGCTCGGCCAGCAGCTTGCGCGCGATGACGAGATGCTCGGCGAGCCGGCGCGCCTCGTCGTCGCGCACCGAGAGTTGGCTCGCCCGCTCGTAGAAGAAGGTACTGGCGCCGAACTCGATCAGGATCGCCAAAAGCAGGATCGCGAAGATCTGCCCGATCAGACCGAGCGGTGCCCTCACCACCGGTTCATTCGCGCGTGACGGGCGCGTTGAACATATAGCCGACGCCGCGCACCGTGACGATCGGCGCCTTGTTCCCCGTCGAGGAAAGCTTGCGCCGCAGCCGGCTGACCAGCACGTCGACGCTGCGGTCGGAGCTGTCGCCGAGGCGGGTACGCGAAAGCTCGATCAGCCGTTCGCGGGCGATCACCCGGCCGGCATGCTCACACAGGCTGACGAGCAGATCGAACTCGGCACCGGTGAGTTCGACGACAGCACCACTGGGCGACAGCAGTTCGCGGCGCGGCAAATTGAGCGTCCAGCCATCGAAGCGCAGCAGCCCGAGGCTGCGCTGCTTGCCTTCCTGCTTGCCGCCCTCGCGGCGCAGAACCGCGCGGATCCGGGCGATCAGCTCGCGCGTGCCGAAAGGCTTGGTCACATAATCGTCGGCGCCGAGCTCGAGCCCGACCACCCGATCGGTCTCGCTGCCGCGCGCCGAGATGAAGATGATCGGCACCTGGCTCTTCTCGCGAATCATCCGGCACAGATCGATGCCGTTGGTACCCGGCAACATGATGTCGAGGATGATCAGGTCGGGCTCGCCATGCTCGAGCGCCAGCCACATTTCCGCGCCGGTCGCGGCGGGCCGCACGACGAAGCCGTTTTCCTGAAGCGCCCGGGCAGTCAGCGTCCGCAAGGGTGGATCGTCTTCCACCAGGACGATGATGGGGGCGGGGGTGGTCGTCATCGCCGTATACTGTAACATCAAGGAGCGACCTAGGAACCCGCCGCGAGGGGGTCAACGCGCCGGACACGCCGCAGCGCACAAAAAGCGTCTCAGCAACATTTCGTTACGGAAACGGCAGCGGGCAGCAATGCGAACGCCGTAGCGGTCGCTTCGATTGCCGAAGGAAATTGCCATGTTCGTGACCTTGCTCGCTGTCGTGATCTCTGCCCAGCCGGCCCCGGCCGAGGAAATCCAGTATCGTTCGTACGACGTCGCGACTGCGCTGAAGCGCGGCTGCAAGGTCCAGCGCGTCAATGTTGCGGCGGGCAAGGCCGAGCACGCGCCGATCATCCGATGCCCGGCGCAGCAGACGACCACGTCAGGAACGGAGCGCCGCCCGCGCAGCTGAGCCGCGCCACCGTCTTCCCGACTTTTGTCAGCCCGACCGAGTGCGATCTCGCGCATTGCAGCCGCGTGCTGGATCGGCTTACCTCCG
This sequence comes from Sphingomonas psychrotolerans, assembly GCF_002796605.1. Classification (NCBI taxonomy): domain Bacteria; kingdom Pseudomonadati; phylum Pseudomonadota; class Alphaproteobacteria; order Sphingomonadales; family Sphingomonadaceae; genus Sphingomonas; species Sphingomonas psychrotolerans. The sequence continues at coordinate 564,477 of NZ_CP024923.1, forward strand.
CGCATCACGTTTCGAAGGAAATGATTTTGCGCGCTACGATCGCCCGCCGCCTGGTCGCGGCACTCCTGTTCGCCGGTGTCGCCGCTCCGGCCGTCGTGCAAGCACAGACGCCAGCGGCGCCGCCGCGGATTGTGGTTCCCCCGATCGCCTTCACCGAGCGCACCTTGCCCAACGGGCTTCGGGTGATCGCCATTCGCGATACCACCACCCCGAGCGTGAGCGTGCAGGTGTGGTACGATGTCGGATCGAAGCACGATCCGGACGGCCGCTCTGGCTTCGCGCATCTGTTCGAGCATATCCTGTCGCGCAAGACACGCAACATGCCCTACAACATGATCAATCGGCTGACCGAGAATGTCGGCGGAGTGCGCAATGCCTCGACCTGGTTCGATCGCACCAATTACTACGAGACCGTCCCCGCGCAGTATCTCGAAACGATGCTGTGGACTCATGCCGAGCGCATGGCGCGACCCGTGATCGACGCCGAGGTGTTCAACACCGAACGCAACGTCGTGAAGGAAGAATTCCGCCAGCGCGTGCTTGCCCCGGCTTATGGCCGACTGCGGTTGGTGCTCGACGAGAACAGCCATGATAATGTGCCCGCGCGCCGTCCGGGCATCGGCAGCCTCGAGCAGCTCGACGCGGCGACGCTGGACGACGCGCTCGCCTTTCACGAGGCCTATTACGGACCCGACACCGCGACGTTGATCGTTGCCGGAAATTTCGATCCGGCGCGGTTGGATCCGCTGGTGGACCGCTATTTCGGCATAGTTCCGCGGCGCAAATCGGCGCTGCCGCTGGCGATCCGCACGACCGAGAGGCCACGCACCGCCCCACGGCTGGTGACCGTCTACGCGCCCAATGTGCCGCTGCCGATGATCGCGAGCAGTTGGCGCATTCCGGGATCGGCGCATCTCGACATCGCGCCCTTGCTGGTGCTCGATGCGATCCTCGCCAACGGTGACAGTTCACGGCTGAAGCGCGCATTGGTCTTCGACCGGCCGATCGCCAGCAATGCGACCACCAGTTACAACGACGTGGAGGACAATGGCTTCCTTGCGCCGATGGTCACCCTCGCCAGCGGGGCGACGGTGGAGCAGGCCGAGACGGCGTTGGCCGCCGAGATTTCCCGGTTGCGCGATACACCGGTGCGCGCGGCGGAGCTGGGCGAGGCGAAGAACGAAATGATGGCGGAGGCGTTGGCATCCCGCGAGACTGCGTCGGGTCGTGCCTTTGCGCTGGGTGAGGCGCTGGTGCGAACCGGTGATCCGCGCGCCGACGACAAACGGCTAGCCGCCATCAGTCGCGTCACCGCCGCGGATGTGCGGCGCGTCGCGCGGAAGTATCTGAAGCCGGAAGCGCGGGTGGACATCCGCTACCTCGACGAGAGCAAACGCCCTGCCGGCGAGCCGGACAATTGGCGCAACCCGGCGCCGATGCCGCACTGGGTGACGGTGCCGCCGGCGACGCGCACGCCACTGACATTGGCGCCTGAGGGCGAGCGCGAGCAACCACCGGCGCCTTCGACACCGGTGCCGGTGACCAATCCGGTGATCGCCGAATCGCAGCTGGCCAACGGCATGCGGCTGGTGTCGGCGCGGACGGGCGGCGTGCCCATCGCCACGTTGACCCTCGTCTTCAAAGGCGGCGGCGTTACCGATCCGCAGGGACGGGCGGGAGTCGCCGAAATGGCGGCACTGGTCGCGACCAAGGGGACTGCAACGCGTTCCGGCGAACAGATCGCCGCCGAGCTGGAGGCGCTTGGCGCGACGATCGATACCGACGCCGCACCCGACGGGACGGTGCTCAGCGTCACCGCACCGGTCGGTGCGCTGGATGCAGCGGGCGAGATTCTGGCCGACGTGGCGCGCAATGCCTCCTTTCCCGCCGACGAGGTCGAGCAGGAGCGGCGCCGTACCATCGACCGGCTTCAGGTCGCGATGAAGAACCCCGGACCGCTCGCCAATATGGTGCTGCAGCGTGCGATCTACGGGGCCGCGCCCTATGGCGGCGTGGCCACACCACGCTCGCTGGGCGCGATCGACCGCGATGCGCTGGTGGCGCAGCGCGATCTTTGGTGGCGGCCGGACAATGCCGCGTTGATCGTCACCGGCGGGATCATGCCGGCCGAAGCGCAGCGGATCGGCGATCGCCTCTTCGCCAGCTGGCGACCTATCGGCGCGGCGCCCGGCGGCCAGAGCGATGCAGCGGGCAGCGCCGGCAAGCCGCGGGTCATCGTGGTCGACATGCCGGGCGCAGGACAGGCGGCAGTCGTAGCGGGGCTGCGCATTCCAGCACGGCGCGACCCCGCCTACCCCGATCTGATGATCGCCAATGCAGTGCTCGGCGCGGGATCGAACGGGCGGCTGTTCCAGGAGGTTCGCGTGAAGCGCGCGCTATCTTATGGCGCGTACAGTACCCTGTCGCCGCGTGCGGGGACGGGCATGATGAGCGCCGCGGCGCAGACCAAGAACGAGAGTGCGCCGGAGGTCGCCGGGATCTTTGCGGACGAGCTGAAGCGCATCGCCGGCGAGCCGCTCGACGCGGAGGCCGTTGCGCAGCGAATCGCATTCGTTCAGGGCGGCGTATCGCGCCAGTCCGAAACCAGCGCGGGCTTTGCCAACGCGCTCGCCGGGCTGGTGCTGCAGGGTGTCGCACCCGGCGAAGCGGCGAAACTGCGCGAGCGCATCGGCGCGGTCACGCCCGACGCCGCCGCCGCGGCAGCGCGCCGGGCGATCGGCGGGGCAGGCGCCACGATCGTGATCGTCGGCGACGCCAGGCTGTTCGTGGACAAATTGCGCGAGCAATATCCGCAACTGGAAGTGATCCCCCTCGCGGCGCTCGATCTGGATCAGCCGCAGCTCCGCGCGCGATAGTCGCGGGATGGACAAGGCACCGGCCATCGCGGCGCTCATCGGGCTATTGCTGGCGTCCCCGCCGGTCTTGCGCCCCGACAATGCTGTCGGCGAGCGTCGCGTGCTCGCCGACGGCGACCGGATCGCGAGCGATGCCGCGTTCGACAAGATGGCGCGCACCGAGGGTGGCGGGCGGTTCTTCGAATTGCCGCGAGTGATGTTCGCGATCGATCGCAGCGGCGCGCGCCCGCACGTCTACTGGATCGACACGCGGCGTTATCTCTATCATTTCGACTTTCTCCAGGCCCGCTATCTCACGCTGGCCGATGCGGACAGCTTCAACGCGGCCAATTATTCGCGGGCGGACCGTCGTTTCGTGCTCGGCGCGGTCGCGCGCTATCCACGGCTGGGCCGCTATGGTGTCGAGCTTTGGGAAGGCGACGTCGTCGAGCCAGAGTTGCTGGCCGCGATGATGCAGCAACTCGAGGCGACCTTCCACGCGCCGCTGACCTTCAAGCCCAATTCGGATCAGCAGGGGGCGGCGGCGAAGCGCGCCGGCCTGCCCGTCATCGGCATCGAAGAGGCTTATGGCGCGCGGGAGCAACTCGTCCTGAACGGCGGCCGCGCGGTCGGGCGGCTGGTGCTCGTCGACGAAGGGGCGGAGGAAGATCTGCTTCCTGGAGACATCGCATTGCTCAAGGCGATGCCGATACGCATGCCGCCGGTGGCGGGCATCGTCTCGTCGACCTTCACGACGCCGATCAATCACGTGAGCCTGCTTGCCAAGACCTGGGGGATTCCGAACGCCTATCGCGCCGATGCCGGTCATCTGTGGGGCGAATTTAGCGGGCGGCAGGTCGTGCTCGATACGCGCGGCCGGTCGGTCACGGTTCGGCTCGCGACCGATGCCGAAGTGCGTGCGGCGGAGCGCACCCGCGCGATCCGCAAGGTTCGGGCGCCGCGTTCGGATCTCGCTTATTCCGGGCTGCCCGCGCTCACCGAGCAGGATGCAGGGTGGGCGCCGCGCACCGGCGCCAAGGCGGCGAACCTCGCCGAAGCGGCCGGGCTCGCCCGCAAGCGCCCCGATCTGAGGTTCGAGGTCCCGCCGGGCTTCAGCGTTCCCTTCGCATTTTACGAGCACTTCGTCGTTGCCAATGGCATCGGCGCGAGTGTCGAGGCGTTGCTGAGCGATCCGAGGCGCTACGATCCGGCATGGCGCCGCGGCGCGCTGGCGGCACTGCGCGCGCGCTTCGCTGCCGGCAGCATCCCGAGAGCCGATCTGGCCGCGATCCTCGCCCGGCGCCGGGTCCTGTTGGGCGACAAGGGGGTGTTCGTGCGATCGTCGACCAATGCCGAGGATTTGCCCGGGTTCAACGGCGCCGGACTGTACGACACGGTACCCAATGTCACCGGTTCCGAGGCACTGGAAGCCGCGCTCAAGACGGTATGGGGCTCGCTGTGGAACGAGCGTGCCTTTGCGGCGCGCGAGCGGGCGGGGATCGATCATCGCGCGGTGCGCGCCGCCGTGCTGCTGCAGATCGGCGTCGACGCCGATGCCGCGGGCGTGATGACGACGATCGATCCGTTCGACGAACAGTCGGCCGAGCAGCGCATCTTCATCGCCGCCAAGCGCGGCATCGGCATCCGCGTGGTCGAAGGCAAGAAGATCGCCGAACAGCTGCTCTATCGGCCCGAGCTGGATTCGGTCCAGATTCTCACGCGTTCGCAGGACGACGTGATGCTGCATTTCGCGCCGGACGGCGGGGTTCAGGAAGTGAAGGTCGACCCCAATCGCGCAGTGCTCTCGGACGATCTGGTCCGGCGGCTGGGCAGGATCGGGCTGGCGATCCAGCAACGGTTCGGCAATCGGCCGCAGGATATAGAATGGCTGGTCGTCGGCGGGCGGATCATGATCGTCCAGTCGCGCGACTATGTGAAGGGATGAGGACGATGCGCAGGCTGACCAAGATCGTCTTCGCACCACTCATGCTCGGTCTCGCGGCGGCGCCGACGGGCGCGCGGATCGCGTTCGTTCCTCCCCAGATGGTGGGGCCTCCCGGTCTGGTGCTCGATCCGGCATGTCCGATAATGGTGGCGCCATCGGGCGGGACTACGCCGGGAGCGGAGATACCGGTCCGGGGGCTGGCGCTCGGCGCGCCGGTTCAGCGAAGCGCCACTTCCTTTCCGACCGGCGGCAGCGGCACGGCAAATGCGATGGAGCGTGAGCGCCGGAGAAAGGCGGGGCTTCCCTATGAGCCCCGGATATACGATCCGGCGGGTTCTGAACGACCGGCCGTCTTCGCCGTCGGGATGCGCCAGCCGCCAACGGCCTGGCTCTATCAGCGCCTGCTCTTGAAGCCTTCCGGTGCGGCCTATCCCCGATACGGACTCGTCTTCGCGCAGGCGACATCCCCGACTGCGGGGCGGATCGCCTCGCTGGCGCTGGTGCGTCCAACCAGGCCGGCTGCGCGCCCCAAGATGTCGATCAGCGGCGGATACCGTTTGCGCGAAGGTTGCCAGCGTGAGGAGCCTGTCCATGTCTATGCGCCGGCCATGTCGGTCGGGCAGATCCGCAAGCTCTTCGCGCGCTCGGGTTGCAGCTGGACGAATCTATCGGCCTGCAGCCGCTCCCAATGGCCGCGCGGTCGTGTCCTCTTCGTGCAGATGCAGCGCAGCGGCGCCGGATACGAACATCGCTGGATCGATTATGATCTGCTCGCGGGCGGCGGAAATCTAGAAAATTCAAGGAAGAGATTCGGGATTATACTGATATAGATCATCTATCGATATCGAAGCACTCGATATATGGCCGGCTGTTATTTCGTTTCCTTGCCAGAACAGCCATGGCAAATCCTCGGTTCTGCCTACACGATAACATCGAGCAATATTGATAATATCGTTCGCCCCTGCGCACCCGCAACTTCACATGCCTCTCTCCGGTTTGAGCGGATCAGGAGGTGCTGCAATGTTCATGCACAACAAGCGACTGCAATATACCGTACGCGTGTCGGAGCCCAATCCCAGGCTGGCCTGCATGCTGCTCGAGCAGTTCGGCGGTGCCGATGGCGAGCTCGCTGCGGCCATGCGCTATTTCACGCAGGCGCTGGGTGAGGAGGATCCGGGCCGCAAGGACATGCTGCTAGACATCGCCACTGAGGAATTGAGCCATCTCGAAGTGATCGGATCGATCGTCGCGATGCTCAACAAGGGTCTCAAGGCCCAGCTTTCCGAGGCGCAGCAGGACGAGGCGGAGTTGTTTGCGATGGTCGGCCAGTTCGGTACCAGCGCGAAGGAATCGCTTCTGTTCGGCGGCGGGCCCGCGCTGGTCGACTCGGCCGGCGTGCCGTGGACTGCCGCCTATATCGACACGCGCTCCGAGCCGACGGCCGATCTACGTTCGAACATCGCGGCCGAAGCGCGCGCCAAGATCGTCTATGAGCGGCTGATCAACATTACCGACGATCCCGGGATCAAGGAGGCGTTGGGGTTTCTGATGACGCGCGAAGTGGCGCACCAGAAGTCGTTCGAGAAGGCGCTCTATTCGATCGAGAACAACTTCCCGCCGGGTAAGCTGCCGGGGATCGAGCAATTCGCCAACGTCTATGTGAACACCTCGCAGGGTGAAGGCGACGAGACCGGTCCGTGGAACTCTGGCGAGCAATGGGAGCGGATCGACGATCTCGAGCAAACCATGCCGATCGACGACGGTGACGGCACCGCCACGGTGGTGCTGGGCAAGGAGGATAAGGCGGCGCTCACGCAGCTGATGCTCCGCGGCGAGTCGGCGACCGACAAGGATCCGACCACCGGAGCCGATCTCGGCGCCGGACCTGGCGCAGGCAAGACCAAGCAAATCGAAGAAATCGACTGAGACCCTGAGTCATTGACGCGTCGGGCAGTTCGTTCTCGGACGAACTGCCCGACGCGGCTACCCGTTCAGAACTTCGTTCCGGCCCTGATTCCGATGACGCGCGGGGTGATCGGAACGACATACTGTCGCTGGTCGCAAGCCCCGCATTGCTGGAAGCGAGAGATCTGGCCGCGTTCGTCCCAGATATTCTGCGCGAACAATTCGAAACTCATCCGCGAGAGCTCGAAACCGATGGCGAGGTTGCCGGTGGTATAGGATTCGAGGCGGCCCAGCGCGGCAGCCTTGGCCACGCGGATGTCCGACGATGCCGAACTCTGGTGGGCGATCAGCCCTTGGACATAGCCGCGACCCGATCCGATCGGCACCGAATAGCGTGCGGTGCTGCTGATCTTGAAGCGCGGAGTGATCGGCAGGCGTGTGCCCTCGGGCGCCAGCACGTCGCTGCCGTCGCCGATGCAAATCTGGGTTGCGCACAGATCCTCCCGGGTTTTGGCGTCGGTATAAGATCCCGCCACGGTGAGGTTCAGGCCGCCCAGCGAGGCATTGACGTCCATCTCCACCCCGCGGATCCGCGCATCGGGGCCATTCTGGATGATCGTGAAGCTGTTTTCGCCGAGGAAGGAGAATTGGAAGTCCTTCCAGCTCTGCTGATAGATCGCGCCGTTGAAGCGCAGCCGGCCGTCGGCGAGCGTGGTCTTCCACCCCAATTCGTAATTGGAGAGGGTGTCGGTGGAATAAGGTGCGACGTCGCCGCGGCGATTGATCCCGCCCGGCCGGAAACCGCTGGAGGCGACGGCGTAGAATAACAGCCCGTCGCTGGGTTTCCACGTCAGGTTGAAGCGATAGGTGACGCCTTGCCCCCCCGTCTTCTTGGGAAGCAGCCTGCCGCTGGCATAGGTTGCGAGGTTGGTGCACGGCCCGCCCGCGACCGTCGCGGGCAGCAGCGTATTGGTCGGGCTGCCGTCGAGATAAGCGTCGCGCAGCGTCCTGCCATCGGCGAGGAAACAGCCGGCGACGCCGGTGCGCGAACTGCCCGCGGCATTGAACGGCGACGCCGTATAGGGACGCCCGTCGGCGGGATCGACGCCCGGATTTCTGCCGAAGCCGAAGAAGCCGATCAGCGAATTGTCATAGATATAGGCGCGCGCGCCGGCCGTGAAGCTCAGTTTGGGCGAGAGGTCGAAGCTCGCCTCGCCGAACATCGCATAATCCTTGTCGACGCGGTGCTGCTGGGTCAGCCACAAAGTGCCCGGCGAACCGTTGACCGAGACCTCGGCGCCGAGGTTGGGGATCTGATAGTCCTGATGGATCAGGTTCGACTGGCGCTGATAGAACAGGCCGGCGACGATGCGGAACGGATCCTCCGACGGCGAGGCGACGCGCAGCTCCTGGCTGGTCTTCTTGAAATGATCCGAGGCGACCACGACCTGGCGCGGGTCGATCGTGTTGCCGGCATTGTCCTGGTAATAGAAATAGCCGGCGAGGCCGCCGACGGAGGCGTAGAGATTGTCATAGGCTTCGGAATAATCGGTGTAGTCGCTCGACGAGCGGGTTATCCGATCGAGATAGGCGCCGGCATAGGTCACATCCCAATTGCCGATCTTGCCCTCGATCGTCAGTGCGCCCTGGATGAAGCGTTCGCGGCGATATTCGGGATAGAAATGCTGCACCTCGAGGTCGCCGACCTGCGGATCGAAGCCATAGGTGCCGTGGCTGCGCATCTCCTGGTAGAGCACCGTCGGCGTGACCGTCCACGTCTCATCGAGATCGACCTTGAGCGCGGCGCGGCCGCCCCAGGTCTCGGTGTCGTTATAATCCTTCTCGACGAATTCGTCGTTGTCTACGGTGATCCCGCCTGGCGTCGGCAGGAAGCTGCGCGTGCCGGGGACATTGTCGATATAGCCGGCATCGCGCTGGTAGAAGCCGACGACGCGGAGCGCCGCGCGGTCGGAGAAGGGCGTGTTGATCATGCCCTCGATCTTGCCGCCTTGCCCGCCGTGCGCGACGGAGTTGAACTCGGCGTCTACCCGGCCTTCGAATGCCTCGGTTTCGGGCTTGTTGGTGATGATGCGGATCGTACCCGCCTGGCTCGACGCGCCGTACAAAGTGCCCTGCGGCCCGGCGAGGCTCTCGATCCGCGCGACGTCGTAGATATGGACGTCGAGGGTGCCGCCGATGGTCGTCACCGGCTGCTCGTCGAGATAGCTGCCGACCGAGGGGAGCGAGCCCGAATGGTTGCCGTCGCCGCCCGATGCGACGCCGCGCATATAGACGGTGGTGACGCCCGGCTGCGAGGTCTGGAACGCCACCGACGGTAGCAATTGGGTATATTCGGTGAAGTTCGAGATATTGAGCTGATCGAGCCTGCGCGTACCGATCGCCTGGATGCTGATCGGCACCGACTGGATATTCTCGTCTCGCTTTTGCGCGGTGACGACGATCTCGTCCCGATCGGAGGGCAGATCGCTGCTACTCTCGGCATCCTGAGCTTGTGCCGCGGCGGGCAGGATCAGGGCGGTCGAAGCGAGCAACCCGGAAATCACGGCACGGCGCATTGAAACGATCATCGCGGTCCCCAGCGTAACGTCAATGTAACCCGAGACTGTGGTGCGGCGCAGCAGACGTCAATCGTTGCGCTTGCAACCAAATGCGTTCTTCGGGTGACCGTGATGTTTCTGCAACGTTACAAGTTTGGCGGAGCGTCCGGATAGCAATCGACCACTTCGCCGAGCGCGGCAACCAGTGGGTCGAGATGTTGCGCGAAGGGGCGCCAAGCGCGATCGCCACCGGTGAAGATCGGCTGACGCACTTGCTCCGAGCTGGCGGTGCGTACCGCGCGCTCGGTCTCGTGAAAGGCGAGGCAGCCGGGCTCGAAGGGGACGTTGCAGGCGTCGAGCAGCCGACGCACTTCGGGCTCGGTGTCGGCGACCAGCGCCTCGTGAATCACGCGGTGGACGCGGCCCGGCTGGATGCGGTCGAGATGCGTCATCAGCCGCACATAATCGCGGTAATAACGTCCCATATCGTCGAGCGCGTAGCTGAACGCCTGTCCGCGCGCGAAATGCTGCTTGAAGTTGGAGAAACAGCAGGCGCGCGGCTCGCGGCGCGCGTCGATGATCGTGGCGTTCGGCAAGATCAGACGGATCAGCACGACATGCGCCCAATTATTGGGGAGCTTGTCGACGAACAGCGGCCGGTCCGTCCGGCGCTGGACGGCGGTCCGGTGCAGATACTCCTCGCCGAGTTCGCGGGCGCGTTCGCCGGTCAGTTCGGCGAGACCATGCGGATATTCGGGAATACGCCGGGCGAGGGCGGGGAAGTCGGGCAGCTCGGTGGTGCCCTCGATCTGGCTGTGGCTGGCGAGGATCTGCTCGACCAGAGTCGAGCCTGCACGCGGCATGCCGAGGATGAAGATCGGGTCGCGCGCATCGCTGCCCCATCCGGCCCGGTCGGCGAAGAATTCGGGCGTGGCCAGCGCAATGCAATCGTCGACGAAGCGTTCGGTCTCGTCGGCGTCATAGACAAGCTGTGTGCGGCGAAGCGCGTTGCCGGCGGCGTAATGGCCGAACGCGCGGTCGGGCTCGCGACGATCCTCAAAGGCTTTGCCGAGCGCGAAATCGAGGTGGAAACGGTCCTCGTCGCCGATGCCGGGCTCGGCCTGCGCGGCCTCCATCGCGGCGATGTCGGCATCGTCGAAGCGTACCGTCTTGAGATTGGCGAGGCTCCACCATGCCTCGCCCAGCCTCGGGGAGAGCTCCAGCGCCTTGCGATATGCCGCAATCCCCTCCGCCTGGCGCCCGACGGTCTTGAGCATGTGGCCGTAGCTCATCCAGAGTTTGGGCTGCGCGGGCGCCTCCGCCAGCACGCGTTCATAGAGCGTAATCGCCTCCTCGAACGCGCCGAGCCGGCCGAGGGTAGCGGCCTTGAGATTGGCGTGACCGGGATGATCGGGCTCGGCTTCGATCAGCCGATCGAGCTCGTCGAGCGCCTCGCTCGCGCGGTTCTGGCGATAGAGGACGAGCGCGAGATTGGCGCGTGCGGCGGTGAAGGACGGCGCGATCTCGACTGCTCGGCGGAGAAGAGCCTCTGCGTCCTTCAGGCGCCCGATCCGTCCGGCCAGTTCGGCGAGCATGCGGATCGCGCGGGCGTCGAATGGATAGCGCTTGAGATAGGCCTTGAGCCCGCGTTCGGCATCGGGGAGACGATTATCGTGCAGCGCAAGCGCGGCGGTCATCAGATCGGCGGGGAAGCGCGTCGCGAGCATCGCGCGAAGATGACCACGCGGCCGCGGCGCGATCAAGCACCCGTTTTCGTGCTGGACGCGCGTCGCCATCGCCGCGACACATAAGGGGTGACCGATACCGCCACCGTATCGCCGCGACGCGTGCTCGGCTTCTGGCCGGCGCTGGCTTTGGTGGTCGGCAATTTGATCGGATCGGGCATCTATCTGCTGCCCGCGACGCTGGCGCCACTGGGCGCCAACGCACTGATCGGCTGGGGCGTGACGATCGTCGGCGCGATGGCGCTGGCGTTCGTGTTCGCCCGGCTCGCCGCGAAATTGCCGTGCGCGGGCGGACCCTATGCCTTTGCCGATGCGGCGTTCGGGCCGGTGGTGGGGTTCGCGGTGGCGTGGAGCTATTGGATACTGATCTGGGCGGGCAATGGCGCGGTGGCGATCGCGGTGGTGAGCGCGCTGAGCGTGCCGTTCCCGGCGCTGACTGGCGGGGCGCCTGCTTTCACGACGGCGCTGGTGCTGATCTGGGCGTTGGTCGCGGTCAACATCCGTGGAGTCGCATTGGCGGGGCGCATCCAGCTGGTGACCGCGATACTCAAGCTCGCACCGCTCGCCGCCATCATCCTCGTCGCATTTTGGCTGTTGCTGCGCGATGGAGGGGCCGCCATCGCCAGCAACCCGCCCGTGCCGATCGGCGCCGGCGCGGTCGCGGGGGCGGTGGCACTTACCTTCTGGGGCTTTCTGGGCGTCGAATCGGCGACGGTTCCGGCCGACAGGGTCAAGGATGCGGCGCGGATCGTGCCGCTGGTGACGTTGCTCGGCACCGCGCTGGCGGGGGCAGTCTATGTTCTCGTCGCCGGGGCGATCGCGTTGATGATGCCTGCCGAGATGGTCGCCGCGTCGCCTGCGCCGCTCGCCGAATTCCTCGGGCGCTCCTGGGGCGCGGGGGCGCTGCTGATCGTCGCGGTCTTTGCCGCGATCAGCGCGCTCGGAACGCTCAACGGCTTCATCCTGCTGCAAGGCGAGATGCCATGGGCGATGGCGCGCGGCGGGGTCTTCCCCGCATGGTTCGGCAAGGAGAGCCGGCGGGGCACGCCGGCGCGCGCGCATCTGGTGTCAGGCGTGCTGGTGACGATCGTGATGGCGCTCAATTACACGGGGTCCACCGGCGCGTTGTTCGCCGAGATCGCGACGATCAGCCTCGCCGCGGGGATGCTGGCCTATTTCGTCAGCGCGCTCGCCGCGCTCAAGCTGCTCGCCGATGACAGGGCGGTGGCTTTCGCGGCGGTTGTCGCTGCGGGGTTCGTGCTGTGGATGATCTATGGGCTCGGGTTGCGCGCGAACCTGTGGGGGCTCGCGCTCCTCGCGCTCGGGCTGCCGGTGTTCCTTTGGGTGCGGCGCGCGCGTCTCAGATCGGCAGCAATCGCCTGACCAGTGAACGGTCGCGCAAAATCTCGTGCGCGGCATTGTGCCCCGGCGCGCCGGTGACGCCGCCGCCCGGATGCGTCCCCGATCCGCACATATAGAGACCCGAAATCGGCCCGCGATAATCGCCGTGCCCCAGCATCGGGCGCGCGGCCCAGAGCTGGTCCAGCGACATATGGCCGTGCATGATGTCGCCGCCGACCAGCCCGAACTTGCGTTCGAGATCGAGCGGCGAATGGATCTGCACGCCGAGGATCGACCCCCGGAAATTGGGCGCGTGCTGCGTCACCGTATCGATGATGTGTTCGGCCGCGGCCTCGCGTTCCGCGTCCCACGAACGCCCGTCCGGCAGCACCGGCGCGAATTGCTGGCAGAATAGCGAGGCGATGTGCATCCCCGGCGGCGCGAGGCTGTCGTCGACGCTGGTCGGCAGCTTCATCTCGACGATCGGCGCCTTCGACCAACCCTCGGCCTTCGCGTCGGTGAACGCCTTGTCCATATAATCGAGCGTTGGTGCGATGATGATCCCGGCGGTGTGGTGCTCGGCCTTTTCGGTCCCCGGCAGCACACTGAAATCGGGGAGCTCGGAAAGCGCGACGTTCATCCGGAACGTCCCCGACCCCGCCTTGAAATTGTCCATCCGCCGCGCGAATTCGGGGTTCATGTCGCTGCGCTCGATGAGCTGGCGGTAGAGCAGGGCCGGGCCGACATTGGCTGCGACCACCCTGGCGGCGATCTCCTCGCCGCTCTCCAGCCGCACCCCGGCGACCTTGCCGCCATCCACCAGTACGCGCGCTACCGGCGCCTCGACGCTGATCTCGACCCCGGCCTCGACGCACGCCTCGGCCATATATTGAGTGATCGCACCCATCCCGCCGACGCTGTGCCCCCACGCGCCATATTTGCCGTTCACTTCGCCGAAGACGTGGTGGAGCAGCACATAGGCGCTGCCCGGATGGTCGACGCTGGCATAGTTGCCGACCACCGCGTCGAACCCGAACGCAGCCTTTATGTACTCGTTCTCGTACCAGCTATCGAGGAAGCTGCGCGCCGACTTGACGAACAGGTCCATCACGTCGCGTTGCGCCTCGATATGCATCCCGGCGAGCCTTTTGCCTTGCGCCGCCGCGGCGATCAGCGCGCGGATGCCGCCGCCGGCGTTGGGCGGGGTCTTGAGCGCCATGTCGCGCAACACCGCGGCGACGCGCTCGAGCGCGGCTTCGTATCGGGGGAGCGTCTCGGCGTCTTTCGCGCTGAACCGCGCGAACTCGGCCTGGGTGCGCGCCTGCCCGCCGCCGAGCTTGAGATAGCCGTCCTCATGCGGGAAGAAGTTGCTGATCGTCCGCTCGAGGATCCGCCAGCCGCGCTCGTGCAGCTTCATGTCCTTGATCACCTTGGGGCGGAGCAGGCTCACGGTGTAGCTCGCGGTCGAATTGCGGAAGCCGGGATGGAATTCCTCGGTCACCGCCGCGCCGCCGACGACGTGGCGCCGCTCGAGCACGCGGACCTTCATCCCGGCGCGGGCGAGATAGAAGGCGCAGACGAGGCCGTTATGCCCGCCGCCGATAACGATCGCGTCGTATTTCTTCATGGCTATCCCCGGATCAGACGGTGTGCGGGCGTCGCGACCAGCCCGGGGCCGGCGCACGGTGCTGCCGGGCCTCGGGGATGATCGCGCGGACTTTGGCCGCGAAGCTGCGCAGGCACACTTCGCTCGTGCCGATCGGGCCGGCGGTGTAGCTGCTCGACGCCATGCCCTGCTGGACGCGCTCGATCAGCCACGTGTCCTCGGCGTTGACGACGCGGTTTATCCGCCAGTTGGCGTAGCGGACCAGCTTCATGCTTCGGCGATCGTCGGGGAGGGCGAAGGCCATCTCGCGCAGCGTGCAGCCGGTCGGCGAAGTCGGCAGCCACTGCATGAAGTCGATCTGATCGGCGTAGAGGTCGAACGCCATGTTGGGCCAGAGTTTGTAATAGACCCAGCGCCGCTGGTTCGCCTCGGGCAAGTGATCGACGCGTGGCAGATGGCGTTGGTAAAAGGCCTCCCACGGATTGGCCGAGACGCGGTCGACCAGATCGCCCGACATCTTGTCGACCCAGCCCGCGGCCTCGATCGCGTAACTCTTGCCGAACAGCCGCGTCAGCCCGTCATGCGCCACCGGAATGTGGAGATTGTCCGAATAATTGTCGCCGACATTCTTCCAGTTGACCGCGCGGTCGCGGGTCCGGACTTCGCCGATCCGCCGCATCTCCTCAAAGCGATAGGGGGCGATCTCGGCATCGTAGGGCGCCATCATCTCGGCGACCGAAGGGCCATTGTCGTCCTCGAGCCGGACGAAGACGAAGCCGCGCCAGACCGACACGTCCACCGGGACGAGGCTGCTAGCATCCATGTCGAGTGCCGGATAGTCGCGGCGCATCGGCACGCCCGAGAGGCGGCCATCGAGCTCGTAGGTCCAGGCGTGATAGGGGCAGACCAGCTTGCGCGCGCAGCCGGCATCGCCCTCGACGATCCGCATCGCCCGGTGACGGCAGACATTGTGGAAGGCGCGGATTGCGCCATCGCCGCCGCGTACAGCGACGATATTCTCGCCTAGCCAGGAAAGCGTCCGCCAGTCGCCCGCATCCGCCAGATCGCTCTCGTGGCACAATATCTGCCACGACGGACGCAGAATGCGCGCGGTCTCCAGCTCGAGGAACTCGGGATCGGTGTAGATCCAGCCGGGTAGCGACCAGTCGGCGTCGGGATCGGAACCCGGATCGGGCGATGAGGGGAGAGTCGCCATGGCCGGCTCCGCAATTGCTTGTTGTACGATCGTATAATAAGGTTTCGCGATGAGCAAGCCTGCCTTTACCCGCGCCGAACCCGATGCCCGGCGGCTGTCGCTGATCGAGGCGGCGGCACGGGTGCTGGCGCGCGACGGCGCGAGCGGCGCCTCAGTGCGGGTGATCACGATCGAGGCGGGCGTGTCGCCCGGGCTGGTCGCGCACCATTTCGGCGGAGTCGATGCGCTGATCGCGGCAACCTACGCGCATGTCGGCGAACGGGTGTCGGCTGCACTCGACGCAGCAGTAGCTGCTGCCGGGACGGACCCGCGTGCCCGGCTCAACGCCTATGTCGCGGCGAGCTTCGCGCCACCGATCGCCGATCGTGCGCTGCTCGCGACGTGGACTGCCTTTTGGGGGCTGGTGATCGCGCAGCCCGAGATCGCTGCGCTCCACGATGCGCAATATGCGCGCTATCGGACGGGGCTCGAGCAATTGCTGGCGGCCTGCGGGATTGTCCCCGCGGCGCGGCAGCGTGCGGCGATCGCGATTACCGCGCTGGTCGACGGACTATGG
This sequence comes from Sphingomonas psychrotolerans, assembly GCF_002796605.1. Taxonomy (NCBI): domain Bacteria; kingdom Pseudomonadati; phylum Pseudomonadota; class Alphaproteobacteria; order Sphingomonadales; family Sphingomonadaceae; genus Sphingomonas; species Sphingomonas psychrotolerans. The sequence goes on from NZ_CP024923.1 coordinate 580,204, forward strand.
CTCGAGCTCTGCCTGTCGCCTGCCGTGCTCGACGCCGAGACGGCAGGCGCGATCGCGGAAGAGCAGATCGCGGCGCTACTTCGCTAGCGATGCACGGCGCTGGTCGAGCGTTTCGGCGAGCGAGCTCCATTTCGTGTCACCCACGCTGTTCGCGATCATCGTCTCGACGAAGGTCATCGTCCGCAGCCCGTCGACGATGTTCGGGAACCAGTCGGCGGCGCCGCGGGCCGGCGGAATGGCCGCGCCCACACGCACCGCGCGACCGAAGCTGCGGTAGAGATTGGCGAACGCTTCGATATAGCCCTCCGGATGGCCCGCCGGGGTGCGCAGCCGTGCCGTCGTCAATGCGTCGAGGCCCGGCCCGCCGGCGCGGACGATCTCGGCAGGTCGGTCGAGCCAGCGCAAGGTCAGGGTGTTGGGCTCCATCTGCGACCAGTCGAGCCCACCTTTCTCGCCATGCACGCGCAGGCGGAGGCCGTTCTCGTCGCCCGCGGCGATCTGGCTGGCCCTGAGAACGCCGCGCGCGCCGCCTGCGAATCGCAGCAATGCCGCAACATCGTCGTCGAGACGACGGCCGGGGACGTGGGTGGTCAAATCGGCGCTGAGTTGCTCGACCGCCAGCCCGGAGACGTGCTCGGCGAGCTGGAAGGCGTGGGTACCGATGTCGCCGAGGCAGCCGCCGAGCCCGGCGCGCGCTGGATCGGTGCGCCACTCGGCCTGTTTCTGGCCATCGCGGTCGACGGGCAAACTGAGCCAGCCTTGCGAATATTCGACCTGAACCAGCCGGATCGGGCCGAGATCGCCCCGCGCGACGCGCACACGCGCCTCCTCGATCAGCGGATAGCCGCTATAGGTGAAAGCGAGGCCGTACAGCTTTCCGCTGCGAATAACCGCAGCCTCGATCGCCAGCGCTTCGGCAAGATCCAGTGCCATCGGCTTTTCCGACATCACGTGGAAGCCCGCGTCGAGCGCGGCGATGGCGGCGGGGGCGTGGAGATGATTGGGGGTTACGATCGCCAGCACCTGCATCCGTTGCGACTCGGGCAGCGCGGCCTCGGCCGCGAGCAGCACGTCGAGCGTCGAATAGGCGCGGGCAGGGGCGAGGCCCAGCGCGGCAGCACTGCGTTCGTTGCGGCCGGCATCGCTGCTGAACGCGCCGCAGACCAGTTCATAATCGCCGTCGAGTGCCGCGGCCATGCGGTGCACCGCACCGATGAACGCGCCTTCGCCGCCCCCGACCATACCGTAGCGTAATTTCGGTTGCGTGCTTGTCGCCATGCTTTTCGGCTCCGCTCCAGGGTCGATCGCGATCGCCGGCCAAACGGCCGGTCGCTTTTATATCTGATAAATGGTTGCGCCGCGCGGCGGCAACCGATTAGATACTGCCAGCCGATCGTTTCGAGACCGGAGAGGATAATGAAATCTCTGTTCGTATTGCTGCCGGTGGCAGCAACATTATGCGCGGCGACGCTGACAGCGTTGCCGGCCATCGGCGCGGCTCCCGTCGCCGACCAAGGTGCACAGGCATTCGCCGCCTGCCGCGCCTGTCATACGCTTCAGGCCGGGGGCAAGGGCACGATGGGTCCCAATCTCCACGGTCTGTTCGGTCGCAAGGCGGGTTCCGCGCCCGGATTCAACTACAGCCCGGCGCTCAAGGCGTCGAAGCTCGTCTGGAACGCGCAGACGCTCGATCAATTTCTCGCTGCGCCGACCCAGAAGGTGCCCGGCACCCGGATGGTGATCAAGGTGACCGATCCGGCCAGGCGCGCCGCGTTGATCGCGTATCTCAAGGCGGAAACGTCTAAGTGAATTCGGGCCGAAGAGGGGGAGGCATGAAGGGTCCAGCGGTTTTCCTCGCGCAGTTCATGAGCGACGCAGCGCCGTTCGACACGCTGCCCTCCGCCGCGCGCTGGATGGCCGATGCCGGCTATATCGGCGTGCAGATTCCGACCTGGGACAGCCGCTGCATCGACTTGCGCAAGGCTGCCGAGAGCCAGGATTATTGCGACGAACTCGCGGGCACCTGCCGCGAGGCCGGCGTCGAGATCACCGAGCTTTCGACACATCTGCAGGGGCAACTGGTCGCGGTGCATCCCGCCTATGACGTGGCGTTCGACGGCTTCGCGCCCGAGGCGCTGCGCGGCAAACCGGCCGAGCGACAGGCCTGGGCAGTCGAGCAGCTCCACCTCGCCGCCAAAGCCAGCCGGCGGCTGGGCCTGAATGCGCACGCAACCTTCTCGGGCGCGCTCGCCTGGCCCTATCTCTATCCGTGGCCGCAGCGCCCCGCGGGACTGGTCGAGGAAGCGTTTGGCGAACTGGCGAAGCGCTGGCGGCCGATCCTCGACGCCTTCGACGAGCAGGGGGTCGATCTCGCTTATGAGATTCATCCCGGCGAGGATCTGCACGACGGGGTGACTTTCGAGCGGTTCCTTGCCGGCGTCGACAATCACCCACGCGCTAACATTCTCTACGATCCTAGCCATTACGTGCTGCAGGCACTCGATTATCTGGCGTTCATCGACATTTATCACGAGCGGATCCGCATGTTCCACGTCAAGGACGCGGAGCTGAATCCGACCGGCCGGTCCGGGGTCTATGGCGGCTTCCAGGATTGGGTCGATCGCCCCGGCCGCTTTCGTTCGCTCGGCGACGGCCAGGTGGATTTCGGCGGGATCTTCTTCAAGCTGACGCAATATGGCTATTCCGGCTGGGCGGTGCTCGAATGGGAATGCTGCATCAAGCATCCCGAAGACGGCGCCCGCGAAGGCGCGCCGTTCATTGCGGCGCACATGATCCGCAAGGCGGACAGGGCATTCGACAGTTTTGCGGGCGGCGGCGATCCGGGGCTCAACCGCAAGCTGCTGGGACTGAGCTGACGAGCCAAGAATGATAAAGGGGAGGGGACCTCGATGGCGACGACATTGAACAAGGCGAGGCTGTTCTGGCTGAGCGTGCTGGCGCTGTTCACCGCGGCATCGAGCCTCGCGATTCGCGGCGCGATCGCGAGCGGGCTCAAGACCGAATGGATCGATCCGATCGCCCCATTGCAGGCGGGCGAACTGCTCGCCGCCGCTTTGGGTGCGGCGTTCCTCAGCTTCGCGATCACCTTGTTCGTCGCCAGCGCATTTCTCGACCAGATCGGCATGAAACGGTGCCTGCTGGGCGCGGGGCTGTGCTTCATTCTCGGCCCGTTGCTGATCGTCACCGCGGGCCATCTCGCGACCGGGATGACCGTCTATACTCTGGTCTGGCTCGGCATGCTGCTCAGCGGCATCGGCTGGGGGCTGACCGAGGCGGCGATCAATCCGCTGACCGCGCAGCTCTATCCCGAGGACACCACCCACCGGCTCAACGTGCTGCACGCCTGGTTCCCCGGCGGTATCATCATCGGCGGGCTGGCCGGCTTCCTCCTGTCGGCGACGCTGCCGTGGCAGGGCATCATGGCGCTGGTGATGATCCCCGCCGTCGCGACCGTGGCGATCGCCGCGACAACGACCTTCCCTCCGCCGCTTCGCTCCGAGACCGGCGTCGGCTTCGGCGAGATGGTGAGCGAAGTGTTTCGCCGCCCGAGCTTCTTCATCTGGTTCGGCGCGATGTTCCTGACCGCAGCGTCCGAACTGGCGCCCGGCCAGTGGATCGACGTCGCCTTGTCGAACCGGGTGGGCATGCGCGGCATCCTGCTGCTGGTCTATGTCAACGCGCTGATGTTCGTGTTCCGCCATTTCGCGGGCCGGCTCGCCAACAAGATCTCGAACCCGGGGTTGCTCTGGGTATCGAGCCTGCTCGCCGCGATCGGGCTGTTCATGCTGAGCCAGGCGCAGTCGCCGGTGACGGCGATCCTCGCCGCGACGGTATGGGGGCTGGGCGTCTGCGTGATGTGGCCGACAATGCTCGCCTCGGTCGCCGAACGCTATCCGCGCGGCGGATCGTGGGCGATGGGGCTGGTGGGATCGGCCGGCGCACTCGCCAGCTTCTTCGTGCTGCCGCGGCTGGGGGCGATGTTCGACCAAGCCAAGATCGAGTTCGCCGGCGGCCCCGAAGCGTTCGCGGCGCTTACCGGGGCGGCGAAGCTGGCGGTCGAGGATGCGGCGGCTTCCGTGTCGTTCCAGCGGTTGGCGATCCTGCCGATCGTCCTGCTGGCGGTGTTCGGCTTCATCTGGTTGCGCGAGCGCGGCAAGTCGCGGGCAGCGCTCGCGGGCGAAGCGGCATGAAGCTCAGCCGGCGATCGATACTGGCGGCGGGCGCCGCTACGGCGGGTGCGGCGACGATGAGTCGCGCGGCCCCCAGCCAAAACGCGGCGCGCTTGTCGCTCGGCTATGCGCCGCATGAAGGCAGCTTCAAGAGCCGCGGCAACCGGCTCGAGCAGATCGCGTTCGCCGCCGATCAGGGCTTCACGGCATGGGAGGATAACGAGGCGGCGGGCCGCACCGTCGCCGAGCAGGAAGCGATGGCGCGCGCGCTCCGGCAGCGGAACATGACGATGGGCGTGTTCGTCGCGAGCATGCCCAAATGGGCCGAGTTCAGGCCGCTGCTCGGCGGCAACGACGATGCTGAGCGTCTGGCATTCCTCGCCGACATCCGCGCGTCGATCGATGTCGCCAAGCGGTTGAACGCGAAGTGGATGACGGTGGTCACCGGCTTTCTCGACCGCAAGCTGCCCGTCGAGATCCAGACCGGGCGGGTGATCGACACGATGCGCCGCGCGGCAGAGATCGTCGAACCGCACGGGCTGGTGATGGTGATGGAGCCGCTCAACACGATCGTGAACCATCCGGGGGTGTTCATGCAGACTATCCCGCAGGGCTTCGCGGTGGCGAAGGGTGTGAACAGCCCGGCGGTGAAGGTGCTCGCCGATCTCTATCACGAGCAGATCCAGGCAGGGAATCTGATCAACACGCTCGGCACCTGCTGGGACGAGATCGCCTATATCCAGTTCGGCGACAACCCCGGGCGCAAGGAGCCGGGCAGTGGCGAGGTCAACTATCGCAATGTGGTGCGCTGGCTGCGCGCCAAGCAGTTTGCCGGAGTGATCGGCATGGAACACGGCAATTCGATCGACGGACGCGCGGGCGAGGAGCGGCTGATCGCCGCCTATCGCGCAATCGACGCGGCATGAGGAGGAAGCAGTGAAGCGTACCCTATGGGGCACCGCGATTGCGGTGGCCATCACGGCCGGGAGCCCCGCCACGGCGCAGGACAAGCCCGGCTTCACCGACACGCCGACTTTGCCCGACGGCAAGTGGAAGGTCCATGATGCCGACCGACCGTATCCGACGGTGGTGACGCCGGCCGCGGCGCCCGGCGGGGCGCCTTCGGACGCAGTGGTGCTGTTCGACGGCAAATCGCTCGATGCGTGGCAGCCGCAGACGACGCCGTGGACGGTCCAGGACAATGCCGCCACTTCTGTGCCGGGCGCCGGCGGCGGTGAGAACGCATTGGTCACCAGACAAAGCTTCGGCGACGTCCAGCTCCACCTCGAATTCCGCTCGCCGTATCCGCCGGCCAAGAGTTCGCAGGATCGCGGCAACAGCGGCATCTGGTTCATGCAGCGCTACGAGATCCAGATTCTCGATGGATACAATAACCCGACCTATGCCGACGGCACCGTCGGCGCGATCTATGGCTGGAAGCCACCGCTGGTGAACCCGTCGCGGCCGCCCGGCGAGTGGCAGAGCTATGACGTCGTCTTCGAGCGCCCGCATTTCGGCCCCGACGGCAAATTACTGCGCCCGGCCTATATCACGGCGTTCCTGAACGGGGTGCTGGTGCAGAACCGTCAGCCCTGGCTCGGCGGCACGATCTGGCGAAAAGTCGGCACCTATGCGGCACACGGCAACGCCGCACCGATCCAGCTCCAGGACCATAATTCACCGGTTTCGTTCCGCAATATCTGGGTGCGCCCACTGCCTGAGATGGCGGCGAGCTACGACTTCGAAGGGACCGTGAAATGATCATCGATCGCAGAGACGCATTGGCCGGAGTGGTCGCGATGTTCGGCGCCTCGCTGTTCGCGCCGATCGCCCGTGCGGCGGCGGCGCAGGTGACGCCGATCAGCGGCGGCCCGCCCTCGTCGCCGGTGTTCACCGCACAGCAGCGCGCGCTGATGACCGCGCTCAGCGAGCGGGTGATGCCGACCACCGATACGCCCGGCGCGATCACCGCGGGGGTGCCCGCATTTATCGAAAAGTTGCTCGCCGACTGGGCCAGTCCCGATGATCGCAAGCCGATCCTCGCCGGGCTCGACGCCATCGAGGCGCGGGCCCAGGCCGACTATAGGGTGGCGGGCGACAAGGCGACGCCGACGCAGCAGGATGCATTGCTGACGCTGGCGATGGAAGACAAATTGCCCGGAGGGAAGGGCTTCTTCGAGAAGTTCCGCCAGCTGGTCATCACCGGCTATTTCACGTCGGAAGTCGGCATCACCCAAGAGCGCGAGTATCTGCCGGTCCCTGGCCGATATGACGGCGCCTATCGTTATTCTCAGGTCAACAAGGTGTTCTCGTCATGATGATCAGCAGACGGCAATGGATGACCGGCAGCGCGGCGCTGGCGACGACGCTCGCGGCAGGGCCGGCAATGGCGCGCGCGTTCAAGGCGAAGCCGATCGGGCTTCAGCTTTACACGGTGCGCGAGCTCTTCTCGAAGGACCCGATGGGCACGCTCGAGAAGGTGGCGGCGATCGGCTATCGCGAAGTCGAATATGGCGGTGGCGGCTATGACAAGATGGACCATGCCGCGCTCCGCAAGACGATGGATCGGCTCGGGCTCAAATCGCCTTCGATCCATGTCGGCTACGAGGCGCTCGCTGCCGACTTCGACGGCGCGGTCAAGATGACGAAGGCGCTGGGCGCCGATACCCTCGTCGTGCCTTACATGGTTGACGCGCATCGCAACGCGGACGGTTGGAAAGCCGCGGTCGCCAACTTCAACCGTTATGCCGAGCGGCTGAAGAAGCTCGGGATCGGCTTCGCGTATCACAACCATGATTTCGAGTTTACCGTGAAGCCTGGCGGAACGAGCCTGTTCGACACGTTGGTCGCCGACACCGATCCGGCTTTGGTCAAGCTCGAGCTCGACCTGTTCTGGGCGATCGCCGCGGGCGAGGATCCCAAGGCGATCATCGCGCGCCTGCCAGGCCGCATCTACGCCTATCACGTCAAGGATCGCACCGCCGACGGCAAAATGACCAGCGTCGGCAAGGGTGTGGTCGATTTCGCCGACATCTTCACGCTCAACAAGATTGCGGGCGTGAAGCATTTCTACGTCGAGAACGATCAGTCACCCGCGCCGTATCTTCCCGACATCCAGACCAGCTTCGCCACCCTCAGCCGTCTCGGCGCGTAACCTTCATTCGAGGATCAAAATGATGGCCGACAAGTTCGATGCGATCGTCATCGGCTCCGGAGTGAGCGGCGGATGGGCAGCGAAGGAATTGACTGAAAAGGGCCTCAAGGTCCTGATGCTCGACCGCGGCGTGATGGTCGAGCATGGCGAGAATTACGACTATGACGGCAAGCCGGCATATGAGATCCCCGCGCGAGATATGATGCCCAAGGCATTGGTCGAGAGCGATTATTTCATCGCCAAGCACGGCTATGTCTCGCCCTCCAACCAGAAGTTCTACAATAACGACCGGCTCAACCCATATGCATATGACGAGGGTGAGAAATTCTACTGGATCCGTCCGGGTGCCGTCGGCGGCAAGTCGCTGATCTGGGGACGCTGGAGCTTCCGCTGGAGCCCTGAGGATTTCGAAGCCAACAAGCGCGAGAATGTCGGGATCGACTGGCCGATCCGCTACGAGGACCTCGCCCCCTGGTACGACTATGTCGAGAAGTATATCGGCGTATCGGGCTCGCGCGAGAATCTGCCGCAACTGCCCGACAGCGCGTTCCAGCCGCCGATGCAGATGAACATCGCCGAGAAATGGGTGAAGGAGCGGCTCGAGGCAAGTTCGCCGGGCCGCAAGCTGATCAACACCCGCTTGTCCAACATGACTGAGGACAAGCCGGATCAGGGCCGCAGCAAATGCCAGTTCCGCAACCAGTGCGGGCGCGGCTGCTCGTTCGGTGCCTATTTCTCTACCCAGGCAGTCACCTTGCCTGCGGCGCGCGCCACCGGCCGGCTGACGCTGCGCTCGGACGCCGTCGTCTCCAATCTCGAATATGACCCGAAGACGAAGAAGGTCACCGGCGTCCGCGTGATCGACACGAAGACCAAGCAGGCCGAAGTGATTCCCGCGCGGCTGGTCTTCCTCTGCGCCTCGGCGATGGCGTCGACCCAGATATTGATGAATTCGCGGATTCCCGGCACCGGCAAGAGCCATTTCGACAATAGCGGCACGCTGGGTCGCTATGTGATGGATCACATCTTCCGCGTCGGCATCTCGGGCGAGATCCCCGGCATGACCGACTATATCGAATATGGCCGGCGGCCGGGTGGGGTCTACATCCCACGCTTCCGCAATGTCGGCGGGGAGGAAGGGATCGGCTTCCGCCGCGGCTATGGCTACCAAGGCAGCGCACGGCGCGATCCGGCCAAGCCGCAAGGCTTCGGCGCGTCGATGAAGCAGGGTATGCGTGGCTATGGGCCGTGGAAGTTCGGCATGGGCGCTTTCGGCGAATGTCTGCCTTATGAGGACAATAAGGTCAGCCTTCACGCCGACAAGGTCGACCGGTTCGGAATCCCGCTGATGCGCTTCGACGTCAAGTTCCGCGAGAACGAGATCCGCATGATGGACGATGCGCGAAGCGAAGGCGAAGCGATGCTGCGCAAGGCGGGGCTGCTCAACGTCACCAGCGAGCGCAGCGAACATGTGCCCGGCGACGCCATCCATGAAATGGGCGGGGCGCGGATGGCCATGGATCCGCGCCAGTCGGTGCTCAACAAATGGAGCCAGGCGCACGATGCCGCCAACCTGTACGTCACCGACGGCGCGCAGATGGCATCGATCTCGTGCGTGAACCCATCGCTGACTTTCATGGCGCTCACTGCGCGGGCTGCCGATCATGCGGTCAAGCAGTTCAAGGCGGGCGCGATCTAGGACCGATCGACCCCGGCACAAGCGGGGGGGCCGTTCCCACACCCGGCAGCGGCCGCTCGCGGTTGCGCCGGGTGGAAGCGTCATGCGCGTCGGGTGCCGCCCGCTTCCTCCATTCGACACAGCCCAGCCCGGTAGTTTCGCGACTGGTGCCGGCGATTGCGGCGCGCTGCATAACCTCAACCTGCGGTCCTTGGCAGCACTGCTCTTCTTTCGAAATTATCCGGTCACATCGAGCACTTGCGGCTTAAATGTAAAATAATGACCTTGGTGAGTAACTTGGTGTACGCGTAGTTTTTCATAGGATTGCGAGATGCTGTGCGGATTCAAGTTGCGAATCAGGCTTGCTATGGTTATTCTTCGTCACAACCAAGGATTTTGTATTGTACGCAATATCTAGATTATTTCTGCGTAACTGCACTCTTATTGTAACGGCTCAGTTTTAACCGAGAGAGATGGAATTTTACCTGCTCGCTGACCGATCGGCAGCGTGGGACCTGCTTTGCTTGATCTGGGCCTTGATCGGCCGGCCATTGCTCATGTGAGACGCTCGGAAGCCGTCGGTGTCTCGACTGGATCCGCGTGGCGTATGCCCGCATTTCAGAGGAGGGGTTTCATGCCGACCAACGTCAATATTCAAAACGGGACCGACACGTCGCTGTCGCTCGACACGACCGTGACGCCCACGCTCGGCAGCGATTATTGGGGGATCGATACGAACACCGCTCCGGGCAGTCAGCAGACGGCGATCCTGTGGATGGATCGGGACAGCGGCATCACCGACGGCGATACCTGGGTGTTCACCACCAGCTTGGCCTTCGACGGTGTCGATATCCAGTTGCTGGAATCGCTGACCGGCACGGCGATGAGCAGCGACATCAAGATCCGCATTGTCGCAGGTGCCCACGACAGCGGCTGGAGCGAGGAGAACACCTCGGTCGAGTTCAGCGGTGGCGACGGCGCCGGTTACCAGATCGACGGCACCTTCTTCCTCAACGGCACTTACGACGACGTCACCTATTCGCTCATCGCGATCTGATCGCGCGCGCACGCGTCAGGGGAGGATATGTCATGCCCACCAATGTCTATGTCGCCAACGACTTGTCAGACGGCCTTTCGGCGTCGACCCAGATCTCGCCGGCGCTGAGCAGTGAATATTGGTCCGCTCCCGGTGGCAGTATCAGCCTCCCAACCGGCGGCGGGCAGACCGAGCTCTACTGGATCGATCGCAACGAAGGCATCACCGATCACGACACCTGGACGGTCATCACGACCGTAGCGGTCGGCGGTTCGTCGATGCTGCTGCAGGTCCAGCTCGTCGGCACCTTCGCGAGCAGCGACATCGCCGTGCAGATCGTCGTCGACGGCAGCGGCACGGGCTGGCAGGCGAACAACACGCAATTGAAGTTCGTTGCCAGCAATGGCCTGACCTACAATGTCACTGCCAGCTATGTCTCTGACGGCACCTATGACGACGTGGTATTCGCGGTCTCGCAGCTGCAGGACGCCATCCTGCCGCAGATCGATCACGTCGTCGTGCTGATGATGGAGAATCGCTCGCTCGATAATCTGCTCGGCTGGATCTACCCGGGCGCCGCCGCGCCGGCACAAGTGCTGCCGGCGGGTTCGTCGCCGAGCTATGACGGGCTCGAAAGCACCTTCTTCAACACCGACCCGAGCGTCAACAATGGTCAACCGGTCTATGTGAGTAACGGCACCACCGACTGGCTCGAAGGCAGTTCGACGATCAGCGAATGGTTCGTGCCCAGCCCCGATCCGGGCGAGGAGTTCGACCATGTCACTGTCCAGATCTCGAACGACATGGGCGGCTTCCTGACCGACTATGTCACCCAGCAGCCCGGCACGCCGGCCGAGCAGATCATGCAATGCTACAGCGTGGCGCAGCTGCCGATCATCAGCACGCTCGCGACTTCGTTCGCAGTGTCGGATGCTTGGTTCTGTTCGGTGCCGAGCCAGACCTGGCCCAACCGCGGCTTCGTGCAGACTGGTTCCTCGGACGCCCACATCAACAACGACGATTATCTGCCGTGGGACATCAATACGGTGTTCGACGTGTTCGGCGGGAACAACCTGTCATGGATGGTCTATAACGACGGCACGCTGCAATCGCTGACCAAGACGATGTTCCTGACCAAATATCTCGGCAATGAAACCAACTTCGCCGCGATCAGCGATTTCCAGGCGACCTGCGCGCAGCCGGCGAGTGCTCCTGCCAACCAGAAGCTGCCCGCGTTCAGTTTCGTAGAGCCTAATTTCGGGGTGCTCGGCAACGACGAGAGCTATCATCCGCCCCACGACGTGCGCCCGGGCGAGCAGTTCCTCGCGACGATCTACACGGCGATCCAGCAGAGCCCGTACCGCGACAACATCCTGTTCATCGTCCTGTTCGACGAACATGGCGGGACCTATGATCATGTCGAGCCGCCCTTGGGCGCGCAGCCGCCGGAGCCTGGTCCGGTCTCATCGAGCGAGAACTTCACCTTCGACCGGTTCGGGGTTCGCGTGCCCGCGATCATCATCTCGTCCTGGGTGACGCCCGGCACCGTCTTCCGCAGCAACACATCGGTGCCGCTGGATCATACCAGTGTGCTCGCGACGTTGCGCGACTGGCAGGGATTGTCTGACGCGTTCGCTTCGAAGCTGCCCAGCCCGCGTATCGCCGCGGCGCCCAATCTGGCCTTCGTGCTGACGGAAACCACCGCGCAAGTGTGGCCGACGCTACCGACACCGCCGGCCACCTTTGCCGTGATACCCGAGCCGGATGACAGCGAGCCGCTCAACAGCATCCAGCAAAGCGTGCTGATCGGCGCGTCCGGGATCGCCGCGGGCCGTCCGCTCACTGCGGCGGAGACCCATGCGGCGCGAGCACGGCTGCAGACGCATGGCGATGGCCGGGCCTTTCTAATGGCGCTCCAGCCGCATCTGCCGTTGCGGTGAGGCGTGCTTACTCGGCCTCGACGAGGATCCGATCGGGTGTGACCTCGACGATGTGCGCGAACCCGTTGAGCTCGATCGCCTGGGCGAGTGCGAGCGTGTCGCCGGCGCGGAACACGCCGAGGATGCGCTCGTCGGGGGTGCGGCCGTCGCGGAAGGCCAGCTTCTGGCGCGAATAGCGGTTCATCTCGTCCATTGCCCTGGCGAGCGGCTCGTCGACGAAGGACAGCCGGCCGGTGAGCCATGTGGTCGATTGCGCAGCGTCGACCTGGCGGATCGCCCAGTCGTTGTGCGGCAGCGTGACGAGCTGGGTACCCGCGCCGATCCGCGCCGAATTCGGAATGGCGCGCCGGGAGTTGCGTTCGGTAACTTCGACCGTGCCTTCGGTCACCGTGACGATCACTTCGCCCTTGTCGATCCGCACTTCGAATGCTGTTCCGACCGCGCGGATGCGCTTGTCTCCGGCCGAGACGATGAAGGGGCGGTGGGAGTCCTTGGTTACCTTGAAATAGGCGCGGCCGCGGCGGAGCATCACGTTGCGCGCGTTCGGGTCCATGCGGACCGCGATCTCGCTGTCGGTGTCGAGCGACACGCTAGAGGCGTCGGACAGCGTCATGCGCTTGCGCTGGCCTACCGCGGTCGAGACGCTGGGGACCGGGGCGGCGGCGATCTGCTGCGTGCGGTCGCTGCCGCCGAACCACGCGAGCGAGCCGATGCCGGTAATGCTGAGGACCAGAGCGGCGGCGATCGGCGCGAAGCGGCGCATCGGCGCGACGGGCTGGAAGCGCACGAGATCGTCCTCGATCGCCGCGCGAATGCGCGGATCGTCGGCAACCGCGCCGGTGAGCGCCCAAAGCCGCTCCATTTCGAGCATGGCCTCTTCGTCGAGCGCGGTCTCGGCCCGGTCGGGCAGATCTTCGGGGTGCGCGTGGCGGGCCAGCAGGCGGCCGGCTGCGTGCATGCGGCGGTTGTCCAGGCGAGAGCGCAGCAGCCGGATCATGCGCCGATGTCCAGCTGTTCGGCCAACCGTACCAGCGCGCGGTGGATCAGCTCCTTCACCGACTCATGCGAGATGCCCATCCGAGCCGCGATCTGCTGATAGGTCATCTTCTCGAACCGGTGAAACTGGAACGCGGCACGTGCCCGCGGCGGCAGCTGGAGGATCGCCTCGACGGTGCGCTCATATTCGTCGACGCCGATGACGATCCGTTCAGGCGACAGCGTATCGACCGGATCGGATGCTTCGGTAAGTGGCTCGTGTGCACCCGCCAGTCGCGCCTTGTGATAGCGGTATCGTGAGATCAGGATATTGCGCGCGACTGTGAAAATGAAGCGGTCGACATTCTCGACCGGGGTATCCCGACGCATCGCGTGGAGCCGGAGGAAAACTTCCTGGACGAGATCGTCGGCTTCGGTTTCGCTGACGCGGCGGGCGAAATAGCTGCGCAGCGCCGGTCCATGCTGGCGTACCCAGCCGGCCAGCTCGGGCTGGGTGCGCGATGCCCCGCTCACCGCGCTTTCCACCTGCAATGATGTGGTGCGCGACCACATGGCTTCGATCCCCGCTCACTCCAGACGAACCCCGCCCATAGGTGACAGACGCGCGGGCGCGGCGGGCGGGGGGATTGCGGGTGCGCCATATCAGTCGGTTCCCTGCTGTGGCGGTGCGGCGGGGTCGGCCCAGACGACGGTCTCGCCGGGGCGGAGCCCCGCGCGGATCTCGACGCCGGCCGGCGTGACCCGGCCGACGGTTACCTGGCGCTCGATGGTATGCCCGGCGGCGCGGATATTGACCTTGGCCTGTGGCGCAGCGCCGATCAGCGCCTCGGGCGGGACGACGATCGCGGCAGGCGCCTGATACGTGATCACTGCGACCGCGGCGCTCATGCCGATGCGCACCCGCGCGGCCTGGTCGGCGGGCAAAGGATCGAGCCGGGCGCTGGCGACGAAGCGGGTCGGACCGGTGGCGGCTTCGGTCGGTGCGGCGATCGCAGCGACCTTGCCGCCCAGCGCGAGGCCGGCGAACCCCGCGCCGGTGACGATCACCGGCTGGCCGACCGCGAGCGCGTTCACATCGGACTCGTCGACTTCGAAGGTGACCGACAATCCGCCGTCGCGCGCCACCGTGCCGATCAGCTGCCCGCGCGTGACGCGGGTTCCAGGGTGGAGCGGGCCTTCTACCAGCTTCGCACCCGATGCCGGCGGCGCGACGAGTACGCCCGATGCCGGCGCCCGGATCACCGCCTGGCCGATCTGGGTTTCGGTGCGGCGCAGCCCGGCGCGGGCATTTTCGAGCTCGAGCCCGGCGATCCGCGCAGCGGCAGGGCTCCCGCGCGCAAGCGTGTCAGCGAGCTCTTCATTGGCGGCGGCGGCGGTCATCCGCTGCGCTACCAGCTGCTGCTCGACACCGTCATGCTCGTTGCGCGCGATGAGCCCCTTGTCGAGCAGGCGCCGGCTTTCGCGTGCCTCGCGCTCGAGCCGTGCCAGTTCGAGCGCGGCGAGGTGGACGCGGCGGCGGGCGGCGGCGACTTCCGGGCCGCGCGGCCAATTGGCGATGTCGTCGGCAGGTTCATGCGCCTTGAGCCAGGTGGCTTCGGCCTGGTTGCGCGTCGCGGCGATCTCCTGCGTGTCGAGCACGAGCAGCATGTCGCCTGCCGCGACGCGCGCGCCATAAGCGAAGTCGATCGTCCGCACCGCCCCATCGAACGGCGCGGTGATACTCACCGCGTCGCCCGGCGCGATCTTGCCGGCAAAGGTCAGCGTGGCGACGAAGGGCTGGCGCTGGACGACAAGGCTGCGCTCGGCTGGAACGGCGGCCTTGTCGGCGCGCGCGCTGGTCCACCACCAGCCGAGCGCGAGGATGAGCAAAGCAGCGAGTCCGAACCAGAACACGCGGCGGCTACGGAGGGTCTGGATCATTCGCCGCTCCATTCGATTTTCCAGCTTTCGAGAGTGGCGCCGATCTGGAGATCGAACGAAGTCAGCGCGTCGAGGTAAGAGATCATCGATGTGAGCTCCTGGATCTCGGCGGTGCGCAGCGCGTCCTGTAGTGACAGCACTTCGAAATTGCTCGAGCGGCCTGCAGCGAGCTTGTCGCGAGCGATCTCGACCGCGCGTGCCGAGAGCGCCTTGAATCGCCGGGCGGCTTCGACCTGCGACCATGCCGCCTCGACGCGCTGCGCGGCGTCGCGGACCTGGGTTTCGACCGATTGATCGAGCGCTTCGAGGCGCAGCTCGGCAGTCCGCAGGCTGGTGTCTGCCTCGATCACTGCGAGTTTCGGGGCAGGATCGCCGAGCGGAATCGCCAATTGCAGGCCGACCCGGTTGTCGTTGAGAGTCGGGAACGGGCCGAACGGATCGCGCCCGGCCGACCGCGTCGCCGTGGCGACCAGCGAGAGGTCCCATAGCCGCTGGTTGCGGGCGAGCCGCAGGCCCTCTTGTGCTTGTTGGACCGCACGTTGCTGGGCGAGCAGGTCCATCCGGCCGGTACGGGCGATCTCGATGGCACGTTGGGTGTCGATCGGCACCTGCTCGGCTGCGATCGGATCGGCGGCGATGATGTTGGTGGCGGGATCGAGCGCGAGCTGCTCGAGTAAGGCGAGTTGCGCCGAATTGCGCTGCTGCCGCACCTGATGGAGCGCGACTTGCTGGTTGGCCTGATCGGCTTCACTCTGGACGATGTCGGCGGCGGCCATCCGGCCGGCGTCGATCAACGCCCGGTTGGTGGCGATCAACTCGGCGGTGCGCGCCAGCGCGAGTTCGCCGAGGCGAACCTGCTCCTGAGCCTGCTGAAGCGAACGATAGGCGAAGGCGATTCGGCTGATCCCCTCGGCGAGCGTATTGCGGAGCGCGAGCCGCTCGATCGAATCCTGAAGCCGGGCGATCCTCAGCGGCGCGCGATTCACGGCAAAGCCGCCGCCGCGCAACAGCGGCTGGGTGACCGCGAGTGTCGCGACGTCGCTGTCCCCGCGCCGGTCGAGCCGTTGGCGGCGATCCCAGACGAAGCCGATCCGCGCGCCGCTGGGGAGCAGCAGGCTCCCGGTTCCCCCCACGCTGGCCTGGCTGGTGACGATT
This sequence comes from Sphingomonas psychrotolerans, assembly GCF_002796605.1. NCBI lineage: Bacteria > Pseudomonadati > Pseudomonadota > Alphaproteobacteria > Sphingomonadales > Sphingomonadaceae > Sphingomonas > Sphingomonas psychrotolerans. The sequence continues at coordinate 596,273 of NZ_CP024923.1, forward strand.
CCGCCGACGTCCTCGCGAAAGACATCGGCGAGGATGTCCAGCCGCGGAGCGAAACGCTGTTCGGCGGCGCGCAGGCGGAAGCGCTGTACCGCGCGATCGAGAAAAGCGGCGCGGATGTCGCGATTGTCGCGCACACCCAGTGCGACGGCATCGACGAGGCTGATTGGCACTGACCGATCGACTTCGGAGGGCCGGGTGCCCGAGGGGGAGGGCACGCCGGCGATCGGCGACACCGCATGCGCCTGGGCCAGCGCAGCGTGCGGCGCGCACAACAACGCGTATAAGAGGAGCGTCCGTCTAATCCGCACGCAGCGCCTCGATCGGGTTGAGCCGCGAGGCAGTGATCGCGGGATAGAGGCCGAAGATCAGCCCCATGCCGCTCGCCGCGGCGGGGCCGAGCGCAAGCGTCCACGGGGCGAGGTCGAAATCCCAGCTCGAGCTGTGGGCAATGGCCCAGGCGATCGCTGCGCCGAACGCCGAGCCGATCGCACCGCCAGCGACCGTCAGCAGCACCGCTTCGACGAGAAACAACAGCCGGATGTCGGTGGGCGTGGCGCCGGTCGCGGCGCGCAAGCCGATCTCGCGCTGGCGCTCCATCACGCTCATCAGCATGACGTTCATCACGCCGATCCCGCCGACGAGCAGCGACACCGCGCCGATCCCGATCAGCATCCGCGAATGGACTGCCTTTTGCTCCTGCATCGTCCGCAGGATCGATCGGGCGTCGAGCACGGTGAGCTTCGCGTCGGGGGTAGTTAGGCGCGCAGTGATCCGTTCGCCGGCGCCCGCGGTGTCCGCGCCCGGGCGCAGCCGGACGAGCAGCCCGGTGGGGCCGCCACCGGGGATGATCCGCCCCGAGCAGCCGAGCGATATTAGCACCGCCATGTTGTAGTCGACGGGGTCGAGGGTTTCGGGAGTCGAGGGCGCGAGCACCCCGACGACTGTATAGCCATAGCCGCCGACCAGCACTTTGCTGCCCGGGCCGATCGCCGCGGCGGGAGCCGAAAGCGCACGGGCGGCGGCGTCGCCAAGCACGGCGGAGAGCGCGCAATCCTCGATGGCGGTCGGATGCCGCCCGGCGGCGAGGCGCAGCTTCGCAAGCGCTGCCAGCGCTGGTGGCGCGCCGAGGATAGCGAGGTTTTCGGTCTTGCTGCCGGCGCGCGCGATGGCACGATTGCTGGCGAACGGTATCGCCTCGACTACGTCTGGATCGGCGCGGGGAAGCGCGTCGATCATCGCTTGCGAAAGGAGCGCCGGGCGATCGCCGGTGGGGGCCGCCTGGACATGGAGCATATCGACTCCCAGCTTCGCGAACAGCTTCAGCGATTCACGCTGCGCCATATGGCCGCTGTTGAGCATCGCGATGATCGAGGCGGTGCCGATCATGATGCCAAGCAGCGCGAGCGCGGAACGGCGGCCTTGCGAGCGCAGGTTGCTCCACGCCTCGGCCAGCGTATCGCCTAGCCTCGCATGGCTGCCAGGCAGCGCGATCAGCATGTCCCGGCTCCGTTGCCGAGCACCCGTCCGTCACGCAGCGCGATCTGGCGCGGGCATGCCGCCGCGAGATCGCGGTCGTGTGTGACCATAACCACGGTCACGCCAAGCTCGGCGTTGAGTGCCGCGAGCAGTGCCATCACGTCTTGCGCTGTGCTGCTGTCGAGACTGCCGGTGGGCTCGTCGGCGAGCAACAGCCGCGGCGCGCCGACCAGCGCGCGGGCGATCGCGACACGCTGGCTCTGTCCTCCCGAAAGCTGTCCCGGAAGATGCCCGGTGCGATCGGCGAGGCCTACCCGCGCAAGCATCGCCTCCGCTGTTTTGCGCTGCTGGTCGCGCGGCACGCCCCGATATTGCAGCGGCAGCGCTACGTTTTGCCACGCAGTGAGGCGCGGCAGCAGGTGGAAGGACTGGAAGACGAAGCCGATCAGCCGGTTGCGCAGCCGCGCGCTTTCGTGCGCCGAGCATCCGCCGACCGCTTCCCCGTCGATCGACAGCGTTCCGCTGCTCGGCTGATCGAGCAGCCCGATCAGATTGAGCAACGTGCTCTTGCCCGAACCCGACGGACCGACGAGCGCGCAGAACTCGCCGCCGTCGACCGACAATGTGACGTCCTCGAGCACGGCAATCGCACGATGAGGCGCAGCATAGTATTTGGACACGCCCTCAAGCCTAAGCACACCGACCCTCCACCGGGCCGGAACAGGAATGATCGTCCGATTCTTGTCAATAGCGGCGGATTTGCTGCCGATCTGGTGTTCCGGCCAAGTTGTGCGGTGCGGCGTGATGCCGGCTGTTGCAGTTGCGAATGCTTGCTTGCTGACATCAATGTAGATATTTTTTTTCCGTCCCCCCGATCTCGTTCGACGCACGTCCTAGTTCTAGACTGCGGCATGCCGCGGCGGACAACAGAGGCTCCAGCCTCGATCAGGGAGGGGATGTTCATGGGTGCCATCGCGCCGAAGTTGCGTCATATTCTGCTTATCGGCGTAGCCATTCCGGGACTGGCCGCCACCGTTGCGGCAGCGCAGGCGGCACCACGGGAGACGAGCTTCAAGATCGAGGCGCAGCCGCTCGCCACGGCGCTGCGCGACCTGGCGATGCAGAGCGGAGTGTCGATCCTCGCGGATTCGGCTTTGACCCAGGGCAAGATGGCGGCGCGCTATACCGCGACCAGCGACGTCGAGATCGCATTGGGCGCGCTGTTGCGTGGATCCGGTTTGACCTATCGCCAGCGCGGGAACCTCTATGTCGTCGTCGCCGCGCGCGCGATGACGGTGGGCGCCGCGCAGGAACAGACGCCGCCGCAGACGGTGGAGAACGAGAACGAGAACGAGATCGTGGTCACGGCACAGAAGATCGAGGAATCGATCCAGGACGTGCCGATCGCGGTCTCGGCCTTTACGGGGGCGGCGCTCGACAATCTCAAGATCGAGACGGGCGGCGAACTGCTGCGTGCGATCCCCAACGTGACTTTCTCCAAGAGCAATTTCTCGGGCTATAATTTCTCGATCCGCGGGGTCGGGACCAAGGCGGTTTCGGCGAGCACCGATCCGGCGGTGGCGGTGAGCTTCAACAACACGCCGCTGATCCGCAACCGGCTGTTCGAGCAGGAATTCCTCGATCTCCAGCGCGTCGAGGTGCTGCGCGGGCCGCAAGGCACGCTGTATGGCCGCAACGCGACCGGGGGCGTGGTCAACGTGCTGCCGGCGCTGCCCTCGAACAAGTTCAGCGCCGAGATCGAAGCTGAGGTCGGCAATTTTGAGACCCGCCGGGTGAGCGGGATGGTCAATCTGCCGCTCAGTTCGACCCTCGCGGTGCGCGCGGCGGGCGCCTACACGAAACGTGACGGCTTCGAGTATAACAGCTTCAACGACACGCGCGTGAACGGTCGCGACCTGTGGACAACCCGCGTCTCCGCACTGTGGGAACCTTCGGACGGCTTCCGCGCGAGCGTCATCTGGCAGCATTTCGAGGAAGACGACAATCGCTCGCGCAGCGGCAAGCAATTGTGCACACGCGATCCCGGACCGACCCAGATCGGCAGCACCCCGGTGCCCGACGCTTTGCGCGCGCGGTTCAGCCAGGGCTGTCAGTCGCGGACGTTGTTTTCCGATGACGCGTTCGGCGTTCCCAATGCGGAAAGCTTCCCGCACATCTTCATCGGAAGCCTCATCACGCTTGGGGATCTGCCCGACGGCAGGCCGGTGTCTGCGGTGCCGCCCTCGACCGAT